>JBILHL010000033.1:0-32763 GCA_044350515.1 Crocinitomicaceae bacterium | reverse complement strand
TGTAGAAACTTGTAAATTTGCTGCTTAAAAATTTGTAGAAGTCTTAGAATACGAATGGAGAATGTAAAATTGAGAATTGAAAGATGACAGTTGAGAATGTAAATTGTAATCCGCTGTGGCGGACGCAACTTATAAGCAGTATGGTAATTATTAGCAATTATCCAGTTTGCAATTCGCAATTAACAAGCAGTCTGGTAATCGTTCGCAACTATCCCGTTTGCAATTCGCAATTATTAAGCAGTCTGGTAATCGTTCACAATTATTCCGTTTGCAATTCTTAAGTAATTTGGTTTTCCGTTCGCAATTCTTTCGTTTGCAATTCGCAATTAACAAGCAGTCTGGTAATCGTTCGCAACTATCCCGTTTGCAATTCGCAATTATTAAGCAGTCTGGTAATCGTTTACAATTATTCCGTTTGCAATTCTTAAGTAATCTGGTTTTCCGTTCGCAATTCTTTCGTTTGCAATTCACAATTCTTAAGCAATCTGGTTTTTCGTTCGCAATTCTTTCGTTTGCAATTCTTAAGCAATCTGGTTTTCCGTTCGCAATTCTTTGGTTCGCAATTATCAATCTCCCCTCAACCATTTCAACTTCGAATATCTTATTCTCGAATCTCTGATCCTTACATTTCTCAAACTAATCAAATAAAAAAGCGAGTTGATTCTTGATCCAACTCTACTTACTTTTCCGATTTGCCAAGTGAGGTAGAAATAATGAATACCATTTTTGTTTTGAAAAACAATTTCACGCGATAAATAACTGGGTAAAGAAGACAAAATTGCATCCGGATTGTCGCCCAAATAAGCAATGTTTCGGTGCGCTTTTTGCCAATTTCCATTCGTGCCTTTTCCCATGTTGTACTCGCTCAAATCTTTTGAATCGCGACGAATTAAACGTTTGGTTTTATTCCAATTTTCATGTTTAATTGAACGACATAAATGACATGCTTTCCCGCAACTATTAACAGTATTAGTTTCTTTAGATTCTGTTTGTGCGATAATTTCAACATCAAAATAGGTACTTTGCGTGCCCGATTCTGGCAAATTCATCAACTCAGGATTGTCATCTGGAATTACGTCATGACCTTTCCAATCGTATTTACTGAACACATGCTTTGCTAATTCTTCATCCCACGGGTAATACCATGCAATTATCTTATATTTCCCTGGCGGCAATTTTGGGATTTCGTAAGTTGAATTGATGTGTCTTTGTGCATTTTTAGTATCGTTGAAAAAAAAAGAAATTGTGGTGGATTCATTTGGTTCCAATCGATTAAAACTAACATAACCTTTCACACTTGTGTCCATTGCAATCACTCTCGAATCGCGGTGAACTTCGGTATAGAAATTCTTCTCATCGACTTTGTACCAAGAAAAATAAATCAGTTTTAAACCTTTCGATTGATTACCAGGTACTAGAATTGAATGATCAATTCCTCTACAATTTTTAAGGGTTAAATTAATCTGAACCAATTCAGAAGTTGTAAATTTCGTTTTCGTAGCACTGATTTCTAAGGTTAGGTAAACCGGGCGAAGGTCCGCTTTTACTGAAAAACTAATTGCGAAAATTAGAAGAAGGAGGAAGTGTTTTGTTTTAGTTTTCATTTTTTTATTTGTAAAATTTATCTTCTTTCCAATTTTTGGGATTGTTTTGGATATAATTGGAAATACGTTGGTAGGATTGTTCATCGCGGATAATGTTATCGTAATAATTGCGTTGCCATACATCATATACATTCGTGTTTTGGCGCATCCATTTTGTAACCCCGATTTTAAAACCCCTTACAATTGAACCAATTGTTTTTGATGGCGACCGTGGTAATGACCGTTTTACCGTCTGTAGGGGCGAATAATCATTCGCCCCTACAGACGGTAAAACGGTCGGTATAATTGATTTAAATTTAATTTCAATTATTCCATGTACATGGTTTGGCATAATTATATGTTCATGTAATTCCGCATTCGGAAAATGGTTAGGAATTTCCAACCAACAATTCTCGGCGATTTCCCCACATTCATTCAAAATCATTTCACCATTCATAATTTCCCCAAATAATTGTGTTCTATCCTGACAACAAATAGTAATGAAATAAAAACCTTCTTGTGCATAGTCATATCCTTTTAAACGAATGGATCTTCGGTGATGAATTGCTGGGTTAAAAGCTGCCATTTTATGATTTTTCTATTGAATTTAGTGAAAAAAATCAGTTCGTTTGACGTTTACTGGAACAATTTTATATCGCAATAACAAATAAATTCATCAATTTATTTGAACCATTATCTTCTATTTTTTTTAAATCTTAAACAAATTAAACCTAATCATAAGGCAATTCTCTTGAAAAATCGTTGATTTCGTTAATATCTTCCCACGAACGTCCATTCAATAAATCTACTTCTCCATCTGAGTAAATTAGAAATTGAAATGATTTTTCATAGGAACTTGAGCTTGCAATCGCAATACAATTCGAATAAGGAGCAATGGTAAGCGGACGTGAATGACGAACTTTGTTGAATGTTTCTAGTGGTTCTACATTTTTTGATTGAGGTAAAATGTAAATAAAAGATTGAAGTAAAGGAAAATGGGTTTGAATAAATTTTTGGGTGTAAAATCCTTCCACTTCTAAATTCCAATTGTGGTAGCCACTTTCAGACTTTAAATTACTGATTTTCCAGCCATTTTTTTCAAAGGCTGTAACGACTTCCCTAACGTATTTATCCATTGTATCTCTTTTTTCAAGTCCTGTCAAATAAACACTTGGCAATCGAAAACTAATCACTTGAGCTGTGATTTGATGGTTTGGAAATGGATAAGGTGCATATTTTGACCAAGTATCAAACAAATACATATAATACGTTGCAATAGAATCTACTTGTTTTTTCGTATAGTATAACTGTGTTTCATTTGGCGAAACGTATTGACTCAAGTTGTTGTAAATGAAACTAACAAATAGTTCTCTTTCGTCTTTTGAAAGTTCTTCGAAGTTTCGTTTTTTGGCAGGTAATTCACCTGGCATTTTTTTCGGACAACCGTTTTCGTAGAATTGTGCAAAAATCAATTTACCTGTTTTGTCGTAGCGTTTGCACCAGCCATTTCTTAGGTTATTGGTGTAATAATATTCTTGCAATAACACTCCTGTACTATCAAATTGCTCTGATTTACTATCCAATTTTCCATTCAATGTGCGGACAGTACTTTTGAATTTACCATTGAAATAGTAAGTTTCTTCCAAACGCGTTTCATTCAATTGGTAAATATACTTTTTCGGATTTCCATTCGTCCAGTAGTCAAAATATTCAAAATGCTCGTTTTCAGGTCGTGATCTTTTTGTTAAAGATGAGGTTAGAACTCCAGCTTCGTTCCATTTTTTGTTTGTAATCACATCCTCCGACTCGTTTTTCGATTTTAAGTGAATTTCCTCCATTTTTCCATTTTGGAAATAGCTCACATAAGTGGTGTCTGAGTTTCGGAAATTGTTTAAGTACGATTTTAATTGACCGTTGGGATACCAATTTTTCTCTGAACCTTGTTCTTTTGAGTTGTAAACTAATTCAAGATGCTGAATTAAAGTGCCGTTGTCTGCCCATTTTTTCTCAAAACCCCTTCCTTTACGGTCGATGAAGCGTTCCAAAACAAGTAAACCGGCTTCGTTCCATTCTTTTTTATTGGGGTGAAAAATGAAATTTGAAAGCGTGTCATAAACGTATTCGAAACGCTGTTTTCCGTTATCGTGCCAGCCTTTCCACACACCAACTTTCATATTGCGTTGATAGAATTGCTCTTCGATTTTTTTCCCTAAGAAATTATAAACCAACCAATTTCCATCTGGATCTCCATCTTTGTAGTATCCTTTTGTTTTTAATTTGCCATTGTGGTGATAATCTTCAAATAAACCATCTCTTGAAGAATGCTCGTGTCCGCCGTTTAGAATCATTTTGTGAGTCGTTTTCGACTTCAAAACTCCAGCATCATCGTATTCTAGCGCCAAGCCAAAAGGAACACGTAAAGTTGTATAGCCATCGTAATCAATTGTGTGAGGCGGATAATCTTTGATGTCGTATTCATTGATTTCAGACAATCTCGCAAAGGCATTGAAATTTACAAATCGTACTTTTCCATTTAGGTGATAATCGGTATATTTTTCACAGCGACGTTTGTTTTTGTCCCAATAATAAATATTCGTTTGTTTGCGATTACCATTTGGCCAAAATTGTTCTATTGTTGCAATAACAGAATCACGTGTATTCCAAGTGGGATTTACTTTCGTCTTCGAACTGCCACTTTCGTAATTTAATATTTCTTCTACCAATTTTCCGTCTTGAAAAGTGCGTTTCTCGAAAATCTTATTGTCGTTATACCTTCTTTCGCACGTTCCATTCAACGGCGTTTTCATATCCGTTTCGTAATAAATAGAGAAGAGATAATTTCCGCCTTTTTTATTTTGATACTTGAATTCACAATTAGTTTGTGCGAAAACCAAGGATGGAAAAACTAGAATTAGTAGTTTAAGAAAATTCATAATCTAAAGATTGGTAAATTGCTTATCAAAAATTACACCTAAATTTAGAAAAGGTTCAAAATTAAAACGACTATAATTTATTACCTATTTAATTTTCCCAAATGAGTTAACTAAACCACTTTTTTTGCCACGAATTAACGAATTTCCACGAAAGAATTAGTGTAAATTCGTTAATTCGTGGCCTTTTATATTTTTGAATTTATGGTTATTTATAGTGGTTGATTCTTTTTAATGAGTAAAATCTTTTTGAAACTAGAAGTATGCGATCAAAAATTCAAATTATTCCAGATTAAAATGTGTCTTTTCAATAAACAAAAAGGCCTGATGCAATTTTCATTACTACTTTTGAACCAATCCTTACCTTAGCTGTACAATTGGTGCAACTTTCTATGAAAAACCTATTTTTCCTTCTCGCAATTATTTTCAGCTTTCGAGTTACGTCGCAACAAACGTTAGACACTGTTTTTTATCCAATTTATGGAAATTCACAACTATTAATTGTAAAGCAAAAGCAATGGTATCCTGAAACCAAAGCATTTATCGCAACAGCAAAAAACGCAGAGGAACTTAAAAATTTACCCATCTATATTTTTCGAAATAATTTGGGTGAAGTCACAAAAACCTACAACGATTTTAACAATCTTGATAAGCGTCTTTTCACACGAGATTATCTTCACAAAGAAGAACCGATTGCTCATAAAATTAAGGCAAAAAACACTTCCAATAATATCGGAAATGACGATTCAGGTTACAATCAATTGTATCCAATTTATAACTGTCAATTCAATGATTATAAGGTTTGTTCGTCTTTCAAAGTAGGTTTGATGGACACAATGGGTAATCTGGTTTTTCCAATCGAATTTGACCATATTCAATACATTGATTCGACATTTATTGTGAAAAAAGACAAATCTTATTATTTGTACGACGCAACATTTAAACCTATTAACAACATCGCTTACGATTCAATTATTTATTCGGATTTTGTGCATAATCAATTGATTGTCAAAAAAGAAGGTTTATATGGAATGATCAATCGATTTGGTAAAGAACAGCTTCCAATGAAATACAAAATCGTTCAAAAATCCCGTTATATGACTGGAAACTATGAATTTTTAGAAGGAAATTTGTATGGATTTATTTCGTGGGACACCAAACGTTATTTGGCTCCATTTTCGCCCGTTGCAGAAATTTATTCCCGCGATGGTTTTTTCGTTTATAAAGCTGCTAATGACTGGAATGTGATTGATTCCTCGGGTAAAAATGTACTCAAAACGAATTATCAAGTTTTTAATATCATCAATAGAAATCGATTTGTTGTAGGTCCGAATTACCAAGAGCGTATTTTAATTGACTCAAAAAATAGAATGATTTCCGATAAGTTTTACCATGACATTTGGAAAATCAATGAGAATACCTTGATGGTTGGTTCAGAAGCTGGAAAAATTGATGCTTCTGATTTGATTAAAAGTGCAAAATGGCAATTAGTGGATATCAATTTTCAACTAAAAAATAAAGATTCTTACAAGACCATTCAAAAGTTAGATGACGATTTCTTGAAAGTTTGGGACAGTAAAAATAACTTTCATTTAGTGGATGATGCTGGAAATGAAGTGGTTGATTTGAATATTAGCGATGCTTACAAATATGCAGAAGGTGTTTACAAATTAGTGGTTGATGGTAAGCACTTGTTTATAGACCTGAAAAATCCTGCAAAGCGTTCGAATTATTACGACAATCTAATGTGTGCCCGTGAAAACAGAATCTCAGTGCAAAAAGACGGGTTGTGGGGATTTATCGATTATGATTTTAGAGAAATTTGTCCGATTAAAGCAGACAGAGTAACGTGTTTTGAAGATGGAATTGCAACCATTGAAATAAACAAACAGTTCTACATAATGGACTCCACAGGGAAACTATTATCACCTGAATACTTTGATTACGCTGAAAATGTGAAGAATGGCTATTGTCGTGTTGGACGAGACGGAAAATATGGCTTGTTGCACAAGAAAGGTTATTTCACAATTCCATTGATGTATGGAGAAAACAATTTTTTAGTGAATCAAAAAGGAACGTATTACTTGAGTGTTCGAATGATTAAGGGTACCGGGAAATATGGTATTGTCAATCAGTTCAATGAAGTTATTTACCCATTTATTTATGACAATTGTGTTGAATTGAGTGTCTATGCAAGTATCGAACAAAAACGTACCGATGGATTTTATGTATTTGCTCAGATTGAAAAAAGATCAACTTGGGAATATTATTATTTGAATTTTGACGACTCAAAAAGTCAATTGAAAATTCAAGAAAATCAAATGAAGGGTTTTAAAATTGTTGAAGGACCGTGTCCAAAAAATGAAACCCAATTAACAAAATGTTCTGGGGTTATCAATTGGAATGGAAAGCAAATCATTCCTTCTATTTATGGAAATATCAAGCCGTTGAAAAACAATACGTTTACAGTTTATTCCTTAGCAGGTGGCGGAATTCTTGACACGAATGGAAAAGTAATTATTCCACCAATTTACAAGTATGTGTACGAATTAGGTTCGGATTGCGATTTAATTCAAGTTGGTCGTCATTACGGAGGCTGGGGATTGTATGATTATTCCGGAAAGATGCTTGCAGATACACTTTATGGAGGTTTTGAGAAACCCGTTTTTGGTTTAATTCCATTTAGAAATCACCCGAATTATCATTTCAACGAAAGTAAAGAATATGTTCACGACGAAATGAAATATGGATTTATGGATTTGAAAGGTCGAATTATCATCGAACCGAGTTACCAACGTTATCAAATTCCTAATCCAAAGAAAGAAGAAATCCTATTAATTGATGGAAGTGTGGTAACCAAAATCAATGGTAAAGGTGAAGTTTTAGAAGGTGCATTACTTCCTCCTCAGAAACCCACAATTGTTCACAGTGTTCCTCCAAAACGAAAATGGTGGAAATTTTGGGGTAAGAAAAAGGCGAGGTGGGTGTAAAAGAATTAAACCTTATCGTATTCTTTTTTATGCTCCAAAAAACCTAAAGCTATTTTAAAATTCAGATCTTTTTAAAGGTAAATTTTTCTATTTCTGCTTGAAAGTAATGTATTTCATTCAATGGATAAACATATTTGCGCTTTTAAATTTACAAATGTGTGTAATAATATTTACGTATATTTGTGTTTAAAAATTTATAAATATGAAAAAAATAGTACTATTTACAGCCTCTTTATTGATGGCAACGTGTATTAAAGCTCAATCTTTTTTTCATTTTTAATCAATTGGATAGCTAGGTAATTAGCGAAAAGTAAACGTTATGTAAAATAAAAAAACTAGTAATATTAGAAATATAATAATTTTAATTTTAGCCTTGAGTTCGATAAACTATTTATTTTCTCAAGATGCTTCTCTAATTTATAAAAACACAGTTAACTCAACTGTCACAATTGAAACTGATAATGGTTTTGGGTCAGGATTTTTTGTTGCTCCGAATATTATAGCAACAAATTATCATGTTATGGAGGGGGCTACTAATGCAATTTGTTTTTTAAATAATTCTGAAACTGAGTATAAAATTGATGGGTATGTAGGAGCCGATAAATCTGTAGATTTAATATTACTTAAAGTTTCAACACTTAACAAACCAATAATTAAATTTGCTTTGACCGATGTTTCAATAGGGCAAAAAGTTTACGTGTTAGGCAGCCCAAAAGGACTTCCTGCAACAATTTCAGATGGAATCATTAGCGGCAAGAGAGATTTTGAAGGTTACAAGTTACTTCAAATGACTGCTCCCATATCACCAGGAAGCAGTGGAGGACCTGTTGTAAATTCAAATGGTGAATTAATTGGAATTTCTGTTAGTCAACTAAAAGAAGGCCAAAACATAAACTTTGCAATACCGAAATCCTATCTTGAAATACTCTTAAATTTCAAAAAAGAAACGCCAATGGCATTATCTACATTATATAATTCTATTGAATCTAAAAAAAATGCCACAGAATCTAATTTTTATGAAAAAGATAAAACATATGATATCGGTATTTTCAAAAAAGGCACACCTGAATTATCACTTGATTATATGGCAAACTTTGGTGAAAGCACATGCTTTTATTTTACATATGACATGACAAATAGTTCATTAAAAAATCAAACCATTTATATGGAAGACTATCGACTCGTTGATCTTGAAACAGGCGAAATTTATTATGCCAAAGCTACCGATTTGTCAAGCAAAGAAAATTCTAGAGTCATTTACAAAGGAACAAAATCTAGATTTTTTGTATGTTTCGACAGATTACCTGCAAATGTAAAATACTTCAGTCTAATGGAAGGAGAATGTTCTGAATCCTCATTTTGCTTTTTAAATATTAACTTAAATAATTATTACTTAAAAACAGATGTTGATTGGAAATTATACAAAGGAAACGAAAATGAAGGAACTATTTCATTCTATGTCAACCAATCAATTGGAAATATTGATGTTTATGTCGAAGATTATTTTGTTGGGACATTAACCCATTATTTCACAGATCAATCATTAATACCAAGTTGTGGAGAAACTGGAGGAGCAATAGTTACTATGAGACTACCTGTTGGCACCTATAATTATTCTGCAAAATCTAAGTACCTAACATGGAAAGGACAATTTACAATTACAAGAGAAACTTGTATACCATACAGACTTAAAAAATAACTTCCTTCTGACAAAAACTAAAAATAATAGTGGAGACCGTCGACCACTCAAAAATATGGGGAGATATAGAAAAGCCAAACGAGTAGAAAAATTTTATACAACGAAAATGAAAAAATATTTATACGTAATCTCAACTTTTTACAATATTAATTGTGAAAAGTTCTTATCAAAGGAAATATTACAAAGACGAATTATGAAAAAAAGTATTTTGTTAACGGGAATATTAGTTCTGGCAAATCTTTGTTTAGGTCAAGTTAAGAATGGGCATTACGCGGGAAATTTAGTTGAAGAATATGTTTGGAGTAGAACAACTAATGAATATATTTTACTAGAAAGTATTCCAATGAAAACTGAAATTGAGTTTTCTCCAGAGCATATATACTTCAAGAAAGGCTCAAATGCAAAATGGCTCCAAAACAAATGGGTATTTGACCAAACTGTTGAATATGATAATGGCTCAAAATACGATAGATATTATGATGAAAGGCAACAAATGATTTTAATAGATTATGCTTCTAGTGAGATACTTTACTATTATAATTTTGATATTCATACAAATACATTTTCAAACATTGCCATATATAAGAATCTGCAAGAATCAGTAAATTATTCTAATGTATCAAGTGAACAAAATATTTTAGCCAAGTTCATAATTACTGATGCTTCTAAAAACGGTTTTGATAATACTACTACTATACTCGAGCAAGGTGCTTATACAGTATTTTACACTTTTGAAAATGATGGTCTAATTTATATGGCTAATTATTGGCCTAAAAATAAATCACAAAGCTACGGACCAATGTATTCCACAAAAACTACTTCCTATAATGAAACATACGAAGCAGATATTTTTAATTATAATTGGAGATACACCAATGACTACGACGGAAAAAGTGGAATAGCCAAAATTCAATTAACCAAAATTTATAAGCCACAAGGAGTATCCTTTATTCTTAAAATTATTCCTGAAAATTTGGATGTTATTGTTTACAAAGGTTACATGGAGGGAAGTATTGACTTTTCTCAATATTAAAAACTTTCTTAACAACCTGCTTTGTTGCCTAGTATCACAAAGTTAAATCACCTAAAAGCAATTTGCTCAAGTAAAAAATTAAACACTTCGTAACGATAGTTCATAAAAAAGGAAATGACCTACCAGATGTCATTAAAAGCGGCATTAATATTTTACAAATAATAAAATTAAAAAAAATGAAATCCATTAAAAAACTATTACTGATTGCATTATCAATTTCAATATTATCATCTTGTGCTAAAATTTTCTATAGCTCAGATGCTATTCCAGTCGCGCATTCACACAAAATAATTGCAATAATTCCTCCAACAGTTTCAATTGCAGCAGGTAGAAAGACGGATGCAGAAGCGATTAAAGAACAACAAAAAACGGAGTCACTAAATTTTCAAAAAGAAATTTATGCTTGGATGCTTAAAAGAAAAATGCAAGGTAAATTAACCCAAGAAATATTAGATGTGGAGACAACAAATGCCAAATTATTTAGTGCAGGTTATCCTGAAAAAGCAATGACGCCGAGTGAAATTTGCGCCGTATTAGGTGTTGATGGATTAATCGGGTCAAATTTTGGATTATCTAAACCAATGTCAGACGGTGCTGCAATTGCGTTAGCGATCCTAGGCGCAGGCGGAGGAGCAACAAATGAAGTTCGTGTTTCATTAAATATTAATGACTGTACTGGAAAAAAATTAATTTGGAATTATGACCATAAATACTCTGGAGGTGTTGGAAGTAGTCCCTCAAGACTAGTTGATGACATAATGAGAAAAGCAAGTAAAAAAATGCCTTATTTGATGCAAGAATAACATTCCATAACCTAGGTTTAGTTCAAGGTAGAAAAAAAGCATACAATGACAAAGAAAAAAGTGGAAATAAGGAAACCACAAAAAAAACTGGGAGTAATCTGAAAATCCAATAGAGTAAGAATAATATTTTAATTAAAAAAAAATGAAAAATTTCTTGATTTTAGCAATAATGTTATTGGCTTTTAGCTTTACGAATGCACAGTCCACAAGCGCTTTTGATGGGGTTTGGGTTGGACAAGGGATTCAACTAAATGATAATGAAACTTGGACTATAAAATTAACTGTTATAGGCGATAACATCACAATCGAATATCCTTCGTTAGGTTGCAGCGCAAAATTAACAAAATCAAAATCTGAACAAAATAAACTTTATTTATCTGAAAAAATGATTAACAAAAAAACTTGTGTGGACAATGGTAAAATTGAGCTTGAATTTTTAGCACCGAATGAGATAAGATTTAAGTGGTCTTTTTCAAATGGAACTCAAGGAGCAATAGCTACACTGTTCAAGTTTTAAGATATTTTGATTAATCTGAAAATCTTTAAAAGAGTTGAAAATTTTTAAAACTGATAATGAAAAACTGCATTAATTCTAAGAGGTGATGCAGTTTTTTTATAGACTAATTAGACTTTGCTGCAAATACTTCATTTCCTTAAAGATTTACAAGTTGTCATCACAATTTGTGATGAGATCAACCGCTTTAAGATCACAAATTGTGACCTTGAATTGTAAATCGAAGAATAAATGGTTGTTATAGGAGTAAACTCAAATGTTTACGTAAAAATTAAACATCAACAATCTAAAATTCTCTTTAGCATTAAATCGCCCCTTTTATCAAATCAACCATTCCAAATTTCCCAACTTTTTAAAGCTTGCTCCTTTAACATACTTTCACCGTTGAGGATGGTTGCTCCGTTTTTTTCGGCTTTAGCAAGAAACTTTGTTTTAGCAGGATTGTAGATTAAATCAATAACCAAATGGTCAGAACTTAAGTGTTGAAAAGGAAAAGGTAAGCATTCATCAATTGTTGGGTAAGTTCCAATTGGCGTGCAGTTTACAATAACTTTACAAGCATTTACCATGTGCTCATTTATTTCTTCGTAAGCAAAATGTTTTGCCTTGCCGGCTGGATTTTGTGAAATGTACAACACATCAATTCCAATTTGCTTGAATACAAACTCAACAGCTTTAGATGATCCACCTGTTCCTAAAATCAATGCACGTTCATGTTTAAAAGTTAAAAAAGGTTTTATACTCTGTTGAAAGCCAAAAGCATCAGAATTAAAACCAATTTTTCTTCCTTCTCTAAATGCGACAACATTAACTGCGCCAATTGTTTTAGCAACGGCATCCAACTCATCTAAGAAAGGAATAATTTCAATTTTATATGGAACCGTTACATTCAATCCAGAAATCGTTTCGTCGCTTAAAATGGCTTTAGAATCTTCTATTTTTTCTAATTCAAACAATTCATAACTGGCATCAATGATATTTAACTCAAAATAAGTAGCAAAAAAAGTGGGAGAAAAAGAATGTGAAAGTGTTTTACCAATTAGTCCGAAACGTTTCATAGTTGATTTTTTGTAAATGTAGGAAAAGGATTTATTTCTTTGCTGGTGTTTAATGTTCTCTTCAATTGATTTTTAAGTTAATCCTTAAAAAGTAGCTCTTACTTTCTATCCATTTCTAATTCTATCTTATCTTTACGAAGTAAAAAAATAGAACTATGCAACGCTTTCAAAATTACGTTTTAGGTCAATGGGTGGACGGACAAGGAACAGAAACCAATTTATACAATGCTATCAATGGCAATCAAATCGGAACGGTTTCAAGTGCAGGTATTGATTTTTCAGAAGTGCTTGAATATGGAAGAAAAAATGGTCGTGCATTGCGTAAAATGACTTTTCAAGAACGTGGTAGAATGTTGAAAGCTTTAGCTTTATTCTTAATGGAACGCAAAGCCAAATATTATGAGGTAAGCGCTTGGACAGGTGCTACTAAAGTGGATTCTTGGATTGATATTGAAGGAGGAATTGGTAATTTATTTGCAAATGCTTCTTTGCGCAAACAGTTTCCAGACTTGCCTTATTACGTGGATGGCGTTGCAGCACCACTTTCAAAAAACGGAACATTTATCGGTCATCATATTATGGTTCCGCGTGAAGGAGTGGCGGTTCATATCAATGCGTTCAACTTTCCAATTTGGGGAATGTTAGAGAAAATTGCGGTGAATTTAATGGCGGGTGTACCTGCTGTTGTGAAACCGTCAGAATATACTAGTTTCTTAACCGAAGTGATGGTGCGTGATATCATCGATTCTAAGATTTTACCGGAAGGTGCTTTGCAATTAGTGTGTGGTTTAGGTCGTGGGTTGATTGATTCTGTTGACAGTCGCGATGTTGTAACTTTCACAGGTAGTGCTGCCACTGGGAAAATGTTGAAAGCGAGTCCTCAAATTGCAGCAGAAAGTGTTGCTTTTAATTTAGAAGCGGATTCTTTAAATGCTACTATTTTAGGAAAACACGCGGTTCCAGGAACGGAAGAATTTGATTTATTTATCAAAGAAACAGTGAAGGAAATCACGATTAAAGCAGGACAAAAATGTACGGCAGTTCGAAGAATTATTGTTCCTGAAGATTTAATTGATGAAGTTCAAAAAGCAATTTCAGCAAGGTTAGCATCCACCAAAATCGGTGACCCAAGTGTGGAAGGCGTAAGAATGGGAGCTTTGGCAACGCGCTTACAAGTGGAACGTGTGCATGCAAGTGTGAAGCAATTGGCACTTTCGCAAGACATCGTTTTTGGTAGTTTGGATGAATTTGAGGTGACAGGTGCTGATAAAAATACCGGTGCATTTATGTCGCCAATTTTGTTCTTAAACAGCGATCCGTTCAATAAAACAGACGTTCACGACATCGAGGCTTTTGGTCCAGTTTCTACCATTATGCCTTACAAAACAATCGATGACGCAATTGAATTAGCAAAAATGGGGAAAGGCTCATTGGTTTCTTCGATTGTAACTCCTGATAATAAAGAAGCAACGGAATATGTTGTAGGTGCAGCAAGTATGCACGGACGTATATTGGTTTTGAATAAAGACTGTGCGAAAGAAAGTACTGGACACGGTTCCCCAATGCCATTGTTAACACACGGAGGTCCAGGAAGAGCTGGAGGTGGAGAAGAAATGGGTGGAAAACGTGGAATTTTGCATTATTTACAACGCACTGCAATTCAAGGACATCCAACAACAATCACAGCGATTACGCAACAATTCCAAGTTGGAGCTGAAATGCCTGAAGCCAATCCTCATGTGTTCCGTCAACATTTTGAAGAATTGGTGATTGGAGAAACGGTTTTCACGCATAAACACACAGTAACAGACGCTGATATCGTCAATTTCGCAAATGTCTCTGGAGATAATTTCTATGCACACATGGACGCAACTTCTTTGGAAGGAACTATTTTTGAATGTCGTGTAGCGCACGGTTATTTCATTCTTTCGAAAGCTGCCGGATTATTCGTTGACCCGAAAAAAGGTCCAGTTTTATTGAATTACGGTTTAGAAGAAGCACGCTTTGTTAAACCTGTTTATCCAGGAGCAACAATTGGTGTTCGTTTTACGGTTAAAGAAAAAGTAGATCAAGAAAAACGTTCGCCTGAAGATATAGCTAAAGGAATTGTGAAATTCTTGGTTGATGTGTATGATGAAACAGGAGAAACGGTTGCGTTGGCTACGATTTTAACGATGGTTAAGAAGTTGAAAGACGAGTAAAAACGGATCTTAATTTTTGAATTACACCAACTTTTTTCTTTTCCTATTTTAAGGTATTGCTTTTGAAATTCACTTCAATTCTGTTTTTAGCCTACAAGTAAGATTTTTTTGAGATTGGCTTATCTCTTCTTAAAAAACTTACCTCTAGAAATCCTTACTTGAATTAACTACAAAATACAATCAAAAAGAGATGATAACTTTAGTGAATAGCATAAAATGAAATTCAAACTTAAACTAAATTCTGGATTTTATTGATAGAATTTATTTTGCAATAATTCAAACATGGTTAGTAACTAAAAACAAAATTTCATCAGATAACTTTACCATCCCATATTGGAATAATCATAGAAAAGATAATTTTCTGGTTGATCAAAGAATATAATTGTTTCATACCCTCGATTTAAAATTTCGCTAAAAGTTATTCCTTCATCGCGCAATTTGGAAGTACAGCATAATTTGAAAACACGTTCACCTTTGTAAAAAACAAGTGCTGTTCCTTGTTCCACTTGTTGTTTGATAAAGCTTACAAGAATCCTGGAATTACCATTATTTTGATTTTGATTTTCTCTCCCTTCGTACAGAATTAATGACTGTAAATCAAAACCATCCTTTGCCTCTTCAGTTTGGGTTGCTGCCACATTATACCGATTTGCAGTGGCCTTATAGTAATTCACAAAGTTTGAATCCTGTTCTCCGTAGTATTCAATAGCTTTAGTCATCGTTTGCTGACTTCTGCGTAAATAAGTTGAAATCGAGTCTAAGTTAACCTTAATAGTATAATCTCCTTTTACCCAAACTCCCATTCGCGAATCAGGCATTTTAGTAGATAGTTCGATTTCCCATTCGGTTTGACCAGTTGCTAAAAAGGTAAAAAACAGTAGAATAGACAAGAGAGCCAATTTCATACAATAAATGTACAAAAAGCTATTGAAAATTTAGGGTTGGTGAATAAACGAAAAGAAAATTTCAATAAACGCCTTTTTATCAGTGCTAGAAAAAAATTACTTTATCAAAATTTTAACTGTTCTATTTTGAAAACTCAAGAAATAAGTACCGCTTTTTAACTCGCTATTTAGTTTTATACTACCTGAAGTTTCACCTTTTTGAACAATTTGACCATTTTCATTTGTTAAACTATAGTTTGTATTGGTCTCAAAAACTTCAAGATAGATAGTTTGGTTTTCACCGACTGGATTAGGATACAAGGAAAATCTTTCAATTTGCTCATTTAATCCGTTTTCAAGTATAGTTAAGTTGATAGTAACTGAACTATCGCATCCAAAAACTGAGCTAAAGAATTGTGTGTATGTACCCGAAGAATTATATTCTGTTCCATTCCATGTGAAAACATCAATTACACTTGTGTCAATGACTATCGCTTCTATTGGGTATATTGATAAATCAAGCGTTACAATAGAATCACAGCCACTATTTGTTTGAAAAGTATCAATGTATATGCCGCTATTGAAGTAAGATTGACCATTCCATGAATAGGAACCACATGTTTGAATATTTATAGTTTGGTTAATTGGTGCATTGTAACTCAAATTAAGTAATATGGTAGAATCACACCCCCAAATTGTAGTACCTTGATAGGTATACGCACCACTTTCTATTAAAGTCTGTCCATTAAAATTATAAGGACTACAAGTTGAAACATTTAACGTTTGGGAGAAAGGTAAATGTTGATTGATAGTTATACTTGTTGTTGCGCTCTGTCCACAATTATTTTGAGCATATACTTGCAGAGAACCTGTTTCAAAACTTGGTGAAAAAAGAAGACTTATGTTTGTTCCTATGCTCGAACCAGTTGTTCCATTGGGATTTGTCCAAACATAAGATGTAGCACCTTGAACGTTGTTTATTGAATATTGCTGACTTGTTGCATCGTAACAAAAATCAAGGTTGCCATTTATAACTCCAGGAGCAGAAGGAATAGAATTCAATGTAACGGTTACTGCTAATCGACTCAATGATTCTTGCCCATTAATTGTTTGAGAAGCGTAATAAGTGGTGCCATTGACTAAAACAGTTGAGGAAAGTAGGGGGTTACCTCCAGTTGAATTCGCATACCATTGAATTGAGGTTCCATTAGCGTTTAGTTGCCCGATTGTTGCACCCGAACAAAATGTTTGAGAGGACGAACCAGTTGGAGCAGCGGTTGGGGTTACAAGGGAAAATTGAGCAAGACTGACCCCTCTATTAGAACCACCATGATAGGAATAATTAAAAGTGTTTGAACTTGCTCTCGCCCATATTAAATTTATAGAAGCAGGATTACTTGAAAAAGCGTAATCATTCGCATCACCTGTATTTAATGCACGCGTTGCAACGATTGTTCGCACACCAGCACTTGAAGCATCTGAGGTAATTGTCCAGTTTTGTTGAGCATCCGTAACAGGAGCACTAGTTCCAGTTAGATTGCAATCAAATGATGACAGTGTTCCTGACGAATGAGCACTTACAACATCAGTACCCGAGGTCATAGAATTCGAATTAAAACCGATTGCAAACCATCTATTTGTAGGTCCAGTAAGCGTTAGTGTAACTTGACTAGCCACATCAATTTTTGCTGTCATTGCTAATCCACTCGTAGGACTTAAATTAATTACTCCAGTCGTATAAGTTTGGCTCTTAACTTTGCAGAAAAACCCAATAAATACAAGAAGAAGGTTAAAAGTAGTTTTCATGATATTTGAATATTCAATTAATTAAAAAGTTGATTTAGTTTTGGGTCATTGTATTCTAAAAGCAATTGTTTTATTGACTTATTGTTTTGATCATGAACAGTTAAGTCAATCTTCTGTTTTAATATCAATGAAATAACATCATATCGTTTCAATATCATCGCAAAATGAATTGGATACCCAAGTTGTTCAAATTGACATGTATCGTTCACGTTTACACCTTTTTTAAGGAGTATTTTTAGTAAATCAACATTGTTTTTGTAAATTAAGGCATACAAGGCTGAACCTTCAGAATAGCAGCTGTTCAAATCTGCACCCTTTTCAATGAGAAACTTTGCTACTTCATTGTTCCCACGATAAGCAGCAAGTAAAAAAGGACTGTTTCCTTCTGGAGAAATTTGATTTAATTGATTAGGATTGTTTTTGAGGTAGCTTTTCATTTCCTTAACAGTACCTTTTCGTGCGATATCAAAGATGTTTTGCCCTTGAGCAGATGACTCAAATAGTAAGAAAGAAACTAAAAATAAGATATAAGAAATATTTCGTTTTTTATTATGTTTTATCATTCTTGTAATTTTTTAATCCATGTAAAAATACTTATAACCAACGATTTAGATTAGATTAATTACTTATTCTTAAGAATTAAATTTCATTTTAGTGTTTCTAAAGTAGTTGGTGTTTACTTTATAAGTTGAAAAATTTGAAGTCTAACAGTAAAAATTTTATTTAAATATAAAGGGGGAGAAGAAAAATGAAATAAAAAAGAAAAGTGAATTTATTTTCCTAACAGCGTTTTTTTAGTAGCTAGAACCCTGACGTCCAACGGACGGAATGAGCCCAACAATCTAATTTCAAAATAGCATAAAAACAAAAAAGAGTTGCCAAAACTGACAACTCTTTTTCCTTGTAGCGAGGGCCCGACTCGAACGGACGACCTTCGGGTTATGAGCCCGACGAGCTACCAACTGCTCCACCTCGCAATATATCTTTTTTGCTCGACTCGAACTGACGTCAGTCCGTCAACCGACGGACGGATATGAGCCCGACGTTCGTCAACTGACGAACCACCTCGCAATATATCGTTAAACTAATTTTTATTTTTATAAGATTTCGTTAAATCTTGTCCCGTTTTGGAGTACAAAGATAGGTATTTAATCCTTATCTACAAGTATATTTTAACAATCTTTTAATTTATCGTACTTCTGGACCTGCTTCAAAGGCTTTTTCAGGAGCTAAGAAACTCAACTCACCTGCTTCATTTTCAGCCATTAAAATCATTCCCTGAGATTCAATTCCTCTGATTTTTCGAGGTGCTAAATTCAATAAAACTAAAACCGTTTTTCCAATTACTGCTTCTGGTTGGTAATGTTCAGCGATTCCAGAAACAATTGTGCGCTCATCAACACCCGTTTTCACCGTCAATTTCAATAATTTATCCGCTTTTTCTACTTTCTCTGCATGAAGAATCGTACCCAAACGCATGTCTAGTTTCGAGAAATCGTCGAAGCTAATTGCTTCTTTCACTGGTGGAAAATTACTTGGAACTTCATTTGTGGAATGCAATTTTTGCACTTCCGCTTCAACTAATTCATCTTCGATTTTTTTGAAAAGGATTTCAGCTGTGCCAATTGAATTTCCAGTTTGCATCAAGTTTGGATTACCTAAATCGCTCCAAGAATTAGCTGTAAAATTCAACATTTTTTGAAGTTTCAAAGCTGTATCTGGTAAAAATGGTAATGTAGCAATGGATAAATTCGCAGTGATTTGCAACGCAACATACATGATTGTTTTCACGCGTTCGGGATCATTTTTCACTACTTTCCAAGGCTCTTGTTCTGCTAAGTATTTATTTCCAAGTCGAGCCAAATTCATCATTTCAGCTTGTGCTTCACGCAGTTTATAAGCGTAAACCAATTTTGAAATACGTTCTGGAATCGTTTTCAATTCTGCTAAAACAGCTTCATCCGTTGCTGTTAATTCATTCGGTGATGGAACAACTCCTTCGTAATATTTTTGAGTTAGAACCAATGTTCTGTTTACGAAGTTGCCATAAATATCAGCTAATTCACTGTTTACACGTGTTTGAAATTCCTTCCACGTAAACTCTGAATCTTTATTTTCAGGTGCAATTGCTGTCAAAACATATTTCAACTCGTCAATTTTATCTGGATAAGCTGCAATATATTCATGTAACCAAACAGCCCAATTTCTTGAAGTAGAAAATTTATCTCCTTCTAAATTCAAAAATTCATATGCTGGAACATTGTCTGGTAGAATAAAATCTCCATGGTCTTTTAGTAAAATCGGGAAAATAATTGCGTGAAAAACAATATTGTCTTTTCCAATAAAATGAACTAATTTTCTCTCTTGAGCTTCCGTTTTACACCAGTAATCTTTCCAATTTTTACCATTGTCCAATGCCCATTGTTTCGTTGCTGAAATGTAACCAATTGGAGCATCCAGCCAAACGTAAAGTACTTTTCCTTCTGCATTTGGCAGTGGAACTTTTACTCCCCAATCTAAATCGCGCGTCATAGCCCGAGGTCTCAAGCCTCCATTTATCCACGACATACATTGACCAATTACTTGATTTCTCCAAGCTTTCGGATCATGTTGTTGTTCGCCATCTAAAATTCCTTTTTCAATCCATTCCTTCAACCATATTTCGTGTTGATCCATAGGTAGATACCAGTGAGAAGTGGTTCTTAAGACTGGAGATTTCCCGCTTAAAGTTGAGATGGGATTGATTAAATCTGTTGGACTTAAATCACTTCCACATTTCTCACATTGGTCGCCGTAAGCAGATGGATTGGAGCATTTTGGACATTGACCAGTAATGTATCGATCGGCTAAAAACTGGTTGTATTCTTCGTCGTAATATTGTTCTGAAGTTTCTTCGATGAATTTACCGCTATCGTATAATTTTTTGAAAAATTTAGCTGAGGTTTCGTGATGAATTGGAGCAGAGGTACGGTGAAAAATATCAAAATCAATATTAAAATCCTTGAAAGCATCGCGAATTAAAACGTGGTATTTATCTACAATTTCTTGAGGGGTTATTCCTTCTTTTTTTGCACGTAAAGTAATCGCTGCACCGTGTTCATCGCTTCCACAAATAAAGGCAACATCGTGGTCGTTCATTTTTAGAAATCGCACAAATATATCTGCAGGTAAATAAACTCCTGCTACATGTCCTAAATGTAATGGGCCGTTTGCGTAAGGCAAGGCTGCTGTAACTGTGTATGCTGCTTTTTTCATCGTTTTGCAAAGATAACAATTCAGTAAAACAAAAAGGGCCGACCTTAGCCGACCCTTTGAAATAGATTTAAAAAATCTTATTTTTTAGTTACTTTAAATTGAGAAGTTTTACCATTCTCTAAAGCAACATTAAATACATAAATACCAGCGTTTAATGAAGCTATATTAACATTTGCTTTTCCACCATTCAATGAAACTGCATTTGAAATAACCACTTTACCAGCAATATCAGTTACTGTTAAGTTAGCTACACCTTCACCGTCAATAGAAATTGTAACTGCATCAGTTGCAGGGTTAGGGAATGCATTTCCTTCAACAGAAGCATTTTCACCTAAACCGATTGTTGCAACGTCAATCATTTTAACACCTAAAGAGTTTGGAATATCAGCACCAAAACCAGTTGCAAAGTAAGTACCATCACTTTCACCTGGACTCATTGGTTGTAAATAGTAATCTAAATTCCATGTGTAGTTTGTTGAACCTTCATGTCCTAAGAATACCTCAACATTTGTAGTTTGAGCACATGCTAAATATCTTTGATTGTTTTCTAAAGCAACTGCATTTGTGAATTGACCATAAACTGTTTCATTTTGTAAATCAGATGGGTAGTAATAGAATCCTGAAGCTACTTCAGTCAACGTATTAAATCCAAAAGCAGCATCGTTTAGATCTGTAAAAGCATCCTCCCATTTGTAAAGGTATAGTGCAATTTCTTCACCTGCTAAAGATGCAGTATTGTTAGTTGCAGCGAAATATACACCAGCAACACCAACTCTAGAAGCATTAGGGTTATCAATTACTGTACAAATTGAGAAAGTGTTATTGTTGTCTCCTGGTCTATAAAATAATGTAGGATTAGGAAGATTCGTTGTAGCATCTAGCTGAGCGTATCCGTAGATATTTTCGTTAATTGTGAAAGTTGTTGAGATTGAGTTATCACCAGTGTATTCATCAGTAACACCATCTAAAGCTACTGTATAAGTCAAAGTATATCTTCCAGCTGGATAAGAAGCTAAAGAGAATGCTGGGAAATTTGAAGCCTGTGTAGGGTCAACATCAACGCTATCTGTTGTAGCAATGCTTAAACCTGTTACTGTGTTGTCATAAACAGTATTTCCTGTTGGACCAACAACTTTCGCATTGATACTTACGTTAGCTTGTGCATTGCTTCCTGGATTGTAAACTCTTGCTCCTAAATCGAAGTTGAATTCAGTTCCACTTTGAGCTAGTAATGCAGGAACAGCACCTAGTTTTGGGATTAAAGCTGCATTTCTGGAAAGTCCTATGTCGTTAGCATACAAACCAGTTTTGTTACCCATAAACATAACAACTGAACCATTTTGCATTGCTTCTACCAACAAAGCACCTTCTGCATTTCCGATCATAACACATGGAATTGTTACGTTTGCACCTTGAGCACCTCCACCCATTGGAATAACATCTGGATCGCGATTGATAATAATTACACCAACAGCTCCAGCCTCTTGAGCATTGAAAGCTTTCGCTCCAAATTCACAAGTATTACGGTAAATAACCGCAATTTTACCAGTTAAATTGTTTGTTAAAGGGTTACATCCCTCTTGTGAGATAGGGTTACCTTGATCATTGGTTCCTGTTGAACCATCTTCCACAATCATAAGGGTATCTTGAACAAAAGTACCTGGAATGTTAAAATCTGGGGTTCCCCAAGCACCTGGCTCAGCCCATGTAAAAGGATAATTTGCTACAATTGAAGCGGGTGACACACCTGCAACAATTACTTGAGCGCTTGACCAATAAGTCGAAGCGATTACGGATAAGGTAAGTAATAATTTTTTCATATACGTTTTGATTATAGTTTACACAAAATTAAAACAATAATCGAAAAATAAAACAAAAATTACACTATTTGAAAATTTGTATCAAGTAATAAAAGATAGCTGCTAAAGCTGCGCTAACAGGAATTGTTAAAATCCAAGCCCAAAGTAAATTAATCGTCACTCCCCAACGAACGGCACTTAAGCGTTTTGTTGCGCCAACACCAATGATAGAGCCGGTAATAGTATGAGTTGTAGATACAGGGATACCAAATTGAGAAACCGTAAATAAAGTTAAAGCTCCTGCTGTTTCAGCACAAACACCTTCAAGAGGAGTTACTTTTGTGATTTTTGTACCCATTGTTTTAACAATTTTCCAACCTCCCATCAAAGTACCAAGACCAATCATTAAGTAACATCCAAAGGCTATCCAGAAAGGCATTGTTTCCGATTGAACTTTCGTTTTGATTTTAAATCCTTCCTTTAAATGGCCATCTTCTTCTACATATTCTCCAAAAATAGACGCATATTTATACTTCTTGTTTAGTACCTTATCATTGAAAATTGTGTCGTTTGTTTTTGAATCACAAAGAGCATCACCAAAGGAATAAACCTCAATTTTTTCTACTTCTTTTTCAATTTTTTTCAACTCAGGAATCGATGCATTCTTGTAATTGGGGTTTAATTTCCCCTTTTTATCATAAACTATTTCATGTGTGTTAGCATCAACAATAGCTTTGTGTTCAGTGTAGAATAAATGCCCATCAATTTCAATAACTTCAGGTTTGAATTTTTCCAATTTACCTTCCTTATTATCGTATTCAATCTGCATTAACTCTGTAATTTGAAGGTGTTTTGGGATTGGATTATCCAATTTTCCTTCTCTACCCATGTTTCCATAGACTAATAATGCTGCACAAATAATACCCATTACTTTTTGTGAATCAGCACCACCATGCCCCAGTGAAAAAGCAGCTGATGAAAGTAGTTGTAATCTTTTGTGCATATTTGCTTCTTTCAAAGCTGACGGTTTTTTTCCATAGTTGATTTCAAACCAAATGTAAACTAAAATGAAAACTAAAATCATCCCTGCAACAATGTAGAGCATGATTGGTTTCATGTCTATGTAGATTATCATGTAGTCCATTACCCCAATTGTAATCCCAGAAAGAATCAAAATAACTAACATTTTCTTCCAAAAGGATCGAGCAATTGTGACCACTGCAATTAGGTAGGCTATAAAACCACCAATCAAAGGAGCAAGGAAAATAAACAAAACAACTTTAATAATTTCACCGCCGCTAATAACATCAAATCCAGCATGAGCAACGGCTGCACCAGCAAAACCACCAATTAAAGTATGCGAAGATGATGAGGGTATTCCTAACCACCAAGTCAACAAATTCCAAAATGTTGCCGCTAACAATCCAGCAAGGATTACCCAAAGGTCAATAGCATTATTGTCAACTGTTTTTGCAACCGTATTTCCAACACTCATGTCGAAAACCCAAAATGCAATGATATTAAAAGAGGCAGCCCAAACAACAGCTTGAAAAGGAGTTAAAACCTTTGTTGAAACAACAGTTGCAATTGAATTTGCAGCATCGTGAAATCCATTTACTAAATCAAAAAGTAATGCAATTACAATTACAGTAACCAATAAATAAAACATGGAATGAGGTGTTAAGATTTAAAATTAAGCGTATTTTACAACGATAGACTCGATAACGTTTCCAGCATCCTCACATTTGTCAGTTGCGGTTTCCATCACTTGATAAATCTCTCTTCTTTTAATCAATTCTTTTGCATCTACATCGGAATCAAATAAACGCTCAATGCTCATGTCAAAAATATCATCAGCACTGTTTTCAATACTATTGATTTTGATAACACATTCAATGATTTTCTGTGTATTCTTTAAATTTCGTAATTCCATAACAGCTGCTTTTACCGCCGCAACCGCTTCTTTAATTGCTTCAGCTGTTTTTTGAATTCCTTGATCAGAAATTGGGTCTATTTTATAGAAATTGATTTTTTTGGCTGCAGCGTATATGTAATCAGCAATATCATCCAAAGCAGAAGCCAATGCGTGAATATCTTCTCTGTCGAAAGGCGTGATAAAGTTTCTTCCTAATTCAATAAAGATTTTGTGTGTGATCTCGTCATTTTTGTGTTCGATTTCTTCCATTTCTTTAATCAAAATACCTCTTTTATTAAATTCAGGTTCGTTCACAACTTGCACTAACTTCTTTGCAATATCTTGTAAATTATCACTTGCCTCTTCAAATAGGCTATAAAACACTTTATCTTTTGGTAAAAAGTAACTGAATATTCCTGACATAACTTAAAATTTTCGACAAATTTAAGTGCATCTCTGTTGGATTATCTTTCTTAAGCTTATTGTTAACGTAATGATAACATTGACCTATTTGATTTCCAGTTCTTTTAAAATAAAACCAGTTTGAAAGATTCTGTTAATGACAAACAAAATACTGTAATGTTAAATTAATATTATGTAAATTAATAAAATGTTATTTCAATATAAACTAAAAATTACCTGAATATTAAGGATGTATTTTTGCCGCTCATAATTTAAAAACATGAAAAACTATCTACTTTTTATATTCTACACTTTTTTTCTAATTAATTCAATAGGGCAAACAACTTCAAACTTGGCTGTTGCTCCATCTAAAGATAAGGGACTAAACAAAAAATGGTATGATAATTTTTCCATTCGTGGCTATATGCAAGTTAGATACAATGGGCTTTTACAAACAAATGAGGATTTGCAATGCGAACAATGTGATAAAAGTTGGGGAGGAAATGGTGGTTTTTTTTTAAGAAGAATGCGAATTATTTTTTATGGGCAAATTCATCCAAGAGTATATTTTTATGTTCAACCTGATTTTGCAAGTGCAATTTCTACAAGTTCTTTACATTTTGGTCAATTAAGAGATGCTTATTTTGATGTTGGATTGGATAAAAAAAATGAATTTAGATTTAGAATTGGTCAAAGTAAAGTTCCATTCGGCTTTGAAAATATGCAGTCTTCACAAAATAGATTGCCTCTTGATAGAAATGATGCATTAAACAGTGCTGTTTCGAACGAACGAGATCTTGGTGTCTTTTTTTATTGGGCACCTCAAAAAACTAGAAAATTGTTTTCTTCATTAGTAAATGATGGATTGAAAGGCTCAGGTGATTATGGTGTTTTTGGATTGGGAATCTATAATGGACAAACAGCAAATAGACCTGAACTAAATACAAATCGTCATATTGTTACTAGATTGACATTTCCATTTCAATATAAAAATCAAATTATTGAGACATCAGTTATGGCCTATAAAGGAAAATTTACGCTTTTAAGTACATCGAATGGAGTGAAGTTTGCAGAAGATAAACTTTACGATGATGAGCGAGTAGGAGGGACGTTTGTTTTATATCCAAAACCTTTTGGGATTTTAGCAGAGTATAATGTTGGAAGAGGTCCTGAATTCGATAAGTTTGCAGATTCAATTTCAACCAAAGCTTTACGAGGAGGATTTGTGACAGCTTCTTATAAGCTGTCAATTGATAATCATACATTGATTCCATTTGTTAGATACCAGCAATATAAAGGAGGCAAAAAGCATGAATTGGATGCAAGAAGTTATCGAGTTAAAGAATTAGAGATTGGAACCGAATGGCAAATGGGTAAAAATTTTGAGCTTGTTGTTATGTACACAATGTCATCGCGAAGATTCGAGGATTTTTCAACGCCAAATAATTACCAACGAGGAAATCTATTAAGAATTCAGGCTCAAATGAATTTCTAGCTTAAAAAAGAACATTTCAAAGTCTGCGCTGTTACTTTCTTTATTGCTAATTTTGCAACGCTTTTTACGATACAAAAAAATGATAGAAACAGACATTATTATTATCGGCGCAGGTCCTGTTGGCTTGTTTACCGTTTTTGAAGCAGGACTTTTGAAGTTGAAATGCCATCTAATTGACTCGCTTCCACAACCTGGAGGACAATGTTCAGAGATTTATCCTAAAAAACCAATTTACGACATTCCTGGATTTCCTTCTGTTTTAGCTGGCGAATTAATTGACAATTTAATGGAACAAGCTGCACCTTTTAAACCGGGATTTACGCTTGGGGAAGCAGCGCTATCAATTGATAAAACAGAGGATGGTAAATTTATTGTTACAACAGTAAAAGGTACACAACACCTTGCCCCAATCGTTATGATTGCTGGAGGTTTAGGCGTTTTTGAACCAAGAAAACCACCTATCGAAAGCATCGAAGCTTTTGAAGATAAAGGAATTGAATACATCATTAAAGATCCTGAAATTTACCGCAATAAAACCTGTGTAATTGCAGGTGGTGGTGATTCTGCTTTAGATTGGTCGTATTATTTGGCGGAACGAAAAATTGCGAAGGAAGTAATTCTAGTTCACAGAAGCAGTTCATTTAGAGGTCATTTAGATTCTGTTCAAAAAGTGATTGACATGGCTGAAAAAGGAACGATTCGCTTGATTACTGAGGCAGAGGTTACAGGTTTAGGTGGAGATGGAAAATTGGAATTCGTAACAGTTACTCATCAAAAAGATGGTGAAATCAAAGTTGAGGCCGATCATTTTATTCCGTTGTTTGGGTTAAAGCCAAGTCTTGGTCCTATTTCAAACTGGGGCTTAGAAATTGAGAAAAATGCTATCAAAGTTGACACACTTGATTACTCAACTAATATACCTGGGATATACGCAATTGGTGACGTAAATACCTATGAAAACAAGTTAAAATTGATTTTGTGTGGATTCCACGAAGGAACTTTAGCTGTTCAATCTGCATTTGCACGTATTCACCCAGAAAAGAAAAATGTATTAAAATATACAACGGTAAACGGAGTTCAAGGTTTTTAGATTTATTATTACAACCATTTAAAGAGTGTTTAACTTAGGTTTTTCACTCTTTCTTTTTTTATATTTGCTAAAACAATTTACAATGCTCTCCAAGAAATCCAAATATGCTATAAAAGCTCTAACGTGTTTAGCCAAAAGATACGAACACAAAACGCTTTTAAAAATTGCTACGATTTCGGAAGAAGAAAAAATACCAAAAAAGTTCTTGGAAGCAATTTTAGTTGAATTGAGAAATAATGGTTTATTGCATAGTAAATTAGGTGCAAATGGTGGCTATTATTTAGCTAAACATCCTAATGAAATTTTCTTAACAACTGTCATTCGTCTATCTGGGGGCCCAATTGCAATGTTGCCTTGTGTAAGTTTGAATTTTTATGAGCCTTGCTCAGAATGTGAAAATGAAAAAACTTGCGGTCTCAAAAGTGTTTTGAAAGAAGTAAGAGAAGCTACAGTGCAAATTCTTTCCAGAACTTCAATTGCTGATTTATTGAAAAGAGAAAGCGTATTGTTAGATTCTTATTTTTAATCCATATTAATTTAGTAGACTTAAATTTAATTTTAATTTGTTTAATTATATTTTAAAATATTGTAATATTGCGCCAAATTATTTTTAATGCATACTAAAAACATAGGAATAGTATTCAAATAAATGGCTAACCGATCAACTTTTAATCAAACGCTTCCATTATTCTTTAAATCAAAGGAATACAAGTTTTTAATTATTGGAAGTGATAGGATTTCTTTGCGGTTGGTTACCGATTTAGTTGAAAATTATGCTGATTGTAACCTAAAAATTGTAGCTCCTAATTTCGACGAAGAATGGAAAAAGCTGGAACAATCTTATCAACAAATAGAATTAAAACACACTCATTTCAATGATTATTTTCTCAATGAGATAGATTTTGTAATTACTTCAACGATTAATGAAGCGCTTTTTTGGGAAATAAGAGAATCAACATTGGCTAAAAATATTCCTTTGTATGCAATGAATTTCCTTGGTCAAAGTGATTTTTTATTGGGTTCATCGGTTGTCAAAGGAAATATTAAAATTGCTGTTTCCTCTTTTAGTTCAAATGATGCACTTGAAAAAAGACTTGTTGAATTTATTGATGATTCTTTACCCAACGCTTTTCCTGATAGTGCTGAAAATTTAGTTGAACTAGAAAGTAAATTAAAAGGTGATTTTCATAAAAGAGTAAACAAACTCAACCGAATAACAGAACTTTTGATTCAAAAACACGATCGTAAATGGCATGAGTTTGACTACAAAAAAATCATTTTCAATACGCTTGGGATTTTAGGAATTATGGTTGCAGGCTATGTATTGTTTTCCTTAATTCCACCTGTAAAAATGTGGGAAACAACCTCTGAAATTGTTGCGAGCCTCGATAGTACTTTCCTTTATTTTATGCTAGGCGGATTTATTGCTCAGATGATTGATGGCGCTCTTGGAATGGCTTATGGTGTAAGTGCTACAACTTTTTTACTTTCATTTGGTATTTCGCCTGCCGTAGCAAGTATGAGCGTACATGCTTCAGAAATTTTCACAAGTGGTGTTTCAGGATTGATGCATTTAAAATTTGGAAATGTTCATCATAAATTATTCAAAGCAATAGTTATACCTGGAGTTCTTGGAGCAATTTTAGGAGCTTATTTATTAACTTCATTTGAACATTACAGCGCTTATATTAAACCAATTGTTGGGCTATACACCTTATTTTTAGGTTCATTAATTATTTACAAAGTACTAAGGAAGAATAAAAAACGGAAAAGAGTGAAACATGCAGGTTACCTTGCTACCCTTGGTGGATTTTTAGATTCTATTGGTGGTGGCGGTTGGGGTCCTGTTGTTTCATCAACATTAATTGCTAGTGGTAAAAATCCTAGACTTGTTGTTGGTTCTGTTAATTTAGCTGAGTTTTTTGTTTCACTGGCAAGTTCGTTTACTTTCTTTACTATTTTAGGTGCATCGCATTGGCAAACAATCGTTGGATTAATTTTGGGAGGAGTTTGTGCTGCGCCAATTGCCGCAAATCTTTCTCGACGATTAAATATAAAAGCAATGATGTTGCTCGTTGGAATAGTGGTAATAATTGTAAGCTTACGTATAATAATAATTTCTATAATTGGATAAATATGGAAAATGAAAAAACATTAGAATTAATCCAGCTTTTGCAAGAAATTGCATCAAAATACGGTGACAAAGCTGCATTTTCAACTAGCTTTAGTTTTGAAGACCAAGTAATTACACATTATATATTTACGCTGGATTTACCAATAAAAGTGTTTACGTTAGATACAGGTCGTATTTTTCCAGAAACTTATTCTGTTTTAAATAGTTCCCGAGAACGTTACGCTAAAACTATTCAGGTTTATTTCCCTAAAACAGAAGCTGTTGAACAATTAGTTACAACCAAAGGTGCTTCCAGTTTTTATGAATCTATCGATAATAGAATTGAATGCTGTTTTATTCGCAAAGTTGAACCTTTGAATAGAGCACTTGAAAACGTAAATTGTTGGATTACAGGGTTAAGAAGTGAACATTCAGAAAATAGGCAACAACTTTCTGTGTATGAATGGGATGAAAAGCGAAATTTGCAAAAAGTTAATCCTTTAATAAACTGGACTTTTGACGAGGTTAAAGCGATAATTAAAGAATTTACAATACCTTATAATGTTTTGCACGACAAAGGATTTGTAAGTATTGGTTGCCAACCTTGTACAAGAGCAATTAAAGATGGAGAAAACTTCAGAGCAGGAAGATGGTGGTGGGAAAGTAGTGAGAAAAAAGAATGTGGATTGCATGGATGATTAATTAAGAATTAAGAATGTAAAATGTAGAATTAAAAATGAAGTGATAGATTTCAAATTAGCAAATTCATTCTCTCATTCGTCATTCTCTCATTATGTCTTAAAATCCTGAAGTCCTAAAATCAAAATAAAGAAAAAAATGAAAGATTACCTAGATCAATTAGAAGCAGAAACAATATACATCATGCGCGAAGTTGCCGGTCAATTCGAACGACCAGCCTTGCTTTTTAGTGGTGGGAAAGATAGTATTTGTTTAATACACCTAGCGTTAAAAGCATTTCGCCCAGGAAAGTTTCCTTTCCCACTTGTACACATTGATACAGGTCACAATTTCCAAGAGGCACTTGATTTTCGCGATGAGTTGGCTGAAAAAATAGGGGAGAAGCTAATCGTACGAAAAGTAGAAGATACCATTCGTGAACGAAAATTAAAGGACGGAACAGGAAAATTCCCAAGTAGAAATGGCTTGCAAACCTATACTTTATTAGATACAATCGAAGAATTTGAGTTCGATGCTTGCATTGGTGGCGCTCGTCGCGATGAGGAAAAGGCTCGAGCAAAAGAGCGAATTTTCTCTGTTCGCGACGAATTTGGTCAATGGGATCCTAAAAAACAACGCCCTGAACTGTGGACAATCTACAACGGAAAAATTGAAAAAGGTGAGAATGTACGTGTTTTCCCTATTTCAAACTGGACAGAATTAGATGTCTGGAATTACATCAAACGCGAAAAAATTGATTTGCCTTCGATTTATTTCACACATGAACGAGAGTGTATTTTAACGCCACAAGGTCACCTGATGAACACCAATGAATTTGTGACCATTGAACCAGAAGATGAGGTGGTAAAAAGAAACGTTCGTTACAGAACTGTTGGGGACATGACTTGTACAGCAGCGGTAGAATCTACAGCTTACACTGTTGACGACATTATTAAAGAAATTAAAGAAACAAAAATTTCAGAAAGAGGTGCAACCAGAATGGACGATACACTTAGCGAAGCAGCTATGGAAGACCGAAAAAAAGGGGGATACTTTTAAAAAATTAGAATTAAGAATGTAAAATGTAGAATGAGTTTTACATTTTACATTTTACATTTTCAATTTTACATTTTCAATTCAAAAAGGATGGAACTACTAAGATTTTTTACAGCCGGAAACGTTGACGATGGCAAAAGTACATTGATTGGACGTTTATTATTTGATAGCAATTCGATTTCAACGGATATCATAGACACTTTGACGAAACAAAGTAAAGCGAAAGCTGAAAACACGGATATTGATTTGGCTTTGTTAACTGACGGTTTGCGTGCTGAACGTGAACAAGGAATCACCATTGATGTGGCTTATAAATACTTTGTAACTGATGAGCGAAAATACATCATAGCAGATACCCCTGGGCATGCACAGTATACACGTAATATGTTTACAGGTGCTTCAAACACAGATTTGGCTATCATTTTAATTGATGCAAGAAACGGAATCACCGATCAAACAAAACGTCACAGTATCATTTCAAGCATTTTAGGAATTCCGCATGTGTTGATATGTGTCAATAAAATGGATTTAAAAAACTACGATCAAGCTGTTTTTGAATCAATAAGAAAAGATTATTTAGCGTTTGCACAACCAATGGGTTTGAAGAAAATTTCCTTTATTCCAGTAAGTGCACTAACAGGTGAAAATGTAGTGAATAAATCCGCTAATTTCTCTTGGTACACGGATGAAACTTTATTTGAGTTTTTAGAAAATGTTGAAATTCCACAAGAAGAAGCGAATAATGAAACGCGTTTTCAAGTGCAATATGTGATTCGTCCGCAAACACAAGAATTACACGATTATAGAGGTTATGCAGGTGCATTGCTAAGCGGAACCATTCGTAAAGGAGATAAAGTGCGTGTATTCCCAATAGATGCGTTGACGACAATTGATAAAATCGAAAAATTTGAAGCTGAGGTGGAAGTGGCACATGCAGGTGAACCAATTATTTTGCATTTATCAGATGATTTAGATATCAGCCGTGGGAGCACTTTTGTATTAGAAAATCAACTTCCTGAAGTATCAAATGAATTGAAAGCAACTATTTGCTGGATGGATAATAAACCTTTTCAAAAGGGTCAAAAATTAGTGTTGCAACAAAACAGTTTCCGAGCGAAGGCAGCAATTAAATCCATTGAAGGAAAAATCGATATTCATACTTTAGAAGCAATGGAAGAAACAACCGAAATTCACTTGAATGAATTTTGTAAAGTAACAATTAAGTCAGCTGAAACGGTAAGCTTCGATTCTTACGCTAAAAACCGCAAAACTGGAGCGTTTATTTTAATCAATGAAAACACAAATAATACGGTTGCTGCAGGAGTGATTGCTTAAATAACGTGAGTTCGATATAAAAAGTTGAAGATTAATACTAATCAAGCGAATTATTTTGTATATTTAATGTGTTGAATATCAAATAATTAACAAAACAATTCGCCATGATTAATAAGGATAAAAT
>JBILHL010000038.1:0-25705 GCA_044350515.1 Crocinitomicaceae bacterium | reverse complement strand
CATCATCTTTCTTCATATTTGGTGTTTAAATTACTAAAAAGTTATTTCCGAAATTTTTTTGAGCTTTTAAGGGCTCAAAAATTTCAGAATAACTTTCAGCTTTACACACTTTATGGGAGGCTACCTTAACAAAACGCCATTTCCTCTGAAATTGATTTATTATATGATGATACCAGCTCATACATTGAAATCAATTACCCAGAAATCATGTAATTGGAAAATTAAAAACCACAATTATCACCCCTATTTCTTAAGAATAGGGTTTTTTTATTTCACTTTATTTGCTAAAATTCGATTATAACGTTCTTCTAACAGTTCCATATAAGATTGTTTCATTGAATCAGACAAGAAGGATTGATGAATTAATTCGATTGCTTTTGCACTATTTTTTTCGAATCGCTGAAATGTACCTTGAATTTGTTTGTTTGTCAATCCTAATTCGCTTCCAAAACACTCAAAATGATGACGCGTAAATTTTTTCTTTTTCCCTGCAAGTGTAAGGGCAAGCTCCTCTTTATCATCAGGGTTTGCTATTGCAACATTCAATAAATCATAGGCTGGAGCAAAAATCCAACCGCTTGGGGATTTTATCATGGAGAAATTCTTTAAATGCATGTCATTATTTCCTATCAAAAAACAAAATAATGTAAGTTCAAATAAAGAAATTACATCGAGCATTGTTCTGTCAGAATACTCCTTCAAAGCCTTACCTAATTTTTCCATCGAACTTTTATACTTATCGAAAGCCTCAGTAATTTGAAACATATCTATCATATGAATTTTTGTACCTTTCGCTGAGCGATCAATTCTTTTAGTAATGTAGGCTAATTCATCCGATTTTAGTCGAATTAGACTTGATGGAACCACCTTTATTCTAAACGCTTCTGCAATTCGCATTGTTAAATGTTCATTGGCAGGCATTTCTGGATAATGTAGGGATGGGGGTTTCAAAATATAATTACCACCTAAAGCACCTACAACAGTAAGTCGTTGCTTTGAATTTCCGGTAATTTCCTTAACAATCGATAGTGACAACTTGGGTTGAACTCCAGGAACTGTCACACTTCTATTCACGACATGTTGTGCCAGTTCAGACATTTCATCTAAGGTATGCATCAAAATGGGTGGCTCTGAATTGCCAAAAAACTGCTTACTACAACTTTCATGAAAATCACCAACTCCATTTAAAGTTTGGTAACAATACAAACATTTACTCTGCATGACTTTGAAGAATTGGTTAAACACTAACTGCTCCAATACAATTTTTACAACATGCCATTAATAAGCCCATTCGGTCATTGCTGTTTAATTTCCAATTTTTAGAAGCAATGTCAAGTAACCACCCTTCTGGAATTAACCCTTCAAAAAAAGGAAATAAGCGATTATCTATATATGGTAAAGTTCGAACAGGCATTGAAAATGTAAGAAAATCCATTGGATGTTCTAGGACATAATTTTCATCATATTGGAAGACATATTCCCCTTCATTGGTTTCAGTCAATGTTCCGGATAGGAAATCTTGATAAAATACTTTTGCTTGCCTCATGATTCAGGTGTATTTAATTCTTTTATACTCACCGCTGCCAATTCATGACCAAACATACTTAGAACAAGATTCACTTTGTCCATATTTAGATTTGTTTTTCCTTGTTCAATTTTTCGAACAACTGTCAGTGCAACACCAACACGTTCGGCAAACTCTTCTTGTGTGAGCCCTGTTTCCTTTCGTCGTTCTTTTACAAATTCAGCTATTCGTCTCATTATATGTTTTTCGATATAAATTTGTACAAATATACATTTTTATATGTAATAACATATATTTATTTAGATGTGTTAAATTATATATTTAAAAGCATATAATTTAAGGGAATAAATATTGATATAAACAAAATTTATATCAAAGGATGTTTGAGATTCATCTTTTCTTCTTCCTATACTTCCCCCTGGTATGATAATAATACCTCGACCGATTTTGATTTTTGATTGCGTTTTTATTAGTGCTGACATTTTTACGCACGTGCCCTTTTCTGAATTTTCCAGTTCTTGTTATGGTTGGCTTTATGTAAACACCGCCTGCATTATCTGATTTTTTGAAATCACATGAAGGAATTGAAAAGACAAGGACTCCAAATGAAACCAAGAAAAGTAAGTTTACCATACAACCTCTTGAGGTTTTATTATAGACTTTGTTGTATGCTGCTTTCTTTGGGTCTGTAAACCAACCAAAACCTTTTGGTGCTTTGAAACCTAAATTGTGGCGAACAACTCGTTTCAACGATGTGCGTGCTGCAATTCGTTTGGTTAGGGATGGTATGCGGAAACCGAATTTCATTTATCAAATTTGCTTATTAAAATAATCAACAGACCAAATGTTCTCACAAATACGCTGAATGAGTTCTTGCCTTTCGGATATATCAGCTTTCTTAAAATCAGTGTGGGCCTTAAATTCTAAATTCTGTATTTGTTCCGATTTTAAAAAGTTAGGGTTCTTTGTATAATAAGTTGGATGCAAAGTTTGAGCGAAGGTATTTTCTTTTAAATAATGCTCGATTTTGTCCTCATATCGGTCGCTGCTAAAAGACTGGTTAGTGCCTTGTGGTAATAATATTAAAGCTCCTATCGAATTCCTCCATCTTTGAAAGTCGTTTAACTGGTCGAACTCATCGCGGTGCTGGTCAAATTTATTTGCCCAAATATGTTCTATTTCAAACTGTTTGCCATTCGGATGATGATAAGTGGAATAATTGGTGTCTTTGCCAACTAGATTATCAAGATAACTGCTAATACGCGAAAGAAGATGTTTAACAAATTTGCCATTCATTTGATGTAAGCCAAAATCAGAAATAACTGACCAAGATTCAGGTATTCTCTCTACTTCACTGGTTAAGTTTATACCTAGAGTTATGAGGTCATTGTCTCTAATCAATTTTATAACATTGAACATCGTGTATTTAATTGATGATGCTCCAAATTTGCGGTAATTAATGGATCTGCGAACCGTAAATGTTTCAATATAGCGTGAAACAAAATCTACTTTTTGCTCAATAGTACTTTGTTCATCTTCATACCTGATAGATGCCAATAATAACGGATTTTGTAAAGATTCTGCAATTCCCCAATGTGTAATATAGTTGGTATGCGGCATGCTGGTATTAAATGAATTTTCAGCATTCCAAATTTTGATGAACCATTTTACATAAAAAGGAAATTGATATTTAAAAAAGGTGTAAAAATCGTCAGAGGTTTTTAGCTTGAATAATGTTTTGTGACTATCCTTAAACCAATTGTGAAAGCGTGAACCAATTAGTTCAAAATCTTTGTCTTCCGAATCGGCTTTACCTGGACGAATAGTAATAGCATATTTTGATCTGAACCATGCTTGAAAAAATACCTGGTCTGCATTTTCATCAAAGGCATGTAGGTTTTGTATTTCCTCTTTCCAAATTGCGTTTATTTCGTTCCGCTGTTTTTTGTCGGTTATTCTGGAAAGTACATAGCCTTTCAACATTTCAGTTGGCGTGAGATTTAAACCACGGTCGTTCATTGTTTCAAAAATCAAATAGGCATTATCGTCTGAATAAGCTGTTATCTCAACAATTACTACATTCTCTTTAAACCAATCTATAAAAAATGGAAGTGCTTCATGTGTTAGTTCTTCCGGAAAACACTCAACAATGTCAGCATACCTTGCAACCATGTTTTTAATGGTTTCGTCGTCATCTTCTCTTACAATGTATTCGCCTGTTTCAAAGAGAGCTTTTAAGCATGGCTCACGCATTTCGTCAGACATATTGAAAGACTTTTCATCATACTTTTCTGAAAAAATCAATTCTCCAATAGACACTTTTTGTGAATTGACACTTTGTAAATGATTGAGGTATATTAACAGAAGTGTAATTGATGTGATGCGCTGTTGTCCATCGATAATTGACTTCTTGCCAGTTTCATGATTTATACTAAATACAACAGGACCCAAATAATAACTTTGATAATTGGCTACTTCAGATCGTTTATGTTCTGTGTTGTATGATTTTAAAAAAGTGGTGGTTAAATCTTCTACCAACAACTTTATGTGTTTTTCTTGCCAACGATATTCACGTTGAAAATAATCAATTGTGAATTTTTGCTCCTTTAACAATTTATTGATACTGGTGTTTGTTGCCTCAATTTTGTTTTTAAATTGTTGATTCATAACCGTTAACTATTTGTATGCTAGTTTTTTTTAAATCTAATTATTATGCTTCTACCTTCACCTGCCCATTCATCAACTGTCTGAACTTTGATTTTTCTGATTTATTTGATTTCATGATGATTTGAATTTTTTGTTCTGCACTCGTTTGAAGTTCAGGCTACGCTCGCCGAAATTAATCAGTAAACCAACTTCAAGGTTATACGCTTCCAAATAATTGATTGCTTGTGCAAAATGTACATCTTCCAATTTTGTAATAGCTTTTAGTTCAACTGACAATACATCTGCGACTAAAAAATCAACTCTACGAGTACCAATTTGTTGTTGTTGATAGAAGATAGGCATTTCAAACTCACGTGAAAAGTGAATATCCGCTATTGAAAACTCTATTTCCAAAGCACGCTGATATATCACTTCTTGAAATCCGTTTCCTAAGGTTGAATGCACTTTCATTGCGCAACCAATCACCTTTGAAGTTAAATCGGAATATTTGTATTGTTCATTAATCATAGCCATCATTTAATCACAAAAATCACAGTTCAGACACTTTCACCTGCCCGTTCATCAACATCGGTAACAACCAATCGCGCAATTCAGCAAGTTTTTGGTTTTGTTCTTCTAAGACATCTTGTTGACTAAATATTGGTTTTATTTTTTTATCATAAAGTGATAAAATCTCTAAAGTTGGTATAACAGTTTTAATTGTTCGCAAAGTACTTGTGGATACCTCTTGAAACGTTGAACCTGATGAATTTGCTTCAATTTCTGGAATCAAGTTCATCACAGTATAATAGATAAATTCAGTAGAAAAATTACCTTTTGGAACAAATGATTTAAAGCCTTGATTTGTAGTGACATTAGTTCTTGCAATAGCTAAATAACCTATTGGCGCTCGTGAACTTAATAATACAGTGCCTTTAGGCATAATTTTCAATGAAGCTTCTTTTAATCCTTGCTCCGTAACATCCCATTCACCACGAGTAATATATTTTTTACCCTTATTCATGGATAAATCTTTTGGTGTAATCCAAGGCATACCAGTTCCTTGACAGAAATTTTCATCAATTGCTTTAGAAGGTGTACTTCCTCCAATAATATCACCAATAGAATTCAAATAACCATTTTTCCACCCCTCAGGAACCTCTCGCTTCAATTCAGCATTCCAAACCATCTTTCCACCAGAACTTTTATAAGGTTTACCCTCTTCATTTGGTTTACCCTGAGCAAAGTCGAAGGGAAAATCAAACTGCACAAACCAATAATCGTAAAGCGTTTTTGCCATAGCCTCTAACTCAGCATTTATGCGGTTGTTGAGTTCTATTTTGGAATCTAAGGCGGAAAGAACAGAGGCGATATTTTGTTGGGTTGATAATTCAGGTACTCTAAATTTTAAATTTCCTAAGTCATTTGGTGATATGGACGGATACGCCGATACGCTATTAGTTGCGATTGTGTGTAAGTATTCTGTAATGTGAGGCTGAGTGAGAAGATAAAAGAGGTATTTTGGATTTATTTCATTATCAATTACATCCAATGTTGTAAATCCTGTTGATACAACAATATTATCTAGAAGTTTTTCAATAATTCCATAATGTTCTTGATTTGGACGAACAGTTGAATATAGGATTGTATTTTCCTTTATTTTTCTTTGAGCTCGACTTGGAATAACATCAGTATGAATATTAAGAAACTGAAAACGCTCAACTTTGTTTTTTGTTAAGCTACTCGTGTCTAAATATTTGACATCTGTTGGAAAGTCGACCTTTTTATATGTAGCTAGATTAAGCTCCACAACATCTTTTACTTGAACTATTCTATTCATACTTCAATCCATTTAATTGTTTCTGAATTTCTATTTCCAAGGATTTTGATTCTGCAAAAAGGTTGTTTAAGTTGGTTTTAAAACCTTTTAGTTTGGCTTCCTGTATTTTTCGATTCATTGCTTTTGGCTTTGCAAATTAGTAGTATCAAACTCTTCCATCCATTCGTTTAGTTTATCCTGCAACACATTCTTTTCAGGAATATATAAGCTATATTCAGAAGCGTAAATGTTTGCATCTTTTGGTAATGTGAGTTCGATTAGCGTGTCTTTTTTATACTTACACAAAACCAAACCAATTGTTGGTTTTTCATGTTCTTGTTTCACATATCTATCGAAATAGTTCACATACATTTGCATCTGTCCTAAATCCTGATGAACAAGCTTGTCTGTTTTTAAATCAACAAGAACGTAACATTGTAAAAGTCGATTATAAAATACCAAGTCAACGTAGAAATGTTCTTCATCAAACGTAAAGCGTTTTTGTCGAGCCTCAAAAAGAAAACCTTTTCCAAGTTCCAATAAAAAATATTGAAGTTTAGATATAATGGCTGTTTCTAAGTCATTTTCAGAATAAACAGACTTTTCATCCATTCCTAAAAATGCTAATGTTAAAGGGTTTTTTAATATATCTGTAGATTTTTCAATCGTATGTCCTTCTTCTGCTAATCGTAATACTTCTGTTTTATCGCGACTTAAAGCTAAACGTTCAAACAAAGAACTGTTGTATTGTCGTTGTAATTCACGTACACTCCATTGGCTGTTAAATGCTTCATTTTCATAAAAATTCCTTTCTAACGGATTTTCCACTCGCATTAAAATAAGATAGTGTGACCAGGACAAAACGAATTTCCGAGACACTGTTTCGGAAATCTCAGACTTAGAAATCCGAGACACTGTTTCCGATTTTGAAAACGTAAGAAAAAATTGTCTCATGTTTTCCAAATTATCGACAGAATATCCTTTTCCAAAATGTTCATTGAGTCGAATAGATAATTTTTTCAATACTTGTTTACCATAAGATGCGCGGGCGTTTCCTTCCTGCTCGTTTTCTACAATGCTTCTACCTATCTCATAATACGTATAAACCATTGTTAAATTAACGGTACTTGCGATTTTCTGATGTGCAATTGTAATAAGAGAAGAAATTCTCTCAAACAAGGTCTCAATTGTTGATTTATCAATTAATTCACTCATATCTCAAGCCTTTCAAATTATTCTCAATCTCTTTTTCCAATTCTTTTGATTCGGCAAACAAGTTTTTAAGATTGTCTTCAAAACCTTTCAGTTTGCTTGTGAATTCTTCGTGGCTAATGTCCACATAATCGATTTTCACTTCGAAGTATTGCCCAGCACTAAAGCTGTAATTCTTTTCCTTTATTTGATCGTATGAAACCACCACTGTGAAATCTTCAATGGCTTCGTGATTATTGAACGTATTGATGATTTTTTGTTCTTCTTCTGGAGAAAGTAATGTTTTTTGGTTTTTCCCTTCTTTTACGGTGGTGCCTAACTTAGAAGCATCCATTAAGACAATGTCGCCTTTCTTGTTGGCGTTGTCAATAAACAAAATGCTCACGTTAGTGCCCGTAGTAGCAAAAATATTACTCGGCATACTTACCACGCCACGCAACATTTTTTGTTCCACCAAGCGCTCACGTATTTTACGTTCTATGCCACTTTGTGCGGTGATAAATCCTGTTGGAACGACAATCGCTGCTTTGCCTTTTGCAGATAGTGAATGCATTATGTGCTGAATGAACAATGGATAAATGGCCATCCCTTCTTTTTTTGCTTTGGGTACGTTGGGCATTCCAGCAAAAAATCGTTCATGGTTTTCTTTGGTATCTAAATCAGCTACGTAATCGCTAAAATCTAATTTAAACGGTGGGTTCGAAACAATAAAGTCAAATTGTTTCAACTTGCCATTGGCATCTTTGTGATAAGGTTCTAAGATGGTATTTCCTTTTACAATGTTTGGGATGGAGTGCACCAAATCATTTAAGATTAAGTTCAAACGCAACAAGTTAGACGACTTTTGTGAAATGTCTTGCGAGTAAATCGTACACTTATCTTCACCAATGGCATGGGCAAGGTTCATCAATAAAGTACCTGAACCAGCCGAAGGATCGTAACACGTCACATCTTTTTCAACTTGTGTAACCAGACACTGCGCCATAATCTTTGCCACTGCATGAGGTGTGAAATACTCGGCATATTTACCACCACTGTTGGTATTATAATCACTAATTAAGTACTCAAAGATGGTTGCGTAAAAGTCGAACTTTTCGTGAAAGATATTTTCGAAACTGAAATTAACCAACTTATTAATAATGGCTTTGCAAAAGTCGTCTCGCTTATCCGTTACGTATTTACTGATGTTTTCGAATAGAACAATTTTCTCACCACCTTCAGTGACTACCGAAAAAATATCACTGTTTTCTTTGGCAATTTCCAATAAGGTATTGTCAAATATTTCGGCAAAATTTGCTTCGTTTTGGCGCTCAAACAAACTGGAGATAAATTGCTTGGGACTTAAGTGAGCAGTGCTTTCGCTTAACTGCATCATCAACATTTCGTAATCGTTTGCAGAATATTTTTTTAATTCCACTTCCCAATTTTCGGCTTTTTCTAAATTGGGTTCAAGGCGTTTAATTTCATATACAAACTTATCGTTTAGGAATTTATACAGGAATACCTGGGTAATTATTTTGAATTCGTTGCCATCATTTCCCAAACCGTAATTGGCGCAAACACTTTTTAAATCGTCTATGAGTGCTTTGGTTTGTCTTTCAAATGTTGCTGTTGTAGTCATTTAATTTTTCAATTTTTATCAGGCAACTCTGCCATGAAATTCATTCATATATTCTTTCACCATTAATCCATTTATCACTTTAGCTTGTTCAGCATTTAAAGGTAGATGATGTTTGTTTTTTAATTGCTCGACAACCATTTTAACCATCATACGCTCTACATAACTCTCATTCTCCATCATTTTAGAGTTTTGTAACACTTGAGCATCAACCTCTTTTTTCAAACTCTGCAATGCCTCAAATAGCTTACTTTCACTATCCGTTAATGGGTCTTTCTCCATCAATCGTTTGTGCAAGCGAGCGTATTTGGCATCATTATCGTATTTTGCTTTTAGGAGTTGATTGGTGCGTTCTAATTCTTTTGAAGTCTTGTAAATATGTTCAAGTTCCTTGATATTGCGTTCCATTTCTTCCTTGGTCACTTCGTTTAAGTTTTTCTTTTTAAACAAGCGTTCCAATTCTTCTTTCAATGAAACAAACATAGGGTCTTTCGGGTCAAAATTACCACCTAATGATTCTCGCGTTTTCTGTAAAATATCTTTGAGTTGGTCAGCTAATACCATTTCCTCTTCTTTCACTTTTACAAAAGCAAAAAGAACATCTTCTAATGCAATATTTAATAAATTACTAGTATCCACGTTGTTTTCCAACGCTTCTTTGGTATTAATGAGTGTTAAGCGATTATTGGCTTCACGTGATAATTGAGTGAGTTTATGAAAGTCTAACTGATCCAACATTTCATAATTCCCTGATAGGCGTATAATGTTATACAAGTCACGAGAATTATTCAATACCGAAACAATTTCCAGGATTTGTTTACGATCACTAATCTCGGTAATTTGTTGGGAAAAGACTTCAGCATTTTTTGTATCATACTTGAACAAGACATCTTTTATCTGCTTTATCTCAGCAGTGATTTCTTCGGAACTTTTAAAGATATTGGAGTAATGCTGCATTTCATCTCCCAATTCAGATTGGAGCTCATCGAAATAGGCACGATTCGTTTTATCAAACTCTTTTTGAATATCGGCAAAGTCAACAACATAACCGTATCGAAAATCTTTGTATGTTCGATTTACCCGTGTTAATGTTTGCAGCAGGTTATGGGCCTTAATCACACGTCCGATGTAAAGTTTCTTTAATCGTGGTGCATCAAAACCAGTCAACAACATGTTGTAAACGAATAAAAAATCTATTTTACCCTCTTTGAAATGTTCAACTTTCTCTTTGCGTTCATCTTTGGTGCCAATATCATGGAGAATGAGTGCCGCTGACTTTACTTTACTTTCAATATTCTTTTTTTCTCCATAACTAAATCGAGGTTCAGCAGCCATTAAAAGACTTTCTTCTTGACTTTGAGCATAGTTCGATTCAAATATTTCGAACATCATTTTTGCTTGATCAGAAGAATCACATACAACCATTCCACCAATGGAATTATCATTCATGGCTATTCGTGCATTTTGAAAGTCACGCACGATGTATTCTAGCATGGGCTCTACAAATTTTCTATGCGAATAAACAATCTTTTTTTCTGCATCGCCTTTCAGTAATTTTATGTCTTCCAGTGCTTGCTTTAAGCTGAGCTTGTAGGTTGTTTCTATCTCTTCTCTAATCAAACGCAGGGTATAACCATCTGCAATGGAAGAATTATAATAGTATTTGTGAATGTATTCTCCAAATAACGATTTAGAATTAAAGTCTGTTCCGAGTAAAGGTGTACCTGTTAAACCAATTTTGATAGCGTTGGCATCTGACTCATGTAAGTTAGCCAAGAAACTACCTTTGGGATTATAACTTCGATGTACTTCATCCAAGAAGTAAACGCGTTGTATATTCAAATTGTAATCATTGTTTTTGATGACATCTGTATCATCTTGAAATTTTTGAATATTTACAACTGTGATTTCAGCCTTTCCTGAATGATTGTGAATAACGCTTGTTGATTTTATATCACGAGAGAATTCTTCCCTTGAATTTATATTATGGACAACTAAACCTCTACTTTTAAATTCCCTGCCAGATTGTATTAACAAATCAATTCGGTCAACAATAAAATAAAATTTAGGCACAACGCCTTTCGATTGAAAATAATCAGTGAGGTACTTCACGCTATAATATGCTAAGGCCGTTTTACCGCTTCCTTGTGTGTGCCAAATGATTCCTTTTTTTGTACCTTCCTCAAGTTTCTTTTCAATTGCTTTTGTTGCAAACATTTGCGGATAACGCATAATGTGCTTCTGAAGCCCGTTATTACCCTTCACATAAGCTAATCCGTATTGCAATAAAAAGGATAATCGTTCACGTTGAAACAAGGAGGTGCAAATTCTATTCGTTGGTGACTTCGGACTTTTATTTGTTATAAATTCAGATGAATGTTTAATACCAACTAAATTAGTGTCCTTCAGAATAGCAGTTTCTATTTCATCTGGAAGATTTGATAGTATTTTCGAAAGATCAAAATTTTCTTCTTCTCTAAAATAATTGAATCCTGGTTTTTGATAGGAAGCAGTAGCGTAGAATGCACCTTCAATTGGTAATGGGGAATTATTGTCATACTCCATGTTATTGGAGAATACCATTAACTGGGTTAGATTAACAAACTTTCTAAACTTCTTATTCTCAAAACGAGTTTGAATGCGCTTGTGTTCCGCTAAAACTCCATCTTGATTATTTGGTTTCTTTACTTCTATGAAAGCCAATGGCATTCCATTGATTAAAAGAATGATATCAGGACGAAACTCGTCATCATCTTTTTTGTAGGTGAGTTCAGTAACAACATTGAATGTATTGTTGTTGAAATTTTCGAAGTCAATAATTCTTGTTCCAGATGTTGCAGTAAGCTTTTCATAAAACACTTTCCCTAAATCCTCATTTTCCAAACTTAAAGAGACTTCGTCATATAGTCGCTTTACATCTCCATCAGTAAAATCAGGATTGATTCGTTTGATGCTTTCATTGAAAATATCTGTAAATATATTGGTTGATTCATCCCACTTGGCATCTTTCAACGAAAGATAGTCATATCCCAGTCTTACTAAATGTAAAATTGTAGGAATTTTTACTCTTGTGTTTTCGTTATGCAGCATCTTGAATATAAGTATGTAAAGTTAGCATAATTCACAAAAGTTGAGTACCATCAAATCCTCTCATAAACCGTTCTATCGGTTTTAAGTCATTTACTTGTGCCTTTAATTCGTAGCAATTTTTCTTGTTGTTGTAATGGATAAATGGAGCTGTTAAGGGATACTGGTCCTTAAGTAAAAGCACTTGTTTTAAATCTAATTCTAATTGAATGGGATAGGTTTCACCAGAATGACTGAATCCAAAGACATCAGGAATTTGATTTTCAAACCGATCACATTTCTTAAAAGGTTTTCCAGCAAACTCAACAAATGCAATTCTATCTATATGAAATGTCTTGTTCGTTTCGGAAGAAATCAGTTGCAAGACACGTAGAATTTTATGTTGATTGAGCATAATTGATAAATAGAATGACAAAGAATGAAGAAAATAATGGTTTGTGCAAGAAATTGACCCTAGTTGGCGCAAAAATTTTTAATTGTAAGTCAACTCCATAAAATCATCTCGCAACAAATGCAAACTTTGCAACAATTGGAAAACACCCTCCTATCCGAACTACTCAAAGTTGAAAAAATCCCGCTCTCAATTCCTCAAAGGTTTATCCAAAATGATAGATGAACCTTTTTTTGGTTTTTATTGCCTTTGTTGGTTTTTAGAAATTAAAGATTATTTTTGAAATGAAATTTACGAAACAAAACTGCGCCTATCTATCCAAATTGGAGGCGATTGGGGATTTTTGTAGCGTGTATATAAGTTAAACACAATTTTAAATACTATAGAAATTTGCTATTTAGTTTTTAGAAAAATGGAAAAGAAAATAATGCTGATTAAGGAAGAAAAATTCATTGAAAAAGGAGATGATTATACCCTTGAGCAAATCTTAGGGACTTTTAATGGTAAAGAGTTTATCCTACATAGGTTAAATGACCGCAAGGAATCTAGATTGGAAGTTTTCTTAAATTATAGTGACGAAGCAGACGAATATTTAATTGAAAAATATTATTCTTCAGAATATGAATACATCTAAGAATACAAAATATATTCTTGTCGGTACATACAAAACAAATGACGAGAAATTTGGTTGGTACATTGACGACAATAAATATGACAGACTGTGGGCTAAGTTAAATGAAAAATTTATTGTCCTTGACCGCAAAAAAAATTCCTTTGACCGTATATTTGGGAATATCGAAGGTGTAAACAACTTTCATTTTTATGATTTGGTAAAATATGATAATGAAATCCTTACCACCAAGGATAAGGAGGTTTTTAAAATTCAAGAAAAAAGAATGGAATGCATAGAGCGCCTAAGGACTTTAATCAATATAATAGAGGAGAACCCAAATCAGGAATACAGAATCGGACTTCAGGGTAACAATAGCGTTGGATTATTTTTAAATTTTTTAGAGGATCGAGATCGATTGAATCGCCTTTCACTTAGCACTATTTCGAAAGATCATAGGCATAAAAAATTCGGTGAAATTTTAATTAATAAACCAAATCTTCAAAATTTAAAGGCCTTCAAAATATTTAACCTTACTCAACCTGCTCCTAGTCACAAAGATTTAGCATCAATATTCCATGAATCATGGAATGAATTTTTGGAAATAAATACTTAGGACAAATCCTAAACTGCGATAAAAAGTGTTTTAGCTAAGAGGTTTTATGGATTATTTCATTCTTAAAAAAAATTAAAGAATATGACAATAGAAGAAATAAAAAATAAAATAAACGATCTTGCCCAAGAGCATGCGGCAATTGATGAAAACACCCTAGATGACTTTAACAAAGCAGAATTCATAGAATGGCAAGCAAATGATCTAATAATTGATTATTGCACGATAAAGGGATATGTAATCAATGGTTTTCCAACGGAGAAAAAAAAATTAAGTAAAGAAGAATTAGATGATGAGGACTACTTTTGTCGGGAGCGATTTGATCTGTACTTGGATATGTTGACCTATCTAAAAGAAGATGTAGCAGGAATTATGTGGCATTTTAACGAATCATTTTGGCCTGGAACCTTTGATTCAAAGGAGGAATATTTAAAATCAGCCAAAGAAAGAGTGGAATGTGGAAGTTTTTATGATGTAGAAATATGAGCCCTAGATCAAACCTACGAGGTTAACATTTTAAATTTATTGTAAAATTTGAATTAAACTCTGTATTGAACACAATAGTTTTTGGAGATACACACGGATTTGCTACAGCAGTAAAAAGAGGTATTCTTTTAGCTGAGGAACTTGCTTGTAAAGCTATTTTTTTAGGAGATTATGTAGATCGAGGTCCTTCTTCGATAGAAACACTGCGTTTGCTGATTAAAGCCAAAAAAAATCACCCTGATTGGATTTTTCTCAGAGGTAATCATGATCAAATGCTGCTAAATTTAATACATAACAAAGCCAAACTTGATGATCAAGAAATTGCTCTTAACCGTTATTTATTCTGTTACAGCGATTGCGAAAACACCTTGGTAGAATTGAAACAAATCAGTGATTTAGAGCGTTTAGAAATAGTTCAATTCTTAGAAGAAACTATTTCTTACACAGAAGATGAATCATTTATCTATTGTCACGGCATTTTAAGAGACACAAACGAACCATTAGAAAACAAAACTTTGGAGGAGTGGATTTGGAATTATGATTACAAGCCTACTTGGAAAGGAAAAACATTTATACACGGCCATTTGCCTTGCAATAAAGTTACTTTCAAATCAAAAGGAATTAACATCAATACCAAATGTGGATATGGTGGGGTTTTAACAGGGCTTTATTTTAATAATAAAATTGGAATTGATGAGCATACAATTTTCTCTATTAGTGAGGATGGGGAAAAATTAAAGAGAAAAAAATCAAACCGTTAGCCCAAAACACACAACAGCTTCTTTTTTCAAACCCGCCCATAATAGCTAGAGTTTCGTGGCGCCCAGCGGGTATGTTATGAAACTCCAGTTATTTGTGTTTTGTAATTGACAATAGTCATCTGAACAACTTGGGAGATTTGGCTGAGACGAAATTGGTGAAGTCTGGTTTTTTATCTTTTTAATTTCGTATTTTTGATTGAAATCTTAGTTGAAAAGACTGAGCACAAATCTTGAGTTTGTGCAGGAATACATCGAAAGATGGTGGCTAAGTGGGTCTCTTGGATACACCCAACCAAGCGTAAGGTGACAACACGTTAGGGAAGGCTGTCACAATAATAACCCCCAACAATAGTTGGGGGTTTTGTTTTTTTTAATACAATTCATCACAAAATCAATTCTATTTTCCGCGTGATTTTTCCAAACTAAAAATTGGCTAAAAACCTTGTGTTCAGGAATCTGTGTTAGCATTTCTTTGCTAAAAATCACCTTGTTTATTCTTCAAAATTCAAATAGATTATTTTTAGTGAGCTTTTAAAAGAAAAATGAACAATCATATTCTAACCATTGAAATAGCTCGCTAAAATTAAAATCACAAATTAAAGGTGCCTGTATTTTTATTGATTTTAAATAGAACGTAATCCTCTAAATTATTACTTATTCATCCTTTAATTTGAAGTTTAATCTATGAATTCTGATTAGTTTATTTTGAAGTTTTTTAATTAATTCAAACACCTTAAAAGAAGAAAAAATCATTGAGTTACTTCAATAGTTAAGGATAATTAATGATTAAAAAACTTATTAGTTATATGCTTATAAATAACTTAAATATGTATTCTTATTATAAGATATAACAACAGAAAAGAAAAAGTAAATAGATTTTTTTTGTTGGGTGGTGTTTTGGTGGTTTCGTGAAATTATTCGTTAATAGATGAGTTTTTTTGATAAAACTTATTTTTTGTTTCTCTTCAATTTCATTGAAATTAATTCTTTCTTAAGTAACTTTCTATCTTGTTGATTTTGAAAGTCATTGTCTTTTTTTCTATTATAATTAGCTCTTGCTTGTGCAGCTTTAACTACTACATGTGAACCTTTAGATAAGTTTTGGGTATTTATTACTTTTTTTGAGGTTTGTTGTGTTTTTTTTATAGCTTTTACGATAGCTGAACACTTTCCTGATGTTAATAAAACAACTAAAGCTAGTAGTAATAAGTTTTTCATAAAATGAATTTAATTAACAAAAATAGGTGTTTTAAAAGATAAGCATCAAAAAATAAATTGTTTTCATGGTGTATAAATTTACTTGTTCTTTTCAAATAAGGTAAATATTACCCAGATGCCAAATGTAATCAGTCCAATAATAAATCCGTAATAGATGATTTTATTTACCACTCCAAGTAATCCGATAATAAGTGGTGAAATTAGAATTATACCTATAATCATCATGCCTTGGGGAAGACATCCAGATTCCTTACTAGTATTTTCTTTTTGTTTAATCATTACCCATCCAATAATGAGTAATGCTGCACCTATTAACATTGCCCACGTTTCAAAATTGGTAAAGTGAAATCCTTCCATGCGTTTTTGATCGGCAATATCTTCATCATCTATGTAGGGTTCATAACGCCCGTGTACTTCTTGTGCTTTCAAACTTAGCACTGACAAATAAAATAAAAGGGAAAGTGTGGATTTTTTCATGATTTCAAAATTATTTCACATTCATTATTCTAAAACTACTCAAAATTCTGTCAAAATCTGTTTTCCAAATAGATGTTTCTGAGACGCGATAGGATAGAGTTAAAGAGTGCATTCGGTCGTTATTTTGAAAAATGTAATAGTTAACTAAAACGATTGGATTTGTACCTAATTGTCTTTTGTAAGAAACATGAATACAAGGCAACCCATTTACCTTTTTAACTTTAAGTGGATACCATTCAATTAAAGTGTGGCCGATAGAGGTTAAATCACTAGTTGTTTTCTGCTTGAAAGTTTGATTTAATTCAGAGATTTCCGAGGCTGTAACAGTTGAAATATTGAAACTTAAAGGTTGAAAATCACCATACGAACCAATTTGTGTTTCAAGAATGACACGTCCATATTTTTGGAAAGATGAATTTGAAGTTGAATTCAGTCCTTTTTGCTGAAAAACGAGTTGGGGTGCGTCAATTTCTAATCGGTTATAATATGAATTCATAATTTCTTGATAGGTTCCCGATTGTACTTCCATATTTGATGGCATGTCTATAAATCCAACGTTTCGAACATAAATTCGCTCCCAACCTGTCAGTAGCGTTTGAGCAGCTTGAGATTGAGAAAAAGCAGTTCCCGTAAAGGAAATTAGTAGTGTAAATAAAAGTGTTTTCATATCTTTTAAGTTATTTCTTTTCATCTTTATCTGACATTGCAACCGCACCACCAACTAAAGCAATAGCACCACCAATAACAAGAAAAATTAGTTTGTTTCTAAAGAAGTTTTTTACTGTATTTGTCGCAACGGATTTTTGACCCTCCTCGTGAGCAATTCTTCGCCATTCTGCTTGTTGTTCAGCAGTTGGTGGCTCAGTATTTTGAGCATTTAATTGTAGGGAGAGCAGCAACGAAGTAAAAAGCACATAAATTGTTTTCATATGTATTTAATTGTTTTTTTAATGGTCATATGGAATCGCCAATTAAATTCATCTTTGATTGTGACGAATCTCGTTATGGCTTATTTCATAATATTTTGTTTTTTCTATTTATAAGGGATATTGAAAAAGGTAACCGAGTTCAATTATTTTTTTATTCAATGTTCTAATTAAGATCGACCATATTTTAAATGATACGAGATACAGAATTCTTGATATGACTGAGATTTTTGAATCATATCTTTCAGTCCACGATAATAATTAATTCTTTTTTGTTCTGCAGCCAATCGGTTTCGTGATGAATCTAATTGACCCATATTCACAATCGGATGTAAAACACCAAACACACTCAGTAATGTTAATATTACTCCCCACCATTGTGGTGATTCAAACCCAAACATTCCAAATAAACCAATCGCCAATGCAATTACGCCAACTATCAAAATGGTGGTAAGTTTATCATGTGAATTCTGAACTGCATTTTCATCAATCAAAGCTGCGTCTGGATTTCTTCTAATTTGAAGTTTAAATTGATTAAGTTCTTCCAACGAAACGAAAGTTGGAGGATTAAACGTGTAACTTTCAACTGTTTTCGTGTAAGTAAATCGTGCCATAATTTAAGTTTTTTTAATGTTATACTTGTTTATAGCTAGTAACTAAAAAGGTAACCGGTAAACACAAAAAAATTACTATTTTTGATTAAATAATTAATTTCCAATGGGCAAAACCTACTTGTTTTTATTTTTTTTATTCTCGTTTACTAATTTTTTTGGACAGAATCAAAAGCCTCCAGTATTTGTAACTAAAGTTTATGAAGATCTATACCGTAATCTATATATTACCAAAAAAGTTGAAAAACCAGAATTGGTTTACATTACTGATGACAATTCTAAAATTATTGAATATAAACCCAGTCAAAACGGCAGTAAAAGCAAGTTGATTGTAGGTTCAGAATTTGTTAAAGTATTAAGAACTTTCGATGCAGATTCTATGAATGCACTCGCTTTTGTTATGGGGCATGAAATGGCTCATATTTTTTTAGAGCAAAGTGATAATATTGAAAGGATAGGTGGAGGTTATGCTGATAAAACCTTAAAAAAAGAATTGAAGCAACTTAAAGATTCACTTTACTCCAATCTTTTTGAAAGACAAGCAGATGAATATGCTATTTTTTATTCTCAATTAGGTGGGTATAAAACTACACATATAGCAGATAGAGTATTAGATAAAGTCTATGAGCACTTCAAGTTACCTCACAGATTAAATGGCTATCCAGAATTAAAAGAACGCAAATTTATTGCCTCTTCATCTGCTCTAAAAATGAAACTCTTGCTTGAACGATTTGAATTAGCCAATTTGTGCTTAATGACTAAGAACTATAGTGTGGCTGTCAACATGTTTGAAGCTATATTAAAAGAGGGGTTCAAGAGTTCTGAAATATATAATAATCTTGGAATTTGTTTAATGTTGAAAGTCATCCAAAGTGATACTATTTATCAAAACTATGAATGGCCATTATTTTTAGATTCAAAATCAAAATTAAGTTCGAATTCTCAAAGAGATGTATTTGGAATAGATGTTAAAGAAACGTTGAATAATGCAATTGGTTATCTTAAATTGGCATCTGACGATAAAGAATATAAATTAGCTAACTTAAATCTTTCCATTGCTCATTTATTAATGGAGATATCCAAGGAGGATACTGAAATCGATCACTTAAGTGAATGTAATTATTTTCTTAACAAAGTATCAAATAAATTATCGCAAGCAAATACGTTGAAAGGGATATTAGCTCACTATACAGGGGATTTTGATCAAGCTAAACAAATTTTACAGAATGATTCGGAAAAAAATGTCATTTCAAAAAGAAATTATATTTTGTTGTTTGGTAAAAAACAAAATTTTTCAATTTCAGAGAACCCATTGAATTGCATGCTGAAGTCTGAAGCTAATTTGGCTGAATTATTCTTTGATCCTAAAGGGATTGTAAGAGACTCCTCAAATTATGGTTCAAAACCTCTATTACCATCCTTTTCTAATATCTCAGTGGATAGTAAGATTACCACTACAATGACTTGTTCAAGAATTTTTGATAAGAGTCAAAATACTAAAGTTTATTTTGCTAAACAGAATGACAATTGTGAGAACATTACAGAAAATCTATTAAAAGACTATTCTGAACTTATATTTGAATCTAATTTGTATAAATTTTACATATTTACAGATTGGATCATCCGAATTGATGATAAAGGAATTAAAACTGTTTATAAAACCCGTTAATTATGAAAATTAAAATTGCAGCTATTTTATTATTTGGATTTCAATCCGTTTTTGGACAAGGAATAAAATTCGACAAGGAAAAATACGAAAATATTCCCGTTTATGAACCTCAGAAGTCACAAGGTTTTGCAAATGCTACCTTACCTTCAAAAATTTCATATAGAGATTATTGTCCTCCAGTATTAAGTCAAGGTCAAGTTTCTACATGTGTTGGCTGGGCTACTTCTTATGCTTTACTAAGCACCCAACAAAACATTCTAATGGGAGAAACAAATTACTACAGAAAGCAGGTGAGAGTTATGGATCCTAATTTTGTTTATGCACTCATTAGAGATTATAGTGATGGTTGGTGTCAAGACGGAACATATATGTCAGATGCCATGGATATTCTTAATAACAATGGATCAAAACCTTTTTTTGCAGCTCCATGGTTATCGTGTAATTCAACGTATGAGTTTGATAAATTTGCTTTAGCTATCGCTTCGATTTATACAATAAAGACATATTATACGTTGAAAGATGCAACTGATTTGGTCTCAACACTAAAATATACTCTAAACAACAAAAAACCAATTGGAGTTGGAATGACCGTAACAAAATCCTTTGCTACCGGATCTGGTATTGCTTACGGTGGTAAATGGACGCCAAATTCAAATGAAAAGATTGAAGGAGCTCATGCCATGTGTATTGTTGGGTATGATGACAATAAATATGGAGGAAGCTTTGAACTGATGAATAGTTACGGAACTTCTTTTGGTGACAAAGGTTTTGTTTGGATTTCTTACGCTGACATGAAAAAATACATGCAAGAAGCTTATATTATTGAATTAGAAACAGAACAAAATGGCTATAGAACAGGAAGTTGTACGTTAGGAGACTGTTATAATTATTATTCACGTTATAAATATAATACTGGTGAAGTCTATGAAGGAGAATTTTCAAAGGGATACAGAGATGGATGGGGAATTCTATTACATACGGATAATTCGTTTTATATTGGAGGATTTGTAAATGGATACAAACATGGTTTGGGCATCGTTTATCTTCCAAGTAGTGGTAATTTTTACAAGACCAATTTTAACTATGGTACCTTGCAAAGCTCGCAAAATTATCAAGGTTTTTCTGGAACTGAAGAAGATAAGAAGTTAGATGGACTTATTAATGTACTACAAGGTGTTATTCCTGGCAAAGAAGTTAATACAAAATCGGATGCGTATCAGGATTTTGTAGATTCTATTAAACCTGAAGCTGAACCAATTCCAGTTAAAAAAGATTAAAATACTTTTCCCAATGATTTAAATATGAATAGATTAGGATTTGTATTAATATTCTTTACTATTTTAATTAAAACTTCTTCAAAGGCTCAAAATGATTCGAATTTCAATAATTTGATTGAGTCTGGTAATTTTAAGCTTTTAGAATCGGAATTTAAGGAGAAATACAGTTCTTCTGATTTAGCATATTTAAATTTTTTAAGAGCAACAGCCTCCAATTACTCGAGTAATAAGTTAAATGGAGTCGCTGTTAGTATTATGAAATATTGTTGTGATTGGTATCAAAACTCAAATGAATGCGATACAATTAAATTAAACAATCTACATTTATTAGGACGATATTATTCATTTGCAAATGAACCAGAGTTATCACTTCAGACTAATCAAATTTGTTTAAATAAAAGGCTTTCTTGTAAAAATATTGACCCCATTGATATTGCTAAAAGTTATAATAATATTGGGTTGTATTACTTAAATTCAAAAAGTGTTGATAGCAGTTTGTTTTATTTTAAGGAAGCCTACCAATACCTTAAACAAGGAAACTACAAGAATTCAAATTTGACTCAATTGATTTTCAGAAACTACTTAAACAATTTAACTCAAGTTGGTAAAGCCTCTGAAGGTATGAAAATAATAAAAAAATGGACAAAACTAAATTTTAATTCAAGTCAACAATTAGAACTAATTCAGCAAGTAAATTTCTCTATTTACGATTTACTGAAAGCTAATAATTTAAAATCCGCATTTAAATATCTAGGTCTAAATCAAAAGTTTATCTCCAAGAGCTTCGGGGGCAATTCTCAAATCCTAATGGATAACAAAATGGGGTTTGCAAATACCTTAAATAATTTAGAATTTACAAATGAGGCTTTTTTATATCTAAAGGCAATAGAAAAAGATATCGATAACCTTAACGACTACAGTAAATTAATATTTAAAAACAATTATATTGTTTCGATGATGGACTTGGGTCAGAACTCTGAGGCTTTGAAGAGTTTCTTAGAAATAAAACCATTAATTCTATCCAAATTCCCAGATTCGATCTTGACTTTTAAACTGATTTCAAATATTTCTTTATGTTATTGGAAAATCGGTGATTTGAACAATGTAAATACTTTGAAAAATCAAATTGATGACATTTATTTTAGAAATAAAACCAAGGGTGATTTTCAAGAAATGTATGAGAAATATTTGGAAAGAAATGCTGAATATTTTTACCGATTTGAGGACTATAATGGATTTGAAGAAACACTATTGAAGTTAATTGAATTTTATGATTATTTGAAGAAAGTTGATAAAAAGAATTATACAAAACTCAAATTATCGAATTTATATCTATTCCAAAAAATAAATAAAGAATATAGTCTCTCTCTATTAAATCAAGTTTTTAATGATTTAAAATATTCACAAGATTTAAACTTAGCAACAGCAAATTACAACTATTATTTTGGCGAAATTTTAAGAAGCAATCTAAGTGATGAACAATACGATTATTATAGAAAAGCATACTTTTTTTATGATACAAATAATATAAATTCTAGCGAGTACATCAACGCGACGAAGCATTATGCCACCTTTCTTTTAAAATCAGGGGACTTAGAAAATGGGAAAATGCTCTTTAAAAAATGGCTTGGAGGATATGACTCAACAAATAAATTTTCGCTTTCTAATTATTTAGATCGGAAGACTTGGTATCTATTTTATATTAATGAATTTCAAGATGATAGCACAAATAACAAAGATGTATCCGACTTGATTTTAGAAATAAAAACAAAGATAGGAACTGAAAATATGCTATTTCGCAGGGCTGTAAAATTTTTTGATAACCTGATAGCAGATAAAGACACAAGGAAGGAATTGATATTGGCTTGGATGAGTTCTCATAAAAATGATAGAAATTTGGATTACTTCATTGCAAAAGAAGCTCTTTCATCTTATTATTTCGAATTAGGTCAACTTTCTAAAGCAGATGAGATATGGAAAGAAATACTCTCTGAATCTATGTCGCTAACAAAAGATGAGAGAGATCAATTGACAGGTTATTATATCAATTATTTATTATTTGATAAGGAATCAGATTATCAAGATGCAATTCTTCTTTTGGAAAATCATGGAATATATGCCAATGACTTTGAAAATGAGAAAATCGACGACTATTACTACTGCTACATGGGCCTTAAAGAATATAAAAAAGTCTTGAATTTTCTATCTGAAAAGGAGAAATTTATACTTCAAAAATACTCTGAAAATTCTTTTCAGTATTTCGATCTAATTAACAAATACATTCAATATTATGGAACAATAAATAACTACAATTTAGAAAAGTTATATCGTAAAAAAGAACTTGAACTCTATTACAATTATCAGCCAAAAAACAAACCATCAATTCTTCAAAAGACTTCAAGTCTCATAAGTTTACAATTAAAAGAATTCAGTCTATACGAAAACAGTTTAAGCATAATTGAAGAAACCAAGAAGAAATTTCAATTTGATTTCAACTCATTTGATGATATAAACGAAGCTTCTATTTTAAGTGATGAGATCAGATGTAAAATGGGGATTTATTTACTGTCAAAAAGCGAAATTTCAATTGACTCTATAAAGTTTCAAAACAAAACATTTATTTCCAGACTAAATTCACTTAAAACAAAATACTTTGAAAAAGAAAATCTTCTAAGAATTGAATTTACAATTGAAATGTCGAATTATTGGGATCAAATAAATTTCAATACTAAATCTCTTAATGAACTTTCTGAAAATTTCAATAATCTAATTAAAAAAAGTGGCTATGCTGAATATTTCTATAATATTGACAACTCCTTTGAAATTCGTTCATTAATTAATAACGGTGAAATAAATTTGGCGAAACAAACCGCGATTAAAACAAATAATTTAGCAGTACTTGAGGAAATAGCCCTGCAGGAAGATAACATAATTCAAGCTTTCAATTATCGATTTGAGATTGAGCAAAATGATCTAAAAAAAATTGTGAACTCCGCTCAAAGGTTATCTGATCTTCAACTTGATGAAAGTCGTAAAAATCAAAAGAATTCACTGAATTTCGCTATTGGTAAATACTTAATGGATAATGAAAATCAAACTGATGAAGTTATTCAAAAATGTTTTGAATTGATAATAAATAATAATGGTCTTTTATCCAACCTTAACAGAAACTTTTATCGCTACATTCGATCAGCTGATTCAACCACAAAAAACCAATATTACTTTCTTTCTAAAACAAATCAAGAACATCAATTTGAAAAAAGTAATATTAATAACAAATCTTTATATTACAAAGACATAGAACTCAAGTATAATTTGAAACTATTAGAGCGAGAATCTATAGATCATAATTGGATTAAATTTAGTGATATTCAATCGACATTAAACGATTCATCAGCGTTTGTAATAAACTATAAATATGTTCATAATGGTTTTGAAGATAATGACATCAATAAACCAAAACAAAAGAACTATTATTTAACTTTTATTATTTTAAAGAATAAAACCTCTCCAATTTTCATATTAGATTCGACTAATGTGAAGAATGAACAGGATTTAGTGGCATTGTATTTAGACAGAGTGATTAGAAAAGACAGAATTAATGAATTTTCTTTTTTTTACGACCGTATTTGGGAGCAAATTGATAAACGTATTCCATCTGAAATTAAAAGCCTGTATTATTTTCCTGATGGTATTTATAACTCAATAAGTATATCAGCCATTTACGATAAAAAAAGTGAAAAAACTATTTTGGAAAAGTATAGTATTAATCTAGGTAGTGGAATCAATTTCGCACAAAATAATTTTGATAGAACAGGAAATATTGGTAAAATTAATTCTGCTGTATTATTGGGATATCCGAATTATTCGGGACAAACCTTTTCTAACGACCAAAGCTCATCGGATAGTTTAAAAATAAATCTTGATAAGTATTATTCCAATGCAACCCGCGGAACAATCTCCAAAAGTCTTCCAGGAACTAAAACGGAAATTGAAAAAATAAATTCGCTGTTTGTCAACAATGGAATCAAAACCACTGTTTTAATGGAGAATAATGCAACCGAAGACAATTTGAAAAATGCGGTATCACCTGATGTATTACATATCGCCACTCATGGTTTTTTTATCAATTCAAAGGAGGGTACACCCATGCTGAATTCAGGGTTATTGTTAGCTGGAAGCAATAGTAAAACTAAAAAAATTGAGGACGGTTATTTGAGTGCCTACGAAACTTCCTTACTTAACCTTGAAAATACAAAATTAGTTGTTCTTAGTGCGTGTGAGACTGGACGTGGAGTTTTGAAAGATGGTGATGGTGTTTTTGGGTTGAAGCAAGGTTGTTTAAATGCTGGTGCTCAAAACATCATTATGTCTCTTTGGAAAGTTGATGATAAAGTAACTCAGGAATTTATGTCGCGTTTCTACGAAATTTGGCTCAATGAAAAAACAAGCATTCGAGAGGCATTCAACAAAACACAGTTAGAAATAAAGGCGAAGTATCCTCAGCCATATTATTGGGGTGCGTTTATTTTGGTTGGGGAGTAAGGAAAAGATATGTCGAAAAAATTAGCTTTAATTATTATTCTTTTTTTACCTAAGTTTTTCTTTACTCAGTCCATTGAAGAAACGGCTAGAATGTTTTGGAATGCAGTTGAGAATGATCAGGTAAAAAGCATTGCTGAAAAAGGGGAACAAATCTTAATAATGGTTAATCGAAATAATATTGAAGTTGATAGTAACATTTTTGAAATTAGGATTC
>JBILHL010000071.1:0-7237 GCA_044350515.1 Crocinitomicaceae bacterium | reverse complement strand
GCACGGCTTTAGGATTTTCAAATTTAGGCAATTATTCTAAATCACTTGAAATCAACCTTCAAACTTTAAAGTTGAGCCAAGACAGCCTTATTAAGAATAAAAAAATAGAATCTATAGTAATTAATAATATTGCTAGTAATTACTCAAATTTGGGAGATTTTAAAAAAGCTCTTGAATTTAATTTATTAGCTGTAAAAGAAACTGAACTGATGTATGGTTGTAAAAATTACAGATATGCAATAAACATAAATAATCTTGCAATTAATTATTTGAATATGGGCGATTATAATAAAGCATTAGAAAATAATTTAAATAATCTTGATTTAAGAAAAGAAATTCTTGGAAATGAACACCCTGATTATGCTTTATCATTAGCTAATGTGGCTTTGTGCTATACAAGTTTGGGGCAATATAAAAAAGCACTTGAATATAATATACTAGCACTTGAAATAAGAAAAAAATTATTTGGTGATGAACATTCTGAATTTGCAGCAAGTTTGTATAATATTGCAAGAAATTACTCTGATCTAGGCAATTATAAAAAATCTTTAGAATTTAATCAAAGTGCATTTGAAATTATTGAAAAAAAACATAGTCAAAATCATCCATTTGCAGTTAATATTTTGAGTTCTATTGCTAGTAATTACTCAAATTTAGGAGATTTTAAAGAATCTTTGGATTTAAATATTAAATGTCTTAAAATTAGCGAAAATCTGTTTGGTAAAGAAAATCTAAGTTGTACGAAATCTCTAGGAAAGATTGCAAGAAATTATTCGGATCTAGGTAATTTTAAAAAATCTTTAGAATATAATTTGATTGTTCTTGAAATTTATGAAAAAGTTCTTGGTAATGACCATCCACAACTTGCTACTATTCTAAATAATATTGCATTTGATTATTCTCAATTAGGGAATTATCAAAAAGCTTTAGGTATAAATTTAAAATGTCTTAAAAATAGAGAGATTAGTTTAGGTAATAAGCATCCTGATTATGCAATTAGTTTAATTAATATAGCTGTTAATTATATTTATATAGGTGAATACAATAAAGCTCTAGAATATAATTTAAAAGCACTAAGAACATATGAAGATTTTCTTGGAAAAGATCTACCTGAGTATACAAATTTATTGAATAGCATTGCAATAAATTATTCACGTTTAGGTGATTATAATAAATCTTTGGAATATGATTTAAAAGCACTTGATGCAAGACAGAAAATATTTGGTAAAAATCATATTATTTACTCAACAAGTTTGATAAATATTGCGAATGATTATTCTAATTTAGGTGACTTTGGAAAGGCGTTAGAGCTTAATCAAGCTGCATTAATTATAAGAAAAGAAAAGGTTGGAAAAAGGCATCCTGAATATGCAAGCAACCTAAGAGCACTATCCAACAATTATATAGATTTAAATGAGTTTAATAAAGCCAAGAAATATAATAAAAAGGCTCTAAAAATATATAAGAAAACACAAGGGATTTTTCATCCAGATTATAATTTAATTCTGAACGAATCAGCATTAATAAATTCGCATTTAAATAAAAATTTAAAAGCAGTAAACCTTAACTTAAAAGCACTGAAAAATATTGAAAAGACTTTAGGAAATACTCATCCATATCTTTCTAAAGTATCTCTAGGTTTGGCTGGAAATTATTCTCGCCTTGGTGATATTACTAACGCACATAAATTTCTTTTAAATTCATTTAACATAACAATAAATTCATATTACAACAATAAATTTGGTCTAACACCTTCACTCAAAGAATCGCTCAAAACTAATTTAGAATTGAATTTTCAGTTCCTTGCAAGTATTAATAAATTCGACAACTCTAAAACACATCAATTGTATGAAAATTGGATTCAAATTAACGGTGTAATTGGATCTGATGAATCGCAATTTAAAAAACAAATTGAATTATCAAAAGATACAACTTTGGAAAATTTATTTTTGGATCTTAAATCCTCTCAAATTTCATTAAATAAATATCAAGAAATACCAATTCAAAAAAGAGTTGAAAAAGAACCTGAAATAAAAAAACTTGAAAGCAATATTGTAGAACTTCAAAGAGAATTAAGTAAGAGATCAAAAGAGTTTGCAAATAGTAACCGTTCCATTTCTTCAAAGAATGTTTCTGAATCATTAGTTATCGATGAAGTATTGATTGATATAATGAGATTTCCATTTTATAATTTTCGAGAAAACAAATGGACTGATTCATCAAAATACCTCGTTTTCATTTCTTATTCCAAAGACACGGTAGTTGATTATGTCTTTATTGAAGATGGAAATAAAATCGACCAAGAAATATTTGACCTATATAAACAAGAAAATACAAATTCACAAAATAAAACGGATCTAAAATCAGCCATTTTCTACAACCACTTTTGGAAACCCATAGTTGATAAAATTGGCGATACGAAAACAATCTATGTTTCGTTAGGTGGGGTTTATAATAACATAAACCTTAATACAATCTACAATCCAGAAACAGGAAAATACCTACTAGAAGAAAGAGACATTCGAATTGTAAATAGTGCTCGTGATTTTGTTTTAAGAAAGGAAAAAGAGAAAAAGAGTTTTACAAATAACACTATAGCTCTATTTGGATTCCCAAATTTTGATGGGAATACAATTTCATCTGAGGATTCTTTAAATTATTATGCATCAACTAGAGATTTGAATACAACTTGGCTAGATAGTCTAACTCGTGGAGGAATAAATGCCAAACCTTTGCCAGCCACAAAAACTGAAATTGAAAACATATCCAAAACACTTGACTCCAAAGGTTGGAAGATAAATAGTTTTCTCGCCGAAAATGCATCCGAATTAAATCTCAAAAAACAACAAAGTCCCCGCGTTCTGCATATTGCAACCCATGGATATTTTATTGCTGATATTCATAAAAAAAATGACAATCGCTTTTTAGGAATGGATAGGCAACAAGTTGTTCAAGATCCAATGTTGCGTTCTGGCTTGCTATTAACTGGTGCAAATAAAACACTAAAAGGAGAAAACACTTCGGGAGAGAATGGCTTATTAAGCGCTGCCGAAGCTTCTCTATTAGATTTGAGAGAAACAGAACTAGTAGTTTTAAGTGCTTGTGAAACTGGAAAAGGGGAGATTAAAAACAGTGAAGGGGTTTACGGTTTGCGAAAAGCATTTGTCGATGCAGGCGCTCAAAACATCATTATGTCCTTGTGGAAGGTAGATGACAAAGTAACCCAAGAATTCATGTCGCGTTTCTATGAAATTTGGCTAAATGATAAAACTTCTATTCGAGGGGCATTCCATAAAACACAATTAGAAATTAAGGCGAAGTACCCACAGCCGTATTATTGGGGTGCGTTTATTTTGGTGGGGGAATGAATAAAATTATCTTTTGTGTTTTACTAATATTAAATTCCAATTTGAATTCTGCACAAAAAATTGATAAAGTAATTTTAAATTTTTTAGAGGCGGACCAAAATAAAAATGACAAATCGATAATATTAAATGGTAAAATTATTTTGGACTATTTTGAGCAAAACAATTTTGAAATAGACTCAAATATTTGCTTTGTAAGTATTTCTTATGGTATAAGTCTTGCGAGCTTGAAAGAATATGAAAAATCATTAGATCATTTTTTAAAAACAAAAAATCAAATTGAACAAAGCACCAATTATTCAATAAACAATATTGATTACCCAATTATCTTAAGTTGGATTGCTTATAATTATGGAAAATTAGGCAAATATAATGAGGCAATTGAATTTTACTTATCTGCAATGAATTTTTACGAAAAAATGCTAGGTAAAGAAAATAATTTTTATTCTAATTGCTTAACTAACTTATCTTTAAACTATTACTTCAATGATGAAATTAATAAAGCTTTAGAATCTAATTTTGAAAATCTATCAACTATAAAAAAAATTAAAGGTGAAAACAATCTTGAGTATGCACAATGTTTGCATTACATAGCTTCAAATTACTCTTATCTTGGCGATTACAATAAGGCACTAAGCTACTATTTATTATCATTTGAAATTACAAAGAATGCCATTGGAATTGAAAACGATCTATATTATACTAGGTTAAACAATATTGCTATTTCGTACTTAAATTTAGGAGATTATGAAAAATCGATTGACTACCTATTAAGAGCCGAAAAGTATTACACAATTAAGAATGAAGATAATGAGCAAAATTATTTAACTACATTAAATAACATTTCTGCTTGTTATATTGAGCTAGGTGACCTTGAAAAAGCTTTGTCATATTGTCAAAGAGCCAAAAAAAAAATAAAAAATAAAAATTCGATTGATTTCTTATTTTACTTGAATAATCTAGGCCAAATTTATTCTGATAAAAAAGAAATTAAAAGTTCAATGGAGTTTAATAAAAAGGCATTAAAAGTAGCGAAAAATATATACGGAGACTATCATTCAGTTTACGTCAAAATTTTAAGTAATCTATCATTTAATTATTCAGATTTAAAACAATACGATATTGCCATTGATTCACTAATTAGTTTGAATAATAAAACTTTAATAAAGTTCAGAAATAATCTTTTGGGATTAGATTATTTAAGTTCTATTAATTTGAAAGAAGATATTGATTTTCAGTTCGAAATGATGGCAGCATTATTAGTTAAAAAAAATGATAAAGTAGATAAAGTTTACCGTCAATGGATACAATTGAATGGATTAATAAATTCAACTTTTAATCCAATGAATTTCATCAACGACAAAATAGAAAAAAAAGATGAATTTTTAATATTAACTGACCTAAAATCTGAATACTACAATATTTTAGAATTTCCAATCGAAAATAGAGAGATAAAATATATCGATAGTATACAGAATAGAATTATAAATCTTGAAATGTCTTTAACAAGAGAATCTATTGAATATAGAAAGTTGCAAAAGCTAATCAATTTTGCAGATATATCACAAAAACTAACAGAAAACAGTGTTTACGTTGATATAGTTCATAATCCAAAATATAACTTCAACATAAACAATTGGACAGACTCTACTCAATACCTAGTTTTTATATCTAATTCCAAAGACTCTTTAGTAGATTATGTTCTCGTTGAAAATGGAACTCGCATAGATGAGGAGATTTATAATAACTACAAAGAACAGGCAACTGATTTTAATAATAAAACAGACCTAAAATCTTCTAATTTTTACAATTATTTTTGGAAACCAATTGCGGATAAAATTGGCGATGCAAAAACAATTTATATTTCTTTAGGTGGTATCTACAACAATATAAACCTTAATACGATTTACAATCCAGAAACAGGGAAATATCTTTTTGAAGAAAGAGACATTCGCATTGTAAATAGTGCTCGTGATTTTGTATTAAGTAAAGAAAAAGAGAAAAAGACTTTTTCAACTAATACTGCTTCTCTATTCGGATTTCCAAATTTTGATGGAAATACCACTATTTCTTCTGATACATCAGAAATATTTGCATCCACAAGAGATTTGAATTCGTTTTGGTTGGATAGTTTAACACGTGGAGGAATGAAAGCCAAACCTCTGCCAGCGACTAAAACAGAAGTAGAAAACATTTCAACCACATTGAAATCAAAAGGTTGGCAGGTGAATAGTTTCCTAGCTGATAATGCTTCAGAGACAAATATCAAAAATCAACAAAATCCTAGAATTCTTCACGTGGCTACCCATGGATATTTCTTTCAAGATATTCCGATAGAAAAAGATAATAATCGGTTTCTAGGAATGGATAGGCAACAAGTGATTCAAGATCCAATGTTGCGTTCAGGCTTGCTATTAACTGGTGCAAATAAAACTCTAAAAGGAGAAATCACTTGGGGTGAGAATGGCTTATTAAGTGCTGCAGAAGCGTCTCTTTTGGATTTGAGAGAAACAGAACTGGTAGTACTAAGTGCTTGTGAAACAGGAAAAGGTGAAATTAAAAACAGCGAAGGGGTTTACGGTTTGCGAAAAGCATTTGCCGATGCAGGCGCTCAAAACATCATTATGTCCTTGTGGAAAGTAGATGATAATGTTACCCAAGAATTTATGTCTCGTTTTTATGAAAATTGGCTAAATGATAAAACTTCTATTCGAGAAGCATTTAATAAGACACAATTAGAAATAAAGGCGAAGTACCCTCAGCCATATTATTGGGGTGCATTTATTTTGGTGGGAGAGTGAGTTGTAAAAGATGTGGAGAAAAAAAAACATAATAATTCTATTGTTGTTTTTTGCAACTAATTCTATTATTGCTCAAAAAAAAGAATATACAATTGATTACCTCAATGAAGATTTTAGATTGGAGAATTATGATAGAATAATCAAACAAAATTCATATATCAAAGAAATTATTTTACCAAGTATTAAATCGAGTGAAGAGTATATTAATCTCGTGCACAAAATGTATTTGGTGAATACAATCAAAGGTAATCATTCAACTTCATTCGAATTTGCAGGGCTTTACCTATCTTTTTTCGAAAAAGATTACCAGAATTACCCACAATTTTATCTAAACGGTTTAAAATATTGTGCAGAGTCCGCCAAGTTGCAAAATAAAAATGAATTAGTTGAAGACTACACAAACTTGGGAATTAACTTTTTAGTTCACAATAAAAATCAAGATCATAATGAAATTTTATTTTTTCTGGAACTTGATGCAGAAACAAAATTAAATCTTGGTAAATTCAATGAATCCATACTTAGCTATAAAAAACTGATGTTGGAATATATTGCGAAGGGAATTGATGACCTTAGTAGGATTTCCCAATGTAAATTTTTTATGGCAAGTTCCTATCTAAATCTTGGATTATATCAAAATGCTAAAGAACTTTTCGAAGAAATATTAAATTCAGAAAAAAAAGAAGATGATTTTATTCTATTATTATCTAAACTTTCGGTTTATCAATGTCTCGTTCTTTCTAATAAATTCAATGAAGCAATAAAATTTTCTGAAAACTTAAATGTTGAACTCAAAAAGAAATTTGGAAAAGATTCAACTTTTTACGGCGAGTTTCAGATTTTTCTAATGACAAACTATTGTGGTATTGGTGAATTCTGTTTGAAAAATGAAAATAAAGATTCAATAGAAAAAGCTAATCAATACTTCAAAAAGGCAACAATATTAGGGAGTCAACTTGAAAAAAACATAGATAAGTTCAAATTCTCAGAAGAGTCCAAAGTTTTATTTTATTCGACTATGTCATTAGTGCAACTTTTTTTAAGGAATATTGAATTATCAAAAAATTATTCATA
>JBILHL010000032.1:0-34064 GCA_044350515.1 Crocinitomicaceae bacterium | reverse complement strand
TTGATTCCTTTTTGATGTTTTCTTTGTTCCTGAATTCTTGGAAAGTAATTGAACGTAAAGTCAAATAAATATAAAATTTATTAATTTTTCCATTTACATAAATTTTATCAGGAGTGGCGTATTTATTAATTTTTATGTACATTTCCTGTACCACATCTTCCGAGTAATCACCGCCGCCCATTGATTTAACCATTTTGATCCATTCCTTGTGATATTTAGCGATGTCTTTCAGCATACGTTTACAAAGTTAGTAATCGCATTGCATTTAGAATCTTTTATTGCAAGGTTGTTAAGCAATTAGTTATAATTTTATTTCAAATTTATATTTTTTTTTTCATTCGACAATGCTCTATTGACCTCTTTTTTAATTTTTCTCCAATAATCAGCTTCGATGTTGTTTGCTTTTGTAATTATTTCATTGATTATGTTTATTATTTCCTCCTTGTTTGCTTCGAATGTTTCAATTAAATATCTGGCTTTCTTTTTTGTGCTGGGCATTTATTTTATTTTATTAATGTTATCCGATAGTTGTAAAATATATGGGCTGATTTTCTTGTACTTTTCCTATCGGTTTTTATCTCCTTAGCTTTATTGCTTTACTTACTTATAAAGCGTTAACGCCCCCAAACATTTACCAACTAACCCATAACCAAAAAAACTACTTTTGTTTATAATCAATTATGTATTCGCTATTTTCATAGTTATGCTCCCATCTAATTATCGTAACTGAATTTTCCCAATCTTTAGTATTGTACTTAGAAGTCTTATACTTTTGTTCTTTTATTCTTATTTGCTCAGTCATAATTTATCCGTTTCTTTGGTTATAGTCACCGTTATAAAACATTTAGGAGTTGTACGGTTGGTTACGCCAAATCCATTCAATCTCATTACCTGTCAATGTCTTAAAATTTCTATCTTCTATTTCCAATTTTGCTAATTTTGCAAGTTCAGTTCTTTCTTGAATGGATTTTCTATTCCACCATCTTAATGCTAATTCTCTGTCTGTAAGTTCCATAATAAAAACGTTTTATAACAAAGGCTATAAGCAATTGCCTATCAGCATTTGTTGGTTAATTAAACAGTATTTACAAGGCAACTGCTCATAGCCTCGACCGTTATGCGTAATTAAAGCCGATGTTTAGTTTACTTGGAGCTCCATTTGTCTTTTGGTTATAAATGTGGTTTTTACTTCGCTGTTATATGAAGTCAAAAACTCGATAGCTTTCCGGTCATTGTCCATTTCCTTGTATTTCTTTTCCAGGATCCCTTGAGCGTATTTATGGCCATCAAAATATTTTATTAGCTCCTCATATTTGTTTAGGCCATGTATAACTGATGAATGGTCCCTGCCTACGGTTTTCCCTATTTTTCCTAAACTTTCAAATGTAAATTGTTTGCTTAAAATGTAATATAAGTATCTGCTCATAACGAGTTCCCTCCCTCTGTATTTGTCTGCGATGTCTGGGATTTCGAATATTTCCTCGATGTCTTTTTTGATGTCGGTTAGTTGGATGTGGTATTTCATAATTTAACTTACAAGTGAATTAAAATAATTTTCCAATAGTTCGTATTTGCTTTGATTTATTGCTTTGGTGCTTTTAGTTTGTTGCAATTCAATGATGGCGTTTTTAAATTCCGCTTTTTCTTCGACGCTAGACGCCTTAGCCTTTGTGTAGACTTCGATTAGTCTGTTTTTGACAGAATTATATTGATTTCTTTTTAAAACGTCCCATTCGGCGGCTGTGCGATTTCCCCGCATTTTACCTTTTGAATCTAACCAATCGTATTTGCTGGGTGCGAGTTCAATATCTCCGGTTCGTTTATATTGCTCGATTGCGTTTTCGATGGCTGTTTCCATTAACGCATCTTTTTCAGTTTGTTCCATAGGTTTGGCTTGATTTTTAAATTCTTGTAATTTTAATTTATAAATTTTAGTTTGCTCTTTTTCGTAATCTGAAAAATCAGCCATTACTTGACCAAATACAACGGCGTTTAATTGTTGGAAAGGTTTTGTTTTAAAAATCCCTAAAACAAATAAACCAAAAGCTTTATCAATTTGCTCAAAAGAAACGTGACCGTAAAAATCGCAAATGTGAATTGCCAAAGCATTATGTTGCTCTGTTTTGCCGTCATTTACACCGAGTAAATTTAAAAGCTTTGCAACTAATTTAACCGCAAACATTTTTCTTTTTTCAACATCGTAATTCCTTAATTTTGTTTTTTCAGCCAAAATAATTAATTCCGGTTTTTGATATTGGATTAATTCATTCATTATTCAAATTGTTTTAAAAAGGCCTGAGCCCCAGTTAATTTTTCTTTTCCGTTTTTTAAAATACTTTTTTCTTTTTCAATACTCAACCATCTTGAAAAATGCCCAGCGTATTCTTTTTTGTTTGTTTTGTTGTCTAATTCATTTTTCATTTTCAAATCAAATTTATCTAAATATTTTAAAAGTTCATCGGAATTTATTTTATTTAATCTGCGGATGCTTTCATTCCATTGCGGATCATTAAATAATTCATTTGAAAAATTATAAAAATCTTTTTTTTCTCTTAATAAGATATCATTCTCACTCTCATTCTCACTCTCACTATCACTATCGGCTTTCCTGGGTTTATTTGGGTTACCAAATAACCCAATGGGTTTTTTGGGTTTATTTGGGTTTTTAGGTCTGCCTCCCAGTTTGCCATTGTTGGAATTTCTATCACAAATATTTTCATATTTATTTAAATCTCTTTTTAATTGTTGTTTAATTGGTTCAAAAGAAATTTTAGTTATTAAATCGTCTGTTATCGGGTTTTTATCATTGACATATAAAAGTATATGTTTAAAAAGTTGTCCAGCTTTATCATCCGGTAATTGATTTACTGTGTGTATTAAATCCACATAAAGTAAAAAAGATTTTTTGTTTTCTGCCATAATATAAAAATAAAAAAACCTTATGGTTCATCGGTCGCAGCGAATCCCCATAAGGTTATAAAATATTTTCTAAATACCTGCGACGTATTATGATTCAAATATATAAAATTAATTTGTAATAATGACATTTTTAGTTTTATATTTTTTATTAAACTGTTCTTTAGCTTCTTCAAAAGATTTCGCTTCTATGATAATATGAAATTCATCATTATCATTTTTAAATCTAAATTCTTCCATTTTATAAATTATTGATTAAAATTTTCTTTGTTCTTTTTGCATAAGTTTACTGCTGTTTCCTCTTAATTCTATTTCTTCTCCTAGAAATGAATAAAAAGCTATATTGATGGTTGATAAACTTATCTTGTCCCATTCTAATAATTTTATAAATTTTTCATCTGTGATATGTTTTAAAGCGTAAATTCTTTTTTCGTCTGTCGTTTTTAAATTTTCGTAAATTATTTTGTTTGGATCCATAATTAAAACATTGAAATTTGACTTTCGTCTATAATTTGACTTTCGTCTATTTCAATTTTTATCCCTTGAGATTTTATGTCATCACAAACAATAGCAACTATTTTATCATTGAATGTTTCTAAAAATAATGCTTTTCGATGTTGTCCGTTACTGTAAAAAGTAAATTTTTCTCCTATTTGCATAATAAAAAATATTTAGTTGAATTAATAGATATTGATTTTGAATAATTGATTTTAGAATCATTATCATTTAAAGTTTTAGAAATATATTGAGCATTAACATAATTTAATTTACCAATTTGAATTAAGGTGCCTTTAAATATTGATTTTTGTATTTTCATAATATTATTTTAAAACATTGATATTTGATTTTGAGCAACGTGTTTGTAAACTTCATTTTTAAATAAAATTATATCAGTATCGTCTTGCGATTTTTCACCAATCCATTTATAAGATTTTGTAATTGCGTTCCTGTATTTCAACATACCTGATTTATCAGCAGTTTGCATTTTTTCCATCCATTCAGAATTTAATTGTTCTTTTGTCACTTCTGTAGTTAAATGCCAATTTGGTGATTTATCCAGATGAGCCCACAAAGCTGGGTTTGATGTTTTGACATACATCGTTCTACCTTTCTTAGCATACAAGGATGCGATGTAATCGGTTATCTTACCGCCAACGCCTAAACCTTGATAATCAGGAAGTACTACTATCCTTGACATTCTATAACCGTTTTTTATATTACCGTGAGGAAAAGGCAAAACAGCATTAAAACAAACCGGTTTATCATTTATTGTAGTCACATAACAAATACAAGCCTTATTTAGATCTTCAGTTAAATAATGATATTGTTTGAATATTTTCCAAGTTTCATATCTACATCGAAATACCGATAGCTCAATTTTTGGGCGGCTTTGCCTTCGATAGTCGTGCTTTTCTACACGACCTTTCAATGGTGAGTAAGTCCAATCTGGTAACAACCATTCCATAATATCGAAATGACAAGATGATAAAATTATTCTTTTATTGTTTCTCCTGATATATTTTTGTAATGCGTTAGACATTGCTTTAGCAACATCTCTGTCAACTACTGACGTATACTCATCAATTAAAATAGTATCGCCGTCTTTTGCTTTAGCGACTTTGTAAGCGAGTTCTGCTCGATATTGTTCTCCGTTTGATAATGCAGCAAACGGTCTTAACCAAGTTGGGACAGAAGCAAGCCCCATAGCAGATAATAAAAATGTAGCTTCTTTTGGTTCTAACCAATCAAAATTACTAATTAATGGTTTTTTCATATCAAAAACAGATGGAGTTAAATCACCAAATTCTTTTAATAATGTAGTTTTACCAGTTCCTGAACCACCATAAATCACACCTATATTCCAATCGAATGTTTTACATTCTCCAAAATTAATAGGAATTTTAACACTTGTACTTTCTTTGTTTTGAATATCAAACGCTTCATAAATATATTCAGTATATTTATCGTTTAATATTACATTTGTTTTTTCGATGTATTTCATAAATTTTTAATTTTTTGTATAAAAAAATCCTTTTGGTTTCGATGTGGTGGCATCTACTCCCAAAAGGATTATATAAAAAGTTTTAAGTGTAATCATTCCACCAAATGATTGCGAATTCAAATGTAATAAATTATTTTTAATAAACATTACTTTTCGTAAATTTTTAATTTATCTTTTACAAACTCCTTAAATTCAATTTCAATATCTTCCGGTATTCTAAAAGATACCGTTTTTGTGGGTCCTAAAAATTTAGGTTTCCTTCCAGCGCCTATTCGTTTACCTCCTCTTTTTGTTTTCATATTTTTTATATTTCTTCCCAATTATATGATGTTTGATTTGTAGCGTCTAATACGCATTTTAAATCTTCAGTCTTGTCATAAAAAGCAAAAACATTTTTATCTTCGTTTGTTTCTAAAAAACAAGGCCTGTCGTCACCGCATCCGGTACACTTGAATTTTCTTTTAACTATCATCGGTTTCTGTTTTTTGCTTTATATTTTTCTATAATTTCTATTAAAAAAAATCTATCCCATTTATATTTTTGACGTTTGCTTTGTGCTGCAATATCATCCAATCGTTCCACTCGGTCAATCCCAATTTTACTGATTAAATTATTTCTATATTCCAATAGGTTTCCACTTTTGTAATAATTGTCTGATTTTCCTTGCAAGTGAACATTATCTTCATTGAATTTTAATTCCGGGTAATGCCCACCGCTGTAAAAATGTCCTGCTTGAGCGTTTTCTGATGGCACAACCAAGTGCTGACCACTTGATATACATCGACCATATCCGTCTGGCGCATCCCTTTGTCTTATAAATCTATTAAAATGCGTTGTGGCCGTTCCTATCAAATGAGCTATTGATTTATCGCTATACTTTTTAATTATTTTGCTATCCATACATTGATAGGTTTGGAGTGTCCACAAGGTTTTTTATAAGTTGAGAATCCGGCGTGTTTGATAAAATTATTTTTTTGTAGTTCCCTAATAACGGCTCCCCAAACTCTTTTTTCTTCTGGAATATTTGCTCCGTTTTTTTCATAAGCAGCGATTAAATCTTCTGATGTGAATTTAATTTGATCTTTTATCCAACTTACTGAATAAGAATAGCACATTAAATATTGGTTTTGTTTTGCTGCCCTTACAGCTTCTATGTAATTTTCCATTTTATATTTCTATTTGTGTTTGTGTGTTTGGTAATGGTATTTCTATGTTGAACATCTCAAAAGCGATGTTCCTGGCTTGGGTATGGAATGCTTCTTGATCCGTTGTTGAATTTTCTGTGGTGGATTTTGAAAGTCTTAATATTTCGCCTGTGGATTCATTTACTTTTTCGATGTAATTACAATTATACTTTAAAAATTCGTGAATTTCTTCTTTTGAATAATATTCTCCCCACTCGTCTTGTATAATTTTTTGCCAAATAGGAATCACCAAACCCCAATAGTAAGCATTTTGGTTGTTGCTTCTCAATTTTCTAAATGGCTTTAATATCAATGTAAACTCTTTACCTTCAAAGGTTTTAAAAGCGTCTATAACGATGTTTTTATTTCGTTTGATTTTGCCGTTTATTATTGAGGTGGTGATTTCTATTTTTTTCATTAGTTAATTTTCAAATTCAAATTATCCTGAATATAAACTCCTTTAATTTCCTCACCTGATTCAAGTGCTTTTTTCAATGCGACTTTATCAGCCGCTTCGGTTACTTTAATTGTTTTGTAAATGTCCGGCAGGCTGTTTACATCATCCACAATTACCTGGCTTGATTTTCGGGTTCCGAATTTTTGTAGTCCTACTTCATAAGTCCCAAAGGTCTTAACGGCCATTAAAAGGTTTTCATTCAATCTGTCAATAACGTTGTTATTTACTTTCTTCATTTGTTGAAGCCTTTTAACTTCGTTATCCACAAGTTGGTTAAACGCTTCCTTTTGTCGAATTACCTCCAAATAAGCGATTGACTTTTGTTGTAGCTCGCTTTCGGTGATTTGTAATGCCACTTCCATTTCGGGAGTGATTTCACCCTCCATTTCTTCGATTTGGCTCATTAGCATTTTTTGCTCAAGCGTGATGTTAAATAAACTCTTCATTTTTAAAGTGTGTTTTGAAATTCCAAATATAAGCCTGCGCTCATTTCGATTTCGGTTAATAATTCAGTTTGCAATTCGTTGTACTGGTTTAAAAGGTCTTTAGTGCTCATTTCTTTAATTCGTTGATGCGTTTGTCGATCATACTTTTTTCCTCCGTTGTCAGCGTGTAGTTTGCCAAAACCACAAGCAGACTTTTTAGCTCCTCTGATGTTGGTATCAGTTTCACCTGCTCTGGGGTTAGTCTTTTTGGAGCTGGTATCTTCTTTGGCTCGGCATTGGCGTATTGTTTTGGCTCTGCATCTTTTGTCTCTGTCTTTTCTGGTTTGCGGTCCGGGTTGTCGATGTCATCCTCATCGGTTGCAATGTGAAAATATTTTAAAATAAAATATCTTTCGGCATAAGTAAGTGCGGATCCAAGTCCTTTTTCCCATTCGTTTTGGCCGTTGGCTCCGAATAAATTTTCATCCATTTCGCCTGTTTCGCAATCAACCCAAGTGAAACGCATCATTACTTTGGATAAGATTTCCGATTTGGGTTTCTCGTATTGTGTCCCTACTCCTGTGTGGTAGTCCATTCTCTGGTTGTCGATGCTTAGGACTTCCTGTTTTAAAATAAGGCTTTGCTCATCCATTAAAGGTTTCACGAATGATAATAATTTGTTCCCGGTCACGTAGTCGTAGTTGTTACCTTTTTTGTCCTTTTTAAGGCCTTTGACTGCTTTCTGGATAACCAGTAGCTTTTGATAAATGTTTGTTTTTTTCATGGTGTGTGTTTTAAAATTTATTTCTTAAATGTAATCATAATTATTGAATAAAAAAACTTATTCAAGGTCTTTTTTAATATCCACAATATCCTGTATCACAATCATTAAAATCTTCATCTTTAAACATCGTTTCTTGAAAAGAATATTTTTTTATTTTTTCATAGCTGATGCTTAAATTCCAGCTTCTGTCATTATAAGTTTCTCTTGATTGTATTTCCATATCAATAAACCATTGGAATTTTATAGGGTGTTTATCTGCCATATATTTTAAAAAATGCAATTCTCTATGGAAGCATCCGATACAATTATTATGGTTTGCAAATCTCACAGGCTTATCTTTCCAATATTCAATGATATTATCTTTAAAAATTTTATCTTTAATTAAAGGAAATTCTGGCTTTTGCCATCCTATATTTTTCCATTTATTTCTTCCGTTTTTTGACTGACCAATAATTGCTTTAAATTCACTAAGTCCATTTTCATTTGTTTTATCAAGCATATTTTTAGCTCGTCTTTGCTCATTTGCTCTAAATCCAATATTGAATATTGCAGGTTCATTAATTGTTTTTTGCCACCATTCAAAAATTGGCTTTAATTTCATTTCTGTTGTACAGAATCTCATAGTTGGGTTAGGCAAATAAATTGCAGTTTTGCCATCCGTTCTTTTCCCTCTTGTAATTACCTCATCAAATGTTTTACCTGCTACCCAATCTATTTTTGATCCTATAAATTGCTCTAAATCTATAATGGTATTTATGATAATATCATCTTCTAAAGTCCCTATAAATTCCTTGCCTATTTTATCAGAAACGATTTGTCTAATCTTTTTGTCTGGGTATTTACAATTAATACTGTCGGTTGTAATTAATGCAAAAACGTTATGATCTGATGGGTATTCTTTTGCGACATAGGCTGATGTTTTCCCTCCGCTTATGCTGTTTACTGTTATCATAAGTTTATGTCTTTTTTTACTTGGTCCTGGAGTTCCCGGTACCTCCGGTTCATCTCGAATAAAAACTCAGGATCCAGGATCGTGCTGGAGTGCTTTTCCATTTCTTTAAGTTGTTGCTGTCCGTTCATCTTCTAAAATTTTAATGGTTATTGATTCGAATTTTGCAGGGACTTTGTGCCAGCTGCAAAACCAATTTCTTACGCTGTTTGGCTGTCTGTTGCATTCAAAGGCGATTCTGGAGCAGGCAGCTTGTTTACTTCCGTATCTCAATTTCTCGTAAATCTCAAATATTAATAGTTGTTCCATAATTTAAAAAATTACTTGCATCAGTTGGTATGTCATCCAAATTAAAACAATCGTAAAACTGACGCAGACTGTGAATAAAAAATAACAAAGTGCTTCTTTCATAGCGAAAATATAAAGTTTAAAAATAGGCTAATTCCTTTTATGGTGATAAATGTCAGCAATGCAAAAAGGATTAGCATTGGTAAGTAGTAGGTTATTTTGTCGGCCCAATGCCAGAATTTATTTTGCATCTTTTATGGCTTTTAAATGTTTGGCTACTTTATTGTATGCTGCATTAAATTCAGCTTCAGTGGATTCCTCTTTGCCATTCCCAGAAAATGCAAGGCCGGAGTGCGCTTGGTGGATCGAGTGCATCCCATCTGCGAGTGTAACTCCTATGCATTTTTCCTCTGAATAAACTTTATAAAAATGGATGTTTCCGCTTTTAATAAATGCTGGTAGCGTGATCTCGATCTCGCTTACTGTTTTGGTTTCAATTTTAAGTTTCATAATTAATAATTTATTGCTGTTAGTATTTCTTTGTCTTTGATGTCGGTTTCTATTTCCAGGCCGTTCTCATCTGTTATTTTTATACCTGCTACAGCAAGGTTCACAATGTCGTAATCATCCGGTGCGGTCCATCTGGCTTCCTCCTCAAACTCTACTTCAATATTGTAATTTTCGCTTTCTACGGTTTTAATACATTTGGCATAAGTTCTTTTGCTCCAATCGTAATCGTGGTCAAAATCTGAATAATGGATTTCGATGGTTCCAATCGCTTTTAAAATTTCGTTTTTCATTGTTGTAAATATTTATAAGTTTGGTATATGATGTTCAATATTGCTAATGCAATTAAAATATACATCAATAAGTTAAATATCTTTTTCATTTTCAAAAAAGTTAATAAATGCGTCAAAGTCAAAAGGTTTAACAGGTTCAAAAATAAACCATAAGGCTAATGAGTCCCCTAATGTAATTTTGCTCCAGCTTTGCTCTTGATTTAAAACTCCTAATAAAATGGCAGTAGTTGTCGGATATTGTTTTCCGTAGTCCATTAATTTTTGTTGGTTTTCGTCTGATAATTTTTGATATAAATTTCTCATTGTGTGTGTTTTTAGGTGTTATTTTTATTTTGTGTAAGATTCCAATTCTGTTATTAATTCCATTTTTGTTTTGAATTCCAAAGCTGTTTTAAAATTTCTAATTTGGCAGGTTGATGTCCCTATTACATTGTAGCTCCTGGAAACGTGTTTTTTCAATTCTATGATTTCCAATTCGATTCCGTATTTTATTGCGTTCCTGTAGCTCATCAATCTGATGTGGTTTGATAAAAGGGTTTCTGTTACCCATTCCAATTCGTTGTAAAAATTTTCATTCAATCTGGCGGTGTCGCTGTTGATGTTAGTTACCGTTCTTCTTATTGCTGATTCTAATTGTTCTGTTGAGTTTTTCATGGTATGCGATTTATATTTGCTTTTTAATTATTTTATTAAATTATTGGCGATATATTCTGAGTCTGCAAAAAAGCTAACTTTAAATTTATTAAAAAGTTTAAATTTTCCATTCTCTATTTCTTTCACTTCATAAATGCGAATTATGTTATTTTCATTTAGCTTTATTTTGTCTCCAACTTTTAAATTTTTCATGGTGTGTGTTTTTAGTATTAATTATTTATCAAATGTAAACAAGTTAAACAATATAAACAAATTAAATAATGTTTATTTTCAATTTATTTTTAAATTATTTCAATAAAGGTATGGAAATGCCAACAAATACGGTCTTTTCTGGGTTAATACCAACGCTGTAAATCGTTTTTTTACGGTCGGTATAAAGCAAAGATGCTTTTAAGTCCAATTTTGTGGATGTTTCAAATCCTAAATGTATGGTTCGTCTCGATTTTGGTAGTTTAATTGTATCAATATTTATGATCTGACGTTCAAATATTTTATATTTCAATGTTTGAGCTAATAGTTCGCCTCTACTTTTTGTCCATACATCAATGCTTTGAGTGCTGTCTGTGAAATTCTGATTGTATTCTTTTACCGTTATAGCCGACAGATATAAATTTAAACGTTCTAGGCTGTCTTTTGCCATCAAATACCTATTCTTGTATGCGCTATCAATTTTAAACTGTTTGAACGGTTTTAAAATCGTTATTGTGTCGAAGTGATTTTTTATTTCCGGTATTTTAATGATTTTTTCTTTTATTGTGATTTCCGGTGGCGATAACGGGATGTTACATTGTCTATAAAAAAGTAGAGAAATTATGGCAATCGCTAAATAAGGGAAATATTTTGTAAATCGTATCATAATATTTTATATATTTGAGCTTCATAGTGTGTTAAATCTTTAGTAAGAAGAAGATTAAAAAGCTGGGTTGTTGTAACTCCCGGCTTTTTTTATTGCTTAATCTGGAAGTGCATCCAATCATAATCTTTTTCAACTCCTAGATTTTCAAAACCGTGCTTATAAAAAATAGCAATCATCGGTTTGTATTCTGGTCTTGCAAATCTAGCAGTTATTTTAGTTTCTTTGAGTAAGTTTCTCGCCGGGTCCAAATCAATTGCAATCCCCCAACTGTGAGTGCTCCAAGAATTACCACCTCTCATTTTTCGATAATTAAAACATCCACCATATAAATCAATTCCAAGCTGTTGTAATCCATTTAAGGTGTATTGTTCTAACAAATCATTAAAAATTGCTAAAAACTTATCAGCTACGAATCTGTGGCAGCTCATCCTAATGATGGTAGTATTAAGGTCCCAAGCCAGGCGCATTGGGTATGGTAGATCTATATGTACAAGATATCCTGCTCCGGTGATGTTTGGTTGTCCGTATTTTTTAATAATTTGGTTTGTGGTCATAATGTATTAAAATTATTTTCTTTTTATTACTCCACCTGATTCTAAAACTGCGACAGATTTATTTGTTTCAAGTGCTAAATCATAAATTTTATCCATTTTTACAGACATTTCCTTTGATTCTATTTGTTTTAATATTTCGTGTTTTTCCAATTGTTCTTTTGTATTTTGGCTTTGTTGCTTTATGCTTTCAACGTAAATTATTGCTCCGACCATCATCGCTAAAAGCGTAATTAAAAAACCTGTTAATTGTGCGCTTGTGAATTGTGGTTTTATTTTATCAATTATCTCATCTCTGAAATGTTGCCATCTGTCCTCCTGTTCTTGTTGCATATCTACAAATACTGTTTTTATTTCTTTTTTTACAAATATTTTAGTTTCTTCGGTCATGTTTGGTGTGGGTTTATGATTTGCTATTAAAGTATTTGTCGAGTATGTCTTTGTATTTTTCTGCGATTTCTGCTCCAATAAAAAATGAAGTTAATAATACCCAATCGCTGCCGTTTATGCTTCCTGCAATAACTAAAAAGCACGAAACAATCCAGGCCAGAAATCTACGGCTTGTGATTTTCCTTTGCCAAATATCTAAAAAACCATCTTTGTCAATTTCGATTTTTGTGTTGCCTATTTCAAGGTTTATATTTGAAAGCTCATCTACTTTTACTGTCGGTTTTGAATTTTCCATTTATTAATCTATTTTAATTGAAACAAGTTTAACTTCTCCATAATTTATGTCGTTTTTCAATGTTATTTTTTTTAAAAAAAGTTTTATTTTCTCTTGGTGCTCTTTCTTTGGTTCGTATGTTCCTCTTTTCATATCGTTTCTATTTACCAATTCCCCAAAAATCACTATTAGAACATTCGCTACCGCCATCTAAATACCACCCGCCAAAATCAGCTGTCTTACTAGGTTTTATATTTTCATTTGTATTTGAAGTAAATTCCGGATAATCTTCTTGATGGTATGACATAAAATCTATAAACCGCCTAGTGTAATTTTCAGCGATGCTTCTTTCTTTTTCAACTAAAAAATCAATTTCATTTTTATCTACGCTTGTAGTGTTTTCTGCGGTGTGTTTAAAAACACCACCGTTTGCAATGGTATAAGCCATAAAAGGAAACATCTCAACCAAAGACCAGTGTATTAACATTGGTTTAATAAACGAATTTAATATTATTTTATATTTTGCGTTTGGTGGAAGGTCTATATCCGTAGGCAATAAGCTTTGTAGTTTTTCTAATAGGTCAGTTCCTATGTAATGCTGTAAATGAATATCTTGAGCGATTTCAATATATTGAATAAATTTATCATTATCGACATTCCCGTTCAATACGCTGTATTTCTTAATATCCGTTGTTGTTATTAATAATGCTTTTGCCATTAGTTAAATCTTTTATTAGTTGGTAAAAATCCATTATAAGGCATATCTTTAGGCATCATTGAAACTTCCTTAGGGTTTCTGATTCTATAACCTTCTTTATCAGCTTTGTTGGTTGAAATTGTTGGAGCGTTTGGGTTGTTTACATCAACTTTCCCATCTGTTTTAAATGTTTTTCTAACCCATTTATGATGACAATCTCCGCCACCTTTATACAGAAATATATCGTAATTATCAGCGCCTTTAGGACCCCATCCGGCATTAACTACATTTGAAGACATACGAGTTATATCTTCTTTTCTATATAACTTGTTAGCCGACATCATTTTTTTACAAAATTCTCTTTGTGGTGTTAAACTTCCAGTGTATTCATATCGTACAAAATACCGCTTTCCGTCAATGATTGCATCTTGTCCACTTTTTGCGTTTGGATTCGCTGTCCCAGTACTTACTAAATTCCATATTTGAGAAAGAATAGATTTTGGCGGGTTGTTTTTTAATTCTATTTCAGCATCTAATTCGGCTTCTAATTCATAATCAACTTCCCTTTCATCTATCAGTTCCCATTTTGGGTTTAAAGCTTCACCGTATGAATCTAGCAAATCAACTTCTGCGCTCATTTTAACGCCTGTTTCTTCTTCTTTGGTTTCCTTGTCCATTCCTGTTGTATCGATAAATTCTAGCGGTTCTATTGTTTTAAAATAAAGGTTTAAGCTAATATCATTTACGAGTAAAATCTCATCAATAGCATCTATGATTTCTTCTTGAAAAGTATTTATGACTACATTATCGAAAAGTAAATTAGCTGTTTTGATTTCGTCGGCATTATTTCCCAATCCGCCACCTGTTTCTCGAACTCCTAAAAGCATCGGAGAAGTAACCCTATGACCTACAATCAATTTATCTCTACACTCATCAGAAAGATATTGATAATGCGCTGGCGCATCATTTAACGGAACATCATCAATAGTGGTTTTGCTTTCAATATTTGCATTAAAAGAGACAATGGTTTTTAATCCATTTGAGCCAGTTGTTTTCCTATTTACATCTTTGGTGATGGCCTTCATTTTTTCTTCATCAGGCACACCATTATTAAAGTTTATAATTTTGGTACCGCTAAAACCGTTCCTAACGTCATTTATCAAATAATCGCTAATTTCTTCTTCGAGTACAGCATAAGGTAAACATCCAACATAATCAACTGGGCTAAAATAATCATATCCGGCAACATAAGGGCTCATAACATAAATCTCGTTCCCTGTTTTATTGCCAAACCCAAATGCCGGAATGCGTTCAGTTTCATCACTCGCCTTTCTTTTAGCCCAATTAGGATGGTAATACCAAGCCTCAATTTTACCTTTATCATTCATCTTTTCTGGCCTTAAAGTATTCATAGGAAAATGAGTTACCATTTCGATTTTTTTAGACTTATAGCTTAATTGAAAAGCCGACATTCCCAACATTTTTCTGTCAGTTATAAACTTCCTTAAATCAGGTTTTTTAAATAGTGAAAGCGCCTGAGCGTAAGCTTCCGGTTTTTTACTTCCATTCGTTGCCGATAACCCTTTGCCATAAATCATTTTCACAATTCCATTTATGATAGCATTGTTGGTTGTTGAGCCTGTAAATCTGTCGATTAAATACTGAAAGTAATTATTATCACTTCCGTATTCAACCCACTCCTTATTCCTTACTTCCAGAATTTCAGGAGTTGTGTATTTACTCAGTGAAGTAACATAGATTGTTTTGTCTTCGTTTGCCATTATAAAGTGATATAATCGTTGTTAGATTCGTTTTGGGTATAAGCCCCATTATTTATAGAATAGTTCGTTTGAGACGTACAAAATAACTTATCCCGATATATTATTTCCGTAGAATTATAAACTGTTAAATTATAAAATCTATTTTCCTGTAAATCAAATATGGTTGTGGTTTTTAAGTATTGCCCATCAACTACATAATCGCTATCGATTTGAATTTCCGTATTATCTTGCTCATCTCTTAAAATCAAATGAGTGCCCACATTTTGCCTACCTATAAATTTCAGTACTTGAGCTGTTTCTAAAGGTTTTAATATAATCATAACTTATTATTCTTTTACATTAAACATTAAAACCATCATTTTGTTATAAAAAAAAGCCGTTATAATTAAATAACGGCTCCCATTTATTTTAAAAAAAATATTAAACTCCTTCAGTAACTGTAAAACCAGCAACATTATCCATCAATGTAGCATCAATAAAATCAGCCGGGATAGTTTCCTGACCTGTAAATGTTATATTGTAACCATTTAAATCGCCCATTGCGGTTCCAGATGCAGTATTAACAATCACTTCGCAACCATTTTTAGCGCCTGCAAGCCTGAAATTACCATTATAATCTTCAATAATTACTTGAGGTCTTCCAGCGGCTAACAATTTCATTTCTTTTTGAGTTGTCAAGTCTTGTTTTTTAAGTACCAAGGTACCTGTTTGGGTCCAAAAACTAGTCCCATTTTCTCTTGAATTTTCGTTTGTTTCATCAAAGGAATTTCCGCCTTTTAATTCAAACTTAAAACAAGCTTTTGGAGCAGCCAAAGCAGTAATTTCTTCAGACACTAATGTTGCCAATCCGTAGAAAGTGCTGTCAAAGTTAATGAAATATACGGCTTTTAAACCACCTACGCTTTGTTTGCAAGGTTCTAACCTGCCTAATGTGATATCACAGCTCATAATCTATATTTTGTTTTTAAAAAAGGGTATAAGATATAAAACCAAATACCCTTTATATGTTAAATTAATTTTATGTAGTTGTTAAATACCAAACAATTTCTTCACTATTCACATATTGAACGCCAGCAGTATAAACCATTTTATATCTAACCTGTCCACTCAAATCAGATTCATCCATATCTTTAATGCGAATATCGTTATGGTCAGCTAAAAGACCAGTTCCAAAATAAAGGTTTTTACGTTGGTAAACAACAAAAGTATTTGCCGGTAAACCGTTGATAACTTCCATTTTAAAATTACCATAATTCAACATCATATCAGCGCCGCCGAAACCGTTAGAGACACCAGCCGAAATTAATGCTTGTTGGTAAGCAACTGCGATGTTACTTGAAACACCAAAAATCAAATCTGATTTTCTTAGCATTTCAACCGGAATAGCATTGATAACTTTCTCAACTTCGGCAATTACATTTGATTTTGTAACTGCTGCAGAAGCGGAAGTAATGCCCGATCCAGCTTTTATAATATTTGCATCAGCAGTAAATAATGGAATGAATCCACCAAAACTTCCGGATGTAGCTGCAACGCCACTCCAAATATCCAATTCAGTCGCTTCGGCTGTGTCCGCTAAAATTTCAGCTAATAAGGCTGTTTCAACATCAGCTGGCATACTGTCATTATGAGCTGAAAATCCCATAGATGCTGAAGACCAAATTTGTTTTAAATCTTCTTTACAAATTTCAAGTTCGATTTTTAACTTTTTAGGAGTTAAAAGCTTTTCAGAAAGCGTTACCGCTCCCGATGGTGTAAAACCACAAGAATAATCTACTCTACCATCTGTGTAACTGATTTTTCTAAGTGATACCTGAAAATCAATATCCGGTAAAACTGTGACTAAATTTTTTGAAATAGTATCAGCATCTTTGAACGCTTTACCTATAATCTCTCCAGCGTCCTTCCCGGCATAATTGGAGCTAATCGTGATGTCTGTTGCCATAATTCTAATTTATTTATTTATTCGTTTATAATCGTTTTATGCTTCTGAAGCCCAAATTCCAACTCCACCTTTGATGTACCATTTAGTCAATGCGACGGCAACAAGTTCAACCCAATCTCCATTGTTAGAAGTCGCTTTCGTATTTACAAAATCTTTATTCACTACTCCACCAGCGACTGAATCCGCGGCCGCATTTGCGATGGTGCCATTAATGCTATCTAAAGCATTTGGTGAGATTTTAACGAGGTTATTTCCGTCCACGCCTGTATTTCTAACCAAATAAGACATACCTATAAGGTTGTCAGTGATTAAAGGCAATGTCAATACCAACGCATCTGTTGCTATATTAATGTCTTTTTCAGCGTCTGATGTGCTAAGCGTCTTGCTGGCAGTTAGAGTCAGCTGTCTTGTGATTTCTCCTTTTGTTGCGAATACTGTTTTCATAATCTACTTTTTTCTATTGTTTAAAAATTCAACCATTGACTCTTTTTTGTAAAAAGTAGTCTTTTGTTTTGATAGCTTTTCTGGGTTGTGAATTAACGGTTCAACAACTTCTACAGCTGATAAAACAATTTCAGCTGGCTCTACTTTTGCAAATTTTAATTCTGCAATTTGGTCCGACAACTTCTTAATTTCCTCAAAGAACAATTCTTTGCTCACTGATTCAATTATTTTTTTAGGTGTTGAAGTTGACGCTTGTGCATCTACCGGAACTTCAGCTGGTGCTGGCGGAGTTGCTGGCGGAGTTTCTTCTGCTTCTGCATCTTTAATCTCAGCAATCATACCATCTTCTACAACGGTCAAAATTCTTGCATCTTCTAGCGTATATTCACCTATTGGCAAAGGAATTTTATCCTCTCCAGATAGAACGAATACTTCATAACCAGGTTCAAATGAATCGGACTCAATAACCGTTCCATTGTCTAACTTCATCTGTTCAAGTTTTACCTCGATATTTAATAAAGTCTTGATTTGTGATAAAACTGTTTTTTTACTCATTGTTCGTGTATTTATTAATTAAACATTTATTCACTTTTTTTGTTATATTTTCAAATCATTCAAATAAATTTTTTGCAATTCCATCATCGCCTTATTCGCTAAAATATAAGCATCTGATATACTTAATTCAATCCAAACATCTAAATCGTCTTTCCAGAAAATAGTTTGGCTTCCTGATTTTTCTTTCAATGTGATTGCGCTTGTAAAATTTCCAAGATATTCTTCGTTAAACCAGACGCCATCTACAATTATACCTTTTCTTAATAATGTATTTCTTTCATCCTTTTTTATTGCTATATTCTCCGCCTCTATTTCTTTAGGAGTTTTATCAATAACTTTATAAGTCCAAACATCATTGTCTTTATTAAAATACATTTCGCCTATAATTTGCGAATCTGTAATTATTGGAACCACTACATCTCTAAATCCCCAATCGTAGATTTGTTGTTCAGTTGCACTTTGTACATTGACTGCATTTTCAAAAGTTGTGAAATTCTGAAAATATTGAATTTGGTTGTTTATTAATATTGCTTTCATAATTTTTATTTTTTTATTCTTATTTGAATCCCTACGAATCCATCCGATACTGATGCTCCAAGCGTTACATTAACTCCAGCTGTGCCTGTATGTAATATACTTCCGACACAATTTGAGGTGGACGAAATGCTACTCGTTCCACTTCTGTTTGCTGACAATAAAGTCCAGCCAGTTCCAGTGACTGTCAATGAGTGTCCATCACCTCCATCAAACGAGCCAAGGACAAAACTCATATCGCCAACTACGCCTGTATATCCAGTTGGTGTTATGGTATTTGAGCCTGCTTTCTCTACAGTTCCTACAGTGCTGATTGGGTCTGTAGGACTTGCATTTTTAACGTGTACCAAATATGCCGTCATTTCATATTGCCCTGTAGGTGTTATCGTTAAATACCTGTTAGATTCATTACTGTCAGCGATTCTATAAAATATAGCCATTCCAGTATCATAAACCGAACTCGCATAGCCTTGAATCTTAACCCAGCCAGCAGTATCATCCATATTTGCTTCATTCCAACTGTCAGTACTTGTGTCATTTGCATCTGCAATGAATAGCAGTATTAAATCTCCATTCACGATATTTGGAGGATATGCAATCCAGCATTCTACAGGGTATGGGGTGGCACTTAAAACGCTATAACTGACTATCTCTATTGGGCCAGTAGGTACAGACGCTTTCATTAATTGACTATTTCCAAATATCATAATTTTACCAGTTTAAAATACCTATTGAACATTGTGGCGTTGTACTGTCAAAGCAATATAATTGTACTTGATTGGTTTTTGTACCAACAAAACCAGTTTTATCACCTTTTACACTCGCTGGAAAAGTCAAAGTATAATTTCCAGTCACGATTAAAGTTATCGTTTTTCCTTGCATCATATTTGAAAACGTCAGGGTTGTAGCTCCAGTCATTGTTAAATTATATTGAATGCCCAATGCCCAGTTAATATTCACTGTTCCAGATACGTTCCCAAGAGCTGTGGTGGCTTTCAGTTCTACTGCAAGGTTGTCAATATCAACTACCCCACTCGCTATCGTTAAAGCCGTTGCTCCAGTAACCTCTCCAGTATGGGTTGCATTAGTTACTAATCCGCTGTAAAGAGTATTGGCAGAATTATCTCCTGAATTTGTTCCTGTAAGTCCTAAATCAGTTTTTAAGGTAGCCAATGTCTGTACTTCTGGTACTCCCGCCAATGCTGTTTTTCTGTAAAATATTGTTCCTGTTGCTACGTTTGCCATCTTAGCTAAAGTGACATTCGCATCTAAGATATGGCTTGTCAGAACTTTGTTTGCTCCAATCGTTAAAGCGGTAGAACCTGTTACGTCTCCAGTATGAGTTGCGTTTGAAACAAGTCCACTATATAGAGTATTTACGGCATTGTCACCTGTATTGGTACCGCTCACATTATCAGCGGTTATAATACCATTTACAATTACATCTGATTTAAAACTTTTACTCATAATTTTATTTTTATCCTACTATTATCACCGTATATTGATTTGATGAAGGAGCTACATTGAAAGTGAAACTCGTTGCGTTTACTGTATCACATTCAATATCACATTCCACCTGAGCATAAGGTGAGGCCGTTTCAAAAACTTGAGCAGTTACAAATTGTCTGCCTATATTATGAGTCACCACAATATTCGTGGCTACCGCATTTCCTATCTGTTGAGTGAATCGTAAGGCACTATTTAATGTCGCAGTGACTCCTAGATTGCTCTTCAATGTCGCTGGTGTGATTGCTCTTACTGTATCCGTTCCGGTATTAACTTCTGTTTGTGTAGCGAGTTCAATAATACCTTGTGCGGTTTCACTTGCCGAAACGATATCAGGTATGTTTTTCTCTACTATCGTCCATTGAGCTTCAGTGGTTGCATTTACGGATTCACAAATAATAACATCTCCAATAGAAACGGGAACTGTAAAAAATGTACCAGCAACCGTCACGGTATATGTATCACCAATAGCGGTGGCGATAGGTGTGGCGTCTAATAAAGGTGTATTTGTCGACGCATTATAGCCTCCTTTATATGTCATTCCACTACTTAATGCCGTCGCTATTGAACTCGCTACATAAGCCACCAATGATTGTTGAGATACTGTTTTCGTGGCATCATTTCCAGCCATTGTATCGTCATCTAAAAAATATCCATTTCCAGCCAATGTGGTATCACTATTCATTGTTGCTCCGGCTGAATTTACATTTGTGGAATTAGTGACATCAGCTCCGTCTAATACGTTAATCAATGTCAATATTTGTGACTTCGTGAGTTCCGTAATTATACCACCAGCACTTAAAGAACCTAGCATCGTATTCGCCGTCGTTACATTTTGCATTTTGGCGTATGTCACAGCATCTACATCAATAGTCAATGTCGTCCCGGTACCGCCTACAGTGATGTCACCTTTATCTCCATCAGGTCCTAATCCATCAGCGCCAGATGATACCGCCCCCAGATCTAACCAAGCTGATGATTTTCTGATATAGGCAGTTTGGTCAGTGCTGTTATAATACATTTGACCTTCTACCGGCGATGTTGGTGCGCTGGCTAGAACTTGTAATACCACCTGTAATAATTGATTTTTATTTAGGTCTAGATTCGATAATACTTTCATAATTATTTGATTTTATTTATTATTAATTTAGATATGCTTTTCCTGAAAAAGATGCGCTGAATGTTAATTCCAAACTGTTTAAATTTATATAATTGATTTCCCCTATTACAGCATTTCCACCCGTGTCCACTATTGTGACTGATGGATATTTATTTAGGTTATGAGTTATCAGCCAAGAACTTGAAGCCATTGGATTGTCGTGTAAATAAAAAGCATCAGCACCTACATCACCTTTATCTCCCTTATCACCTTTATCACCTTTAATCGCGCCAGCACCAACTTCAATGGTTACATCTTGCGTAAAATCCTCAACTATTATTGTTACATCTTGCGTAAAATCTTCAACTATTATTGTTACATTATCCATTGGTAATATCTTGAATTACTTTTACAGTTCCTTTGATATATGTTTTTATGACTTCATTCGAGAAAGTTATTTGAACATCATAGTAATAGATGTCGGCTTCCCAATCTATAACAAAAGGGTTGAATTTAAAAATACCATTGACAGCATCTTCAACCGTAATACCATCTAATTCTGTGATTGTCTTTACTATTCTTCCAGTTTCACTTCTATACCTAAATTGTGTCTTTATAGTTGCATCAACTAAAGAAATAGGCGTCAATGTATCTGTGTCTTTTAGCGTAAATCTAACACCGTCAAAAGTGTCATTTTTGTACTGGTTAAGAATTTTATAATTAGATGCCATATTCAATTATTTTTTTAATCTTGCTTAATGTTTTTTCAGCTTCTAATTCTTCCTGATTATTCATTTCCACTTTATCCGCAAAATAACCCTCAATAGAAAAGCCTTTTACTTTCCCAGTTTTCACAAACTCAGTCCATACTTTTTCGTTATCAACTTTCATTGATACCATCCAAGTACCTTGTGGAACGTTTAATCCATAGTGTTTGGATTTATCCATTTCTGGATTATCAACTATCCAACTTTCCACGACTGTCATATCTTTTAATTTGCTTTCGTGTTCTAAAGTTGCATTGGCCTGCTTTGATTTTTTCAGATAAATTTGGGATGCTAGATTTACGGTTTCCTTTGAAAAGAAAATATAGTATTCTCTCGCTTTATCCTTTCTGAAAATATGTTTGTTTGGTATCAATGCCGGGCCCATTAAAATACGCTTTTCAGGATTAACTTGAACCAACTCAACTTTTTGCGAACTCAAAGCAATAAAATCAACTTCAATGGCCGGACTTTCAACTACACTAATAGCATCTATTCCGCTCATATTGTCGTTAATGTCTAGTATAAGTTCTATTATTTCCATTATAAATAACTGCTTTTTGTATTTTGTACTTCTATTTTTAAAGATTTATAACCTTTAATATCATCTGGATTTATCCCTAAATCTTTAGCCTGCATTTCTACTTCCGTTAAAGCTTTTTCTGCCATAGGGAGTACGGAATTCAGCCCATCTCTTCCTTTATCTATTTGTGATTGTGCCGTTGTAATTTTGTCCACAAATTTGAATAAATCATTTTGACTTGCCAATCCTATTTTTTTCTTTCCGTTAAGAAAATTAGTTACGTTGCTCATAATTTTAATTGTTTTTAATTGTGATTGTTTTCGTTTGCTTTCATTTATTTGAATTCTCTATTTCTTTTAATTGAACGCCATAATGCTTCATTTTGATTTGATGCTTCATTATATCCTTTTATGGCTCCTGTTTCTATTCCCAGCTCTTTTGCGCTTGCGTGGACTTTTTCCCATATAGGCCCATGTAATTTTTCAGCTTCCATCGCTACTTCAAGTGCTATTTTATTTTCACTAAGATTAAGGTCATGATTTTCCTGCGCTTTTTTTAATGCTGCAGTACTTTCTTTTATCTTTACTTCATAGGATAATAATCTTTGTGTAGCTTCCTTTGATTTGGCTACGGATTTGGTCAAGTCATCAATCAATGCTAATTTAAAAATTTTTTGGTTCTGTTTTTTTTGAGATTCTAATTCTAATTTTTTCTTTCCGTTAAGAAAATTAGTTACGTTGCTCATAAGATTTATATTTATTTATTAAACAATTATTTTGTTTTTTTATTACAATTTAACCAAAAGTGGCCGTTTCCTGAGTATTTCTATCTTGCTCTTGTTGACTGGACATTTCTTTGCTGACAACATAAGCTTTGATTGGTTTAGTCGCTTGATTGCCTATACTTTGTGCAAGTTGATTCGTTCCGCTTTGACCGACTACATTAAAGCTAGGCGATTGAACCGCACCGCCACCACCTGAGTTTTGTGAACCACCTCCGGCACTTCCACCTTTGCCTAAAGCGCTTAATGCTTTTGCTGTAGCTGCTACGGATGTGGCAATACCAATACCTAAAGAAACATTATTCATAGCTTTCTCGGCTGCGGCTAAAGCAACGCCGCCCGGGAGTAAAGCATATTTTGCGGTCACCAAAGCATTGGCCGAGCGTGTGGCGATTATTTGTTTGGCAATACCAACGGCATTTTCACCGATTATGGTGGCCGCTTGTAGAGCTTTATTCTTTCCGGCAAGTTGCCCTAATAAAGCAAACCCACCAGCTATGTTGTCAAGTTGTGATTGCATAATAGCGGCTTTTGCTTCGGCGACCACTTTATCTTCTTCAATTATTGCTTTATTTGTTTCCTTTGTGTTTGTTAATATCGTTTGATCTATTTCTTGTTTTTTTAATGCGTACTCATTTTCCGCATCCAAACGGTATTGTGTTCCTTCTACATACGAATCTATTTTTGCTTGAAGTCTTTCTAATTCAATAACTTTTTCTTCTTCTAAAGCGGTTCTTAACGCTTGTAATTTTTTTACTTCATTCAATTCTTGCTCAGCCGCAAATTGCTTTTCTTGAATTGATAAATTAGAATTCGCCTCTTTTTTAGAATTAATTAACTCAATTTCTTCTTTATCAAGTGCAATTTTGTTAGCTTGTTGCTCGCTTAAAAATCCTTCAATTTGAGCCTTGATTGCTTTCTCATTATTTTCGGCTTGGATTAAAGCGACATAATTTTCGGTGCTTTGGTTTTTATTATAATCTGCTGCGGCTGCGGCTGTTTGCAATTTAGCCTGAGCAGTCATATCTTTTTCTTGCTTCTTTAATATTTTTAATAATTCTTCATTTGCTTTTCTACGCTCATCAATACTTTTTAAATCGTTATCCCGAATCTGTCTTTGCTTTTCAGCCAGCCTGTCGTTTTCTTCAACTAACCCAGCTTGAACTGCTGCTGCTATTTCCGCTGATTTTTTTAGTTGGACAATTGCTTTGGCGTTTTCATAAGCTCCAGATATACTTATTTTACTAACACCTTCAATTGCCTCAGAAACAAATGAGCCGACTTCACCAATAGCTTCACCGATATTAGAAGCAATATCTTTCCCGGCTTTTATCGCATCTTCACCAGTTGCTAAAAGCGCCAGTTTAGTTTTTAATATATCTGAGTTTAGTTGATTAATAACATTCTGATCTTTGTCCCCAAAAAAAGACTTTTCCCACATTAGTTGAGCTTCTTGAAGACCTAACGTAATTCCATAAAATCCTAATTTCAATGGCGTTATCGCTAACTTTAAAATACCCATTAAAACCTTACCCAAAGCATCAAATCCGCCGGTAGCCTTACTTACTTTTTCGTATGTACCGACTATAACATTGGCAAACTCATTAAACACCAAAGAAACAGTTTCCATTACTGTTGCCAATAAATCGGCAACCTTTTGATTGCTTGTGAACACTTCTTTTAGTGAGGTGAATAAGCTAATTATTATCCCAATCCCGGCAACTTTCATTGCATTGCCAATACCCTTAACGGATTTTGATATGCCCTCAACCCCTTTTGCAGATTTTTTTGAGGTTTCCCCTAAATCTTTTACGTTTTTATTTAATGTTTCGCCACTTTTTTGTGCTTCTTTTTCGGCAGCAACCATTGTATCAAATAATTTTTTGATATCTTTAGTTGCTTCGCCTACTTTGGCTTCGATTTCAATTATCTCTTTTCGCATACAATTCTCTTTTTACCTGTTTGAATCCTTCTTTGAAAGTTTCCGCCAATTTGTATTTTCCTTTTGCTATGTCAATATTAGGGCCACAGCAATAAAAATCATCTGCATTTAAAAGTTTTAGAATCAACATAATTTAATTTTCTGTGATTTCTAAATTTCCAATTTCAAATTTAGGGATGTTTCCATTTTCAATTATCAATGGAACGGCTAAAGCTCCGTGATGCAAAATATCCCCACCTGAACTCGCTGTTTTTATTGCAATGTGAGTGACAGTTTGTACCGTTCCGGTATTGGTTCCAAATGTTATTAATCCAGCGTTTGAAACTTGATTCAATAATACTGTCCATCCTACAATTGAACGAACCACAGCTACTCTAGCATAACCTGTATATGTTGCTTCTGTGCCAGTATCATCATCATTTGGCGCCGTAGTATATAAAGCTACATACAAACTACCTGCGACCGAACTAGGCAATAATCCGCCAATGTTTCCGATATTCGCCAAAGCGATGTTTTGATAGATTAACTTTAAAATTCCAGTTTCTAATGAATTACTTTTTGCCATTGTTTTTGTTTTTAATTATTGTTATTTATTTATTAAGGGTAAACTCTTATTTCTATTGCAGTCCTAACCAATAAATCATCTGTGAGAACCATAGTTTTATTATACGATATAAGTTGAATCATATCGGGAGAATAACCACTATTGCAGGTAACTTGTATTATACCCGAATCGGTCATATAATTTGTCGATGTTAATATTGTTGTTTTATCTTGAGTAAATGTATTTGCGTAAGTTGCTCTATAAATTCCTGCAGAATATCTTGTCCATACCGGTACAACTCCTAATGTGTTTTGTAAGATAATAGCAGTAGGTGCTGACGTTCCCGTTTGACTTACCAAAGCGACATAGACTTGATATGGTAATGTCGCTGATACAACTAAATTTCCAGTGCCTAGAATACTTGAGCTGTTAATGGTTTTGATGTTTGTACCACTGACTAAAACTTCTTGCACCGTTAAATTTCCACTTCCTAAAATGGTGGTGCTATTAATAGTCTTTATATTTGTACCACTGACTAAAATACTTTGAAATTTACCAACAGCCCAATCATAAAAAGCCTTGACGCTTCCGTACTTTGTTGTAGAGGCTTTATCTGTTTCAATAGCTTGACTTTTATTGGTTAAAATTTCGTAACCACTTAAGTCTTGGTCGCCTGTGTTTGTATTGCTTGTATTGGCTAATTTTGTAAATTGTGCCGGAGCTAATAAACCAGCGTTCACTGACGTGCCTAATGGTATTGTAGCATCCGTTCCTGTATCGGAATTGACAAGACCATTTGTAGGCGAAGCCGTATAGGTTAGATTCGTGGCACCTCCAACAACGATATCACTTAATAAAGCAATCGTACCAGTCTTACTTTGTAATGTCTGAGTCCAGGATGCCGTCGCATTTTCAGGAAATTGTAATGTAAAATCAAAATTAGAATTTACTCTATTTGTAATCTTGCCTTGAAATGCCAAAAGAGACATCGCGTGGGTACTTAATAAGCTCAAATATAATAAACCTTGAGGAGTCATTCTTGAGAAACTGACGGAACTGTTTGCAGATTCTAAAATATTGGTAGTTGTATTTCCTACATTAGTTACGGCCTGTAAATTTGGAACGGAACTAAGTATTTTAGATAACCCCATCGCAAAGATTGAACTGGTACCAATTAAGTTGGCACTGGTTCTTTTAATCTCATTTTGGCTAGCGTTAAAAAATACTGATGAAATACCCGTTAGTAACGTTTCTAACAAAACTTTATTATTTTGTGATAGTAACGCATAGATTATACTCGTTCCGCCTAAACTAGCGACGGCTGTTGCATTATCGGATGGTTTAAGCTTATAAAGTAAAACTTCGCCAATGTAATTAAGTAATTTTAAACTCGCTAACCCAGTGCTTAGGTTTATACTTAACGAATTAACTATATAAATTTTTTTATTAATGATAATTAAGTTATTCAACTTTAAATCATTGATTATGCTCAAAGGTAAATATGCCTTATATTCGTATTCCCGGCGTTTTGGATCGAATAAATCTGTAATATAATTTCTCCAATAAAGGTTAAACAAACTATTTGTTTCGCTGATTCTGTTCCAACTGCTTAATTCAGCGCCAAAATTCAATGATATATTACTATTTGTTTCAATTGAACTTTCCTGGCCTACGTTTAAATAAGAATTTATCGGTGTATTTACGTCATTTTCATCTATAAAACCAAATATATCTGTGGTATTTGTGATACCTCGATTGAAAAATAAAATAGGTTTTAATAAAATTGATTGTAAATTTTTATCAAATGAGTTTCCAATGTGAATATTTGTTAGCTGATTGGTTGTGGTATCGGTTAACCTTTCCATTAAAAGATTTTGAAACTTAACCTCAATATCTAACTTGCCTCCGTCTGCATCGGATTCCCATTCCAAATCACCATATCCAACTTTGAAAAGATTATAAAATTGTTCTCCTAATATGTCGGTTGCCTTTTCGTATTTAAAATTGATATTTTTATAAAGTTCCGGTTTATTAACTGTAAAACTTTCAACATCAATATAATCTGTAATATCAGAAACGCCTCCTGAGCCGTACCAATCATCCACCGGTAAAACCAAAAAATTTGTTGTCGTTATTGGATCTATAACCAAATTGAACATTTTTACCAATGAAGTAAAAAAATCCGTCACTTTCATATTAGGCAGGTTGTTAGTTACCACCAACTCGTTGCTTATAGTTTGTTCAGTGCTTGTTGTTATGAAAGTTGGATCAGTTCCATTCCATATTTTTTTTTGTTTCCAACTTGTGGTAAATTTAAATTCCTCATCGCTGGAAATTTCAACCCTTAAATTGTAAATTGTTTCACCGCTTTGCTGCGTTTGAATCTGAAAAAATGATTCTGATATTTGAACTTGCCAAGGCCCACCATAACTTTGAGAATAAATAACATCGTCACCGTTGTAAACTTTAATAGAATAATCTACGGCAGCATACCCGATACTTGGAATTATAGTTATCCAATGATTCCAATAAATCCTATCATTAGACGCCGAGGTATTGTATGTCCTAAATGTACCGATGTCGGTGCCAAAATCTACATTTGTATTATCGCCGCCATTATAATCTACCGTTAAATTATTAGAACCAATGTTGCCGGATTCGGTTCCGTTGAGCCATATAAATAGCTCCTCAATATCATTATCTGGATTGTTTAAAAAATCGTTTGAAAAAGTGATGCTATATTTTGTTTCAATAGCCTCAATGATTCTATTTATTTTTATTGCCGGTTTTAATTCGTTAAAAGCAATTCCGCCTCCAGAACTATATTTAATTTCGTTATCAACGGATGGCGTATTGTAATCCCAATTTCTTGAGCTGCTTATTAAAGGATAAATGATATTTCCGCTCAATAAATTCCCGTACATTCCCGCTTTGACATTTGCGCCGTTATAAGCGTGTGAATATGCGACCAAATTCAACTCACTTAATAAATCTTCACCAAATAAATCAGTTAAATTTATAAGTTTACCAAAAAATTTAATTTTATAATTCTGAGCTTTGCCATCTTTTAATGTAACCGATTCAAGTTTTATTTTACCGGTTTTGTATGTTATGCCGTTTAGTTTTATTTCAGCTGGTATTAATATTGACGTATCAAATCCGCTTAAAATATCCGAGTTGTACCAATGCCTAAAAATTTTATTATTGTCTTGCGATGCCGGTATGGTAAAAGATTCAGTGTAATCAGTAAAAACTTTAGAAATATCTTTGATGTTTTGAACTGAACTTTCTAATTGGATTGTTTCGTCCTGATATAATTCAATCCTATCATTTAATATGTAAATCTCAATTTTATACATTTACCTTATATTATTTATTTTATCAAAAGCATACGCCAACTCAATAGTATAATTAATCAACTTGTCATTTAATTGAGTTTTAAAATCTAACGAGTTTGATGTTATGTTTACCGGCAAAGTTTGACCGCCAATTCCTAACCAAACTTTTTCGCTTAGTAATAATTGCCTAAACACTTCATTAAATTGCTCATCCACAAAACCACTATTCAAAGTAATTTTTTCCGTTCCACTTTTAGTTAATATCCTGCTTTGATGTTTGAATATATCATATCCACCATTCGACATTATGTTTGCTTTATACCTTTCATCTGTTACTGTGATAGAACTATTTGAACGTTTAAAAAACCAAAGATCTTGCAAGGCTCCGAACTTATTTACAAATGTAATTTTATACGGTTGATGTTTACATTCTTCAATATTGCAAACCACCAAATTAGTCACTGCGGCAACATTATCAGTAACCACCACCCTATTAATTGTACCTGTAAAAGAAACATATTGAATCTGTGCTGTACTTAATGCGCTGGATGTGATTGTAGTTGTTTGTAATAATGTAGCGTTTAAATAAAATTTAACTGACGCTGTTAGGCTTGTATCTACTGGGAGTTTAATTGTTGCCCCTTCATAGTTATAAACGATGCTATTTGATTGCAGTAAAGGAACAGATAAAACAGGATTAATTCCTTGCTCAAAATATCCATACCCATCAAAAGCTGTTAATTGTACAATTGTTCCAGGTGTTTGTGTCACATCAAATATCGTTTGAGTAATCTGATAATCCACAAATATATTTTGTGGTGTGTGAGTACCATTGAAAACTATGCTCAAATAATCTTTTACAAATTCGCTGATCTCAAAAGTAACTTGATTGTTGTAAGCAGTTGACTCTAAAGAATAAATAATGGTTCCTCTGTTTGTTGTTTGAATACCGGTGTAAATGTATAAATCAATTTTGGCACTTGTTAGATTTATCGCTGTCGTGTTTATATGATATGGACTTCTTATATTAATTTTACTCATCTTTGTCAGTAATTATATTATCTAAATTCAATGCAAAGGATTCAACAATATCTTGCGGTAAAGTTTTAAAACCTGACTCCAAAGATTTGGTAAAAAAATGAGTTGGCTTAATACCTTTTTTCTTTTTAGCAAGTGCAATGGCGACGCCTATTGATTTATAATTTCCTTTGGCAAATTTACCACCTGAACTCCGAAACCTGATTCCTTTAAATTTAGCCCACCTTGCAAATGTTCCTGTTGCCAATTCAAAACCTAATAAATTAGAATTTGATTTATAAGAATACGGCGTGTTATATTTCCTTTGCGTTCCGCTAACTCCTTTGTCTTGAAATTCGGCATAATCTTCCATCCAAAAAGACAAACTATAACTATTTTTTGATATTATCAATTCGTAATCCACGCTATTATATAAGTCCCCGCTGACATTATGTTTGCCTTTCGTTAAGTTTGTCCTAGCTTGTTGTTTAACCCGCTTAGCAAACGTTGTCATTGTTTCTTTTACATTGTCTAACATATTGATAAATCTGTTGGGATATCCACATTAAAAGTAACTGTCCACCCTGCTAAAAGCATTTCCAATTTACCGGTAAATGGCACCATTGTAGGTTGACCGCTTAACTGATATAAATCATCCCGGATATCTCCCCTATTTAATCGTTCCATTAATCTACCGATGACCGCTAACTGAGTATTTAAAACATCTTGTTCGTTGTCGTTGCCCGTAAACTCATCAACCATATCCGCCTTGTTTAAATCAACTATATCAGCGCAGCTTAATTCAATTCCAAAAGTCCAGATACTGTCGTTTAAAACTGCCTCAGTTATCACAAAATTAGCCAAAGGAAATAAAGTTTGTTTGTTTAAATCAACTTCCGAAGCGTTTCCAAAAATAACAGTCTTGCAAAAGGCGTCCTCGAGCAAACTATCTTTGATTTTCTTTGTTAAATTGTAGAATCCTTTCATCGTTTAAAACTGTTTTTTACTTGTCTGTTTTCAAATTCAATTTTTTCCTTTTCATAAGCTAATTTAATGAGGCATTTATGTAAGGATAGGTTTGTAATCTCATCATATCTTCTAAGGTCTCCCTGAGCAAGGGTATCAATTTCTTGAAATCTTCCCCATTTGACTCCAAATCCTGAATATTCTTCTGTTCTTTGTCCATCACTTTCTCCAAATAATTCGGGATAGCTGTCAGCAATTCGCTTGTTAAATTGTAAAAAAAAACAATGGACCCAAATACTATTGATAATGGCATTTGTTTCATTAACTCGCCGTATTCAGCAGATCCGTTATAGTCGACAATCAAATATTTATCTTTCTTTCTTTGAATAACCGGGCGATATAAAACCGCCATCGCTTTGTGAATTTCTTTCCAGTTTCCAATATATGCTGTTATGTCGTTATTCTCTCCATAGCTGATGTCGTCTAATCTAGGAATAAACCCGAACTCAACACCCATTAATTGAAACCTTAAAACGTGACTTTGTTTTTCTTGCAAGATATTATTCAAATGAGCAATTAACCTATCAACTTCTTTGGCTTTGATGTAATTAATTTGCGCTTTTGGAATGTTCAAAAATATAGATAACAGGTCTTCATTCGTTGGTTCGTCTATTGCTTGGAACCTTTGATATTGGTCTAATGTAATATCCTCAAGTGATTCCGGTATTTCTATTTCTGTCTTCATAATCATTAAACAATTAAAATTAGTATTTGTATAAAGTGTTAATATATGTTATAATTTCCTTTATTTGGATTGTCTAAGTGATAAATTACATTATATCTTATTCCATCAATTGAGTGATTCCAAGCATCAACATACAATTTAGACCCTTTGTCCGCATAAATGTAATTATTCAATTCTTTTGCTATGTTGTGACTGTTATGTTCAACTATGATTAAATAGTCTTGCATCCTTGTAATGCCGCTTTCTACGGTTCCTTTTTTGACCGCTTGTATATTTACGCCTAAACTTTGTAAATCGGCTATTAAACGTGGTTCTGCGCTATCAGCAATGATTAATTTATTACCAACTCTATTTAAAATAATTTTGGCAAGGTCTTGTGATTTAATTCCTTTTTGATAAATATGTTCTTTGACATAAATCCGCTTTTTAGTTTTATCAATTGCAACTTCGGTAAGTGAGTCTGGATCAATGGAAAAACCAAAATCCATTCCACAAGATGTTTGCAAATTGTCCGGATTAAATTCGCCAAACTTCCAATTTGTAAAAATCACACCATCAGCTTTATCTAACCATCCACCTAATATAACGTGATTATATTTCTTTGGGTTTGTTTCTTTAATATTTTCAACTTCCGATATAAAAGATTCAGCTAAATTTTCAATATTATCTAAATAAGTTGAGTGAATATAAGTGGTATTTCCTTTTTGTCCTATGAAACCCTCTTGCACGCCTGCATTTTCAAAAAAACGTTTATAAATCCAATGTTCTTTTGTCGATGGGTTGAGTATTAAGATAACTCTGTTTTGTATTCCTTTTTGCCTTATAGATAAATTTATTTTATCAAATATCTTTTCGTCTGTTAATTCCTCAGCTTCGTCTAATATCCATGTTGTAACTCCTTGTAATGATTTAAGGTTTGCTGTCTGGTCACCGCTTGAGGTTTTTATACCTTTAAATATTATTTCACTATTTGTGAGTATGTTTTTTATTTCTTGTTTATTTACATCAAAGCATCCGTTTAATTCTAATAAATCTATTTTTTCTTGAAACTCAGGTATAATTGACAAATGGGCTGATGTCATTGTTTGACGTGTGAATAATATTTTATGACCAACTTCAAACGATAAAAGGCTGGCAAATCTACCAACCTCAAAAGATTTACCAGAACCACGCCCTCCAGTCAATACAAAAAAACGTGTATCGTTTGCTAATTCATTCCATTTACTCTGATGCTTTTTTATCATAAATTCCTTTAATATCAAAGTCATTCATTGTATGGGTATTGTTTTGATCTATGACTTGTTTAGGCATACCATATCTGTATTGTAACCAAGTTTTAATAGCGTTAGTGTCGCCATCTTTAATTTTATCGTATAACGCTTTCCATACAGTATTAGGGACACTAATAGCATCCATTGTTTCAATCAATGATATTAATTCGTCTTTTTTTAACCTGCCAGAATTTGCTCTTTTGCCTCCGTTGTTTTTTCTTTTATCCATAATTGAAAAAATTTGAAATTCAATTAATCATTTTCTTTTTCTGTTTTATAACTGTGATAAATTTTCTCCAAATCTCTTACCATATTTCTAACACAACTTGCACAGCTTGTCGCTACATTTTTACGGTTGAAAACTCTGTTATAAATTGTTAACAGTTCTTTTTGCTCATTCATATTAACCTGGAATCTTTTAGTTTTAAACCAGTTGTCAAGATAAATATATTCTTCTTCTTCTAAGCAATTTTGCACTTTGAAAGGAAACCACTCATTGAGTTTCTTTTTACGCTCATCGCATCCACAATCTTCACCAAACAATGCTTTGACAACACTTTTGATTCCGGTTGCTTCTGTTATTGCTTCAACCACATCACCAAAGCCGATTAATTCTTTTTTTTGCGTTTTGGATCTTTTGTCCATTTTTTTGTTTTCCATAATTTTTATTTTATACGTTCATAATCTTGATTAGCATAATCTTGCCAGTTTTCTAAATGATTTTCTTTGAGGCGCTGTTTACATTTTTTCAATGTATGAAATATAGACACCCAACTTATATCAGTTTTTTCTGCAAGTTTTCGGATGGATATTTTATTGTCCCGATAAATCTCAAATAGCAATTTGTCGTACCAATGCCAATTATCCATTTCTTTGTAAATAATTATACTTACTTTGTGGAACGCTTCATCATCATCTGATGAACTTTGGTCTGCGATATGCAAATAGTTATCCATTGATTCCTTTTTGATGTTTTCTTTGTTCCTGAATTCTTGGAAAGTAATTGAACGTAAAGTCAAATAAATATAAAATTTATTAATTTTTCCATTTACATAAATTTTATCAGGAGTGGCGTATTTATT
>JBILHL010000004.1:0-115801 GCA_044350515.1 Crocinitomicaceae bacterium | reverse complement strand
GTATGTTGACGCCTTTTGATTTTATTCAAAAATGGAATAATATGAAAACTGAAGATAGACCTAAAATAACTATTTTTGATGATAGAAAAGTATAACAAAACGGTCAACCTATTTTAGGGAAGTACAAACAGTAATTTGTGATTCTGAATTATTGATTAATTTTTGTGCATAATTAAGAAGAAAAGCATCATGTTCTGAATGAACTGGCATCAAGATTCGATCTAATTTTTCCAAGCCTTTATCAATAAAAACACCAACTGGAATTTTACTTTTAGCAAGAATCAACTTCGTTCGTTCATCAAATGGTGAATTTTCAAAAATACCTTCTTTTCCTGTGACTTGATTAATGATTCTGTCTGGGTTGATTATCCGCGTGGTGAAACCTAGGAATCGACCGAGAATGGTTCCTTCATAAATAGATTTACCAACACCAATAATTAATAAATCGTAATCACCTGAATTTGCTACTTCGGTAATATCAGCGTCAACATCTACCGAGGCTTTAAACATAGTAGTTAATTTTTGATTTAATAATTTAGCCTCTTTCAATACAGGGGCAAAACTATCTCTTTCGTAAGTTTCAACATTAAAGTGATATAATTCATTACTTGGTGTAAAGTGAACTGCAGTTAAGGAAGCATTTCCATTTAATTTCCGAATCAAACCATTCGCTAATCTTAATAATAACTTACCTCTTTCTGGGTTTCCAAAAGAAATCAAAATTTTGAATTTTCTAATCTCACTTATTTCTTTTGGTACCTCTGTTTCTTTTGATTTAAAAATCCAATTAATAAAATCTAAACATGGTCCCGTCATGAAGGTGGTAACCAAGGCCATAATTACCATCATTGCAAAGATTTTTGGTGATAAAACGCCTAAGTCTAAACCTATATTTAAAACGATAAGTTCCATTAAACCACGCGTATTCATTAAAGCACCAATAGTTAAACTATCTTTCCAATTTTGACCAACAAATTTTGCTGCAAGCGCACTTCCTAAAAATTTTCCAACAACAGCAACAGCAATAATCAATCCTGTTATTTTCCACAAATGAGGATCGTTCAATAAACCAATTTGGGTACGTAAGCCAGTAAAAACAAAGAATAAAGGAAGAAGTAAAACCATTGATACATCTTCTACTTTTTCAATAAATATATTTCTAAACTTCACATTTTCAGGCATAATAGCACCAGCCATAAACGCACCAAAAAGCGCATGAATTCCTATAATTTCTGTAGCGTAGGAAGAAATAATTAAGGTTAAAAAGAAAATAGCAACAATTGGTTTGCTTAAATTTTCTACTGAATTGTGAAGGTCACCTACTCGTTTTAAAAATGGTCTAACAACCTTTATCATTGCAAGGACATAAAGTGCAGCCATCCCAATAATGTAAAGTGAACTGATAAAGGAACCCGCTTTAACGATTGCAATTACAGCTGCTAAAATGCACCAAGCCGTAATGTCATCGGCAGCAGCACAAGTAATCACTACTGTTCCCAATTTTGTTTTATGAATTCCTCGTTCTTGAACTATTCTTGCCAAAACAGGAAAAGCTGTTATGCTCATTGCTATTCCTAGAAACAAAGCGAAAGATAAAAACTGTATCCCTTCTGGGGCAAAAGATTGATAAATGAAATATGCAAGCCCCATTCCAAGCGCAAACGGAATAATGATACTTGCATGGCTAATGACAACGGCATCGTGGGCTTTATTTTTCAAAACCTTAAGATCGAGTTCCATACCAATTACAAACATGAAAAGAATCAAACCTATCTGACTTAAAAACTGTAAGTTACCAATTGACTCAGCTGGAAAAAGTGCTCCTGAAAATACAGGGAAATAGTAACCAACCAAAGAGGGACCTAACACAATTCCTGCAATTATCTCACCGATTACAGAAGGTTGTCCAATTTTCATAAAGAGCCAACCAAACAAACGTGCAGTAAGAATTATGGTAATTATTTGTGCCAATAAAATCGCAAGTGGGTGCTTAATATTATGCATCATTGCATGAACAAATTCGAGCCAATGACTTTTTAAGTTTTCGGGCATAATTATTTCCCTTCCTTGTTCTAAATCAATTCCATGCAGTGTAATCCAATACATTAAAGCAGAGAATCCACCAATAATTGCAATGTAAAAGAAACCATTTTTGAAAGCTTTCATACTTTTTCTGTTTAATGATATTAATCACAAAACCAAGATTGTTTCACTTATCAATCCTAATTTTTCTGCAAAGATGAAAATGAATTGCTAGTTCTAATTAACTCAAAAACGAATTATGAAATGAAGCTGACAAAAATTGTAATGAAATTCAATTTCTACCAGTTCTATGTTTGTTGAAATGAACTTTTTCACTAACTTAAATAAGAAAAAGCTATGATTTATAAAGATGAATGTTACAAATTGGTAGGAATTGCAATGGATGTCCATAGTGAATTGGGTTCCGGTTTTTCAGAAGTAATCTATAAAGATGCTCTGGAATTTGAGTTTAACCAGCGTTTTATTGGTTACGAAAGAGAGAAAATGTATGATGTAAATTATAAAGGGGTTATTTTACCACACAAGTTTTTTGCTGACTTGGTTGTTTATGATTCAATTATTCTTGAAATCAAAGCAGTTAAAAAGATTGATGACAAGCACATCGGACAAACACTTAATTATTTAAAAGCATCTGGTTTAAGTTTGGGATTGGTCATTAATTTCGGCGCACCAAGTCTTGAATACCGTCGAGTTGTTTTATAGTTTAAAAATAGGTTTTTGTCACGAATTACGTTGATTTGCACGAATAAAAGATATTGGAAAGTTCAATTAATGAAAATGGTTTTTGACACGAATTACGTTGATTATCACGAATTAAAGATTTTGAGAAGTTCAATTGTTTAAAATTGGAAATGTATTTTGACACGAATTACGTTGATTTGCACGAATTAAAGATATTGGAAAGTCCATATATTGAATAATGCAAATGCTTTTGTCGCGAATTACGTTGATTTGCACGAATTAAAGATATTGGAAAGTCCATATATTGAATACTGGAAATGCTTTTGTCACGAATTACGTTGAATTGCACGAATTGAAGAGGATTATTAATTCGTGAAAATTTGTGTAATTCGTGACAAAAAAATAGTAATGTGTCATATTCTAACTTTTAAAATAAAGTCTGTTCGATAAACTTCGCTAAGTACATACTTTTTTTGAGAATCAGATTCATATGGTATTTTCACTAAAATTTGATCGTAAGTAAAGGATAAAATAGAACTAATAGCTATAATTTCTTTTTTATTTATTTGAACAAATTCTGTAGGAGGGAGTAGTTGCTTTAGTTTTTCAAAAGAAATGTTTTTGATTACTAATATACTGCCATCTGTTAATCGAGCGTCTTTGTCGCGACTGTCTATTTCTGAAGTTGAAATTGAAAAAAGTTGGTCAAAGGAAATAATTGATTTTCCTTTATTTGTATTGATTTGAAAGGATTTGCTTTTTGTTCTTTGAGTTGAAAATAGTAGTTTGACTTTTGAAATTGCTTGTTGCAAACGTTCAACTTTTACAGGTTTTCTTACGTAATCAGTAGCATTCAAATCGTAAGCATCTGCAGCAAATTCAGTGTAGGCTGTTGTGAAAATTACAGGTTTATTGCCAATCAATTTTGCTACTTGTAAACCATTGATTTCAGGCATCTCAATATCGAGAATACAAAAGTCAAATTCATATTTTGAGTATTCTGAAAGAAATGTTTGGGGATTATTGAATGCTTTAACAACCTCAATGTCCTCTATTTGCTCACAAATCAACTTTAGAAACGATAAACCCAAAAGTTCATCATCTAATAGCAAGCATTTTAGCTTTGTGTTCAAGTAAATTAATTTTTAAGTGAGCAATGTAAACATCTCCTTCTGTGAAACGTTCGAGTTTGAAATTGTCTTTATAAATTATTCGCAAACGCTGTTCTAATGTTTCTGCTCCTATTCCACTTTTTTCTTTTTTCAAAGGTGTTTTAGGTGAGATTTTGTTCGAAACAGTCATATAAAACACATTGTCGTTGAACTCAAAAACGATGGAAATAAAAGCGTCTGGATTTTGTAAATCTGCATGTTTGAATGCATTTTCAATTAAATCAATGGAAATTAACGGAGCCATTAAACGTTGTTCATACAATAATTCAGATGGCGCTATTTTCGTTTTTACCTTTAGCTCAAACAATGGACTGACCTTGATTTTATTAATTTCTATTAAGTTTAACGCAAATTCAATTTCCTCTTTCGGGGTTACAAATTTGTTGCGACTTTCATATAAAATGTAATCTAGAACATTCGCCAATTTATCTAAAGCAAAATAAGTCTGATAAGCATGTGATTGAATTGAATTCAAAATATTCTTAAACAAATGAGGATTCAATTTTGACTGCAACGTTTCTAATTGAAGTGAATTTATTTTAGTTTCAAGGAGTTGAAATTGCAATTTAGTTTCTTTTTTCGATTTATTAGACTGGATCAACTTGAAGGAAATAAAAACCAAACTTGCTAATAAACAAAAAACTAAAATAACTAAGACTAAAATAAAACTGTTGGCTGATTGATTCACACGTATTATTTAAAATTCAAATTTAAAGGTTTATTTAACTTTAATGATTAATTGAGATCAGTATTTAATTTCTTTCTCTTAATTTCAGAAATTACAACTTATAAAACGAAAAGTATTTGTTTAAAAAATATTTAAGAATAAATAAAAATTAGACAAAAAATGGTAATAATTCAATTTCATACCATTTTCAAATTAACTCATTTTCATCCGTCAGCTGACGGACAAATTAATTATTACTCCTCACTGTAAGCCCGATGCACTCGTTTAGAAATCGACGTCATCACCTCATAAGGAATTGTATCCATGGATTTTGCGAAGTTTTCAATAGTTTGATTTTCACCAATAATTTCAACTTCATCACCTTCACTAACGACCAGTTTGGTTACGTCAATGATAATCATGTCCATACAAACTTTTCCAAGAATTGGACAAAAAGTATTTTTTACAAAAACGCCACCTTTTCCATTGCTCAAACTACGCCTAAAACCATCAGCGTAACCAACTGGAATTATGGCAATTTTCATTTTTTTACTTGCTATAAATGTGCGTGAGTAACCAACACTTTCACCAACTTGAATTGTTTTTATTTGTGAAATCTCACTTTTCCAATTAATTACAGCTTGCAATCTCTTTTGTAATGTTGGATTCGAAGAAATACCATACATTCCAATTCCAATTCGAACCATTTCAAATTGTGCTTCGTTGAAATTGGCAATTCCTTCTGAGTTCAATAAATGGCGAATAAATGGATAAGGTACTTTATTGGAAATCCAAGTACACGTTTCTTGAAAACGAGTGATTTGTAGCTGGGTAAAACGTTTGTCTCTTCGATTGTCAGCATCCGCTAAATGAGAATAGACACCGGCAATTCGTACTTCAGGTTGCGCTTGAATGATTTCCAGTAATTTCGGTAATTCATCGCGTTCAAATCCCAAACGGCGCATTCCTGTATCCACTTTTATATGAATTGGAAAATTTGATTTTTCAAGTGAAATCAGGGTTGAAATCAACTCATCCAACTGATTCATCGAATAAATTGCTGGCTCCAAATTGTACTTAATGCACGCTTCAAAACCTTCTTCTTCAGGATTCATTACTAAAATTGGAATTTTTATCCCGCTTTTTCGCAACTCCACACCTTCATCGGAATAAGCGACTCCTAAATATGAAATACCGATTTTTTCTAAAAACGAAGCGATTTTCTCTAAACCAACACCATACGATTGCGCCTTTACCATTGCTAAAATTTTTGTACTTGGCTGCAACTGATTTTTGAAAACCGACAAATTGTGCTTTATAGCCGATAAATTGTAAATCACTTCCGTTTTGTGTTGTTTGGATTTAAACGAACGAGCGATTTTTTCCATTTTCGCACCGCGCGTACCTTTAACTAAAACAACAGCATCTTTCAACTCGAAATCAGTAATTTTTGGTTTGCGAGAAAAAACCAATAAATCAGGTTTGAAATCGTCTATCGTCAAACGAATTTTTTCTTTCAAATGTGTCCATTCTTCCTCTAAACCAACAATCACAATGCGTTTTTTCCCTTCAGCTAAAGCCAATTGGTACTCCAATGAAAGTTTTAGAGCATCTAAATCTAAATTGTAAGTATCGTTGATGATGATAGAATTTTCGCGTCCTTCAAAAGTTTCCAAACGCATAGCTAATCGAGGAAGCGAAGCAATTTTCTGAATTTCTAAACCTTTAAAAATTTTCGCTGTGGCAATCGCCAATAAAGCGGAAGCTAAACTTCCCCTGTCTTGAAAAGGTAATAATTGCAATTCCTTCGTAAACTCTCCAACTGTCGGCTGATAGGCTTTAATGGAACGCATTTGCTCTTGTGAAATCAAAAAACCAGTACCAATGACTGTTGTTTTAACTGTTTTGAATAAAGCCATTTTCTCCGCCAGATGCACTTCATACGAAGGGAAATTATCGGAATGTGCTTTACTGACTGAAGTTAAAATCCCAATTGTAGGCTGAATCATGCGCTCTAAGGCTTCCATTTCTCCAGGTTTTGAAATACCTGCTTCGATAATAGCAAGGTCGCATTCTTCGTGTAAATTCAACAAAGAAAGCGCAACTCCCAACTGCGAATTGAAACTTTTTGGACTTCTAACGATTCGATATTTATCGGAAAGAATATGAAACAACCATTCTTTAACCGTTGTTTTTCCAACACTTCCTGTAATTCCAATAATTGGATACGTGAATTTTTTACGGTGATAACAGGCTAAATCTTGCAAAGCACACAAAGTGTCTTTTACAAAAATGAAAGTGGCATCGCGCAATTCAGGTAGTTTTGGCTCAGAAACTATAAAAGTTCGAACCCCTTTTTTATAGGCGTCGCTGATAAAATCATGTCCGTTGCGATACGCTCCCTTCAAAGCAAAAAATGCTTGATTCGGCAAGGGATAAATTTTACGAGTATCGAATTGAATTTGTTGAATGATTTCCGCCTTGGAACCATGTAAATGTTGACCTTTAACAGCCAAGCAAAATTCGTCGAAAGTTAAATTTAGTTTCAAATTTGTGCATTATTAAAACACGAGCGACAAAGTGGTTTGTATTTTTCGACAGCGCCAACTAATACTTGTCCCGATTCCTTTACCGTTCGATGTGAAAATTGAGCTAAATTACCACAAGAAACGCAAATAGCATGCACTTTTGTGACGTATTCTGCAATTGAAAGTAAAGCGGGCATAGGGCCAAAAGGAACACCTTTATAATCCATATCTAAACCTGCCAAAATGATGCGTACCCCTTTATTCGCTAATGTGTTACAAACTTCTACAATAGCTTCATCAAAAAATTGTGCTTCGTCAACAGCTACTACTTTTTCACCTTTCCAATGTTCTAGAATTTCCGCGGCTGATTTAACAACAATTGCTTCAAAATCATTTCCTTGGTGACTTACCACCTTTTTCTTCGAGTAGCGATTATCGATTTCTGGTTTAAAAATCACAAAAGCTTGGTTGGCAAATTCAGCGCGGCGCATTCTTCGAATTAACTCTTCCGTTTTTCCCGAAAACATTGAACCGCAAATGACTTCTATCCATCCATTTTGACGACTACTACTTGGAAATTGTTCTAAAAACATAGTTGATTAAATTGTTAACATTTATTTTAATAAGTAATTGAGAATTTATCACTCAAAGACTTGTGTTGTTTTTAACTTTGAGGTTTAAAAATCGTTATTAAGTTTAACCCTGTTGCATATTCGTTAGCAACTTGGCTCATTTGTTGAAAAATTACCTAAAAATAAAAAATATGAAGTCTTTGATTACAGCCATTGAAAATTCACTTGAAAAAATTGAAAATGGATCTATTGAATTAGCTGAATTGGAAACGATGGTGAATCAATCCCGAGAATTATATGAAAGACTAGTTGTTGTTCGCTACAAGGTCTATGCTGATTCAGTTTTGGGTACAAAAACGCCTTTAATCGATGAGCAAGAAGTGGTTTTCAATGCGCCAATTGTTGAAGAAATCCAAGAAGTAGAAAAAGTAGAAGAAACTCCTTATGATTTTTCATTATTCGACGAACCAGTTAACGACAAAGCAGTAAACGAGGAAGCAGAAGGTGAACTTCTAGAAGAAAAAGTAGAGGAACCTATTGCGATTGACTTTGATATTCCTGAAGAACAGGAAGAAACAATAGAAACTATTGAAGAAACTCCTGCTGAAGAAACACTTGCAACGCACGAATTGATTGACACACCATCTTATACAGAACCCATTTCTTTATTTGAAGAACCAACTTCAGCTCTAACTATTGAAGACGTTCAACCAGAAATTGAAATGGAGAAAAAACCTGTTCCAACAAGTAATTTTGACGAGGTGAAATTCCCAACTCCCGTTTTCAATACGCCACTTGTAGAAACGCCAGAAGTTGCTCCAATCGTAACTGAAATTCCAGAAGTTGTTGCTCCAATTATGGAAACACCTATTTTTGAACAACCTGTAACTTTCACTGCTCCTGTGGTTGAGTCCATTTCTCCATCAATTCAAAGTTCGGGTGAAGAACATCCGTTAGCTGGAAAACTTAAGAAAATTGAAACAAATGTTCGTCAAAATTATTCGATTGTACCTTTAGATACGCTTATAGGTTCCTTTAGTTTGAATGAAAAATTACAATTAATCAACGAATTATTCGGTGGGTCAAGTGATGAATTTTCAAGCTCTATCAGACGTTTAGATGCGCAAGGAGATTTGACAAGTGCGCGATCTATTTTGGCACAAATGGCTGAAAATCAAAGTTGGGATTTGGAGAGTGAGACAACAGAGGAATTCATTCTGAAAATCTGCAGACGTTATGCGAATAGCCCTTCTAATTAGTCTAATCAGTTTTCAGCTCGTTGCGCAAACTGAACGTGTAAAAAGCTTCACGCAACAACTTTGCTCACCTGAATTTCACGGTCGAGGCTATGTAAACGGTGGAGATTCAATTGCTGCCAATTATATTGCTAAAACCTTTCAAGAAATTGGTTTAGAAACACTTAACGGGACGTATTTTCAATCGTTTTCATTTCCTGTGAATACTTTTCCAAATAAAATGGAAGTTAAAATCGGTGATAAACAATTGACACCAGGTGTTGATTTCATTGTTGACCCATCTTCAGGAAATGGTAACGGAACCACTGATTTTCAAACCTTAGGGATTTATGAGCTTTACACTGGAAAATATAGTTTTTCAAAGCTCGACAAGAATAAAGTGTTCTATTTCGTAAACCTCGGTTATGGTGGTGATACGCTGTCAAAAGTGAAAGAATCCTTAGTGAAAATTGCTAAATACACACCTGTAATCGAAGTAACGGATAAAAAATTCACTTGGTCAGTTTCATCAACTGCATACAATTTTCCATTTATCCACGTGCAAGAATCAGCTTTTAAAACTTGTTTCGTTTCAAATACAACAAGCGTTTCTTATGCGATTGATGCCAAAATAAAATCACACACAGCTCGCAACGTAATTGGTTATCTACCAGCAACTAAAAAATCGAAGAAAACCATAATGATTACAGCGCATTACGACCACTTAGGAAGAATGGGTGCTGCGACTTATTTCCCTGGTGCGAACGACAATGCAAGTGGAAATGGAATGTTGATATCACTCGCTGAAAAGTTCAAAGCAAAAGGTTTGAAAAACTACAATTTACTTTTTGTTGCGTTTGCTGGCGAAGAAATCGGATTATTAGGTTCAATGTATATGGCTTCACATCCACCAATTGATTTAAAAAGCGTTCAGTTTTTGTTGAACCTAGACATTATGGGAAGTGGCGAAGAAGGAATTACAGTTGTCAATGCAACGCTTTTCCCTGATGAATTTACACGCTTGGAGAGTATCAATAAAGAGAAAAATTATCTTGCTCAAATCAAAAAACGCGGTCCTGCTGCCAATTCAGATCATTATTTCTTTACAGAATCGGGAGTTCCTGCATTCTACATCTACACAATGGGTCCAAACAAACATTATCACGATATTTACGACACGTATAATGAGCTTAGCTTCAGCGCCTTCGGAAACCTTTCTAATTTGTTGGAAGAGTTTTTTAGGGGAATGAAGTGAGGTGAAATGGAAATATTGAAATTGATGCTTACTCTTTTTCTAAAATTTCCTCATGCTAGATAAATACTTGCAAACATCATCAGAAAACTTTTTTTGAGTCCGTTCGCTATGTCAGATATATCTAAATTTTAAGATTGGAAACTGCCTTCAGTTTGAGTAACAGCTATCTAATTCACTTAAAATCTAGCCTTTTCCTAGCATTCCCTTTTTCAAAGTTGAATCAGCAGGGGTGGAGCCAAGCCAAATAGAGAAAAGAGCTTTTTTGAATTCTATTCCTTCGATTTTTCCTTTTTCTGTTCCGTTTTTAATGACTACCAAACCTTCTTTTGGGGTATATTCTAAATAAATTCGATCTCCTTCTTTGATATCTTCATTGAAGAAACCAATAAATTTTTTAATCTGTTCAGATGTTGCTTTACCGTGATTCGCATTGCTAAAACCTTCTTTTACTGATTCAACAAAACGCTCGCGAGTTACACTTCCAGAAATAATTTTGATATGAATTGCTTGCTCATCGTCTGCATAAATAATTTTTCCGGCATCAGTTGTTTTGTTTTCTAAATACAAAGCAGCGACATATAAGTCAATCCAGTATTTTTCGCGCAAACCACCACCATTCATGTCTAAAGTTTTACCATTAACTTTTGTGGTAGTTGAGAATTTAACTCCAGCAACCGTCTTCGTTTGTGAAAAAGCTGTAAACGCTGTTACAGTAATAAATAGGAACAATAAATTTTTCATGCTTTTTGTTTTTAACAATTAAGGTTTAAACTCCGATTAATTTTAAATCAGGTTGCAAGTTAACTATAATTTTAAAAACATAAAATAAATTTATGAAAAAGATAATTTTTTGATATTTATAAAGTGGTTTTGTTTTTTAAGCCTAGCAAAAACGAATTTTAGAAATAAGAATGAATAAATCGTTAGCTAACAACAAACATAAGCTATTCAAAAACAACTCATTAGTAACAAATTAAAAGCAATTCATTTTCAATAGCCAACTTTAGATCTCACTCTTTTCAGAACTTCTTTTGCAACTTCTTTTGCTTTTAAAGCACCAATTTCTAAAGCTTTATCAATTTTAGAAGTGTCAGCCATTAACGCATTGAATTTACTCCTTGGTTCAGCAAATTTGTTTAGTACCAACTCGTAGAGCGCTTGTTTTGCGTGACCGTAGCCATAATTTCCACCAAGGTAATTCGCACGCATTGTTTCAATTTCTGATTCAGAGGCAAGTAATTTATACAAAGCAAACGTATGACAAGTATCTGGATTTTTAGGATCCTCCAAAGGTGTACTGTCTGAAACGATTGACATTACTTGTTTGCGTAAGGCTTTTTCTGGCAAGAAAATATCGATGTAGTTTCCACGAGATTTACTCATTTTTTCACCGTCAGTTCCTTGGACCAACATCGTATTTTCTTGAATTTTTTCTTGAGGAGCAATTAATGTTTCTCCATATTGTAAATTAAAACGACGTGCAACATCTGCTGCCATTTCTAGGTGTTGTTTTTGGTCTTTTCCAACGGGAACTACTTCGGCATCATATAGTAAAATATCAGCGGCCATAAGAATTGGGTAAGTGAATAATCCGCCATTCACGTCATCTAAACGATCCGATTTGTCTTTAAAACTGTGTGCGAGCGTCATTCGATTATAAGGGTAAAAACAAAGCAAGTACCACATTAATTCGGTTACTTCAGTCACATCACTTTGACGATAAAAAATTGTTTTTTCAGTATCCAAACCAAAAGCCAACCAAGTTGCAGCAGTTGCATACGTATTTGAACGTAATTGTTCTCCGTCCTTTATTTGCGTTAAGGAATGAAGGTCTGCAATGAATAAAAATGAATCATTTTCTGGTTGTTGAGCTAAATTAATTGCAGGAATTATCGCACCTAAAATATTACCTAAATGAGGGGTTCCTGTGCTTTGAATTCCTGTTAATATACGTGCCATCTAAAACTTTTTTTCAAAATTAATGATTTCAATCGAATGCAAACGCGTATAGTTTCTAATTGAAATTACTATATTTGACTATGAAGACAATTATTGGGGTGTTTGGATTGATTTGGAAATTCTATATTGCCATCATTTTTGCGTTTTTTGCAATCGTTTTATATCCGTTTTTTTTCGTTGTTTTGTTTCGACCTCAGTGGAAGAAATTTAGTTTTTACCTCTTTATCTTTTGGAGTTGGATGATGCGCATTTTTTGTTTTTATCGCGTCAAAACTATTGAAAATCATGAACTTCCAGACGGACCTTATGTAATTATTGCCAATCACACATCTTACTTGGATATCTTTTTTATGTATTCAATTTTACCCAAGCATCCTTTTGTGTTTTTAGGTAAAAGTGAAATTTTGACTTATCCAATTATTAGTACCTATTTCAAAAATCTAAATATTCCTGTTTTTCGTGGTGATAAAAGTAAAGCAGGAAGAAGTTATACGCTTGCGTCTAAGGCAGTGGCTGAAGGTTGGTCTTTAGTGATATTTCCAGAAGGAGGAATTCCAGACCATCAATGTCCGAAAATGGTTCCGTTTAAAGACGGTGCATTTAAGTTGGCTAAAGCGTTGAACGTTCCCATTGTTCCATTGACTTTTACTAATAACTACAAGCTTTTTTCAGATCCTTCAGAGATTTTAGGTCCTGCTCGTCCAGGCGTTGCACGCTTGTATGTCAACAAACCGATTTCCATTATGCAAATTCAGGAAATGGAAGTGATTGAACTCAGAAAGTTGAGTTTTGATTTGGTAAATGCACCAATTCTAAAAGAATATCCGCATTTGAATGATTAGAGTTATACAAAAGATAAAATAGCCTATTAACTCTCCGAAATTTGGTAAATCGGAGAACAGTGTATTCCCGATTTACAAAGGAAATAGGTTGATTAAGTTCTTTTAATTTGTGCTAAATGTTAGAATCAAAATCATATTTTGAAGATTGCTAAATGGATTTAAAAAAAGAAAGTGCTTAAATAGATTTATAACCTTTTATTTATTGTCATTTGACAACATTGCTTGAATTTGTTTCATCGTTTTTTGCATTCCTTCAGCGCTACCATCCAAGAAAATGGTATTTCCTTTTCCATATTCAGCAAAATTTTTGATGGCTTCTGTCCACATTGAAAATAGAATCACATTTGTATCCAAGTTGGCTTGTTTCATTTCTTCGGCAGCTTCAGACATACCTTTTGCCACCTCTTGACGGAACAAAGCAACACCTTGTCCCCTCAACATCGCAGCTTCTTTTTCAGCCAAAGCAGCAATTTTTATTGCATTACCTTCAGCTTCAGCAGCTTTTGTTTTTGTGATTAATAAAGCTTGACCTTCGTTTTCGGCAGCAGCTTTTAAATTGTTAGAAGCCACAACTTTACTCATGCTTTCAATGATTGCGGCATCAAAAGTTATATCGTTGATTTGCAAGTCGAGTAGGTGGTAACCCCAAGTTTCAAGCGTGTGGTCAATTTGACTTTTAACGTTTTCTACCAATTCATGACGCAAACCTAAAATTTCTGATTGCTTTTGACTTGCAACATAAGATCGAATCGAACCTTCTATAGTACGAATCAAAGCTTGCATTAAATCTTTGTTTGAAATAAACTTGAAAGCTACTTTTTTAATCGTTTCTTCTTCCGCATCCATAACGCTGTAAAGCAACATACTTTTAAAGTAAACATTAGCTTGATCGATTGTAACTGCTTGAAATTCCATTTCAATACTTTGATTTTGAATAGAAATTCGTTTGGTTACTTGTTCGATAAATGGAATTTTATATCTTAAGCCAGGTGGAAGTGCGCGTTTGTACTTTCCGAACATCGTTATAACTGCGATTGTTCCTTGTTTCACTGTAAACAATGATAAGGCCATTAGGACAATTACCACGGCAATAACAATAATTATAGGTTCCATAATTTGATTTTATTTAAAAGTACGAATTAAAGCATATAACCTTTCCAATTTTGTAGGAATGGTTACAAATCAGGACTAACAATTAAATCTGAAGGTTGACTTTTTAAAAAACTATAAATCCTTTCACAAACTTCACCCAACTTTTCAGGTAAAATGTCTTTTCCCCAAGGATGTGTCGCTCCAAAAACGTGGTCGGCTTCTGAAATAGTAATGAGTTCTGTTTTTAACCATTTTGCGATTAGTTTTCCTTCTGAACTAGGAACGCTCGTATCTTGGTCGCCGTGAAAGACTAAAACTGGAATTTTAATTGATTCACAAGCTTTTCGAATGTTCAAACGATCTTCATTTGCTTTGAAATCTTCATAAAGTGAATAATAATTCGGAAGGTTTTGCTTTGTTCTTGAGTTGGCAACGTAACGAACGCCCGTTTTTTTCCATTCTTCCAATGCCTCTCCAATTGGAAAACGTGAACCTATGTCACTAATGGCTGCAAGTGTAATTGTTCGTTGAATGCGTTTGTCTTCGTTGCTTGCTAACAATACAATTCCACCGCCACGTGAATGTCCAATGAGATTGACTTTATATGGAACAGTAATTTTCGTTTCCAACCAATCCAATACAGCAATTAAATCTTTTAATTCTTTGGAATATGTGTTTTCGCCAAAGGCTTGTTCATCGGGAAAATCAATACCATTTTCAACCGTTCCTCCATTGTGTGTCGCGTTGTATTTACAAAAACCAAATCCTTTTTTTGTGAAATAATTTTGCATTAAATTCCAAGCACCCCAATCTTTAAATCCCATAAATCCATGCACAAAAACGATTAATTCGCCATTGAAATTTTCAGGAACAATTAAGTCGATTAAACTTTGACGATTGTTGGAGCCGGTGTAAATCATATTTTGGAATTGAAAATGTAAAATGAAAAAGGTTGAATTTTTGTTTTGTTCAAAGAAGGTAAATTTAGGTAAACATTGGCATAAAATGTAGATTTATTTGGCACTAAAATTTGCTTGTGAATAAGAAAGAAACCCAAATTTGATTTAGTTTTTTTTAACATTAATTTTGTTTACACCTAAAAAATAGATAGTTTTGATTCTAATCAACTTGAATTAATAACTAATTTTTTCTACCGTGATCAAAAAAAAAATAGCTTTCATTTTACTTTTTGTACTTTATACAATTAATTTATCTGCTCAGAATTCAATTTCAGGAGTAGTTTATGATGACTTTTCTAAAAAACCTTTAGAAAGTGTAAAAATTAAAGTGGTTGGGGCAAATAATGGTGCCATCTCAGACGATAAAGGTCGATTTACAATTTCAAATGTTGGTTCAACTTTTCCAATAAGTTTAACTTGTACCATGTTTGGCTATGTTCAAGCTGATGTAGTTGTGAAAAATCAAAATGATAGTATCATCATTCGAATGAATCCAGATAATGTTAAAGTTCTTGGTGAAGTAAGTGTAAAAGGATTTACAAATGAAAAAGAGAAAGTTTCAGCATTATCAGTTGAAACGATGTCATTAGCTGAAATTAAAGCAACCCCAGCTTTGGATTTTTACGAAGGATTGAGTCATATGAAAGGTGTAGATTTAACTTCTGCTAGTATTGGTTTTAAAGTAATCAATACACGCGGTTTTAATTCTACTTCACCGGTACGAACTTTACAATTAATTGACGGTGTTGATAATGCTTCACCAGGTCTTAGTTTTTCTTTAGGAAATTTTCTTGGAGCCTCTGAACTAGACCTTATGCAAGTAGATATTATATCTGGTGCGAGTTCTGCTTTTTATGGTCCTAATGCTTTTAATGGAGTAATTAGTATGAACACTAAAAGTCCATTTAAATTTCAAGGATTCAGTGCAAGTGTTAAAGCAGGGGAACGTTTTTTATCAGAATATGCTGTTCGTTATGCTAAAGCCTATAAGTTTAAAAAAGGAAGAGATGTATTTGCTTACAAAGTTAATGTAGCATACATGCGTGCAAATGACTGGGAGGCAAGTAATAGCAATTCTGTGGAAGGTCTAGATACGGATATAAATAATCCGGGTGGTTATGATGCTGTTAATAGATACGGTGATGAAAACCTTTCCCCAAATATCAATAATGCTACTGATTTAAGTGCTGTTTGGCAAACTCCTGGTTTGAGACGTTGGCACAGAACAGGATATTGGGAAAAAGATATCGTTGACTACAAAACAGAGAATTTAAAAGCTTCAGGGGCAATGCATTTCATGCTAACACCGAAATTAGAGTTAATTTTTGCGTCAAATTTTGGAACGGGAACAACAGTTTACCAAGGCGACAATCGTTTCAGTTTGAAAGATATTTTGTTTTTTCAAAATCGAATAGAAATTCAGAAAAAAGATGATTTTTTTATTCGTGCCTATGCTACTAATGAAGACGCTGGAAATTCTTATGATGCGGTTTTAACAGCTTTTTTATTACAAGATGCGGCTGCAAGTGATGCTAATTGGCAAAATAGATACCGTCAATATTGGTCAAGCCAAATTACGAGTCGTGTTAGAGCTTTAGATCCAAGTGTTCAATGGACCCCTGTTGTTGGTTCACCTGCAGATTATGATGCAATTAATGCAGTAATTGATGCAAATCAAGATTCAATGTTCGTTTGGCATCAAGAGGCACGTGAATTTGCCGATGGTGAGTTTAGTAATTTACAAATGCAAGATTATTTTGAGCCTGGTACACAACGATTTGATTCCTTATTGGCGGATATAACAACAAAAACTTCCTTCTTAGAGGGTGGGTCGAGAATTGTAGATAAATCAGCACTTTATCACCTTCATGCAGAGAAAATTTTCAACACCTCATTTGCTAAATTTACAATTGGTGGTAATGGTAGGATTTACACACCTAAATCGGGAGGTTCACTTTTCAGCGATACCAATGGTGTTCGAATTATTAACAGAGAATTTGGTTTTTATGCAGGTATGGATAAGAAATTTGCAGATGATAAATTGATTTTTAGAGCAAGTATTCGAGTTGATAAAAATCAAAACTTTGACTTTTTACCTTCACCTGCTGCATCTTTAATTTGGCAACCAAATAAACAACATACAATTAAAGGAACGGTTACCTCTGCCATTCGTAATCCTACTTTACTTAACCAATATATGTATTACAATGTTGGAAGAGCAAAATTGGTTGGAAATATAAGTGGGTATGATTCGCTTGTAACAGTTGAATCGATTAGAGATTGTTATTCAACATTGGTCCCTAACATTGATACATTAGACTATTTTAATTTAGATCCAATTAGACCTGAAAGTGTGAAATCATTTGAATTGGGATACAAAGGAATGTTCTTTAATAAGTTGTTTGTTGACTTTGGATATTACTTTAATAGTTACACCAATTTTATAGGATTCGTGAATGGTGTAGATGTTTTTGTTACTCCAAATAATACACTTATAATTCAAGATGTTTATAGAATTGCTACAAACTCTACCGAAAGAATTACAACTCAAGGAATCACTATTGGATTGAACTACTATATTAATGATTATTTAGCTGTAAACGGTAATTATTCCTGGAATGAACTAAGAAAAGCATCAGAGGATCCAATAATTCCAGCATACAATACGCCAGAAAACAAATTCAATTTTGGATTTCAAGGAAAGGATTTAGCGATCAGCAAATTTATTGGTATTGGATTTAATGTTAATTATAAATGGATTCAAGGCTTTTTGTCTGAAGGTTCACCCCAGTTTACTGGAAACATTCCTTCCTATGGTTTATTGGATGCACAAGTTAATAAGTTAATTGAAAAGGCAAAATTGACTGTAAAACTTGGAGCTTCTAATGTTTTAAATAATAGAGTTTTACAAGTTTATGGTGGGCCTTATGTTGGAAGAATGGTTTATATTTCGCTAGCATTCGACACCAATGCTAAAAAATAATTGGATGTTCGGATTATAATCAGTAGTTTTAGTATCAATTTAAAAAAATAAAATATGAAAAAAACATTTTTACCCTTAATTGTAACGCTTCTAACTTTTACCTCTGTATTTGCTCAAAATCAAAGGTATGTCAATGAAGTATTTACAAACTTTACTGTACAAAATAATGTAGTTTACAGTGTGAATAATTCAGTTATTGCAGCGTCCCAAGGCGTTCCTTATGTTCAAACAGGAACAATTCCACAAGCCCCTGCGTTGGTTTTTGACTTGTATGAACCGGAAAATGACACTTTGGAAGAAAGACCATTAATAATTATGTTGCATACAGGAACTTTCTTACCGATTATCTACAATGGTAATCCAACAGGAGCTCGTCAAGATTTTGCAACAACAAGAATTTGTCAAAGCTATGCCAAAAGAGGTTATACAGTCGCAAATTTAGAGTATCGTTTGGGATGGAATCCAGCTGCGCCTACACAAGCAGATAGAGCTGGAAGTTTAATGAAAGCTGTTTATAGAGCTATTCAAGATACTAAAAGTGCTGTTCGTTTCTTTAGAAAAGATTATGAAAATGGAAATCAATGGGGAATTGACACTTCAAGAATTATTCTTTGTGGTCAAGGTTCAGGAGGTTGGATTGCATTAGGTTATGCAACAGTTGATAAATTAGCTGAAGTTCAATTACCTAAATTTTTAGATGCAAACGCAAATCCTTTAGTGGATACAACTGTTATTGGTGACTGGGACGGAATTGGTGGTGAATTCAATATCGAAACGAATTTAGGTTATTCAAATGACATTCACATGGTTTGCAGCATGGGTGGTGGAATGGGAGATTTGAGCTGGTTAGAAGCTGGTGATGTTCCTACAATTGCCGTTCATTGTCCAACAGATCCAGTTGCAACTTACACAACAGGTGACGTAGCGATTGCTTCTATTGGTGTTGTAACTACTGATATCAGCGGAAGCTATGATGTTCTTGAAAAAGCAAACCTACTTGGAAACAATACTGTGTTTGATGCAATAAATGCAGGAAATGATCCTTATACATTAGCCGCTCGTACAGCTTCTCAAAATGCAGAGGGTCTTTCTGATATTGGAGGAACGGTTATTGGAGCTCCAGTTGACAACGTTTTCCCTTTCTTAACAGGAAATCCATTTGAAGCAGCACCTTGGGATTTTTGGGATTCTACAACAACTGTAAATACAGCTATTGCTTTAGGTTTACCAGCAGCACAAGGAACACAAGCACATGTTTCTAATTTACAACAAAACCCAAATATGAGTATGACAAAATCAATGGCATATATTGATTCAACTTTAGGGTTTTTCTGTAGAAGAATTGTTAGAGCAACTAATTTAGATGGTTTGAATAACATTAGCGAAATTTCAAATGCAATTGCTTCTGTACAACTTTATCCAAACCCAGCAAGTGCAAATACAACTATTAGCATGGTACTAGAAAACGAAGCAAGAGTTGTAATGCGTTTAATGGACCTTTCAGGAAAAGTTATGACTGCTAAAAACTATGGTTCTTTAACTGGTTCATGGTCTGAAAATATTTCCACAGCTACATTGAGCGCTGGAATTTACCTTGTTGAATTAACAATTGATGGCACGAAAGTGACCAAAAGATTAGTTGTTGAATAACAAGATTTTACAAATTATTCTAAAAGGCTATCTCGATTGAGGTAGCCTTTTTTGTTTCGTTCTAAAATTGGGTATCAATTTTTCGAAAAGATGAGGTCGTTATTAACTCGAATTTTTTAAAACAAAAAAGGCTCCTTTTGAGAGCCTTTATAATTGTATATAAAACGATTAATAATAAATCGCTCTTCTAACTTTAGAAACATATTTCGCTAAACGAATAACTTGTTTTGTATAACCAAACTCATTATCGTACCACGCATAGAGAACAACATTTTTATTGTCTTTAGAAACGATTGTTGCATTTGAATCAAAAACTGAACAACATGTATTTCCGATGATATCACTTGAAACTAATTCAGGATCAAATGAATAATAAATTTGATTTACTAATTCTCCGTTTAAAGCAGCATCTTTGATCAAAGCGTTTACTTCTTCAACTGAAGTTGTGTTAGCTAATTCAAGACTTAAAATCGCCAATGAACCATTTGGTGTTGGTACGCGAACAGCATTTGCAGTTAATTTATCTTTCAATTCAGGAATAACTTTCGTTACTGCATTTCCAGCACCTGTTGAAGTGATAACCATATTTACAGCCGCAGAACGCCCACGTCTTGGTTTTTTGTGCATGTTATCCAATAGATTTTGGTCATTGGTGTAAGCATGAACTGTTTCAATGTGTCCTTTTACAACTCCGTATTTGTCATTGATTACTTTCAATACAGGAGAAATTGCGTTGGTTGTACAAGAAGCAGCAGAGAAAATGTTTTCATTCTCAACATCTAAAGTTCCTTGATTGATACCATAAACGACATTTGGAATTTCTTTTCCAGGTGCAGTTAATAATACTTTTCCAGCTCCTTTTGCTTTCAAATGTCTTGACAAAGCTTCACGGTTTGTGAAAACCCCTGTGTTGTCTATAATTAAAGCGTTGTTGATTCCAAATTGTGTGTAATCGATATCTTCTGGGTTAGAAGCGTCAATCATTTTTACAATTTGACCATTGATAATCAATGCTTTATTCTCTAAATCTTCAATTACAGAACCTTTAAATGCACCATGAACTGAGTCGTTACGTAACAAAGAAGCTCTTTTTACGATGTCTGCATCTGATGAACCACGTGTTACGATTGCACGTAAACGTAATTGTTGACCTTTACCAGCTTGTTTAATTAACTCGCGAGCAGCCAAACGACCGATACGACCAAAACCATACAATACTACATCTCTTGGTTCAACGTGACCGTCAGCTGAAGTTAATTGACCAATTTTAGCATCTAAAAAAGCTTGTTTTGATTCGAAGTTTGAACCTTCTGTCAACCATTCACTTGCTAATTTACCTATGTCTAATTTAGCAGAAGTCAATTCCATATTTAGAATCAATTCAGCTAAATCACTTGTGGTGAATACATCAATTGGACGATTCACAACTTTACCCGCATATTCGTGCAAGTTTAAAATTTCTGAAATTGTAACATCAGTTAAGTGATTTCTAAAAAGAACCAATTCGATTCCTTTATCATAGAGCAATGCTCCAACTTTACTTTGCAGTTTTACTGCTGCTCTTTCACGCTCAATGTGTGATTTGAGCTCCTTTTCATAGCCAACAACTGTTTCCATGCTTATTTGATTGATTAATTGATTGCGAATGTATAAAGCAAAAAAGGCTATCAGTTGTGGAACTGATAGCCTTTTTCGAATAATGTTATCCTAAGTAGGATTTTAGTAATTTGTTTCTCGATGTATGTCGAAGCCTTCTGATTGCTTTCTCTTTAATCTGACGAACGCGTTCGCGAGTCAAATTAAATTTAGCACCAATTTCTTCTAACGTTAAACCGTGGTTCATTCCGATTCCAAAAAACAAACGAATGATTTCTCTTTCTTTATCAGTCAATGTACTCAATGAACGTTCGATTTCTTTTTGTAATGACTCAGCCATTAAAACGTGGTCTGTTTTTGGAGCGTCGTTGTTTGCCATTACGTCCATCAAAGTTCCACCGTCTTCGTTTGTTGTTAATGGTGCATCCATTGATACGTGACGACCAGAAACATTTAAACTTTCTTTGATTTTATCTTCAGGAACTTCTAATGCTTCTGCTAATTCTTCTGCTGAAGGTGGTCTTTCAAATTCTTGCTCTAAACGAGAGAATGCTTTGTTGATTTTGTTTAATGAACCAACTTGGTTCAAAGGTAAACGAACGATACGTGCTTGTTCAGCTAACGCTTGTAAGATTGATTGACGAATCCACCAAACGGCGTAAGAGATGAATTTAAAACCTCTTGTTTCATCAAATTTTTGTGCAGCTTTAATCAAACCTAAGTTACCTTCATTAATTAAATCGGGTAGGGTAAGACCTTGATTTTGATACTGCTTAGCAACTGAAACGACGAAACGAAGATTTGCTCTTGTTAATTTCTCTAAAGCGCGTTGATCTCCGGCTTTAATCTTTCTTGCTAACTCTACTTCTTCCTCTGCTGTGATTAGTTCTTCACGACCAATATCTTGTAGATATTTATCAAGTGATTGACTTTCGCGATTGGTGATTGATTTGGTAATTTTTAACTGCCTCATTCTAGACTTTATCTCACTGTTAAATTAATACTAATTTCCCTAAAGAAATGGATGGCAAAGTAACGCCAAAAAAAACGATTACTAAAATTTTAGCACTATTTTTTTTCGTTTTTTTGAAGCTTTTGCAATTACCAAAAACTATGCCTTATTTACAATCATAAACCAAATCCAACAAAATCTCTCTTCCCACTTTCCGACATCACCTCCAAAAGAATTCCACGATTGATGCCATTTAGTTTTGAAGTTAGTTGTTCCACAGTTTCAACAGGTTCATTATTTACTTTTGTTATAATCGTGCCTTCTTTTAGACCAATCGATTTTAGTTTACCTGTTCCGATAGAACTTACTTTAACTCCATAAGAAATGTTCAATTCCTTTTTCTCTTTCGCTGTCAATTCAGTAAATGTTGCTCCTAAAGCAAAATTTTTCTTTATTTCTTCCTTAGACATTAACGTAGTTTCTCCGTCTTTGTTACGAAGCACCAACTCTTTTACGACTTCTTCTCCATCTTTTTTACGAATTGTTAACGAAACTTTATCGCCTGGGCGTCTTTTTCCAATTTCTTCTTGTAAAGCTGCAACAGAGTTAACGTCTTTATTTCCAATTTTTAAGATGACGTCACCATCTTTTAAACCTGCTTTGTCGGCACTTCCATCTTCAATCACTTTTGCCAAGAAAACCCCTTTAAGATTCGAAAGACTATTTTTTTCTTTGATTTCTTGTGTAATGTCAGCTATTTGAACTCCTAAGTAACCGCGTTGAACAATACCGTAATCAATTAAATCACGCATTACTTTTTCAACTAAATTCACAGGAACAGCAAACGAATAACCACTGTAACTTCCCGTTTGAGAGGCGATTGCAGTGTTGATTCCAACTAATTCTCCACGTGTATTCACTAAAGCTCCACCACTATTTCCTGGATTCACAGCTGCGTCTGTTTGAATAAATGATTCAATTGGAACAGCGTCTTTATTTGTTCTATCTCCCAAAAGGTTAATATTTCTTGCTTTCGCCGAAACGATTCCTGCAGTTACTGTTGAAGTTAAATTAAAAGGATTTCCAACGGCCAATACCCATTCTCCGATTTTTAAGTCGTCGCTATTTCCAATTGGAATTGGTTGAAAACCCGAACCTTCAATTTTTAAGACAGCAATATCTGTAGAAGGATCCGCACCAACGATTTTAGCTGTGTATTTTGAATTGTCGTTCAAGATAACTTCGATTTCACTTGCGTCTTTCACCACGTGATTATTTGTAACTATATAACCTTCAGAAGAAATGATTACACCTGATCCAGCGCCCGCTCCAAATTGTTTAAACTCACGACCACCCGCTCCTGGACCGTAGAAAAACTCTTGAAAAGGATCGCGTTGAAAGGTTGTTTGAACCACTTTAGTTGTAACGTGGACAACTGAATTGATCGTGTTTGCCGAAGCCTCTGTAAAATCAACTGAAGTTCCAGCTAAACTATATCCTGCAGGTTGTGCATTGTAATAGCGATTGCCATCAATTACTCTGTCAGAAAGTTTGTCTGTTGGTCGATTAAGAACAACAAATGTCGCCAATGGAAGCGTACCTCCTAAAATTCCAATTCCGAAAACTTTTAAAAATCCTAAATAATTCATAGTGTCAAGTATTAAAATTCGAATGCAAGTTTACAATTTTCAGACAATTGTTAAAATTCAGCTTGCGTTAAAGATTGTTAAGCAAAATTTTAAGAAATATTAATGGTTGAAAATAGTTATTTCATACATTTCAAATGGTACTTTCAATTAAAAATGGTTTTTTAAAATAAGTTGAAGCTTCGTATAAATCTACATAGAATTGAATTGTAATTTAAAATGGTTGTTTTTCTTACATTTGCGACATGTCAGTAAAAGAACTAAATATTCGAAACAAAAAAGCCAAATTTGAATACCATTTGGAGGAGCAATATACTGCTGGAATTCAACTTTCTGGAACAGAGATAAAAAGTATCCGAAGTGGTAAAGCTAGTATTTTAGAAGCTTATTGTATTTGTGAGAATCGAGAAGTTTGGATTCGAAATATGCATATCAATGAATACATCAACGGGTCTTTTTACAACCATAAACCAAAAGCAGACAGAAAATTATTACTAAATAAAAAAGAGATAATTTCTATTGAAAAATTTCTAAAAATCAAGGGGAATACACTTATACCATTAAAACTATTTTTGTCTGAAAAAGGATGGGTTAAAGTTGAATTTGCTTGTGCAACTGGAAAAAAACTGCATGACAAGCGACAAGATTTGAAAGAAAAAGATGATCGCAGAGAAATGGATCGTGCGATGAAGAAGTAAAATTACCCTTAAAGGTTTATCCTGCTTTCTATTTCTTAAAAATTGTTATTTTTGTTAGTAAATTAAACTTATTTCTATCCACAAAGGATACAAGTTGAGAGAAAACGTATTTATCCTTGTGCATTTGCAAAAATCTTTAAGATTGCAAAATTCAATCCGTTTAATTAAAAAATAAATGTAACTATCTAAATTTCAATTAATTCAAAGAGAAGATTTAAAATTTAATGGTACACTAGTGAAGATTAGTATTAAATTCTTTAAATGGTTTAATTCTTTTTATTATCTTGTCTAACTATTTAAAAATACAAGCGCTCACAGAGTTTAAAAATATTTTACTGAAAAAATGATTCCAGTTACTAAATCCTTTATACCACCGATTGAAGAATTTACAAAAATCGTCGATCGAGCGTTTAAAGCTGAATGGCTAACCAATAGGGGACATTTAGTATTGGAATTGGAATCTAAACTTAAAAGTTGTTTGAATGTTTCAAATATTCTAATTACAAATAACGGTACAATCCCACTTCAAATTGCTTTGAAACTGTTGGGGAATGGTGGAGAAATTATTACAACACCTTTTAGTTATGTGGCAACAACCGCTGCAATTGTTTGGGAAAATTGCACCCCTATTTTTGTTGACATTAAAGCTACAACCTTAACTATAGATGCTTCAAAAATAGAGGCAGCTATTACTTCTAAGACAACTTGTATTTTAGCGACTCACATTTTCGGGAACCCTTGCGATATTGAAGAAATTCAACGAATAGCAGAAAAATATAATCTTAAAGTAATTTATGACGCTGCGCATTGCTTTGGAGTTCAATATAAAGGAAAAAGTATATTTGAATACGGAGACATTAGCACATGTAGTTTCCACGCTACAAAATTGTTTCATACTGGGGAGGGTGGTGCCATTTTTTGCAAAGATTCAGAATTGTTTCATAAAATTTATTACACTCATAATTTTGGACATAATGGTCCGTTAGAATTTCATGGGTTAGGTATAAATGGAAAGATAAGTGAATTAAATGCAGCTATGGGATTGGCTGTTTTTCCTCATTTAAATGAAATTATTTCCCAACGAAAAAGAGTTACAGAATTATACAATGAACTGCTCGATTTCTCCAAAATTAAGAAAATAGAATTAAGAGAAAGTACTAATTGGAATCACAGTTATTATCCTATTATTTTTAAATCAGCAGAAGAATTATTGATTACACTAGAAAAATTGAATAACCAAAATATTTTTCCAAGAAGGTATTTTTATCCTTCCTTGAATACAATTTCCTACACCAAAGGTAATTCGATGCCCGCAAGCGAAAGCATTGCATCAAGAATAATTTGCTTACCGCTTTATGTTGGGTTGAAAAAAGACCAAATCGAGCAAACAGTTAAAATAATTAATTCATGAAAAAGCTAAAGATTAGAAATCTTGTAGATTTTTTGAAGGAGAACAACATAGACTTCGAACTAGTTTTGAATGGAATTGATATTGATGATGATTTTTCTTTTGCTAGTGTAAAAAATATTGTTACAAAAGGAGTTTTCTATTTAGAAAATATAGAATCTCTCTCAAAATTTGAAATTTCAAACAGTGTTGTTGTTTCGAATAAAAAAACAAAAACTAATAATTGCCTAATTGTTGTCTCAAATCCACAATTAGTTCATTACAAACTTTCTAGTTTAGCTATTAAACCTATTATTTTTGAAATAGCTAAAACAACTAAAATCAATCCCAAGGCGAAATTATCAAAGAATATTTCAATTGGTGAAAATTGCGTGATAGGCGAATGTGTTATTGAAGAAGGTGTCGTCATAAAACACAATGTTGTGATTGAGGACAATGTTACGATAAAGAAAAATTCATTTATCGACAGTAATTCAGTAATTGGAGCAGGTGGATTAGCATGGATTTGGGATGAATGTGGAAATAGGGTTATTCAACCACAATTAGGCGGAGTGATTATTGAAGAAAATTGTAGTTTAGCAACGGATGTAACTGTAGTAAAAGGTTCATTGACTGAAAATACATTGATTGGAAAAGGAACTATTATAGCCCATGGAACTAAAATTGGACATGGAGCACAAATAATGAGTGAGGTTCACATGGCCAATAATGTGAGTATTGCAGGCAATGCTGTTGTAGGAAATCGTTGTTTTTTAGGAAGTGCTTGTGTTATTTCCTCAAGTGTGAAAATTGCTGACTATACAATTGTTGGAGCTGGAGCTGTTGTAAATAAAAATATTGAAGAAGAATTTTGCACACTTGCTGGTGTTCCAGCAAAAGTTATAAAGAAAAATAATTTTGATTCAAAACCAAACGGAGCACCTAAACCGTTTAAAAATAAGTAATCTACTAAGGACTATAAGTTATGAGTACGAGTATCATTTCTGAAAAAGCTAAAATTGGAGAAAATGTAAAAATTGGACATTTTTGTATAATTGAAGATGATGTAATAATTGGGGACAATACAACCATCGGGAATTATTGTATAATTAAGAAAGGTGCTGTCATAGGATCAAATTGTAAATTCACAGCTTATTGCGAAATTAGAGATAATGTAAAAGTAGGAAATGGGACTACCTTTGGAAGTAGATGTACTATTTCTGCTAATGCTACAATCGGCGAAAACGTTACTATTAAGTATGGTTTTGTATTAACAGACACGCCTGTTCTTGAAAAGGGTGATGAAAAAATTGTAGGTTACATTGGTGACAATACATTAATTGGTGCAAATGTTACATTAATGCCAGGATTTAACATCGGAAAAAATACAACAATAGGAGCTTGCTCTCAGGTTAGAAACAATATTGGAGATAATGAAATTTGGTTTGGAAGTCCGGCTAAGCATTTTAAGAGTAAATGAATTAGCCTTCAGTTTCTATTTCTTATATTACTTATAATCATGCTCCCTTTATTAGAGCTTGTTTGCGTGGTTTTTTGATGCAAAAAACGAATTTTGACTTTGAAATCGTTATTCATAATGATGCTTCTACGGATGGGACTAAAGAAATTATTCTTGAGTATGTATCTAATTACCCGCAAATTATTTTTCCACTATTACAAACAGAAAATCAATATTCAAAAGGGGTTAATGTTATAGCGCCTAATTTTAATTATCCAAGATGTAAAGGGAAATATATTGCTTTATGTGAAGGTGATTATTATTGGACTGATGAACTAAAATTAAAATAAATAGATTTTTTGGAAAGTAATTCAGATTTTACAATGTGTTTTCATAGTTCAAGAGTTATTCAAGAAGTTAAAGATGTCAAAAAAAAGATTTTCCACCAATTGAAGTCCGAGAATATCAAACAGATGAGTTGTTCTTGAAATGGTTTATTCCATCTGCTTCTATTGTTTTTAGGAAGAATGTTTTAGATGAAAGAATTAAGAGCAAAATATTAATTGGTGGAGACCGAGTATTATCCTTATTATGTGCAGATAAAGGAAAAATAATGGGAATTAGTGCTACTGCCATTTATGCCGTTAGTAACGGTGTTAAAATGATTGCAATGAATGAGTTAACAATAAAAAGATCACTGTAATTGGAAATGGAAGTCCAAATGGAATCAATACAGCACATTTTAATCCTGAATTATTTAATCGAAGCGAAGAACGCTCAAAAAACAGTATCAATGATGGTGATTTTGTTTTTGGTTTCGTAGGTAGGTTTGTCGGAGATAAAGGAATCAATGAATTGGTTAAATCTTTTATTGAAATATCTAAAAATCATTTAAATGTTAAACTTTTGCTTATTGGTGTGTTTGAAAATGATTTAGATCCTTTAGAACCACAAACGATAATCGAAATTGAGAGGAATAAGAATATTATAAATGTTGGATTTCAAAAAGATGTTCGCCCTTTTTTAATGTGTATGGATGTATTCGTTTTTCCATCTTATCGTGAAGGTTTTGGCTTATCATTAATTGAGGCAAATGCAATGTCAATACTTGTTATTTCAAGTAAAATAACTGGATGCGATGAAATAGTAGAAGAAGGAAAAAATGGGTTTTTAATTCCTCCGAAAGATCAACAAAGACTTATGGATACTATGTTATTTTGTTTAGTTAATAAATTTTTAATTCAATCGATGAAAACATCATGCAGGGAGTTGGTTGAATATAAGTTTAATCAAGTGAAAGTTTGGGAAAATATCCTAAGTTCCTACAAAGGTTTAATTAAAAACTAAAACACTTTCAAAAAACAAAAATTTCACTTACTTTGTAATAAATGTTTATTTAATAAAAATGATTCCACTTTCAGTACCCCACCTTAACGGAAACGAATGGAAATATGTTAAAGATTGCCTTGATACTGGTTGGATTTCTTCAGCTGGTGCTTATGTGAATCAATTTGAACAAATGGTTGCTGAATTTACTGGTGCAAAATACGGTGTAGCTTGCATGAATGGAACTGTTGGTTTGCATATTGCCCAATTATTAGCAGGTGTTGAGGCTGACGATCATGTGATTGTTCCAAATATTACTTTTATAGCAACTTTAAATGCAGTTAAATATACAGGAGCATCACCAATTTTAATAGATGTTAATCCAAATGATTGGCAAATGGATTTAGATTTATTGGATAGTTTCCTTTCTAAAAACACATTCATTGTAGAGGATAATAAAGGAATTCATCGACATTTAAAATCAACATCAAAAAGAATAAAAGCAATTATGCCCGTTCACGTTCTTGGAAATATTGGAAATATAGATAACTTATTAGAAATTTCGAAAAAGTATCACTTAGAAATTATTGAAGATAGTACGGAAGCTTTGGGTTCTTATTTCAAAGGAAAGCACGCTGGAACTTTTGGTAAATTTGGCGTTTTTAGTTTCAATGGAAATAAAATAATTTCTACAGGTGGAGGAGGGATTATTGTTACAGACGATGAAGTACTTGCAAAAAAAGCCAAACACTTGACCACGCAAGCAAAGGCGAGCCAAATGGAATATATTCACGATGAAATTGGTTACAATTATCGATTAGTGAACATTTTGGCAGCAATTGGCGTGGCACAAATGGAACAATTTCCAACTTTACTAAAAAGCAAACATGAAATGGATGCCTTCTACCGTACAGAACTTAGTGGGGTAGGAGATATAGTTTTTCAAGAAGTCTCTGAAGATGTATCAGCGAATTGTTGGTTGTTTACTTTCAAAACGAATCAAATGCGCGGACTTTTGGAGTTTTTGAATGCAAATGGTGTTCAATCACGACCTTTTTGGATGCCAATGAATCAACTAGAAATGTTTAAAAACGAGCTATGTATTTCCGATTTTGACAATTCAAGTGAGATTTATAAAACAGCTATAAGTATCCCAAGCTCTGCAGGAATCACCCAAGAACAAATGAAAGAGGTAGTCACTAAAATAAAAGAATTCTATAAGAAATAAAGCGAAAGCGCAGATTGGAAAATTCGCGAATTCGCCTTATTTCTTGAGTAAAAAACTTTAAATAAAAATATATGAATCTAATCGATATTCCAGATTTTATAGGAAAATTCATCACTAAAAGAGAAACAAGTTTTTTTGAGCAAGATATTCAGCAAAATGCTTCAATACTTACCCAAAAAATCAAAGGTAAATCAGTTCTAGTGATTGGTGGAGCTGGAACAATTGGTTCTTCTTACATTAAAGCTGTTTTGAAATTTGAACCAGCAAAATTATACGTGGTTGATACAAATGAAAATGGATTAACTGAATTAACACGTGATTTGCGCAGTACACTTGGACAATTTGTCTCAGATGATTACAAGACTTATCCAATGAGTTTTGGTGATACTGTTTTTAGAAAAATGTTTGTGGAAGAAGGTCCTTTTCATATTGTTGCAAATTTTGCAGCCCACAAGCATGTCCGTAGTGAAAAAGACAAGTATTCCATCGAAGCAATGATTGAAAACAATGTTTTTAAAGCAAAAGAATTTTTAGACTTATTAGTAAATCACAAGCCTGAACATTTTTTTTGTGTTTCCACTGATAAAGCTGCGAACCCTGTAAATGTAATGGGAGCAAGTAAGAAACTAATGGAAGAAGTTATCATGGCTTATAGCTCTGAACTTCAAATTACTACAGCTCGTTTTGCCAATGTTGCTTTCTCAAATGGTTCTTTACTCGCAGGTTACATTGAAAGATTGTACAAAAACCAACCAATCTCTTGTCCTTCAGATGTTAAACGGTTTTTTGTTTCTCCAGAAGAAAGCGGTCAAATTTGTATGTTAGCCTGTATGCTTGGGAATTCTGGCGAAATTTTCTTTCCAAAACTGGAAGAGGAGGAAATGACTTATTTCAAAGAAATCACAGAGGATTTTTTCAAGCAAACTAATCGACAAATAGTTTTATGTTCTTCGGATGAAGAAGCAAGAGTAAAATCCAAAGACTTAAAAGCTTCCGATCCATATCCTGTTTATTTCTTTGAGTCTGACACATCAGGAGAAAAATTATATGAGGAGTTTTTTACAGATACTTATGAGGTGGATCAAGAAACATTCACAAGTTTAGGAGTAATCAAAAATGCAAGAAAATTACCAATGACTGAAATCGAAGCAATAATAGTTGACCTCAAAGCTTTAATGGACTCTGGAAATTACCACAAATCGTCGATCGTTTCATTACTTAAAAAATATATTCCTGATTTTCATCATATTGAAACTGGAAAAACTTTGGATCAAAAAATGTAATCTAACAAAACTTAACAATGTATTTAATTTTTAAACGACTTTGCGACATAGCATTATCAAGTATTTGTTTGTTGATTTTATCCCCTCTTTTAATACCGATAATGATTGGTCTTAAGTTAACAGGAGAAGGATATATTTTCTACAAACAAGAACGCGTAGTATACAAAAACAAAAGGTTCTTTATTCTAAAATTTGCTACCATGTTAACAGACCCTTTTGATAAGAAATATGGCTACGGTTATGGTTACGGCTATGGTTATGGAGGCTATACAAATGGTTATTTTTCAGAAAAAAACAACTATTCGTGGTTATCCCATATAACAAAGATTTTTAATAAAAAATAAAATTTTGTAACCTTGAAATAATATTTACCGTAAAGTGCTCATAATTAAACTTTAAATTATGACAGCTTATATTCAAACTTTACGTAACAAGTCGATTCAAAACGCACAAAGTAAATTGTCTAAGCACCGAGAATTGGGCACTAAAACAAATTTAAATGTGTTTGAAGTAGCAGAGTTAATGGATACATTAAAATCTTCATCGTCTAATGATGACAATAGAGCATCTGTTTTCTTTTCAATAAATATGAATTAATACTTAATGATAGCTGAACCAATTAGTTCATTATCAATATACCAAGAAGCAAATTGTCCAGGAGTGATACCTTTTTGCTTTTTGTCAAATAAAATATAGAATTCACCATTTTTGGCAACTAAAGTCCCTTTTTGTAAAGGTTGACGGTAACGAATTCTAAAATCAGTATTTAAACCTTTATCTAAATCATAATGAAGCTTTGACTGTATCCAGTTGAAGCTTTCTTTTTCTAACTGAAGTGCAAAACGATTTAAACCCGGGTGCGATTCCTTCTGTCCAGAATAAACTATATTTTCTGTAGTATCGATTCCAATAACGAAACTAGGCTCAGGTCTTCCGCCAATGTGCAGTCCTTTTCGTTGACCAATTGTGTAATAATGCGCTCCTTGATGTTGCTGAACTTCAATTCCTTGCGCTCTAGAAAATATAAAAGGCTTGGACAATTCTTCTACATTTTCTAAAATTGGTACAATCGAGTTATAGTGCTCGAATATTTCTAAGGTTTCTGGAAGCTCAATAATACTCCCTTTTTTAGGTAATAATTGCTGTTGAAGAAAAGTTGGTAAACTTATTTTGCCTACAAAACACAGACCTTGGGAATCTTTCTTTTCTGCTGTAACTAAACCTATTTCGCTTGCTATTCTGCGAACTTCAGATTTTTCCAAGTTTCCAATTGGAAAAAGGGCTTTTGAAAGCTGTTCTTGCGAAACTTGACATAGAAAATAAGATTGATCTTTGTTTTTGTCAGCTCCAGCAACCAACCCAAAAGTTCCGTCTTCGTGTTCAATTTTTTGACAATAATGACCTGTTGCAACATAATCCGCACCTAACTCCATTGCAGCCTTAAGAAAAACATCAAATTTGATTTCTTTGTTACACAATACATCCGGATTAGGTGTTCTTCCATTTTCGTATTCATGAAACATATAATCGACAATTCGATTTTTGTATTCAGCACTTAAATCAATGACTTGAAATGGAATTCCTAACTGCTGTGCGATAAGTAACGCATCATTCGAGTCGTCAATCCAAGGACAATCATCAGAAAGCGTAACTGATTCATCGTGCCAATTACGCATAAACATACCGATAACTTCATATCCTTCTTGAATCAAAAGATGAGCTGCAACACTTGAATCAACTCCACCAGATAAACCAACAACTACTCGTTTCATGTTGCAAAATTACACATAAGATTAACGAACAATCGTAATAAATCCATGTTTTTCGCCTTGGTCAGAAATCAAGTGGTAAAAATAGGTTCCTTCTATTAGTTCTTTTCCATCAGTATCTTTTCCTGAAAAGGCATCCGCCGCCGACTTCATTGTATAAACCAAATTCCCCCAACGATTGAAGATTTTTAATTCATATTCAAAACATTCACTAAATACTTCATTTATAACAATTTGATCATTTATTCCATCGTTGTTAGCAGTAATAATGTTTGGAATAACTAACTCTGGCAATTCTACTTTTGGAGTGATTACAAAATTGAAAGGATATTCATATTCACAACCGTTGCTTGCGGATAAAATTAGTTCTCCATCATAAACACCACCTAAAGCAAAAGTATGGTTAAAACTTGCTTGGGTATTTTGAAAAATACTTGGAACAGTCCATTCGTAAGCTGTAATATTCAAATTACCGCTTGAGATTTCTGCAGAGAATTTGGCTGTTTGACCACATGATTCAACAACTGAAATGATACTTTCAGGTATTGGAAGCACAACGACTGGTTTCACAATTGAATCAATGCAACCATTAGAACTTACGCCAATTAAAGTGGTATTAAAAGTTCCAGCGCCAAGATAATCATGAATTATGGTTGGATTTGTACTGTTTGTATTATCACCAAAAAGTAAGTTGTAGTTGATGAAGTCACCGGTGTTTGGCAATCCATTCCAAGTAGAATTATTTGTAAAACTGATAGTTGAACCATCACATAAATCAACATAATTAAAATCAACAATTGGTAAGGGATGAAAAGCAACTTGAAAAGTGTCGTAACCTTGACAACCATTTTGGCTCGTAACTTCTGTTAAATAAGTTTCTAATGTATAAGGATTGGCTGTTGAAATTACATTTTGAAAGGTTGAACCGTTCCCAATAAATTGATTAGATGGGATTTTATACCACGAAATACTTGCAACTGGATCATTAGCTATTGGCGAAGCTGTGGCTGAAAAATCGACTTCATTTCCACAAACACTTAATGCACCTGTATAAGCAATTGTTGGATTAGGAATAACCATTACAGTTGAAGAAGCCGGCGCAGAAGTACAACCTTGATTCGTTGTTGTTAAATTTACAGTTGTTGCACCAATTGTTTGATTTACAAGTTGTATGGTGTCGTTTGATGGCAAGGGATTTCCTTGACTATCCGTCCAATTATAGGTTTGATTTACAGCAGAATTATACCAAAATGAAACGGTGTCATTCAAACAAACTGGATTATTAGAATAAATAGTTGGTATTGCAGGTGTAGGGATAACAGTTATAGTTAAAGTATCAGGTAGTAATTCACAGGCATCTGGGTTATTACCAGCTATTTGATATTGTCCAGAATTTACTAATTGCGCATTCTGAATGTTCAAAGTAGCACCTTGAAAAGTAAAATTATTAGGACCTGTCCATGTGTAGGTTGCTCCTGGTAATTCATTGGTTTGTAATACAATAGAATCTCCCTGGCAAACAGTTTCGTTATTTGATTGAATTTGATAACGCAAGGTTGCAAAATCACTAAAATAGCCATAACGACAACCAGAACTAGATCCGCCGTGAATCAAACCCATGTGAAATTTAACAGCAGGGTTTTCAATTCTACTACTTTGTAAAGCAGTTGTGAAAGTTGAAGCATCTATTTGAGCATATTTCCATTCGTTGTTAGTTCCGGGTACAAAATTGAAACTTGCTGGATTAATAATTCCAGGGTTTCCATTGAAAAGAAAAGAAGTTTCTCCACCCGCAGGAACCAAAAGGTTCACAGCAAAAAATTCATTTGTTGAGCGAACAAAAGCAACAGTATTGGAGCCTGTACAAACAATAGGAGGGAGTATTGCTTGACCAACTTCGCAACCAAATCCAGATTGATGTAGTACGTAGGCAGGAAATGATGTTTCTATATAAACTGCGGGATTTGATAAAGTATGAACATAGGTTTGCGAAGCGTTTATTGTAGTAACTAAAACTCCGTCAATAGAAATTTGGGTTCCATTTGTTACACCAACAATGTAAAGTTTGTCTGGGCCATTCAAATAGCCTTTTAAAGCAATATATTCTTTACCGAGAATGTTAGTTGGAATCAATTGATCGCCCATTAAATCGGCACATCCTCCATAGGGTGTGCCTTCGGCTGTATCATCAGATAAAGTAACTGCAATTGGTTTTGTTGAAACAATTGAACTTCCACTTAAATGTTGGTTAGCATTAATACTTGAAGCCTCTGCATAATAGGTTTCACCCGCATTTAATGTTATCGTAAAAGGAACGTTTGCTAAATGACCAACAATGTTTCGAGTTGGATTTATTACAATTGAAGTATTATTTTCAGTTGCAACGATGTTAAAGCCTGAACGCGCGTAAGAAGCATTATTCAGAAAGTTTTGAAAAGGTGTAATGAATGAAGTTCCAAGTGCATTTTTGCCTTTTAAAGCAAAAATATCGGGGTTACAATTACAAGTTGGATTTACTTCATAATAAGCGGTAATCTTTGAACTGGATAAAATTCGAAAGCCATAATTTAAGGTTGCATTTGCCGGTTTATTTTCAACCATATCAATCCAAGGTGTTAAATCTAATGTTTGAGCCGAATTTGCAGCAATAGTTAACGTCTGAACGGGAAAATTAGGATTGGCAGGTTGCGAAATACTTACTGTTGCTGGGCTTGCTAAAGTAGCAAATCGAAAAACGATTGGTCGGTCTCCATGACTTTGAGCCACTTCAGGAGCAACAAACCAAAAAATTGAATCCAATTGAGAAAAGGAATGAAATGAAAGAAAAATAAAAAGGGTAAGTACTTTAAAAGCTTTCATATTTTTGGGTTTAAGAATTAACTAAAATTATAGGTTGACAATAAATATAGAAACATATTTGCAAAAAATGTCAATTTGTTAAAATAAAGGAATTCAAATAGTACCAGCAATTTCTAATTTCTCTAAAAAATGCTAATTAAGTTTTGATGATTAAACATTCTATCGATAATCGTGTTTCTGCTTTATGTATCAACTTAAAAGAACACAATTCGTAAAAACCGACATCAATACATGTTGGGACTTTTTCTCGCGACCAGAGAATCTAAAAAAAATCACTCCAGAATACATGGGCTTCGACATCAAATTTGATTTACCTGAGAAAATGTATGAAGGATTAATGATTGAATATACAGTTCGACCCTTGTTTGGCATTCCAATGTCGTGGATAACGGAAATTAAAACGGTAAAGGAAAATGAGTTTTTTGTGGATGAACAACGAAAAGGACCTTATACCATTTGGCACCACGAACACCATTTTAAAGAAGTGGATGGAGGCGTTGAAATGACAGATATCGTTTCTTATGAAATACCTTTTGGTTTTCTCGGTAAATTGGCACATCCACTAATTGTGAAGGGAAAATTGGAGGAAATTTTCAAACATCGTTTTGCGCAAGTTGATAAAATCTTTAACGAACGTTAATTTTTGCCCACAAATCTTTACAGAACTTCTTAAAGATTAATTTTACATTCAATGGAAAAAGAAACAGTTATAAAAGTCGAACACCTCGCTAAGAGTTTCGGTAGTTTTCAAGCAGTTAAAGATGTTTCATTCACAGTTAGTAGAGGCGATGTTTTTGGTTTTTTGGGTCCAAATGGAGCTGGAAAAAGTACTACCATACGCTGTTTGCTTTCTTTGATTAAACCCAATGCTGGAAATATTGAACTTTTCGGAAAATCGTACACCAATAGTCGCTCCGAAATTTTATCTAAAATTGGTAGCATTATTGAAAAACCAGATTTCTATAAATACCTTTCAGCTCAGAAGAACTTAGAGATTTTTGCGCGTATTTCTGGTGCTTCTGTTTCTAAGTCACAAATTGGTGAAATGCTTGAATTTGTTGGACTTGCAGGTAGGGGAGGAGATAAAATTGGTGGTTTTTCACACGGGATGAAACAGCGCTTGGGAATTGCTCAAACCTTGTTACACCAACCCGATTTGATTATTTTAGATGAACCAACAACAGGACTTGACCCACAAGGAATCGTTGAAATCAGGAATTTGATTTTGCGCTTAAAAAACGAGCAAAACAAAACGATTTTACTTTCATCACATCAACTTTCTGAAATTGAATTAATTGCCAATCGAATGGTGATTATCAATAAAGGTAAATCTATCGTTGAAGGGGAAGTGCAGGATTTATTGAATGCACAAGAATTAGTGGTTCACCTTGAAGTTGACGCTGTTGAAAAAGCGAAACAAGTGATTTCAGCTCATTTCAGTAACGCTCAATTTGTAGGAGAAACAGCAACTGAATTAGAGGTTGCTATCGAAAAAAGTCAAGTTCCAAATTTGAATAAAGCCTTGATTGATAATGGTGTGCAAGTTTTTGCTTTAGAGCCTAAACGCAAGTTAGAAGATTTTTTCATGAAAATAGTTCAATCCTAATGTTACTAAAAAATACATATAACGAATTTGTAAAAATTCTTGCTAAACCTAGAAGTTACTTGGGAATTGGCGCATTGACTTTATTAATTGGAGTAATTTTGTTTGCGATGAAAGCAGATGGAGGTTCGTTTATTTCCTTCGTTACTGCTTCTTTTGAACAAACACTTTCTTTTAATGGAAACATTCTGAATGGAAATCTTATCGGTTTCATTATTCTTCAAATGTTGATTATTCACATTCCTTTGCTAGTTGCTTTAGTTACAGGTGATTTAATTTCTGGAGAAGCAGCAATGGGAACGGTTAGAATGTTGGCTAGTAAACCGATTTCAAGAACAAACATCGTTCTTTCTAAATTCATCGCAGGAGCTGTTTATACTTTGGTTTTAACACTTTGGCTTGGATTTTTAGCGTTGATAGTTGCCAAATGGATTTTCGGAACGGGAGACTTAATTGTTTTAAATAGCGATGGTTTAGTGATTTTACAAGAACAAGATATTATGTGGCGTTATGGTTTGGCATTTATGGTCGCATTTCTTTCCTTGTTGACGATTTCAACTTTGTCAATTTGTCTTTCTGCATTCGCTGATAATTCAATCGGACCAATCGTTTCAACAATGGCGATTATTATTCTCTTTACGATAATTGGTTCTTTGGATGTTTCCGTTTTTGACTCCATCAAACCTTACTTATTTACTACGCACATGGCTTCTTGGAGAAGTTTCTTTGAAGATCCAATACCGATGAGTAAAATCATTCAGTCCGTTGTTATATTGCTAGCGCACAATATAATATTAGTCGGTATAGCAATCGTTAAATTCAATAAAAAAGACATTACATCCTAATGAAGAAAATATTCCTATTCAGTACCTTTCTACTTTTTACTTTTATCTCAAAAGCGCAAGAAGCAGATGCCATTTTAGCGAAAGTTGTTGCGAAAATTAACGCAGTAAACGATTATTCTGTAGAGGCAAATATCAAAGCGGATATTCCACTTATCAAAATATTCCCAGTAAATGCAACGATTTATTTCAAGCAAAAAGACAAATTTAAAGTCGTATCAAAAGGTATCGCAATTCTACCCAAGCAAGGATTCACAGATATGAACACGTTTTTGGCGAAGAAAAGTGCATACATGGTTGTTGAAAGTGGAACAAAGACGATCGGTGAAATTAAAACGACACAACTAACGGTAATTCCAACTGGCGACAACAATGAATTTGTTCTTGCTAAATTGTGGATTGATACGAAAAGAAGTTTGATTTTGAAATCTCAAATCACAACCAGAAGCAGTGGAACAGTCGTTGTTGATTATAATTATGGCGATCAAGCGGAATTTGGCCTTCCAAGTCAATTGACATTTACTGTTGATGTGAAAAAATTCAAGTTGCCTAAAAGTGTAGCCGCGGATTTACACGATACAGATGGCAAAAAGAAGAAAGATGCTAAAGATGACAAGTCTGGTACAATTGTCATTAAACTCACGAATTACAAAGTGAATAAAGGCATTAATGATTCGGTTTTCAAAGAGAAGAAATAGTCTAATTTCTGGATCAAATTTACTTTAGTACCATAGTTAAGAAAATCATCAGAACCTCACTTTATAAAAGTGTAACTCAATTTCTCTTTAAATTGTTCACCTTTTATAATAATAGTTGAACCATCAATTTTACGGTCAGAAAGTTCTGAGATATTGATTTTTAAATCTTTGTATAAATAAGCTTTACACTTATCGTTATTTGCTTTGTGAATCAATTTAATACTTCTAATTGGAGGCATTGATTTCGCAATTTCAGTTGAACCAATTAGTTCAAAGGTGTGTTCTTCACAGCCACCGCCGTAACCAACTTTGAGCAACAAGTAATTCCCTTCAATTTTCGCTTCGATGATTTCAATCGGGTCAGAGAAAGTAGTGATATCCCCTAATTTTGCTGTTATTTCAGTCATTTCATTTGCTTTTTGATCCTTTTTAGTCGTAGCATCTTTAGGAGTTTTACAAGCAAAAAAGATTGGTAGCGCTATAAAAAGTAAAAGATATTTCATATGTGTTTAATTTTTTTTTTCAATGGTCATATGGAATCGCCGTTTAAATTCATCCTTGAATGTGACAAATCTCGTTTTGGCTAATTTCATTTTTTAAATTTTGTTTAAAATTAGTAATTTTTAGAAACAAAGCTCAATGCAAAAAAGCCTTGCAGCATTTTACTGTTTTTTAAGATTAAAATAAAGTTTGAAAACATTATAAAAACTTTCAGAAAAATTCTATTTTCCATTCTAAATTTTCAATTCACTTCAACATCCAAAATCCCCAACAGAAAGATATTTTTTTAAGCTAATAAGACTCTGGAAAGCAAATTTTCACCACTTATTTGTTTTATAACTCATTGTTTTTCAATGGATAATAAAATAATTGAAAAAAATCGAAAAATTTGTTTGTAAAATTCAATTATAATTTTGAAAATTTGCAACACGAATCACAAAAGGTGTTTCAAGTTTTATAAAGAACGAGGTTAGAGACAGGCTCATTGATCCTCTAGCAACCAACTTAAAGTCAGCTTTCGCTGATTGGAAAACCGGTGCTAACTCCTGATTCCATTTTGGAAAAATATAAAAGAATGAAAAATGATTAAAGAAATTTTACATCAGAGCACCAAAATCAAACTAAAAGGAGTTAAATCCAACTTTACTTACAAGTTAATTTCTTGTTGTTGCCATTGCTGTTGTTGCAGTATGTGCATCTAGTATTCCTTATTTCTTAAGGCTTAAACTTTGATGGCACATTATTCTGGGCCCGGAATTCTTATGTCATCATTTCCAAGCATATCATTAAAAATTTAAAATTTAAAAAATGTCATCAAAAACTTATCGTTATGAAACCCTGCAATTGCATGCAGGACAATCAGCAGATCCAGTAACCGGTTCAAGAGCTGTACCAATTTATCAAACAACATCTTATGTGTTTAAAGACGCAGAACATGCAGCTAATTTATTTGGACTGAGGGAGTTTGGAAATATCTATACTCGTTTAATGAATCCAACTACTGATGTTCTTGAAAAAAGAATCGCTGCTCTAGAAGGTGGAGTTGCCGCAGTTGCTGTTGCTTCTGGACAAGCTGCTCAATTTTTAGCTTTGAACAATATTTTACAAGCTGGAGACAACTTTGTTACGAGTTCACATCTGTATGGTGGAACTTATAACCAATTCAAAGTTGCATTTAAAAGGTTGGGAATTGAAGTGCGATTTGCCGAAGGAATTGATCCACTTTCGATTGCTTCTTTGATTGATGAAAATACGAAAGCAATTTACCTCGAAGCGATTGGAAACCCTGAGTTTAGTGTTGCTGATTTCGAAAAAATCAATGAAATTTCAAAGAAAAAAGACATTCCACTTGTGGTGGACAATACGTTTGGTGCTGCTGGATATATTTTTAAACCAATTGATTTTGGTGCAGATATCGTTGTTGCGTCTGCTACTAAATGGATTGGTGGTCATGGAAACAGTATCGGTGGTGTCATAATTGATTCCGGAAAATACAACTGGGGAAATGGGAAATACCCGCAATTTACTGAGCCTTCAGAGGGGTATCATGGATTAAAATTCTGGGATGTATTTGGAAGTGAAGGTCCGTTTGGAAACATTGCTTATGCGATTCGTTTACGCGTTGAAGGTTTAAGAGATTTTGGTCCAGCATTGTCTCCTTTTAATTCCTTTTTACTGCTTCAAGGAATCGAAACACTTTCATTGAGAGTTCAAAGAACAGTTGAAAATACACTGAAAATTGCCGAGTGGCTTGAACAAAATGAACTTGTTGAATATGTTAATTATCCGGGATTAAAGTCTTCGAAGTATTATGAGAATGCAAACAAATACCTCAGAAATGGTTTTGGCGGTGTCCTTAGTTTTAAGCTAAAAGGTACAGTAGAACAAGCAAATTCATTCATCAATAGTTTGGAGCTTGTTTCTCATTTAGCAAACGTAGGTGATGCAAAAACATTGATTATTCATCCGAGTGCAACAACGCATGAACAGTTATCTTTTGACGAACAAAAAGCTGCTGGTGTCTTACCAGGATTGTTACGCTTATCAGTCGGAATAGAACATGTGGATGATATCATCGAAGATTTAAATCAAGCATTTGAAAAGCTAAAGGGTTAGTTCATTTAAACTTTAACGCCCTCTAAATTGGGGGCGTATTTTAATGATAATTATGAAAGAGAATAAGGTAAAATTCAAGGAATATCAACTTGAAAGTGGAATCGTTTTACAAAATGTAGAGGTTGTTTACCATACAAGTGGAACATTTAATGAAAGTAAAAATAATGTAATTTGGATTTGTCACGCATTGACAGCAAATAGCAATGCTTCTGACTGGTGGCCAACTATTTGTGGAGAACATGGCTATTTCAATGAAGATGAGCATTTCGTTATTTGCGCGAATATTTTAGGTTCATGTTATGGTTCTACAGGTCCACTTTCTTCTGACGAAAATGGAGTAACCTACTTTGATGAATTTCCTCAGATTACGATTCGCGATATTTTTCGACTTCATGAAAAGTTAAGATTACACCTTGGAATTAATAGAATTCATTCACTTGTTGGAGCGTCACTTGGAGGGCAACAAGCGATGGAATGGGCTATTGAAAAACCCGATTTGTTCGATAATTTAATTTTAATTGCAACAAATTCCCAACATTCTCCTTACGGAATTGCATTTAATGAGAGCCAAAGATTAGCTATTGAAGCAGATTCAACTTACTTTCTAAAAAAACCTAACGGTGGTAGAAATGGACTGATTGCCGCTCGAAGTATTGCTCTTCTTAGTTATCGTTCTTATGAAGGGTACTTGCTGTCGCAAAATGAAACTGTTACAAATAAAGTTAATCAGTTTAAAGCAGCTCATTATCAACGTTATCAGGGCGAAAAATTGGCTGACCGTTTTAATGCTTATTCTTATGTTGCTTTATCAAAAGCAATGGATTCGCACAATGTTGGTCGTGAAAGGGGAAATATTAAAAATGCATTAAATGCAATTAAGGCAAAAACTTTAATTATTGGAATTACAAGTGATGTATTATTTCCGCTTAAGGAGCAACTTACTCTTTTTCAATCTATTCCAAATTCCATCTATCGAACCATTAAATCAAATTTTGGTCATGACGGTTTTTTAATTGAATACGAGTCGCTTATAAATCTTTTCGATGAGTTTTACAGTTATTCAAAATCAAATTCCTTATTAAAAATAGAGAAGGGGAATATTGAAGTATTATTTACAGCTTAAATTAGAAAAAATGAAAAAAATAAACATAGGACTTTTTGGCTTTGGATGTGTAGGTTCTGGTCTATACAAAGTGCTTGAAGAATCTAATAATTTGGATGCAAAAATTATAAAAATTGTAGCAAAGAATCCAAACAAAAAACGAGAATTCACAACAATTCCAATTTCTTATAATTCAAGGGAAATTTTAGAGGATGAATCAATTAATGTTGTTGTTGAACTAATTAATAATAGTGCAGAAGCTTATACCATTATAAAAGAAGCTTTGCAACGAAAAAAACATGTTGTTACAGCTAACAAAAAAGTATTAGCAGAAAATTTGGCTGAGTTAATAGCACTAGCGAAGGAAAATGGAGTTTCTCTTTTGTATGAGGCTGCTGTTGCGGGTTCAATTCCGATTATTCGAAACCTTGAAGAATATTACAATAATGATTTATTAACTTCAATTGAAGGTGTTTTAAATGGGACTACAAATTACATTCTAACACAGTCCAATAATGGAATTGCCTATTCAGAAGCATTGCTAGAAGCTCAAGAAAAAGGTTTTGCTGAGTCGGATCCAACACTCGATGTTGATGGTTTTGATTCTATTTATAAGTTGACAATTCTTCTAAAACATGCTTTTGGTGCTGTTGTTGCACCTTCTGATTTGTTAACCGTTGGTATCAGAAACTTAAAGAAAGAAGATGTAAGATTTGTAAAAGAAAAAGGTTTCAGGATAAAACTGTTAGCAAAAGCTTATGTCATTGAAAACAAATTATTTGCTTATTTGGCGCCACACATCATTGAATCTTCTCATGCGACCTATAATGTTGATAATGAATTCAATGCTGTTCTAGTTCAAGCAGCTTATGCCGACAAGCAATTGTTTTATGGAAAAGGAGCAGGGGGTTTTCCAACAGCTAGTGCAGTATTATCTGATATCTCTGCACTGCGTTATAATTATGCGTATGAATACAGAAGAACAAATCTAGAAACTAGAAATCTATCGCAAAGTTTGCTTTTAAAAGTATATATCGGATCAGATAACATTAATACTTTGTCCGAATTTAATTTCAATGAAATTGAAGATCTATACATCGGAAAAGATTACGCTTATCAAGTTGGATTTATTCAGTTAGAAGATTTACTAAAAGTTGATTGGAACAAACGAAATGATTTATCCTTGTTGGTTTTTTCAGAAAACAAATCAAACAATCAAAGGCCGAAAAAAACAATTTCTAGTTTGAATTTGTTGAAAAATCAGTCTGCATCTTATTCGATTCACTAAGCAAAAAACTACGTTGATTGAAGTGATTTTTGAATAAGAAATTTCATTTAATCAACGTACTTTTTATTTCTTTGTTTTGTTCAACTCTATTTAGGGAAGTACATCATTCTAAATTCTTCATTCTTCATTCTTCATTCTGAATTCTAAATTTTAAATTCACTTCAACATCCAACTTCCACCAACAGAAATAATGTTTTTTTCAGCTAAATAGCTTTCGTAAGTACTTTCTGTAATTCCTCCTGTTGGACAGAATTTCACAGTTGGAAACAATTGACCAAAAGCTTTTAACGCCTCAATTCCACCCGAAAGATTAGCAGGGAAAAATTTGAAAAAGGCGCAGTTTTCTTCCAAACCTAACATGATTTCACTCACTGTAGAAACACCAGGAATATATGGGATTCCAGATACTGCCAATGCTTCTGATAACTTCTCTGTCAAACCTGGAGAAACGATGAAATCAACTTCCAGCGCTTTCACTTGTTCAACTTGTTCTGGACGAATTACTGTACCAACACCCACAAAAAACCCTAGAATATTTCTCGCTTTCAATTGTTTAATAGCTTCTAGTGCGAAATCAGTGCGTAATGTAATTTCGATGCAGTTAATTCCAGCAGCTTGAATTTTTGAGACAATTGTTTCCAATTCTTCTGCATTGTGAATTGTTGCTACAGGAATTACAGGATTGTGTTTTAGGATTGTTTCTATACCGTTTTGAACCATGACTATAAGATAAATGATGCGCCATCTTCACTTGAAGTAACTTGATGACGTAAGTTGTTAAATAATTCTCTACCAAAACCTTGCGTGCGTACGTCTTTCGTGCGAGGTGTTCTATCTTCCATTTCTGGTGTCAAACACGTTAAGATACCAGCGGTTGCATCCAAACGTATGATGTCGCCTGTTTGTATTTTTGCAATTGCACCACCGTCTTTTGCTTCAGGAATCATGTGAATTGCTGCAGGAACTTTACCCGAAGCACCTGACATTCTACCGTCAGTTACCAAAGCAACATTGAATCCACGTTTTTGTAAAACAGTTAGAGTTGGAGTGAGCTGATGTAATTCTGGCATTCCGTTTTGTTTTGGTCCTTGGAATGGCAACACAGCTACAAAATCTTTTTCTAATTCACCGCGTTTAAAGGCATTGATTAAATCAATTTGTTCGTCAAAAACGATTGCAGGAGCTTCAACGACTCTATTTTCGAGTGAAACAGCAGCCGTTTTAATCACAGATCGGCCTATGTTTCCTAGTAAGATTTTGATTCCACCATCAGCAGAAAAAGGTTCGCTAACAGGTCGGATAATACTTGTATTCAAGCTTTCTGTTGCTCCTTCTTCCCAAACCAATTCGTGATTTTTGATTTTTGGTTCTTTCGTGTAAGCTGTTAATCCCTGACCTAAAATGGTGCGTACATCTTCGTGTAAAATTCCATTTTCAAGTAAGGTTCTAATTACAAAAGACATTCCACCAGAAGCATGGAAATGATTCACATCTGCTGCACCATTTGGATACATACGTGTCAATAAAGGAACAACATCTGATAAATCCGACATGTCTTCCCAATTGATGATGATTCCAGCAGCTCGTGCAATGGCTATTAAGTGAATGGTATGATTGGTTGAACCTCCTGTCGCTAGTAATCCAATGATTCCGTTGACCATCGTTTTTTCATCGAATTGATTTGCCAAAGAAAATTCAAACCCTTTTTTAGAATTTGCTGCTGCCACTTTAACTGCTTCTTCGTTTAATAAATGGCGAAGTTCAGTACCTGGATTCACAAAACTAGAACCGGGCAATTGCATTCCCATGATTTCCATCAACATTTGATTGCTGTTGGCAGTACCGTAAAAAGTACATGTTCCTGGCGAATGGTAAGAATCAGATTCACCTTTTAATAGCTCTGCACGTCCGATTTTTCCTTCCGCATATTCTTGGCGAATACGTGCTTTTTCGTCGTTGCTAATTCCCGTTGGCATAGGTCCACCAGGTACAAAAACAGCAGGTAAATGTCCGAAACGCAAGGCACCCATCATTAGTCCTGGAACAATTTTATCGCAAATACCTAAGTACAGCCCAGCGTCGAACATATTGTGAGTTAATCCAACAATCGCAGAAAGTGCAATTACATCACGACTAAACAATGAAAGTTCCATTCCTGTTTGTCCTTGCGTAACACCATCACACATTGCAGGAACACCACCAGCAACTTGCGCAACAGCACCGTGTTTGATGGCATATTCACGTAATTTTTCTGGGTAATTTTCATACGGTTTGTGAGCAGAAAGCATGTCATTGTATGCAGTAATGATTCCAATATTTGGCGTGAAATTTTCAGCTAATTCTTTTTTCTCATGAGAAGAACAGCCTGCAAAAGCATGCGCAAGATTTCCACAATGCAAGTCTTTTCGTGTTACTCCGTCAGCATGTGCTGCTTTCATATCAGCTAAATATTGTTCACGAGTTTCTTTACTGCGTTCAATGATTCGATTGGTAATTTCTATAATTCGTTGATTCATATTTTTTTATTTTGCAAAATAAACGGATTCAATGGTGTTTAAAAACACACCTATTGGATATTTCTTTTCTTTAGCTTCTTCTAAAACTGTTTTTTTATTTTCTCCTGTAAATAACAAATAAGTGTGGCTTGCTTTTTTCAAAAATGAAGTGGTACATGTAATACGTCTCTTAGGATGATTAGGTGAATTTGTAAACGCAATCGTTTCTAGTGTTGTATTGGCTATAACCGAGGCTTCATCATTTGGAAAAATTGAGGCTGTGTGACCATCATCGCCCATTCCAAGTAAAACTACAGTTGTATTTTCAAATATATTGTATGCCTTTTTCACCAATTCAAGGTTTAAATTTTCGCTTTCAGCATTAAAAACCATTGGTACAAAGGTCGCTTTTTTAGCACTATTAGTAACCAAATTATTAACTACTAAATTCTCATTAGAAAACTCACTTGTATTGTTTACAAAGCGTTCATCAACTAAACCAATGGTGATTTTTTCCCAATCTAGTTCGTATTGATTCAATAATTGAAAAAGGGGCTTTGGTGTTGAGCCACCAGAAACTAAAAGTGTGGCTTTTCCTTTCGTTTTTACAGCTTCATTTAAATCCTCAATTACTTTAATAGCCAAGGATTCAAACATCTTTTCCTTCGTTTCAAATTCTAGAATCATTCTCTCCAAGATTTAGTAATCCAGGTTGTGCCTTCATCCATAATTAAATCGCCAGGACCCCACGTTCCTGCTTCATACAAGATATTCGCATGATTGTTAGCCTTCCAACTATTAGTCACACTTTCAATCCAAGTCCACGCAGTAATCAATTCATCTTGACTCATGAAAAGCGTTTGATTTCCGCGAATAACGTCGATGATTAAACGTTCGTAAGCTTCCGGAAAACGTTCTTTAAATGAATCTAAATAATCTAATTTCAAAGCGATTGGTTTGTAACGATACCCACCTGGACCGGGGATTTTAGTCATTTGAACCAATTCAATACGTTCTTCAGGTTGCAAACGAATAATCAATTTATTGCTATTTAATTTCTCCTTTGAAGGAAATATGTTGTGACGCACTTCCTTGAAATTAATTACAATTTCTGAGTAACGTTTGTTCATGCGTTTTCCAGTTCTTAAATAAAAAGGAACATCTTTCCACCGCCAATTATCTACATAGGTTTTCAAAGCAACAAAGGTTTCCGTTTTAGAATTGAATTTCTCAATATCTTCTAAATAAGATTGTACTTCTTGACCTTTAACGACTCCACGTGTGTATTGTCCTTTAACTGTGTCTGTTGTTACTGACTTTTTATTCATTGGTCGAAGCGCACGAAGAACTTTTAATTTTTCGTTTCTTACTTCATCAGCTTCAAGCGTATGCGGTGGTTCCATTGCCACTAAGCAAAGTAATTGCAGCAAATGATTTTGAACCATATCCAGCAAAGCACCACTGTTATCATAGTAAGCAGCACGTTTTTCAACACCTAAACTTTCGGAAACAGTAATTTGAATATTATCGATGTGTTCAGAATCCCAAGCGCGTTCAAATAAATTATTGGCGAATCGAAGCACCATTAAATTTTGAACCGTTTCTTTACCTAAATAATGGTCGATTCGGTAAATTTGATGTTCATTGAATGCTTTAGTAATGTCGTTGTTGATTTTTTTAGAAGATTCTAAACTATAGCCCAACGGTTTTTCAAGTACTACTTTACTTGTTTCTGTAACCAATCCTGAAGCTTTTAATGTTTGAGCAATTGGTCCAAATGCAGCTGAAGGTGTTGAGAAATAGTAAATGTTTTGATAATCTGGAAATTGATTTAAGTAATTCGCTAAATCTTGATAATCAGCAATAGTTGCATCAGCAGCTTGAATGAGTTGAACCTTTTTGGCAAAGGATAAAATTGATTCTTCTGTGGTATGTTCTTCTGCTGTTAATTTTAAAAAGCGAATCAAATCTTCCTTGAATTTTGTTTCCTCTGGTTTGTTGCGAGTGATTGCCACAACGTTGTAAGGACAGAGCAATTGGCCATCTTGTTCGCGATGAAAGATGGCTGGGAATATCTTGCGAAGCGCTAAATCTCCATCACCTCCAAAAACAATAATGTTGAAAGGTTGAAAGATTTCAGAGTGCTTTTTTTGTTTATTTTTATTTTGACTCATGCGTGTTTGTTTGTGTCAAATATACACTAAGTATATTGTGAATCCAAAAATTTTGAATATTTTAGCAAACAACTAAAGGTTAATTAATTGATTTTAAACCATTCTGTTATGAAAGTGCCCTTTTTGGTTTTAATGTTTGTTATGTTCGTTTTTGAGTTTTCTTTTGCTCAAACAAATGTTTTTGCTCAACTTTCAGGAGGAACACCAACGATTAGTACTGTTGGTTGGAATTTAACAGGAAATGCAATTGTGACTGATACACAAGGTGATACGGATACTTTTCAAGACGAGATACGATTAACAAATAGTTCAAATACACAAAGTGGTGGCATTTTTTATGCTACGCCAATCAATCCATTGATTTGTTCAAAATGGACAGTTGAATTTGATTATCGAATTTGGGGAGGTAATGCTGCGGATGGTTTGGCATTTTGTTTTTTAGATGTTCCACCAACAGGATTTGTGAATGGAGGTGGACTTGGAATTCCAGGTTCAGCTAATGGATTAAAAGTTGCCTTAGATACTTGGGATAATGGTTGTGGAACAAATCCTGAATTGCAAATATATTACGGTGTTGGATATGGAGAATGTAATGCTGGAATTGTAAAGTTAAACAACACAGGAGGAAATCTGAATTTTATCCGAGGTAATACTTACAAACGCGTCAGAATTACTTATAACAATGGTGTTATTACTCTATTCATAAATAATACACAGTATTTAACTGCAAATTTCACTATCAATTTTACAGGTTATATGGGGTTTACAGCCTCAACTGGTGGCGCAAACGACCAACATTCTGTAAAAAATATTATTATCTATACAGAGCAAGCTATTTCTAATGCAGGTGGAGATGCGACGATTTGTTCTGGTGGCTCGACAACTATTGGAACAGCTAATAATCCGCTCTATCAATATTCTTGGTCGCCTTCAACTGGTTTAAGTTCAACTACAATTTCAAATCCTACTGCAACAATTCAGAATAATGGTACAACTCCAATTACGCAAACTTATACAGTTACGACAACACTTTTAGCAAGTCCAGGAATTTGCCCTGTAACGGATCAAATTACTGTAACCATAAATCCTACTTTTACAACAAATTTAACTCAGACAGTTTGTAATGGTGGACCTTATCAATTTGGTAATCAAACGCTAACAACCTCAGGAATTTACACGAATAACCTTCAGTCTGTTAATGGATGCGATTCAATTGTGAATTTGGATTTAATTATTTCTTCTCCACCAATAATTCCAAACTTGGATACTTCCTTTTGTGATGGAGGTACTGCAATCCTAAATCCTGGAACATCGTCAACTTATTCTTGGACACCATCGCTAGGAACAATTTCTCCAAGTGGAATTTTAACTTTTTCACCAAGTCAAACAACAACTTTAACATTGAATGCAGTAGATCAATATGGTTGCACAAATACTGGTAATGTAACTGTGACTGTATATCCAAATCCAGTTGTTAATCTTATTGCAAGTGCAACAACAATTTGTGAAGGTGATAATTTAAATTTGACCGCTAATGGCGCTGATTCTTATGCATGGCAAGGAGTTGGACTAACCAATTCAAATGTATCAACCCAATCACTTTTTCCAAATTCAACACAGATTTACACTATAATAGGTTTAAGTATCGATGGTTGTACCGATTCTAAGACTATTCAAGTTGTAGTAAATCCTTTACCAGAATTACAAATTTCAGAAAATCAAGAAATTTGCTTTGGAGAATCAGCGCTAGTATCGATTTCAGGGGCGGATTCATACCTTTGGTCTCCAGAAGGTTTTGGTTCAGCAAGTAACTTTACACCGTTTCAAACAACAACATATTTAATTGATGGAACTAATAGTTTTGGTTGTACAAACCAAGTTCAAACAACTATAATTGTTCATCCCAATCCAGTTGCATCTATTAATGCTACCCCCATTTTTCTTACTGCAGATTCTCCTTTTGTGACCTTTCAAAATGGAAGTACTGGACAAAGTAGCTCAATTTGGAACTTTGGAAATGGAGAGATTATGGAAACAAGTGCTTCGACAATTGAATATACTTATCCTTATTCTGAAGGAAACTACCTTGTTACATTGACAGTTTCCAACGAATTTGGTTGTGTTGATGTTGACAATGTCACTATTCAAATAAAAGGTGATGTTGTTTTTTATATTCCAAATTCCTTTACGCCAGATGGAGATGAATACAACAATATGTTTACACCTGTTTTTACTTCAGGTTTTGATCCTGCTAATTTTGAAATGAATATTTTCAATCGTTGGGGAGAACTTGTTTTCCAAACTTATGATGCCCGAAAAGGTTGGAATGGTCACATTGATTTTAAGCGCTGTCCAATCGGAATCTATACTTATAAAATTTTATATAAATTGCCCAATACAGATGAATACAGAGTTGTAAATGGGCATATTAATTTAGTAAGGTAAGATTCATAAAAGTTAGTTGATTTATTTTAAGCTAGAATTAAGCGCTCAATTAATTGTAGAGATATTTTTTAGTCATCATTTTTTTTCAATTAAACTAGAAGAAGAAATGAATTTATTTGAATATAAAAAGTAATTCAACATTTTAAAAAAGATACTTGGAATACTATTTTCATTGTTAATAGACATAGATATTGTAAATGTATAGCAATCAATTTAAAATTCGAAATCATCATTAATTTATCTCAAGCACGTTAAAAATTCAGTTAAATTTAGATTCAAAATTTAAAAAATGAAACCATACATACTTGCAATCGATGCTGGAACAACTAGTTCAAGAGCATTGATTTTTGACCATAAAGGCAATCAAATTGCACTTGCACAATACGAATTCAAACAATATTTCCCAAAAGAATCTTGGGTTGAACACGATCCACTAGAAATCTGGGAAACTCAAGTAAAGGCTATAAAAGAGGTGTTGTTTAAAGCAAGTATTTCTCCAGATCAAATCGAAGCAATTGGGATAACCAATCAACGGGAAACAACAGTCGTTTGGAATAAAATCACTGGTCAGCCAGTTTATAATGCGATTGTTTGGCAAGATAGGCGAACTTCTGCTTTTTGTAAGGAGTTAGTTGACCAAGGTCATGAAGACAAAATTCAAGAGAAAACAGGTTTGGTTGTTGATTCCTATTTTTCTGGAACTAAAATTAAATGGATTTTAGATCAAAAGCCAGAAAATCGTAAACTAGCAGAACAAGGAGATTTATTGTTTGGGACAATTGATACGTGGTTGATTTGGAATTTAACCCAACGCCAAACGCATGTTACTGACCCAAGTAACGCAAGTAGAACCTTACTTTACAATATTCATGAACTGAAATGGGATGAAGAATTACTCGATTTATTGCAAGTTCCGTCAACGATTTTGCCTACAGTTATGCCCTCTTCTGGTGTTGTAGGTTTTGCAAAATTGGCAGATTGGGAAACAAGCGTTGCCATTAGTGGAATTGCTGGTGACCAACAAGCAGCTTTGTTTGGACAAATTTGTTTTGACGCGGGTGAAGTAAAAAACACTTATGGAACTGGTTGTTTTTGTGTAATGAACACGGGCGAAAATCCGGTTAAGTCAAATAACAAAATGCTGACAACGATTGCTTGGCAGTTAAACGGAAAAACAACTTACGCTATTGAAGGCAGCGTTTTTATTGCTGGTGCTTTGATTCAATGGCTTCGTGATGGAATGCAAATTATTGAATCTTCATCAGAAGTGGAAGGTCTAGCTAGATCTGTTGAAAATAATGGCGGCTTAACTTTTATTCCTGCCTTGGCTGGTTTGGGAGCGCCTTATTGGGATTCCAACGCAACAGGAGCAATTATGGGAATTACCAGAGGAACTGAAAAAGGCCACATTGCACGGGCTGCTTTAGAAGCTATTGCCATGCGTTCAAGAGAAATTATCTTTGAAATGCAAAAAGATGCTGGAGTTGTTTTTTCATCTTTGAAAGTGGATGGCGGAGCTAGTAAAAACAATTTGTTGATGCAAATTCAGTCCGACTTATTAAATGCTGAGGTAATTCGACCAAGTACAACTGAAACAACAGCTTTGGGTGTAGCATTTCTAGCAGGTTTAGGAACTGGTTTTTGGAAAGATCAGGAAGAATTGAAGAAAATTTGGCAAAAAGAAGCAGAGTTCCAACCTATAGACAATGAAAACACACAACGAATAGTGACACTTTGGAATGCAAGAATGGGAAAAATTACCACTAAATGAATAGACAAAAAAATCTAACCAAACTTGCCGAAACTAAAAGTTGGGATGTCCTTGTAATTGGGGGAGGAGCAACAGGCTTAGGAACGGCTTTGGATGCTGTTAGTCGTGGTTTATCAGTTCTATTGATTGAGAAATTCGATTTCGGAAAAGGAACTTCATCGCGCAGCACTAAATTAGTACATGGAGGCGTTCGTTACTTGAAAAATGGAGATATTTCATTGGTAACAGAAGCTTTGAGAGAGCGGGGTTTAATGCTTCGAAATGCGCCACATTTGGTTAGAAATATGCGATTCATTATTCCAACTTATGATTGGTGGTCAAATCCGTTTTACGGTGTAGGATTGAAAATCTATGATTTAATGGCTGGAAAACTGGGTTTAGGTCCATCTCAAATGTTAAATAAAGAAGAAACAATCGCTCAAATTCCCAATGTCAATCAAACAGAATTGAATGGAGGAGTTATTTATCACGATGGACAATTTGATGATGCGAGAATGGCAATAAGTTTGGCGCACACAATTGATGCTGAAGGCGGCTGTGTGTTGAATTATATGGATTTTACTAAATTTATTAAAAAGAATAATCAAATTGTAGGTGTTGAGGCGATTGACTCATTGTCAAACTCGTCTCATACAATTTTCGCTAAAGTTGTGATTAATGCAACGGGTGTTTTTGCAGAAAAAGTAATGAAATTAGACAACGAAAATGCCTTATTAAAAATTCGTCCAAGTCAAGGTGTGCACTTAGTTTTAGATAAAAGTTTCTTGAAGTCTGAAAACGCAATTATGGTTCCTAACACAAGCGACGGAAGAGTTTTGTTTGCTGTGCCTTGGAATGATCATGTTGTTGTTGGAACAACTGATACAGAAGTTGCTACTGTTACTTATGAACCAAAATCAACAGCTGAGGAAATCGATTTTATCTTGGCAAATGCAGAAATATATATGACGCGAAAGCCAACTCGATCAGATGTTAAAAGTGTTTTCGTGGGTTTACGTCCATTGATTTCTGCAACAGGAAAGTCGTCTAAAGCCTTGTCTAGAAAACACATCGTTGAGCGAACAGAGAGTGGGTTGATAAACGTTTTGGGTGGAAAATGGACAACCTATCGCAAAATGGGGGAAGACGCAATTGACTTAGCGCTAAAACATCAAGTATTAACCACTAGGAAAAGCGCAACAGAAACACTAAAGATTTTTGGTTATTCCGAAAACAGTTCTTGGGAAAATCCGTTGCATGTATATGGAAATCAAATGGATAAACTTGCGTCTTTTGGGAGTTTGCATTCACTTTCCAATAAACTTATGATAAGTGAAGCTCAAATTCGTTATGCAGTTAAAGAAGAAATGGCGTTCACTCTAGAAGACATTTTGGCTCGAAGAACACGCTGTTTATTTTTAGATGCTGCTGAAACAATAGCAATTGCGCCTGAAGTAATCCGTATTTTAGCTGATGAATTAAACCAAAGTGGAGAATGGCAAACCGAACAATTAACTGAATTTATTAACCTTGCTTCAAACTATAAGTTATGAGTATTTATCTCGCTGAATTTATTGGAACCTGTATTTTAATTGTTTTTGGCGCAGGTGTTGTTGCCAATTTATCCTTGAAAAACACATTAGCCGCTGGAAATCCTGCTTGGCTATTAATCACAACAGGTTGGGGTTTAGGTGTTTTTGTGGCCGTTTTCACAGTTGGAAAAATCAGTGGAGCTCATTTGAATCCTGCTGTTTCAGTTGCATTAGCTTTAGCTGGAAAATTTGATTGGAACCTCGTACCAGGTTATGCTTTAGCCCAAACTTTAGGAGCAATGGCCGGAAGTTTTTTGATTTATCAATTTTACCACGATCATTTTAAAGCTACCGACGATGAAGGTGCAGTTAAAGGTGTTTTTTGCACTGGGCCTGCAATTCGCAACATTCCTCGTAATTTGTTCAGTGAATTTTTCGGGACTTTTATCTTGATTTTTGCTATTTTTTATTTGGCTGGGCCAACCGTTTTAATTGAAGGAAATGAGGCACAATTTGGTTTAGGCTCTTTAGAGTCTTTGCCTGTTGGATTATTGGTTTGGGTGATTGGTATTTCTTTAGGAGGAACTACAGGTTATGCCATCAATCCTGCGAGAGATTTGGGACCAAGAATCGTTTATGCTCTTTTGCCTCGTCCGAATAAAAATGTTGATTGGTCGTATGCTTGGGTGCCAATTGTTGGACCGCTGTTAGGAGCTGCTGTAGCAACTTTAGTGTTTACAAATCTTTAAATTATTTTGTACTACAAAAGATACTTCAAGAATAGTAAACTCAAACCGAAATAAGCAATAATACTTAAATACAATTGGCCATAAGAAGTATAACCTTTCGTTCTAAAATACAAGTAATTTAAGGTGCCAAGCGTTAAACCTAAAATTCCAGAAATCAACATTGGATTCATTCAATCAAGCCAAATTGTTTGAAATGGTGAGTGAAGTGTTTAGAATGAACGATTAACCATTCTTCTCGTGTAAGACTTCCGTAAAAAGGATGGTTCGCCATTTTGTTAGGATCTTCTTCGCGTTCTTCTTCGTAATCTACCCATGCTAAAGTAAATTCATCTATGGCATCATCTAGATCTGCATTGCGCAATGTTGTATCCGGCAGGGCAAATGGAACTTGAATGTTTTGCGCCATTGGTTTATCCGAATAAAGAAATTGTTTTAACTGTGCTGCTTTCTCTTCAGGAACAACTACTTTAAAATCACCTCTTCCACGTGACATCGAAATACCATCTGTTAAATGTTCTACCATTCGTTGAGCAGACATATTTCCCCAAAGTGGTTGTGTTGTAGCATCTAATTTCCCTAAAACTTCAAGGAAAGTAGTTAATTCTGTAGCGATAAATGACATATTATTTTTTACCTATTAAAATGTGGAGGCTTTTTGGAACCACTTGAACGTTTAATTCACTTCGAACGTCAACAGGTTCGCCGTCGTAATGAGCGATTTGTTGTGAAAGATTTATTCTAGCTTTTTCAAAAGAAATAACTTCAGCAAATTGAGATTTGTGAGAACGTTTAGTGAAAAACTGATAGATGATAGCAGGCGTTCTCCAAAAAGAGAAGGGCTTAAGAATAAATAATTCAATTTTACCGTCTGTTGCATCTGATTTGGGAGAAACAACAAAACCATTTCCAAATTCGGATGTATTGGCAATTGTACATAAAACAACTGGCATTTTTTTAATTTGCCCGTTGGTGTCGATTGAAATATTTATTGGATTGTATTTAAAAAATTCTTTGAAAACGTGTTTAACATACGTTCCAAAACCGCGTTTTTTGTCTTCGTCGAATTTTTTTGCAATTACAGCATCTAAACCATAACCTCCAACTCCAAGAAACGGTGTGTCATTTACAAGTACGGTATCCATTTGAATTTCGTACAAATCGTTGATACATTCAATTGCTTTAGAAACTGAAAGAGGAATGTTCATGTGTCGCGCTAAACCATTTCCTGAACCAATTGGAATGATTGCCAATTTCGTTGAGGAACCAATTAAACCTGTTCCAACTTCATGAACAGAACCATCGCCACCAACCGCACAAACAACATCTATGTTATTTTCCACAGCTTCTTTGGCTAAGTCAAGTCCATGACCTTTGTGTTCTGTTAATTTGATTTCGTAATCGAATAAATCGTGATTAAGATACTCACGAATCATTTGAGGAATATCGTCTTTGCGACGCACTCCAGAAATAGGATTAATAATAAACCAAATTCGTTTTTTCATTGTTTTTGTTGTTTGCTGAATGGTTAACAAATAGCCTACCATAAATTTCAACTTTCAAATATCGTGTTTTTTGAGCGATTAACCAAGTTTTAATGTTCAATTCATCTATATCAACGTTTATTTTAACATTTGATTACACTGTTGGAATCACTATTATTCTATTTTTGAGGAAATAAAAAGTATGGCAAAAGACCCACTAGAAGCAAATCGAGCGCAACTTTTGAAGTTACTCTTAGATAAATCGGCATTAAAACAAGATATTGCTGATGATTGTGAAAAAGTATTTGAGACCTTTAAAGAGAAGATTAAAATAGAGCTTGAAACTTTGCAAAAATCAATCACAGACCCTCGAATTCGGTTGAATTTTGTGGATAAAGGAAAGTTTGAAATTCATGTCTACATAGGTAGCGATGTACTTGTGTTTAATTTACATCAAAATGTCTTCCGTTTGCCTGACCATAATCCTTTATGGGGAACAAGCTATTTTAACAAAAATGAAAATAACGGATATTTTGGAATTATCAATGTCTATAATTTTTTGGCAGAATCATTTCTTCAGAACAGAATGGACGATCGAGGTTATTTAATTGGTCGAATTTTCATCAATCATGAACGCCATTTTATGATTGAAGGAAAAGGTTCTATCGGTGCTCATTTCCGCGATCCGCAACATTTATTGTTAAACGAGCAATTAACTGGAGTGATTGTACAAATGGTTTTTGCCTATGCGCTTCAATTTGATTTATACATTCCTCCGTTTGAATATTACAGCGAAGTATCTGTGGCTCAGATTCAATACATCGGTGAGACCTTAAAATTACAAACAGCAAAACGACTCGGATTTAAGATGAGTGCTGACGATTCAGAAATATTTTAAAAAAATCGAAAGAAGTTATTGCGCTTAAAAAAAAACATTCTATATTTGCACTCCCAAATTTAAGCGGGAATTGACATTTTGGCCCATTCGTCTAGTGGTTAGGACGCCAGGTTTTCATCCTGGAAACAGGAGTTCGATTCTCCTATGGGCTACCAAATCCGGTAGTAAACGGTAATTTGGCCCATTCGTCTAGTGGTTAGGACGCCAGGTTTTCATCCTGGAAACAGGAGTTCGATTCTCCTATGGGCTACTTTTGAAATATTAAAAAACAATAACAAAAAATTAAAATAAAAACAAATGGCAAATCATAAATCAGCTATCAAACGTATTCGCTCTAATGATTCGAAAAGAGTGTTGAACAAATACCAACATAAAACTGCTCGTAATGCAGCTCGTAAATTACGTGAGATTAAAGATCGCAAAGAAGCTGAAACTTTATTCCCTGCTGTTGTAGCGATGTTGGATAAATTAGCTAAGAAAAATGTTATCCACAAAAACAAAGCTGCAAACTTGAAATCAGGTTTACAAGTTCACATCAATAAATTGTAATTCAACTTTCTTGAAAATAGTAAAGGGGCTCAATGCCCCTTTTTTTGTTAAGTTTGTTTTTATGAAGCGCATAAAAGTTCTATTTTTTTTCATCTCTCTCCCTGTAATTTCATGGTGTCAGTTAGATGCAGCGATTGAACTGGATTCTTTAAAAATAAGCTTTAAAACTGGAGGCGAATTAAATTCAGTTGACCTGATTTCATCAGGTTTCTCTAATTCGTTTACCCCTAACCAATTTAATCGGCAGTTTCAGTATATTCAAGCGGATCATTTTTTTGCTCCGGAAAGAGGTATTTTCATTTCAAATCCTAAAGTTGATAACCGTTTAATTTTTACGGCTTTACCTCATATAGGTTTTTCGTATGTTTTTGGTTCTCAAGGAACTCAACTCCTAAATTTTAATTATCAGCAAGCTTTTAAATATGATTTTATTCTAAATGCGGCGATAAAACGCAACCAATCCGCAGGTTTTTTAAGAAATAGCAATCTTCAAAACAATCAATACGATCTTAAATTAGCAAAAATCGGCAAACGCTATTCATTTCTCTTTTCAGGAATTTATGCCAACGAGTCAAATGCGTGGAATGGTGGTGTTCTCGTTGATACTTTGGCAACTAATTTTCCACCAGGACTGCTTTCAATTGTTAAAGAAAACGCGCAATCAAACGTAAATAATAGCGTTTTAAACTTAAAGAATCAGTTTAGAATAACAGGAGATTCTGTTAATTTTATTCGCTTACAACTTGTAAATCAGTACAGTAATCAAAAAAGATTTTACAGTGAAAATGATTCTTTGTCTTTGATTTATCCAATGATTACAATTGACTCGTTGAATACCAATGACACATTAAGTACCAATCGTTTTAATAACAATTTGTCCGTTTTATTTAAAAAAAGTGGACTGACTTTTGAAGCAGGTGCAAACTATGATTATTGGAATTACCAAGCTTTCGAAATGAAACGCGATACCAGTGAAATTGGAATCTTTGAACAATTATCCTTCGCATGGAAAAAGATTAAAATTAATCACCAAGGTCAATTAAATTTAGTTGGTGCAGGACGTGGGTTTTCATCAAAGTCAGTTGTTTCAATTCCATTTTTGAAGGGTACATTAGAAATGAATCACGAATTAAACTACTGTTATCCAACCTTATTTCAGCGTCATTTTTATTCAAATAATTCAGTTTATCAGTTAGCCAATTTAGAGTTACAAAAAAGACAACAATTTCAACTAAAATTAAAAGACATTAATGCAAACAAAGGTTTTAATGTTCATTATCAATTGATTAACTATAAAGACAATTATTTCTTTGATAGTTTTCAGCAAACTTGGAGAAACGATGTGAATTTATCTACCGGTATTTTACACCAAGTTCTGATTGAAAAACCATTTAAAGTAAAGCAATTTTATTTTTCACCTCGCTATGTATTCAATGGGATGAAAGAGGAGTTTAGAGTAATTCCGACACATCAATTTAATGCAAGATTGTTTTTTCAAGGAGGAATTTTCAAGGCAAAAAAGTTGAAATTTGCCAGTGGATTTGATATTGCTTTAAATTCTAAATTTAAAAGTGCTGCTTATATTCCACAATTGAATTTACTTGATTTAATTGATTCATCGACAGGTATTTATCAAAACACTTTAGTTAATGTTGCTTTTTTTAGTTCGTTTGAAGTCGAAACCTTTCATTTTTTTGTAAGAGCTGATAATTTCGCTTACTTTTGGTCTAACAAGACAACAGCTGTTATAAAAGGCTATACCTTACCAAATCTCCAAGTTAAAATTGGTATCACTTGGGATTTTTGGAATTAGTATTTTCTTTATCTAATCTATTCAGTATGAAATCAATTTACTTCACCTTGCTTTTTATTTTTGCAAGCTTTATTTGTTCTTCTCAAGAACTTGGTGTTACTTCTCATCGTTATTTTTTACCTGATTTCAATGCGCCTGCCATGGATATTTCGTCAACCTATGAAAATGGGTTTGCAGTTGTTGGAACGGTTGAATACGATCAAAATAACTCGATTCCTTACTTGATGGTTTGTGATTCCTTTGGTCAACAACTATGGACAAAACCTTACAGCAATTTTAATACGGAATTTGCATTTAATCGTGTTATTCAATTGTATGATTCAAGTTTTGTGGTCGTGGGTAAAATGCTTAATCCATTGCAAGCAGATTTTGGTGCAGCTTGTTTACGTTTGGATAAAAATGGAAATGAACTTTGGAAAAAATCTATAGGCGATAACAGTGGCGAAATTTTCGTTGCTAATGACGTTATTCAAACTGCAGATTCGTCTTTGTTAATTGTGGGAACAATTAGAAATAAGGGTTCTTTTTTAATGAAATTGGATTTAACAGGTACAAAAATTTGGTCTAAAAATTATTATTTCGAAGGAAACTTGTCAATTGACTTTCAAGAGTTGGTTGCCGCAAAAGAGAAAAGTAATGGGCATTTTGTAGCGGTTGGCACAACCAATTACGGAGGTGAGAATTACCGCGGATATATTTTCGAAACAGATGCAGCTGGTGATTTGATTTGGCTAAAAAGATTTAATGAGCCTAGTATTTTTACAGATGTAATGATTGCTTCCGATGGTTTATTAATTCGTTGTTTTACACAGTCTGCAAATTTAATTAAAACAAGTTTTTCAGGAGATTTCACCTGGGGAAAGCGTTACATGGATGAAGACCATGATGGGTTTGTTTTCCCGCGAATGAATCAATTTTCTGATGGGAATTTTGGTGTTTGTGGTTCAAGTTTTACTTACGGAAGTATGGTAAAAGTTAACTCTTCAGGAGCAGTTCTTTTTGACGCTGGAGTTTTTGGAAGAACTAATTCAATGGTTGAAAATAGAAACAAGTCGGTGGCTGTTTTAAGTAACGGACCAGTATATGGCGTTAAGCAACAAGGTGTTTTCGACAAACATTTCGCTGTGGCACAAATAGATTCTTTAGATAATAACTTATCCATATTTACAGAAAATTGTTTTTGGGATCTTAATCCACAAACAACTATGGGCACTTTGACTACTTATAATGATACACTTTTTTTAGGTAATGAATTATTGGTTTATAATGCGATGATGGAGTTGTTTAGTTCAACTTTTGAACAAGAAGAAGCTTGTGTTATTTTCTTAGGTGATGTTGAGGAAAAAACAAGGTCTACTTATCAACTCTTCCCGAATCCAGTCACTACAGTTTTGACTATTCAATCTGATAACAAAAGCGCTGAAAAGTATGAATTAGTAGATCAACAAGGAAGGGTTTTAAAAATGGGAATTTTAGCTCAATTTACTACCGAAATCAAAGTTGAAGAATTGAAATCAGGTTTCTATTCAGTTCGAATTGGATCTGAGGTTTTGAGATTTATTAAGGAATAATCTATCATTTAATAACTCTAATTTCATCAATAAAAGTCCAAGGTTGATGACCTTCACCAGCTAAACCATTTTCAATTTTATTTTTGGAATAAATGGTCAATTTTATTTTCTGAACTTTCTTGTTAAATGGAATAAAAACTTTTGACATTTCAAATGAATCTTGTTTGTTCTCTTTGGAAGCTGCGATCCGATTCTTACTTTTAGGTTTGTAGCTATTTTCTATCTCAACGGCAATAGGTAGGTGAATCCATGAACCTTCATCTTTTAGAAATGAGAGCTCTATTCCTTTGATTTTTTGTTTTTTAAGTAAGTCTAATTCAATAAAAATCTCAGTTGTATCATAACCCAACCATTCGTTTCCTTTCCAAGGGATTGTTCCATAATTTCCGTCTACTAAAGTTATGTCGCCGTTGTTGTAACGTTTATTCGGTAGGGTTATTAGTTTCACTGGCAAGCCTAAAGTCGGTGAGTTTTTGATAACAACTTTTTCTGTTATTTGAGTTTCATTAGATGTAAATTCGATAACATTATCCTGTGGTTTTTCACTTCGATTGATTGTTAAAGTGATATCAGCTTTAAGATCTTGTTCACTATTTTCTGGTGTTTTTTTTACTTTAAAATTTTCTTTTCTTTTGGAAGCAATTAGCACAGCAATCCCGTCTTTCGTTCGCGATACTTGGGTCGTTGCATTCAGAAAAGTTTTGGAATAATTGACTTTTCGTTTTTCAAGAAGCGGTAATTGTACAGCAATTAAACTTTTTTCAAATGCTTCGTAAGTAGGTTTGTTTTGACACCAAAGTACTTGACTCAACGCAATTGCACGCGGATAAACCATATATTCAACTTGGGAAAAAGTAGATATGTATTCCGTCCAAAGATTAGCTTGTGCGCCTAAAATGTAATGCACTTTATCAGCTTTTAGTGCAGATGGAATTGGATTGAACTCATACACTTTTTCTAAAGGTGTGAATCCACCAAAAGCTATGGGTTCTGTTTTTCCTCGTCCTTGATAATGGTCAAAATAGCAATGTGAACCTGGCGACATCACTACTTCATGCTCTTGATTGGCTGCTTCAATTCCACCGTCAAATCCGCGCCAAGACATCACAGCTGCGTTTGGAGAAAGACCACCTTCCAAAATTTCATCCCAGCCGATTAATTTTTTACCTTTCGAAGCAAGGAATTTGTCCATTCGTTGGATAAAATAACTTTGTAATTCATGTTCGTCTTTGAGTTTATTTTCTTTAATGATATGTTGACATTTTTCACATTTTTTCCAACGATTTTTTGGAGCTTCATCGCCTCCTATGTGAATGTATTGGCTTGGGAAAAGTTCAACAACTTCGGTTAGTACGTCTTGAAGAAAAATAATAGCTTCCTCTTTTGCACAAAAAATATCGTCAAAAACGCCCCACAAACCTTCAACTCCTTGTTGTTTTCCAGTACACGAAAGTTCAGGATAAGCAGCTAAGGCAGCACGCGCATGTCCAGGCATTTCAATTTCTGGAACAACTGTAATATAACGTTGAGCAGCGTATTCAATTACTTCTTTAATTTCTGCTTGTGTATAGAATCCACCGTAACGTTTTTTCTCATACGTTCTTGGATTGGTGGTGTAATGATTTTCCACTGTACTATCTCGCCACGCTCCAATTTCTGTCAATTTCGGATACTTTTTGATTTCAATTCGCCAGCCTTGATCGTCCGTTAAATGCCAATGAAAGGTGTTGAATTTATAAATTGCCATAAGGTCAATGTAGCGTTTCACTTCTTCAATGGTGAAAAAATGACGTGCTACATCAAGATGAAGACCGCGCCATTGAAATTTTGGATAATCATGAATGTAGCATTTAGTTATAACTGGCTCATTGTTCTTGTTTTCAATTAGTTGCATTAAAGATTGTAAGGCATAAAAACAAGAACGCTCGCTGGTGTATGTAATTATAATCGTTTTGGCAACGTTAATTGAATAAGAATCTTCAATGGCATTTTTCAACTTTTTGAACTGAATCATTGGTTTATTGTAGGTCACAAACACACGCATTTGGTGGTTAACTTTCAATAAATAAGCCAATTGATCGTACAATTTTTCAGGCAAATTTGTAGTGTCAACTCCCAAGTCCAAAGGAATACCCGGAAGTGCACTTTCTTTGTCAAGGTTTGGAATGACATAGGTTACAGGTGTTGGAATTACTGGACAATTTTTTTGAGCAAAAGAAATAGAACCCAAACTTCCAAATAGAATAAAAAGCAGAAATATTTTTTTCATAAGTTAAAAGTATAAAAACAACTTTGGGAATCTATTCTTTAACCAACTATTTCTTTTATAAAACAAAAAAAACCACGAAATAAGCTCATGGTTTTATTAGTGTGATTTGAAAAAAAACTTATTTCTTTACTGGACAAGTTGATAATCCAACAAGTGTGTATAAAGGACAAAAACTGATTAAACTTGTCAAAGTGAAAATCCCACCTAAAGCCAAAAGCACGATTCCGAATGTGCCAGTTACAGTTCCTGTGAAATAAAGTGTTGCGAAAATTGCGACGATTACCAATCTGATAATTCTGTCTGCTGTACCCATGTTTGCTTTCATGATTCTTAGTTTTTAAATTTAAACTGCTTTAAAACGAGCTTGAACAAAAATTCAATGTTGTTTTATGAGTACAAATCTAAAGCAGTAGAATCGAACTAAATGTGACTAAAATCACATAACACAGATTTTTTTTCGATCGTGTAAACTTTTGAAATCTAGTTTATTACTCTAAAATAGCACCGATGTAATTTAAAATTGGTTCTTTGCCAAATCCTGATTCGCTAGAGCTTGTAAAAACTGGAGGTAATTCGTCCCAATATTTCAACATTTCTTTGCGGTATTTCGCTAGGTTTTTTTGAAGTGCAGTACTGGAAAGTTTATCAATTTTAGTGAAAACCATCGAAAAAGGAAGGCCTTTCTCACCACACCAATTCATAAATTCAAGGTCGATTTGCTGCGGCTCAAGACGTGCGTCCAATAGCACAAATGTGTTCATTAAGTTTTTGCGTTTCGTTAAATATTCGGAAATAAATTTCTCCCATTTGAAGCGCGCTGTTTTTGAAGCTTTAGCGTATCCATATCCTGGTAAATCCACCAAATACCATTTTTCATCAATCAAAAAGTGATTAATTAATTGCGTTTTACCTGGTGTTCCAGAAGTTTTTGCTAGGTTTTTCTTTCCCGTCAACATATTAATTAACGAAGATTTACCAACATTGGAACGACCGATAAAGGCAAATTCAAATTTTTCATCCGTAGGACATTTGCTAATTTCTGAATTGGAAACGACAAATACAGCTTCTTTGATTTTCATAAGGTTGCAAAGATACTACTTCGAAAAGGTTAAAGCAAATGGAAGAAATTTAGAGTACTAAATCTATTGGTCCTTAATGCAATTTCGCTTGAATTAAATTGATAAATTCTTTACGAGTTGCATCATTTTCCAAAAATAGACCTGTAAAAGCACTAGTTGTTGTTACAGAATTTTGTTTTTGTACACCTCGCATTTGCATACACATGTGGGAACATTCAATAACCACAGCAACACCAAGTGGATTAAGTGTTCGTTGAATACAATCTCTAATTTCAATTGTCAAACGCTCTTGAACTTGCAAACGTCTCGAATAAGCATCTACAACTCTTGGAACTTTACTCAGGCCCACAATTTTTCCATCGGGAATGTAAGCTATGTGTGCTTTTCCAAAAAATGGCAACATGTGGTGTTCGCAAAGCGAGTAAACCTCAATATCTTTCACCAAAACCATTTCTGAATAGGCTTCGTGAAAAATTGCCTGGTTGATTAAATCATCTGGATTTGTATCGTAACCATTTGTCAAGAATTGCATTGCTTTAGCAACTCTTTCTGGTGTTTTTAATAATCCTTCGCGTTCTGGATTTTCACCCAAAGCGTTGAGGATTGAAAGGTAATTTTCTTCTAATATTTTAGTATCCAAAATTGTTGTTTTAGTTTGAATTTCAGTTGTTTAAAATGGCTCTTTGCCACCGTAATATTCAACGAAATTATTTTCTGTTTCGATAATTTTAATTTTAGCCAATTCACCACCATTTTGACGGACATCATCTTCAATCAAATCCCAAATTGCAATAGCAATATTTTCAGTGGATGCCATAATTCCTTTTAAAAATGGAACGTCTAAATTCAAATTTTTATGGTCAATTTCCTCAATAACTTTCTCACGTAGGATTTTACTCAATGTTTTTAAATTGATTACAAAACCTGTTTCTTCGTCTGGAACTCCTTTTACAGTTACATACAATTGAAAATTATGACCATGCCAATTGTGATTGGAGCATTTACCAAAAACTTCAAAATTTTTTTCTGCGGACCATTCTTCTCTCCATAATTTGTGAGCTGCGTTAAAGGTCTCTCTTCTAGTTATATAAATGTTCTTCATAGTGTTATATCGTCACTGAATTTTCTATTAATTCACATTTCATAATTCCATCTCGATCTATTTCTGTTAAACGGACTTTTTGAAATGTATTGGTTAATTCTTGTTGATAAGGGAATTTTACTTTTACGTAGTTTTCAGTAAATCCGTACATAATCCCTTCGTCTTCCTCGTGTTCAAATAAAACGGTGTGCTCACATCCACAATTCTCAGTGTAAAATTGGCGTTTTTTTCTGTCGGATAATAAATGTAATTGTTTGCTTCTTTCACGACGAACCTCCATAGGTACTTTTTCTCCCAATTTTGGTGCTCCTGTATTTGCGCGTTCTGAATAAGTAAACACGTGTAAATAACTAATATCCAAATCTTTCAAAAAGTTGACACTATCCATAAAATCTTCATCTGTTTCTCCCGGAAAACCCACAATTACATCAACACCGATACATGCATCAGGACGAATTGCTTTGATTTGAGCAACCCGTTCAGCATACAAAGCACGTTCGTATTTTCGACGCATTAATTTCAGTAAACGGTCACTTCCAGATTGCAATGGAATGTGAAAATGTGGAACAAATCGTTTGGAATCTTTTAAACAAAAATCAATGATTTCGTTGGATAACAAATTAGGTTCGATGGATGAAATACGAAAACGGTCAATGCCTTTTATTTCGTCGAGTACTTGAATTAAATCAAAGAAATTTTCACCTTCTCCTTGACCAAAATCACCAATGTTCACTCCTGTTAATACAACTTCTTTAACGTCCATTTGCGCAATTTTTTCTGCCTCTAAAACAGTTTCAGCTACAGAAGCATTTCTACTTTTTCCTCTAGCCAAAGGAATGGTACAAAAAGTGCAAAAATAATCGCAGCCATCTTGCACTTTCAGAAAAGAACGCGTTCGATCGCCAAAAGAGTAGGAGGGAACAAAGTCTTTTGTATTCTTGATATTATCGAAAGAAACTGCAGCAATTTCCAGCTTGGCGTTTTTATTTTCCAAATGCTCTAAGATGTTAAACTTCTCATTTGCACCAAGAACCATGTCAACACCAGTTATTTTTGCAATTTCTTCTGGTTTCAATTGTGCATAGCAACCAACGATAACAATGAATGATTCAGGATTTATTTTTAAAGCGCGTTTAACCAATTGTTTACACTTTTTATCAGCATTTTCAGTTACCGAACAAGTGTTGATGACATACACATCTGGGGTTTCTTCAAATTCTACTTTGGCAAAACCGGCATCCTCAAACAGGCGAGCAATTGTTGACGTTTCAGAGAAATTCAACTTGCAACCAAGGGTGTAAAACGCTACTTTTTTAAACTGATTCATTCAACTGCAAAAGTAAGGAGAAATTAAGAAATGAAAAGGAATTTGTTGTGAGAAGGTTTATTTTTTGGATTTTTACTTGTATGGTTATTAATACTTAGATTTTATCATCAAAAATAGGGAATGATCTAAAAATAGTTAATTTCTTTCGCCTTTTTGTTAAAATTGATTTTAGGTTCCAATCAAATTGATAGAGATTAAATATTTGAAATGTAATAATCGAACTGAGGTTTAATAATAATTTGACTGATGTTTATTGATTGTTATACCTTTATTCTAAATTTTAAAGAATGAAAAAGCTATTAGCCGCTCTCTTGATTTTTCTAATTGTTTCTTGTGGCGAATCGATTTCAAAAAATAATCCAAGCTCTGAGAAGAAAGACGTAAATTCAGAAAAAACAGAAAATGCTTATTCAATTGATACTGCCAAAGTAGATAATAAAACAAGTATTCTTATTGATAGTTTAGTGGATATTCGGTCGATTAATCCTGAAATTCAAGTTGATTTAAAATATGCAACAACGGATAATTTTATGAAAATGAAATTGTATGAACGTTTGCAAAAAGCTTATTTACAGAAAGATGTTGCGTTGCGTTTATCAAAATGTCAAGAATTACTTTCTTCACTAAAACCGAATTATCGTTTGTTGGTTTATGATGCGGTTCGTCCCGTAAGTGTTCAACAAAAAATGTGGGACGCTTTGGATTCTATCCCACCAAACGAACGAGGTAAATTTGTTTCAAATCCTCAAAATAGAAGTTTGCACAACTTGGGAGCAGCCGTAGATTTAACGATTATGAATGAACGCGGTGTTCCACTTGATATGGGAGCAGGGTATGACGACATTCGGAAAATTGCATATCCAAGATTGGAGGAAGAATTTCTTGCGAAAGGAGAATTAACGGAACAGCACATTGCAAATAGAACTTTACTACGAAAGGTAATGAAATCGGAAGGATTCAGACCGCTGGAAACGGAATGGTGGCATTTCAATGCATGCTCTCGTCTAGAGGGAAAAGCTAAATATAAGGTTTTGATGGTCGAACCTTAAGCAAGTTTTAAGTTTCAAACAATCTCACCTAACTTTTTTTCGCATTCCACATTTTTAGATACCTTCGTGACCATGAATTTTGTCATCGTCGATGTTGAAACTACTGGAGGAAGTCCAAAGAATTCTAAGATAACTGAATTGGCGATGTATAAATACGATGGCGAAAAAATCATCGACGAATTTATTTCCTTAGTTAATCCTGAACAAGAAATTCCTGAGTTTATCGTTCGATTAACAGGAATAACCGTCGCAATGGTGGAAAATGCTCCCAAATTTTATGAAATTGCAAAGCAGGTATTGGAATTTACGGAAGATTGTATTTTCGTTGCTCACAATGTTGCTTTCGATTACGGCATGTTTCGCCATGAGTTTAAAAGCCTAGGTTTCGACTTTCGCTTGCCTCATTTATGTACTGTTCGTGCTTCGCGTTATGTGATTCCCGGTCACGCTTCTTATAGCCTTGGCAAATTAAGTCGAGCACTGGAAATTGAAATCGTAGGGAGACATCGCGCAGGTGGTGACGCTTTGGCAACAACCAAATTGTTTGATTTGATTTACCACAAAGACCCAAATCACCTTTCGACTTTTATTCAGCAAGAGGTGAATCCAAAATCAGTTCATCCCAATTTAAATATCGAAATCATTGATGAATTGCCCAATAAAGCTGGTGTTTATAAGTTTTTGAATGAATTTAATCAAATTATTTACATCGGAAAAAGTATTCATATTAAGAAGAGAGTTGAACAACATCTTCGCAATAATTCAACAGCAAAAGGCTTGAAAATGATTCAAGAAATTGTTCGAGTAGAATATGAGTTAACTGGTTCTGAATTGATTGCAATGTTGTTGGAGTCGGAACTGATTAAAAAACATCAACCGCTTTACAATCGAAAGTTGCGTAAGAGTTCTTTTCCGTTTGGATTGTTTGATGTTGAAGATGCGAAAGGTTATTTGAATTTAACCATTCATTCGATAGCGAAAACAGAAAGTGTTCCATTGTTGCATTTTACTACGAGAAAGGAAGGAACAGATTATATGACGCATATCGTTGAGAAGTACCATTTGTGTCAGAAATTATGCGGACTTTACCCAACACAATCTGCTTGTTTTCATCATTCGATTAAGCAATGTGATGGCGCTTGCATAAGTGAAGAATCGCCCGAAACCTATAATGAACGTGTTTCTGAATTAGTAAAACAATTGTCTTTTGAAGGAAAATCTTTTTACATTTTGGACAAAGGTCGCAACAAAGGAGAACGCAGTATGGTGTGGATTGAAAACGGAGCATACAAAGGTTATGGATTTGCTCCATTTCATTTCAATGGCAAAGAACCAATTGATTGGAAACGTTACATAGCTCCTCAAAACGAAAATCGCGACATTAATACGATTCTTAATTTATTTCTAAGAAAAGATAGTTCCTTGCGAATTGTGGAGTATTAAGAATACTGATTTGGTAAAAGAGTTCCTTTTTAAGCTGAACCAAAGCGATACTTAATTATTTCTTTTACTTTTGCCACATGCGACTTGTTAAACAAATTCCACACGAAAGGTATCTGATTCAAATTCATCAGTATAATGGGAAATACATCCTTAAAATTGAACTAGCTCAGTTTGAGCAACTGTTTAAAATTAGTGAGATGGATGTAACTAGTTTAGATGATTTAGAGAAAATGATTCAAGGAGAGTTTCTTTCCAATTGTTTGAAACGCTTTGTGGAAATGCGTACCGACTGGCAAAACGCTTTTAATAACTTACAAAATCAAGCTTTATAACATGAAAAAGATTATTTCTTTAGTTTTGCTTCCAACAGCAATTTTATTTTCTTGTGGTTCGAAAGAAGATACTCAAAAAAAAGATTCAACTCCTAAGGTTCAGGCCAGAGATATGAATGGTTTGGTGATTGCCTATTACAGCAATGACAGTATAAAAGAAAATTTTGAATATTACAAACGAGAAGATGCTGCAGTAACTAAAAAACAAAAAGCATTTCAAGCTGAAATTCAACGACGCACAAATGAATATCAATCGTATTTACAGCGAAAGGATCAAGAGGCGAGAGGTGGTTTGCTATCTCAAAATGAAATTGCACAAGCGCAACAAAAAGCACAACAAATGGAGGCTGCAATTATGCAATACCAACAATCAGAAGGTGCGCGTTTAGAAGAAGAAACTTTAAAAAAGCTAGAAGATATAAGCAAGAAAATTGAGGCGATGGGAAAAAAATATTGTGAAAAACATAAAATTGATATCCTGTTAATTCACGGCGAAGGAGGACAATTAAACTACATCAATCCTTCAATGGATGTTACAACTGAGTTCATTAATTTCTTGAATGAGAACCAAAAACAGATTGAAAAAGATTTAAAATAATGTTGATAGCCCTTCAAAAGCAAAAAGAAAATATTGCTGAGTATTTGTTGTATATGTTTCAAATTGAAGAGATTATACGCACTTTTCAATTGGATTTAGATAAAATAATGACGCATTTTGTGGAACCAAGTATTCCCAATGTTTCCTATTTAAATCAATACCATGAGTGGTATGCTGATTTAATTAAACAAATGAAGGTACGTGGATTGGAGAAAGAAGGACATACAGAAACGGTGAATGAAGTCATCATGGAATTAGTTTATTTGCACACTACCCTTTTGACCATCGTAAACGACGAAAAATACAAAACCTTAGTAGAGCATGCTGCTGAATATTTGAAGGAATTCAAAGGAAAAGCAAATATGACGCAACGCAGCGATGTTGAAGTTTTATTGCACGCGATGTATATGAAGTTGCAATTGAAAATGCGTAAACAAGAAATTAGTGCTGAAACAGAAGAGGCGATGGACAAACTGCGTATTCAATTGGCTTATTTAGCAAGGGAATACAATCGAATGAAAAGTGGAAATTGGGGTAGTGGACAGAATTAATTGGTGATTAGGGTATCTTTTAACTTCTCAATCACCTTTTCAAATCCAAAATTATCCTGGATAAAGTCAAATCCCAGTTTTCCTAGTTGTTCTCTTTTTCCCAAATTCGTAGCTAAATCAATACAAGCATTGATGAACTCTTCTTCTGTGTGACAAACGGGATAGTTTGATGGTAAATTTAATCCTTCAGCACCTTTTGGTGTTAAGACGCAGGGAAGTCCACAACTCATTGCTTCCAATACTTTAATTTTTACACCTGAACCAGATTTCATCGGAGCAACAAAAATTCCATTTGATTTTAAAAATTCATTTGGTGATGCAACAAATCCTTTAAAATGAACTGAAGATGACGAATATTCATTAAAGATTTTTTCGCCGTCTTTTCCTGCAATTTCAACTCTTACAGCAATAGATTTTTGTATGAAAGGATTTATTTTTGCTAAAAACCAGTGCATTGCCTCCAAATTTGGTTCCCAATTAAAGGAGCCAATGAAGCAAAATGAATTGGAAGAGTAATCTGTTTTATAGCTTGTTTTTTCGATTGAAACAGGTATAAATCGGGTAGGAGTGGAACAGACTTTTTCAATGTTTTGAATGTCATCATTCGAAAGAGAGAAAATTAAATCTAAGTCTTTAAAATACTGAATTTCTTCTTTTTTCAACGTTTTCATCAATTGATTTAAGTACCATTTTTTAAGTGGATTTCCTTCATTCAAACGTAAATCATCCCAGATTTCATGCTCAATATTATGTGCTCTTAAAATACATTTTGCACTACTGATTTTCCGGATTCCTTCCAAGTAAACCAATGGGAATAAACTTTCAAAAATGATTAAATCATAGTTTTTTTCTTTAATAAGCGCTTCAATTTTTTGCTCAACAGCCTGATCAAAAAAACGCGACAGATTATACGATTTACCTTTTATCAATTGTTTTAAAGCACTTTTAGCATATAGTTTTGTGTCAATTTCGTGACTAAAAAAGCTTGTTTTTAGCTTTAAATCTGAAGGAACTTCCGTTTCTGAAAAAGGATGTTTGTGGGTGCTAAGCATGAAATAATCGATGTGTTCAATTTCTTTAATTGCTTGCAAATTTTTTAAAAACACGTTCATTGCAAAGCAGCCACCATCAACTACTGGAAAAGGAGATTTATTAGCAATTACAAGGGTTATCATGCTTTATTTTTTCTTTTGAAAATCGTTTTCCAACTTTCGAAACTAAATATTTTGGAATCATTGGCCGCAGCATAGGTGGTCAATATGGCTATTGGTGTAAAGAAAAAACCGGCCATCCACATTCCTACAAAGGGACTAACCACAAAAGTTCTTGCTAGGTTGTCACCAATACTGGTCAGAATGAAATAAATCATAAATACAAGTGCTGCAATGACAACAGGCGCACCAAAACCACCTTTACGAATGATTGCTCCAAGAGGCGCACCAATGAAAAACAAAACAATTATTGCATAAGTCAAAGCAAATTTCCGATGAAATTCTATCCAATACATTTTTTCGTCGCGATCCATCACCGATTGAAAAAGAATTTGATTGGCAATCGATTTATTGCTATTTCTTAATTTAGAAACGACCAACATCGCATTGGTTTTTTGCTCAATTTTAGACAATTTACTTAATTGAATAACGCTTGGGTTTTCCGCAGGTGCGAAACCACTTTGGTCAGGTAAGTTGGTAGGAAGTTTGGAAAAATAAGGATGTTGTGTTTTTAAACCTTCCGCATACGATTTTCGAATTTCCGTGTGTTTTTTCTGTATAGAATCTGTTGCTTCTGTGATTTGAAAAACATTCATCATCTCGTATTTATCGGAAAACGTGTCATCGTCGGAGCGATTGAAAGTGAATCCTGAAAGATTGAGTTTATAAGTTCCATGCATAAATTCTGAAACACGGTGTGGACGATTCGTAATCTCTGGATTTTGAAGCTCTCCGTTTGGCAAATAGTTTCCGTTACTGAGATTCGTTTCTTCAAAAATTCGTCCATCTTTTAAGTCGAAAAAAAGGTATTTACCGTTTTCAGATTTATAAATGCGCGCTTCTTTTGCTTTAACCGTTTTGATTTGCAAACGATTCGTATGGTCGTGAATGGTAACGCCATAATAAACACTGTCTTTACCTTCTCGAACTTTAATTGCATAGCCTTCAAAGTCTTTTGTGTAAACACCAGGCGTAAGTACAGTTGAGATTTTTGTGTTTTGAATGCTGTAAATGAGTGAATGCCATTTCAAATTTGCCACAGGAATGACATAATTTGCGAAGTAGAAAGTTCCGATTGCGATTCCTATAACTACCACAAACAAAGGGCGAATGATACGATACAAAGATAATCCACTAGCTTTCAGTGCTGTTAGTTCATTGTATTCGGATAGATTTCCAAACGTCATCAGCGAAGAAAGTAAAATCGCAAGTGGTAATGCAAGTGGAATCAAACTTGCGGAGACAAAAAATAGTAACTCCAAAATAACCCAAGTGCTTAATCCTTTGCCCATTAAATCATCCACATACACCCAAAAAAACTGTAAGACCAAAATGAACATTGAAATAATCAAGGTTATAATAAAAGGTCCAGCAAATGATCGGATACTAAATAGATAAAGACGTTTCAATCACTTAATTTTTGGTAAATGTATTCAAATGACTTGAAAGTATAGGTTTTTTAGTTGGAATCAAGCGCCAAGAAGTCGTTTCAAGGTGTTAATTTGTTGGTCCCACAACAGAATAGCACTTTCTTTATCTTCGGGATAAGCAAAATCGATGATATTAACAGCAACGGATGAGGTCATCGGATCAACGAAATAACTTATTTCAAAATAAGTATCAAGTCCTTCTTCTTCATCTGTTAACCAACGAAATCTGATTTTGGAATGCACTTTGTGATTTATCATTCTAGCTTTTTCTATATTTCCATCCCATTCAAACGAATAAATATCATCATTTACATTAACATCATCAGCAAACCATTCACTTAAACCACTTGGCGTTGCAATCATATTTTCAAGTATGCGAGGCAAGGTTCTAAAGAGAAATTCCAATTCGTATTTTTCTTTCATGTTTGATGATTTTTTGAAGTAAATTTATATTTAGTTTCGCAATTTAGTTAATTTTTTTCAATGGCACTTAAAGAAACACTTGAAAATCAAGGTAATTTCCTATTTCGTTACCGCGGTCATATTCCGATTGCCTTTATTTTACTAGCAATTCCTTTTGCTTTTTTGGATTCAAGCTCAACGAATTTTAGTTTAAATCTAAGCTTGAGTTTGGCTTTTGTCTTTGTTGGTCATTTGGTTCGTGCAAGAACTGTGGGTAGGAGGGATTTGCACACTTCTGGAAGAAATCGCAGTCAGCAAGTTGCATCGAAATTGAATACCAAAGGTTGGTACTCGATGGTGCGCCATCCATTGTATTTTGGAAATTTTCTCATTTGGCTAGGACTTGCTTTCTTTTTAGGAAATTGGTATTTAACTTTTATTTTTTGTTTTCTTTTTTGGCTGTACTACGAGCGAATCATGTTTGCAGAAGAGCAGTTTTTGGAGCGTAAATTTGGAAGCAATTTCCTGAATTGGTCTGAAAAAGTTCCTGCATTTTTTCCCGATTACAAGCAATTTCAAGCTTCGGAAAATCAGTTTTCATGGCGTATTGTTCTCAAAAATGAATATCCAGGCGCACTTTCAACGATGACTTCTTTTTTGTTTCTTAGCATCCTACTTCGAACAGCAGATTTGAAGGAGTTAACTTTTGTCAAAACAGATTTGTATTTCGCCCTTTTTATTTTAATTTTCGGCTTGACTTTCAAGTTCTTAAAACGAAAAACAAAGGTGTTTCATGAGATGGATTGAGGGGTAACAAAAGTTTTACCACATTTCAATTTATTGAAAAAATAGTTTTAAATAGCGTTATGATTTCACCAATTCAGCTCCCAAAGCATCGTAATCAATTCCATCAAAATTTCCGGAAGACATCATTAAAAGAACCGAATTATCCCAGTTTTGAGCGCGAATAAATGCTAAAACATCAGCTGTTTCGTTCATAACTATTACGTTTCCGCCAAAACCATCTTTCACTAATTCTTTAGAGATAGGTTCTAATTTTTTGTGTTCAACCACTTCGGGGCTATAGTAAACAACTGCCACATCTGCTTTATCCATTGCGTTTTTATAGTGGGGTAAAAATTCTTTTTTCAAAGAAGAAAAAGTATGTAACTCCATGCAGGCAACAACTTTTCGAGTTGGATATTGGTGTTTGATAGCGTTGGTTGTTGCTTTTAATTTGGAAGGAGAATGTGCAAAATCTTTGTAAAGTACGAAATCACCTTTTTCGGTCACTTTTTGCAAGCGTTTTCCGGCACCTGTAAAATCACTCATTGCATTTAAAAAGTCGGAAGGCGTAATTCCAATTGCTTCACCCAAACGCATGGCTCCAATTAAGTTTTGTAAATTATGTGGGCCGAAGATTTTTAGCGCGTAGTCTGTACCTTCAAAAGTTAATAAAGTTCCGTTTACTGTTGGCTTAAAGTCAGGTGTAGCATAAGCTAAGGTGTTGATTTTTTGACTGTATTTTAAGCCTAGTTTATTTACTTCTTCGTCTTCAGCGTTGTAAATCAAGGTTCCTTTTGGGTCAATTAATGAACAGAATTGATCAAATTGTTCGACGTAATTTTCAAAAGTTGGAAAAACATTAATGTGATCCCAAGCAATTCCGCTGATGATAGCAATAGTTGGTTGATACAAATGAAATTTTGGTCTTCGGTCAATGGGAGAACTCAAGTACTCATCTCCTTCAAGAATCATTATTTTGGCATCGTTGCTCAATTTAACCATGCAATCGTAGCCTTCTAATTGTGCTCCCACCATGTAGTCAACGTTGATTCCGAGTTTGTTAATTGCATGAAGTAACATGGATGTAATGGTTGTTTTTCCATGGCTACCACCAATTACCACTCGAATTTTATCTTTGCTTTGTTCGTATAAATATTCAGGATAGGAATAAATAGGAATGTTTAATTCCTTTGCTTTTTGTAATTCTGGATTATCAATTCGAGCATGCATACCAAGGATAACCGCATCTAAGTGCTGATGGATTTTCGCAGGATTCCACCCCAAAGTTTCGGGTAATATTCCTTCTTTTTCCAAACGGGTGCGAGAAGGTTCAAAAATCTCATCGTCGGAACCTGTGACATTAGCCCCTTTTCGATTCAAAGCTATTGATAAATTGTGCATCGCACTGCCACCGATTGCAATAAAGTGTACGTTCATATCTTGATTTATAGAACGAATTTAAGCTTCATTAGTAAACTAAAAATTAATGTGCTGATTAGTTACTCACATTCAACTTTTGAAAGGCCGAAGGGATTTTTTAAGTAAAAGAAATACGTTTTTTATTTAACTGTTGAATAGGTTTTGAATTTCCCTTTTTCGTTGTAAATCAACAATACTTCTATTCCTATTTTTTTATGCTTTTTTAAAAATTCTTTTGTTTTTTCTAATCCCATTACCATAAAAGCAGTAGCAAAACCATCTGCTAATGCACATTCTTCCGTTACAACAGTTGCGCTTAAAAGTGTTTGTTGTGCTTGCATTCCTGTTTTTGGGTCTATTGTATGACCATATTTTATTCCATCAACTTCGTAGAATTTTCGGTAGTTTCCACTTGTTGCAATCGATTTATTGGATACTTGCAAGATTTCTTGAATACTTCTTTCTCCTTTCGTCTTAGGTGTGTCAATTCCAATTCTCCATTTATTTCCCTCTTTGTTAGTTCCAGAAACGCGAATTTCACCACCCAACTCAATGTAAAAATTTTTGTAGCCTTTGTTGGCCATTAATTTTGCCATAAAATCAACAGCAAGTCCTTGTGCAATCGCATTAAAATCTAATTTCATGCGTTCATCTTTCTTAAAGAGAATTACGGAATCATTTTGGAATTTATAAACCATTAATTTATTCTTTTCAAAACTTACAAATTCCAAAATTGAATCAGCTTGCGCTTTGTTTAATAATGGTGTTTTAACTTCTTTATAAAATCCCCACGCATCAATCAATGGAAAAACGGTTGGGTCAAAGGCTCCATTTGATAAATCATAAACGAATTGACTTTTCTCCAAGCAAGATTTAAAATAACTTTCTTTGTCAGGGAAAGCGTGATAAAAACTAGCCTTATTGAAAGTACTAATTTCAGAATTGGTTTTATAGGTAGATAGAGAGGCATCGAAGTCTTTTAACAATTGATCTATCTCCTTCTTGCTGACTTTTCCGCCTTCACCTACTAATTGAATGGTATAGGTTGTTCCTTGTGCCTCACCTTGAATTACTTGGAAATCTGCTTTTTTATTCGATGAATCTCCACAAGAAAAAAAGATTAAAAAACTAACTAAAAACGGAATACTATTTTTCAATGACATTTTCTCCTGTTGAATTGTTAAACCAAATAAAATCAGGCACTTGAGCACCATCACGGGTGTATGAATTTACACCAGCATCGTTGGTAATTTGCTCATAAACCACGCCATGACCATTTTTGTCAACAACCACTCTTCTGACAATTACTTTGATGACATAGTCGTCCGCATTTTTAATTTTATACACACGCTCAGTCATTTTGTTTTTTTCAAAAGGAACACCGTTTTCATCGGCTAGGTTATTTGCAGGTAAGATGGTATTATCTTTGTAGTCACGTAAAACTTGTACTTGGTTGGAACGAGCCTCTTGGTTTTGTCTTTCGATTGAATCTTTTTTGAAACTTGCATATTGAACACTTTCAATGCTTAATTGCTGTTGTCCTTGACGGGCTATCAAATCGTTGTAAACACCGTCTTTAATAAGTTCAGATTGTGCTTTGTTTCTATCAATCGTTGCGATTTGATTTACATATTGTGCTTGAATTTCTTTGTCAGTTTCAGTTTTTAAGTAATCTGTTTTATCTTTCCAGGTATCAATGTTTTTAGATAAATTTTCTTGAAGCAGTTTAGACTCTGCATTTTTTCGCTCAGTTTCTTTTTCTGCTATAAGTTTTTTATCTTCTTGTTGGTATTGCGTTTTAATAGCGTCAGCTTGCACTTCTTTTCGAATCATTTCTGTAATGTTCGCATTGTCAAGCGCTCTGTTTTTTTCTTCTTCTTGTCTCGCTGCAATTAGCGTGTAGTTGAAATAGTTGGTGTAATCTAAATTATTTTTAACATTTTGTTGGTATGCAAGAGGTTGAGCTTTTGTTCTTTCTGTTGTTAAAAACATATCGTTGTAGGCTGTCAAACTTGGGTCTTTGCCAGTTACTAATTCTCCTGGAGCTGAAAGTTTATTTGTTGTCGTAGTAGCCGGTGGAGTTGTTACAGCGGTTGGAGTAGTTTGTGTTGTTTTAGTAGTTACAAATGCGCTCAATGAGTCAATACTTTTTTGTAGTTGACTTTTTTCTTTACTTGGAGCTATATTTTTGACAATAACATAGTTCTTCAAAGCTGCATTCAAGTTTGTTAAAGCGTCCTCATTTTTTTTGGCTACTACTGATTTATATGCTTTATCTTTTTCGAGGTAATAAGCCTCCATTCGATTTATCTTATCTTTTAGCTCAAGCACTTCAGGTTCATTTATTTTACTCTTCATCGGGTCGGAGTTTAGAATGTTTTTCGCGACACTGTAAAAACTTCTCCCTTTATCAAAATTCTCTTGTGCTTTTGCTAATTGTGCTTTGTACAATTGGTCTTCCGTATCTTTTTTCGCTTGAACGTTTTGAATTCCGTCTTTTACCTCTTTGGAATATTTATCGATTAATGCTTGACTTGAAAAACGTGCGATAGTTTGTTCTGTTGCTTGATAGGTTTTTATAGCTTCGTCTAGTTTTGATTTACTCAACAATTCACTTGCTGTTTTTAAATCTTTTTTAATCATTTCCTCCAAAGAAGCATCTGACTGACTTCCTTTTAACTTAGCGATTTCGGCATCAATAAATCCTTTTTGATTGGGTTGAAAACTTAACGCTTTTGTGTAAGCTGTAATTGCCTCATTGTATTTTTTAGCTGCTACAAAGTTATTTGCTTCAAGAATGGCTTTGTCGTAACTTGCTTTGTTTTTGATATTTTCTGCTTCTTTTTGTTTTTCAATAGCGATTTTTTGGCTTTGTTCTTTGATGTAAGCTTCGGTTGGGTATAATTTGGCAGCTTCGGCGTATTTTTGTTCTGCTAAAGTCCAATTGGAACTTTTAAATGCAGCATCACCAGCTTCTTTAAAAATGTTATAATCTTTTCGTTTAACTTCTTCTGCTTTTTGTGCCTGAAGAGCAACATTTGCTGCTGCACGATTTTTAATAATCATCGAATCTTTTGGTGCTACCACTAAAGCAGAATCATAATAAGCAACAGCTCTTTCGTAATCTTTTTTATTATTTGCTTGTTCGGCTTTAACCGTAAATTTTTTCGAAGCATTGTTTACCTCTGCTTTTTCATAAGCTTCTAAAACTTTTTTCTCAATTTCGTCCTTTGCTTTTGTGTCTGGTTTTACAATAAATGAAGGCTGGTCCCACGTAAATTTCTCAGCATAACCAAGTTTTACAAAGTTTAAATCAACTCCCTGACGCAACTCAAATAATTCGATAACCAACTCTTCAACCAACTCTAATGTGGTAGCATCCGCTCTGTTTTTGTTGATTTTTAGGGTAGCGATATCAAAAAGTACTTTTTTTGAAACGTAACCAGGTTTAGAAATTATCAAGTCAATTGGTTCCAAAATGTTTACTTTTCCTGAAATAGAATAGTTTCCATACGTATCAGTAACTGATTTTGCCAAAGTTCTTTCGTTTTGCATCATATAAATTGTAACTCCGAAAAGACGTGCGTCAGTTACAAAATTGGTAATGTAACCATCGAGAGATACTGTTACACTCGTCGCTTGAGAAAAACTTACTGAACTTGAAAAAGAGCTTAGAAAGAATAAAAAAAGTATTTTAGTACGCATAGAATTTTTATTGGTAAAAAGTGCAATAGTCCGTATAACGTTTTGTTCTACATTTGTTGCAGTTTTACAAAATTGGTGAAAAAACACGAATATTAAAATGCTTTTTTTTAATGAATTAAGTTTTTGGGAGCGAGAAGAATATCTGAAAGGTATTGATTTTGCCATAATTGGTGCTGGAATCGTTGGGATGAGCACAGCAATATTTCTGAAATTACGATATCCAAAAGCGAAAATTACACTTCTTGAACGAGGGTATTTACCCTCAGGAGCTAGCACAAAAAATGCTGGTTTTGCTTGTTTTGGAAGTCCAACAGAATTGTTTGATGATTTAAAGAAAAACAAAGAATCTGAAGTTTGGGAAACATTTTTGTTGCGTTATCAAGGGTTACAAACCTTGTTTTCTTTGGTTGAGCAAGAAAAAATAAATTATCAACCTTGCGCTTCTTGGGATTTAATTGCTGAAAATCAAGATTCAATTTCTCAAGATTTCATTTCTTATCTAAATGATAAAACAAGTAGTCTGATCGGAGAATCATTTGTTTTTTCTGAAGATAAATCGACTATGGTTAATTGTGGTTTTAAGGGTTTTCAAACAGCATTTAAAAACCGTTTGGAAGGAAGCATCGATACAGGAAAATTGATTAGTGAACTTTACAAAAAAACAGTTTCAATGGGAATTCAAACACTTTTTGGAATTGAGTTGGAATCTTATTTAGAAGCCCATCAAGAAGTATTTTTGAAAACTAATTTTGGTGAATTAAAATCGAGTAATTTAGTTGTTTGCACCAATGGTTTTGCTAAAAAGTTTCTACAAGCTGATTTACAGCCAGCAAGGGCACAAGTTATGATTACTAAACCAATTTCGGATTTAAAATTTGAAGGCACTTTTCATTTTGATGCAGGTTATTATTATTTCAGAACAATCGAAAATCGCGTTTTAATTGGTGGTGGAAGAAATTTGAATTTCGCTGGAGAAACAACCGAAAACTTTGGAATAACAGAACAAATTCAAGATTCAATACTTGGATTGTTGCAAAAAAATATTCTTCCTTCAACAGCTTTTGAAATCGATTACTCTTGGTCTGGAATCATGGGAGTTGGACAAGAAAAGTCACCAATTATAAAAAAAGTGAACAATCGAATAGCTTTTGGTGTTCGTATGGGTGGAATGGGTGTAGCAATCGGTTCAGAAGTAGGAAAAAAACTCGCAAATTTATTTTAAGTGGAAAACAAAGAATTTATCAATCCAATTGACCCAGACAAAATCACGGAAAATCCACACAGTTTGGAATATGCACACCATGCAGGCAGTGCTTTAATCAAACCTGAAGACCAAGGGAAATTGAAAGGTCGTGCTTTGGAGGCAATGGATCATCAGACTGATATGCAATTAAATCAGATTTATGAACAGATGCAATTGTTGGCTGAACAGGCAAAAAAATTAAATGCAAGAAAGCAAGTTTCGGAGTTCATTTATCAAGCCGAAATGCGTTTTGAACCATTTATCAATCATACCTATCACCTTTATCAACGCGAAAATAAAGCCTTTGTACTTTCGCTAGTTGGTCCCGATCAATGGGGTAGAACAAAACAACAATTTGAATTCATAGCAACCGTAAAATTATTAGCTGACCATACTTGGGACATTTTGGCTCAAAATCCAGAATTTCAGTTCTAATTCTAAATTCTACATTCTTCATTCTAAATTTTTAATTAAAACTTACCTCACAAAAACCCACTCGTCATCTGTGGATTGGTTGGAATCAAAGGAATAGCCATCTATGGAATACAATTTCAATCCTTCGATGTTAGTCAATTGATTTTGAATTAAATACCTAGCCATTGCACCCCGAGCATGTTTGGCATACATCATCACTATTGAGAAATTGCCATTTTTAAACTCTTTAAAAACAGGAGTGATAATTCGATGTTTTAACTGATTCGTATCAAGTGCTTTAAAATATTCATGCGAAGCAAGATTCACAATTGTCTCGCCTTTATCCAATTCTTTTTTAAGTTCTTTTGCGATTTTGTCTTTCCAAAACTGATACAAATTTTTCTGATCTTCAATTGGTGAGAAACTTGTACCCATTTCGAGTCGGTATGGATAAATTAAGTCCAATGGTTTTAGCAGTCCATACATACCGGAAAGGATGCGTAAATTTTTGGAGGCATAATGTAGTTCATCTTCATTCAAGCTTGCTAAATCTAATCCCTTGTAAACTTCACCAGAAAAAGCCAATCCAACTTGAATTAAAGACTCATTTTCTGAATCTGATTTTTTCCAGTTCTTGTATCGATTGTAATTGAGCACAGCTAAATCTTCAGAAATTGACATTAAATCGCGAATTTCTTCAACGCTCAATTTTTTTAAGTTTTTAACAATTTTTTGGGCTTCTTTTTGAAAAACAGGAATAGATGAATCACTTGATTTAAGGGCGTTTTCATTGATGCTTTTCGCTGGAGAAATTAAAATTTTCATGGTATTCTTTGATTCTAATGATTGTTATTGTGAACAAGTAAAACTTAAATATGTTATCGATATCAGTTGTTAAATTCTAATAAATGGCTAAATTTAGTCGCAAAACTATTAAATACTCACTATGAAAAGAATATTTACATTAATAATCGTAGCTGCAAGTTCCAGTTTGTTTGGGCAAGAATCGCAGTTTATGGGTTATTTTTCTCCAACAACAGCTGAATTGGTGCCAACGCCTAAAGGTATGGACAATCCAAAAAATCAAGTGATTAAACCTAACTTTAAAGGAAGGGAATTGATTGAAGTGGACAACAGCCAGACGCACAATCCGGATTGGGTATGGCAACAACATGAAGTTGGAAATCAACAAAAAACATTAACAGCATCTATTTTGTGGTCAAAACCAGGTTTAGGAGTTGGGATTTCTCCTCCCGACCCAACAGTTGATGCAGATAGCACTGTAGCAATTTCAGGAACAAACTCTTCTGGTGGCGCTGTTTATCGTATTTTCAACCGATCAACTGGTGCAACCGTTGGAAGTGCTTCTTACACCATGAGAAATTTGGTTACTTCTGGAGCAATTACGGGTGCTGGTGATCCAATTATTTTGTATTACAAACCTGCTCGACGTTGGTTTTTGACTGAGTTTTCAAGTTCTGGAAATCGACTTCTAGTGTACGTTTCGCAGACAAGCAATCCGCAAGGTGCTTATTATCGTTATGCATTTACGTGTACGAATTTCCCAGATTATCCAAAATATGGTTTTTCAACCACTTCTGATGCTTTCTTAGTTTCTACAAACGAAGGTGGACCTCCAACAGTTTATGCAATGAAATTAAGTGCTTTATTAGCTGGTACAACATCTCCATTTATTAAGAGAGCAATTGGTTATTCTTTAAATGGTTTTGGTTTTCAGTCAATTACACCAGTTGATTTAGAGGGAGACAACCCAGCACCAGCAGGTATGAAACCACTTTTTGTACGTCACCGTGACGATGAATCGCATTCAAATGGTACTCCGGATAGTGGAACAAATGACTGGATTGAACTGTGGGAAATGGACATTAACTGGACAAATAATACAGCAACAACTACCAAAGTCCAAGATATTTCCATCGCAGAAATTGACTCAAAATTATGTGGCTTGACAAGTTTTGCATGTATTAAACAACCTGGTACAAATAACACATTAGATCCTTTGAGAGAAACAGTTATGTATAAAGCTCCAATGCGTGTTTTTGACACTCACCAATCTATGGTATTGTGTCTTTCAACGGATGTTGATGGTGCGGATAGAGCAGGTGTTCGCTGGATTGAATTGAGAAGAAATTCAGGGGTAATAACACCAACATGGACAAAATACCAAGAAGGAACTTATGCACCTGGAACAGGAACAAGTCGTTGGATGCCCGCAATAAATATGGATAAATACGGAAATATTTTAATGGCTTATTCAACGTCAAGTAATGCAACTGGAGATTTTCCTTCCATAAAAATGACTGGTAGAAAACCATGTGATCCACTTGGAACGATGACCATGGCTGAAACAACAGTTATCGCTGGCGCTAATTCAAAAACTTCAAATGGCGATACACGTTGGGGAGATTATCACCACATGGCAATTGATGATTTTGATGGAGAAACTTTTTATTACGCTGGTGTTTATCAGCAAGGAGCAAATAATGCTTCAGGTACTAAAACGAATGTTTCGGCGATTAAATTTAATCCTGACGCCAAAGACGCTACTATCTCTGGAATATTTCAAGTTATTTCAGGAAATGTTTGTGGAGCTTCCACACAATTAGGTGTGATTGTAGAAAATCGTGGAACCACAGCAATTACTTCTGGTGTGATTCAATGGCAAGTTGGAACAGGTGCGTTGACGAATGTTAATTACACTTCAAATCAACTAATTGCAGTTGGAGCTACAGATACAGTGTTTGTTACTGTTACAGGTTTAGTTAATGGTTCAAATACAGTAACTGTAAACACAACAACTGTCAATGGTACTTCTCCTGACGATAATGCTTGTAATGATACAAAATCGTTAGCTGTTGTTGTAAGTTCAGGTTCGGGTTTATCTGCAAGTTCATCTATCAATTCGCAACCAACTTGTAACGGTTCTGAAGGTTCAATCACTTTAACTGCAAATGGAGGAACAGCACCTTTTACTTATGCTTTAGACGCTGGGACACCGCAATCGAATGGAACTTTCACAGGATTAGCAGCAGGAGACTATACCTATACAGTTACCGACAATATTGGTTGTACTGGAACTGGTACAATTAATTTATTAGCAGATGTTGTTATAGCTGTAACCCCTACTCAAACAGCTTCTATTTTATGTAATGGGAATCAATCTGCTGCAATTTCTGTAAGTGCTACAGGAGGAAATAGTTCTTACACTTATTCAATTGATGGAACTAGTTACGGTTCGACAACTTCTTTCACAGGTTTAGCAGCTGGAACTTACACTGTATTTGCTAAAGATGGTAATAACTGTGTTGGTCAATCTACTTTGACAATCACTCAACCGACCGCTTTGACTTTAAATGCGATTCCAACAATGATTACTTGTAATGGAGCGGCGAATGGAGTTATAACAGCTGCAGGAAATGGAGGGGTAACACCTTACACTTATAGCTTAGATGGAAATAACTTCTTTTCATTAAGTACAGTCAACAATTTAGGAGCAGGTTCTTATACATTAACTGTTAAAGATGCAAATGGATGTACAAACACTTTTAATACTTCTATTACAGAGCCTACATTAGTTGTTGCTAATGCTGTTTCAACACCATCAACAGGAACAAATGGAACTATTACAGCTTCAGCTTCAGGAGGTTTAAATCCATATACTTACAGCCTTAATGGAACAAGTTATTTTTCAGGTTCATTGTTTTCAAATTTAGCACCTGGTACTTACACTGTTTATGTGAAAGATAACAATGGATGTGTTTCTACAACATCTGTAGTTGTTGAATCAACAATTGGTTTGAACGAGATCAATGCATCATTCAATGTTGTTAAACTTTACCCAAATCCAAATAATGGCGTTTTTGAATTGGAAGTTACTGGAGTTGATGGTTCAGAAATCAATTGTAAATTATTCAACGTTAATGGACAAGAAGTTTCTGTTTTTAAAGTTGAGGCAATCAACGGAAAAGTGAATAAAACAATTGAAATGAACAGAAAACTTGCTGCTGGAACTTACTATTTAGGAATTTACAATGGAGATAAAGCAATTGTCAAACAGTTTATTAAAGAGTAAAATTAAAATCTATGATTTAAAAAAGTCGGCTTCATTTGGAGTCGACTTTTTTGTTTAATTCAATTTTTGTAACCTCAGTTCGATAGTAAAATTGAAATTCAGATTAACGTAAAAATCTGTTAGACAAGGCGTTTTATCGAAGATTTAGCGGGCTAAATTAAGAGAAAACAACGCAGTATAACTGGTTTTTATGTAAAGCAATAAATTATTCCGCTGATAAACAACGATTTACTTCACAACACTTTATCGATTTATCCCGATAAACCTTCAAAAGCGTTGTTCGTAACTCATTGTTTCTGAGCGGTCTGAATCCAATTTTATTAATCGAACTGAGGTTTGTAGATGGTAAAATATACAAAGCTATTCCTTAAGATCTTTGATGATTTTATAATTCAAGTTCCATCACATAATCATTCATAAAATAACCATTACCAATATCAAAATCCTTTTCCTCTTTGATTGTAAAACCAATTTTTGAATAGAAATCTTTTGCTTTGTTGAAGCGATTAACTTGTAAACTTATTGCTTTTTGTTCCTTCTTTTTAGCAAAATCAATCGCAAATTGCATTAGTTGAAAGCCAAAACCTTTTCCGTGGCAAGAGGGCAAAACATATATTTTATTGAGCTTTAAGGCTTTTTCTTCTGGATGATTCGGTTGCACATCTAAAAAACCTACCATTTCCGTTACATCAAAGATTCCAAAATAGTGATGTCCTTCTTCGATTTGTTGAGTTAAAGATTCAATGGAATACATCCAATTCAACATGTAATCCAACTGCTCTTGACTTAAAATTTCCTTATAAGTAACGGGCCAAATTTTGTGAGCTAAGGCCTGAACATGACTCATTTCGGCTAGTGATAATGAACGAATTGTGGCCATTACAACTTAGTAATTTTTTCTTGGTAAACTTTACCGTCCTTTAAAAAACGCACGAAATAAGTTCCAGACTTTAATTCTGAAATAGTTCCTTTTCCATTTTGAATTTCTTTTTTTAAAACACGACCGTTCAGGTCAATTAATTCAATACAAGTTGGAATAAAATCACCTTTAAAATTCAATTCTGAACTTGTTGGATTTGGGTAAATTTCAATCTTTTTTTCTTGTTTAATTTCATTGGTTCCCACAGTAATCAAAGCCAATTGAACAGCAGCATAAGCATTGATTTTTCCTGCTCCCCATTTCGGACTTCCTTCTGCAGGAATAACTTGTGTAAAATTATCTTCGCGAGCTGTTTGCATAATGATGTCTTTAACTTGTTGTGGCATCAAATAAGGATTGGCATCCAAAATCAATGCTATAACTCCAGCAACCATTGGTGAAGCCATTGAGGTTCCAGAAAATTTAGCAAAATGATAGGTTCTATTGTTAAAAGGAACGGATGCAACTGAGGTATAAGAACTATTTGTAAATGAAGAAATAGACGAAGTAATTGAAACACCAGGTGCAGCAATATCGGGCTTCATTACGCCATCATAACGTGGACCGATACTTGAAAAAGATGCGATTGCTCCACCTGCTAAATTTCCACCTGATGTTGCATATTGTGGTGCATAAGCGGCAACACTGATTACATCATCTGAACAAGATGGTTCACTGATTCCATTCAAATTGTCTCCCGCTGTTGTTCCAGCGCCTGCGGTTGCAAATGGCATTCCCCAATTTCCAACATCGTTAGAAAGTTCTGTGACATTCCAATAATGAACAGTTCCAGTGCTTGCTTGCGATTTTAAAAGAACTTTTAATCCTGTATCTGTGTTTTTGACACGTAAACGCATTTGTGGACGTTGATTCAATGGATGAACAGCATCAGCAGTAATGTTGTACCAAATTGTATCCGTTCCAGTTACTAAAAATGTATCAATATAAGATGTGGTGGTGTTTGTGTTATAAAATGGACTTTCCACCAAAACTGCGTTTGAACTGTTTGTAACAATGATTCCACTTTCAAAACTTTGACCAACTTCTCCCCAAGCGTGAATACTTTGTCCCCACATATTTGCATTTGCAGAATAGGAATAAAAATCAACTTTTGACTTCAATAAATTATTTGCAAAGGTCTTCTTAATGTGAAAATTGACATTTCCATTATTTCCTCCAGAGTTTACAAATACAACTCCTAAATCGGAAAAAGCGCTAATTGCTTGACTTAAAGTGGATGTTCCATCTAAAGTCCCAAAATGATATAAACCCCAACTCATGTTTATTACCAAGCGTTTACCATCAGCAGTCGCTTTATAATACATCCATTGCCAAGCATCTAAAACAGCAGCTTCATCCACCAAAAAGGTTACAAAAAGAAACTTCGATTCAAAAGCAACACCTCGGTAAATTGTACCTGCACCACTTCCACCACAAATTCCTGCCACGTGTGTTCCATGAGTTCCATACGAATAAATATTTGCAGTATCAGAACCAGCAGCAAGTAGGGCAGAAGCTCCATTGTATTCTGTACCGTAATTGAAATCTTGAGGATTTGGTCCACTTGTTTTAAACTGATCCCAAGCAGCTACAATTCGAGTTTGTGTTAAAGAAGTATCGTAAAACATAGGCGAAGTGTAATCGAATCCCCAATCTGTGATTCCGATGTAAACATCTTTTCCTGTGTAACCTTCTGGTAAACCAATTCCTTGCTGAACGCTGTCTGCACGCATGTCTTTTACACCGCGGTCGTTCATCACTTGAAACTTATTGGATAAAGTCAAATAATCAAAGCCAGCTAAATTTTTCCAACTTCCCAATTGATTTAAAGGAATTCTAACACTTACGATTTTGTCAATTGGTTTTCCAATCAAAATTCCTTTTTCTTTAGCTGCTGAAGAATTGAAGTTGGCATTAATTTTTCCTACAAACGAAAGATATTCTTTTTTATCAATCGTATTAATTGCGTATTTACTTTTCCAAGTTGTTGATTTGTTGGATTTTAGATTTGAAAGAATCGTTTGAATTTCAGCTTTATCGGAATTACTCATTTTTACTTGAGCAACTGAATAAAAGACGGAACAAACGAAAATTAGTGCAGAAATGAATTTCATAGTGGATATTTAATGTTCTAAATTACTGAATTATCGGCAAATTAATCTTCTAAAAGATCAGGTCTTCTTGCTTTCGTGCGTTCCAAAGCTTGTTCTTCACGCCATTTTTCAACGGCTTTGGTATTGCCAGACAGCAAAACATCCGGAACTTTCCAACCATTAAATTCCGGTGGACGCGTGTAAACAGGTGGCGACAATAAGTTATCTTGAAAACTATCTGTAAGGGCCGAAGTTTCGTCATTTAAAACTCCTGGAATTAATCGAACGACTGCATCTACAACAACCGCAGCGGCGAGTTCACCACCTGATAGCACATAAGAACCGATTGAAATTTCTTTGGTAATATAATGTTCGCGAATTCGTTCGTCTACACCTTTATAATGCCCACAAAGAATCATAATGTTTTCTTTTAAAGACAAATCGTTGCAGTGTTTTTGTTCCAAAATTGCTCCGTCAGGCGTCATATAAATGATTTCGTCATACGTTCTTTCGCTTTTTAATTTTTCAATCAAAGCAGCGATTGGCTCAATACTCATTACCATACCTGCACCGCCACCGTATTGATAGTCGTCCACATTTTTATGTTTATTAGTAGAATAATCGCGAATGTTGTGAACATGAATCGAAACGTGACCTTTATCTTGAGCACGTTGCATAATCGAAGCCGAAAATGGACTTTCTAATAATTGAGGTAAAACGGTGAGAATATCTATACGCATTTGACAAAGTTATAATCAAAATTAGCTTGATTTATAAAAATCGTACTTTTTTGACTTTGGAGGAGAATGTAACATTTCAGATTCAAAGCAACTCAATGGGAAAAGTAGCGTTTTGACTTTATGGCTTTTCAAATTAAAAATACTTTTGCTTGCAGTGAAAATTGGGACAAAATGAGCCCAACTGAAAAGGGAAAGTTTTGTGAAGTTTGCACGAAAGAAGTCATTGATTTCACGACACTTTCAAAAAATGAAATAATCGCTGTTTTCAAGAAAAACAATTATCAAGCGCTTTGTGCTCGTGCTTTTTCAACGCAGCTTTCAACGATTTACTTCGAAGATAGTTTGGAAAACGTAAGCTGGAATTTACCTTTTTGGCAAAAGTTTCTGCTTGTTTTTTTAGTTTGTTTTGGTCCTGAATTTTTGAATGTCAATTTAGTTTTTGCGCAAGATTCAACGTTAGTTCAAACCGAAAAAGTGGTTCAAGACACATTAAAACCACAAATCGCTCAACTGGAAGATTCAATAAAAATTGATTCAATGACAGTTTCAAGTTTTACTGATTCTATTTATCCTTTTGCAGTAAATGGAATATTTAGTGAGCCAGTTGCAACAAGTGGAGTTATGCTTCCTGATTTTCATGTGAAATTCCCGATAATTGACTTTACATATTTAAATGGCTATGTTTTTGTAGTTGATACACATTCAAATCAATGTAAAAAAGAGCCAAAGCAAGTACCAATAAAGAACTTCTTAAAGAATTTTGAAGAACCTAAAATTTACCTTCAAACACAATTATCACCTGTGAAACCTGAAAAGAAAAAAGAGGTGCCAGAACGGTTATTGTTTGTCCCAATGACAAGAATTGTGAAGCCAAAACAAGATTCTCAATCAAATTAGTAAGTTTTTAATTGTCAATAACTTTGAAGGAAAGTACAATATCGGACGAAAGTTTTTTTGATGATTCTTATAAAATTAAACCTTCACCTTCTATTTCGAACTAACAGCAACTAAATATTTTGTGATTAACAATTCTTCATCAGCAGAAATAGCTTTACCTTTTTTGTTTGAAAGTGCACTCATATTTGGAACAATTTCTTTCCATTCGTTAGGTGATTTAGATTTCACTGCTTTAGCGGCATGACAAGCTGAACATTTCGAATCGTATAGGTTTTTACCATCATCGAAATTTGCTTGGGTGTAGCCTGAATAAAGTTTTTGTCCTTTTTCGAGGTCACTTAAAATAACGGCTGTTTCATTCGTTGTTGGAGTATTTTTCGGTGCTGCACAAGCAATTAACAATCCAATTATTGAAAGACTTAAAATAATTTTATTCATTTTTTTGATTTAAGGATATTCAAGTTTACACAAAATAAACAAATTTGAAGGAATAATAGAAAAGAAATTCACTTTTGTTAGGCAGTTAATCAAAAAAAGAATTTAAAATCGTTACTTTTTATTTGAGTTTAATTAACTGATTATAAATTAACTATATATTTAATCTTGCCAATTTTTCGATTAAAACTTATTAATTCACTATTTCCACTTCCAATTTTCATCACTAACATAATTGATTTTCAAGAAGTTTGATAGTTCAGTCAAAACAGATTTTAAGCTCTTAATTTCAGCTATTTTGTCTTTCGGTAAGATGAAAGTTTTACCCGCTTTCATTCGAATAAAAATCGTTGTTGGAATTTCGTAGATTTCTTCAATTTCACTAGTGCTAATTTTCGTTTCACTGAATTCATCTTTCACAAAAATGTGTTCTTTGTTGATTTCTAAAAAGGCACTTTTTCCGAAACTATCTTTGTGATTTTCTTTGATGAAATTCTTGTAATGTCGAATGTAATTGTTTCTTTCCCAAAGCGGGTAAATGAAAAACCAAAGCACTGCGATTACACAAAACAAAATCCCCATTAAGAGATTGTTTTGATAAAAACCAGAAGCACCAAGCGCGAGATATAAGATTGGCATAATGATTTTGTTGCGACTTCTTTTCTTTTTAACCGATTCCGATTTTGATGCAACAAAAAGTTGATAGGTGAGGTAATCGTTTTCGTCAATTTTTAATTCAAAGGTCATGGTTAAGGATAATTTTTTTTGAAAAATTATTTTAATAATAATTCAATAGTAGTCTCTAGATCTTGAATAGTTGTAGGCCCTAAACCTGATGTATAGTAGGTAATAATTGAATTTTTATCAATAATAATATGTGTAGGAAAGGCATTTATTTGATAGAGATCCGCTATCTTTTTGCTATCACCTATAACATTGTATTTAAAGTTTTTTGTTTTTAAGAAACTCTTGATTTTTGATTTATCATTGACGGCAAAACCCAGGAAAACGACATCTTTGTTTTTATATTTATCAACTAGAGTATTAAGTTCGGGCATTTCCATAACACACGGTTTACATTCGACAAACCAAAAATTAACTACAATAATTTTACCTTTTAATTTTTCAAGATCATATTTTTTACCATAAATATCTTTAACAGAAAATGAGTTCGCTTCTTTACCTACTAATTCACTCGCCATTTGATTAGGATTTTGTGAGCCAACTTGCATTTCCATCATTTTCGCCTTTTCAAACTCGGTTGCTTTTCGAAAAACGAATGCTTTAACTTCTTTTTTTTCATTGACGTATGGTTCAGGTATATAATCACCCGCCATCATTATTTTCATAAATTCTGCTTCCTTTATGACTTCAAAATTCTCAAAATACATTAGCGTAGTCGCTGGATTTAATATAATTGGCGTACCTGTATCAATATCTCCTGGACCAGCTTTTTTTAAGTTCTGTAATGGATTAACAATATGTCTTGATGAATCTTTTGACACTTGGGAATAGGAATGATACAAAATCGATGTCATTGCTAAAAAAATCATTAAAATACGCTTCTTCATTTGTTCTTCATTAGTTAGTTCAAAGTTAAAATTATTAGTTAACGGATTGCATTTTACAAATGTTTTGGTATAAATAATTCAGCCAAATGATATTGATTCAGTCAAACCGTTTCATTTCTCTTATTTATCTTCACTTCGATATGTTCAAAATTTAAAATTCATGAAAAAATTAGAATGTAAAACAGCTAATTGAGTTGGTGTTACCAGAATAGAATGATGATTTATATTTGGCGCCTTTGCCTGCTATCCGCTGTATCTCCGATAAGTTTTGAAAAAAAAACTTCGTCGGAGGATGTCGCTGCTATCAGGGGCTGGGAGAGAATTCATGTTAACGTTTTGCGTGTAGGCGATGTTGCCTTGTGTTGCGCCTGCGGCAAGGCAATATTGCTTACACGCTGTTATAGCCAGTATATACTTCATTTTAAATTCTTCCAAAGCTCAGTAACACAGTTCTTAATTCTATTTATTTCTGAATCAATATATTTTGCCAATTCTTGTGGAGAATAGTCATAAATATTCTTTGGTAAGGACTTTGATACTGAATAATAGGCTTTGGTTTGAGGTGGGTTTATGCGTTTAAATTCAACTGATTTTTTTAAATTTTCAAAATGATTCTTAATATTAGGATTCAGCTGATTAGATTTTGAATTTTCATAATCTTTTGAAGAAGTGTTTATTTTTACTACCGAACCTTGAATCTGATAACCAATTTGAAAATCAATTTGTTGGTATTTGTAGTCAAGCTTTAAAAAATCAATCTGTATTAATCCTTCTCCATTATTTGAAGAACTTCCAAAGTTTATTTTAAAATCTTTCGTGCTTAACGACAGAGAATCCTTAACTTTTTTGAAATAGTATTTTTGCATTTGTCTTACTAAGCCATTTGAAATTACGTATTTAATTTCATCTGAAATTTGATCGGAATCAATTGTCTGATTTTCCTTCTTGAATTTTGTGTTTTCAAAAACCCATTTCCTTATTGCGCTGTTACTTTCAACCCAGTTGATACTGGTGATAAGTTGATTTATTGTTTTAAGATAATCGGTTAAAATAGAGTAATCCCTATTCAGCAGTTGTTTTTTATCCAAAACACTATCAATCTCAGAAAACAATGAGTTATAATTAAAATCTATGTATCTTATATCTGAAGCTTTTTCTTCAAATAATGTTAGGAATATATAAAACCGTTTTCTGTTTACTTTTAAATGTTTCAATGAACCATTCTCAATAATTTCGAAATATTTATCTAGTTGGCTTTCCGATTCTGATGACTTAATCTTATTTTCAATCACCACAAGCGCGTCATTACATACTATTAAAATATCAATATCATTTATTTCAACAAAAACATTCTCAATATTCAATTGACATTTTGATTTAGTTATTTTCTGTAAAATATCAGCTTTATTTTCTTGTGATAAAGCCCGACAATTTTCAGAAAAAATCCACCCTATTGTTTGACTGTGTACCTTTTCACTATCTGCAGAAGCGATATAATCAAAAAATGTTTTCTCCATCTCTAATAAGGATATCTAAGGATTGGACCTACTTTTGATACTTCCACAATAAATACTTTTTTATTATGATTTGAAGCGTAACTTTCAATTACATTTTCATAATGATTTTCAAAAGACACTTGATCCCAGTCTGAGGTTATTAATAAATTTTCCTGATTGATTTTTAGGCAAGCAAACCAATAGTCACATAAGAGTAAAATCGCTTTACTAAAACTTAATCTATTTGATCTTCTTGATGAAGAACTAGGTCCCATCCTGAATCCTCTTGGAATCATTGTTAAACAAAACTTAGCGCATATACCATTTGGATTTGTCGAGGGAATAATATTGAACCCATTATTTATATCACTCCCATCCCATTTTGGATTTAGTTCAACCTCTCTTGTCCATCGCTCATCTGATTGATTGAATTTTTCCCATAAGTCATTAAAAAAATCATCTACATTGAAATCTTTGCCAAATTCCTGATTTAATTCAACAAAAATTCTCGTTAACATTTCTGAGGATTGAAATCCACCTTTCGATTCGATTTGCTGTTTTACAGCTTGTACGTTTTGATTCATGTTGTTTCTATTTTATTTGTTATTCTTCAGGCATTGGCTATAACGGTCCGCGGCTTTGCGTTCGGGCGGGAATTAAACCACAAAACTTGATACGAAGCATCAAAGTTCAAATATAGCAAAATGTGTCAGACGGAGTACGAACCCCCGCCTGACGCAAAACCGCTGTTAGCGGTAGTACATTTTTGTCTGTCAGTTTGTTTTTAGAACTGTTGCAGTAAGTTAAAATATTCTACACTTTTTTTCAATTGATACAAAGGTAGTTTTTCCATTAATTCTTTGGCTTTTTGTTCGTCAATACCTTTAAAAATCAAAACTGCTCCGTTTTTGGATAGCCTCAAATATAAATGCTCCAAAAAGCCTTCTGCTTTCCATTGTGCAACAACTTCTTGTTCTTGTTTTATTATTTCTTGAAAATTACTTGGGATATTCTCCATATCCAAAGTTAAAATTGCTTGTATTCTGTTTTCTGTTTTTTGTGTTTCTGTATGTTCCATTTTATTTGAATTAGTTTGTGAATAAATTTTGTTTGAAAGGATTAACATTACAAATAGTAATGAGATTTGGAAATATTTTTTCGCCATCATATTAAAAAATTATTGCTCTAAAAATGGATAATCAATGTAGCCTTGGTCTTGACCACCGTACATCGTAGCTCTGTCAGGTTGGTTAAGTTCTGCATTTAGCTCAAAACGTTTTGGCAAGTCAGGATTAGCTAAAAATAATGCACCATAAGAGATAAGTTTTGCAATTCCTTTTTCTAATTCTGCTTCGCCTGTTTCTTGTGTGTAACCACAATTTGCAATAACAGTATGTTGCGTTATTTTGCCAAAAGTCTCAACAGAATTTGTCGGATATTGAGGGAATTTGTCGGCAGGAAATGGCACATTCATAATGTGAATATAAGCCAATGGCATTTTATTCAGTTCGTTTATGAGTAGCGTAAATTGTTCAACTGGATTTTGGTGTATAATGGTGTTGTAAGTGCTTGTTGGCGATATTCGGATAGCTACTCTGTCGCTACCAATAGCAGTAATCATTTCTTGCATTATTCCTAAAACAAAACGATTACGGTTTTCATTGTTTCCCCCATATTCATCGGTTCTTTGATTGGAACTATCTGCTAAAAACTGATTGGGCAAGTAACCAAATGCTGAATGAAGTTCCACTCCGTCAAAACCAGCTTCAATTGCATTAATTGCAGCTTGCTTGTATTCTTGAATAATTTGTTTTATTTCATCAACCGTTAAAGCTCTTGGTGTCTCGTAATCTTTCATTCCTTCCATAGTGAAATGTTGCTGCCCTTGAATGGCGATAGCTGAAGGAGCTACAGGCAATTTGCCATTCTTTACTAAAGAATGTCCAACTCGACCAGTGTGCCAAAGTTGAGCATATATAATTCCGCCATTTTCGTGAACTGCTTTTGTAACTTTTTTCCAAGCTTCAATTTGTTCATTGGTATAAATACCTGGCGTTAGTGGGCTACCAATTGCTTGTTCAGAAACATTGATTGCTTCGCTAATAATTAAGCCTGCACTTGTTCTTTGCGTATAGTACAAAATAGTGGAAATGCCAACTACACCATTAATGTCTGCACGTGAACGTGTCATTGGTGCCATAGCCATTCTGTTTTTTATGCTATGACCACCCAGTTTTATTGATTCTAATAACTTCATTTTTTGTTTTTTTAAAATTAGTTTGCAAATGTAGATTCATTACTTTACTTTTGCAAGTAGGTACACGTTTGTATAGTAGTAACACAAATTACAGCAATCAATAAAATCAATGCTTTATGACAAATAAAAAAATGAAGATTTCTGAAAAAACTTGTTCTTTAAGAGATGTTTTAGATATAATTGGCGGAAAATGGTCTATGCCTATCATTTACATTTTGTCAAAAGGTAAAATGCGTTTCAAAGAAATTGAAAGAAGTGTCGAAGGCATTAACACCAGAATGTTGGTCAAGGAATTAAAAAATATGGAAGTCAACGGAATTATTACAAGAGAAGTTTTTGCAACAGTTCCTCCAACAGTTGAATACACCTTAACCCAAAAAGGTGAAAAGCTTCTACCGAGCATTGTGTCTTTGCACAAATGGGGTCAAGAGTTTACAGTCTGAATGTCTTATCGCTGTGTCGGTTTTTGTATTACCGCTAACTTAATTATAACCTTACCAAAAGTATTGTTAAACTACATCATTTTGTTGTATAACCCAACCTTTAGTACGGTTTCTTTTACAAAAATAGAATTTCTCACAACATTTCAAAAGGTGAAACGATGTTTTGTATATTTCTTGTGCTCACGTGTGTGTAAATCTCAGTTGTTCTGTTGCTAGAATGTCCTAACAACTCTTGAATATAGCGTATATCCGTGCCGTTTTCTAATAAGTGCGTGGCATAACTATGTCGTAGCCAATGTAATGTGACAGGTTTCTGTATTTTCGTTTTGGTCAAACTTTGCTTTAAAACTTTCGCAAGGCTTTCTTCCGAATATTTTTCACCTCCATTCTGTCCTTCAAACAACCAATTTTTTGGCCTGTATGCTTTATAATAATCTCGTAATAGGTTGATTATTTTGTTGCTAATGGGTACAATTCGGTCTTTTTTTCCTTTTGATTGTTTAACGATCAGTAGATTTCGCTCCGTATGAATATCTTTGAAGGTCAAGTTTAAAAGTTCGCTCCGACGTAGTCCACAAGCATATATCAAACTCAACATTGACCGGTGTTTCAAATTGGTTGGAGCTTCCAAAATTGCTTTTACTTCCTCTTTACTCAACACATTCGGCAATGTTTTTTCTCTGCGTGGTCGATGTACTAGCTCAGGATTGAGCTTCATTCCTTTTCGTGAGGAGAAATAGAGTTTAATTGAGTTTACAATCTGATTCTGGAAACTAGAAGATAATTTTTGTTCTAAAATGTATTCATTATTGAAGCGAATTAAATCTTCATTGTCAATTTCAACAATCGGTTTTGAATGAAAAAAGCGTAAAAATGTTGTTAAAGCTTCAGAGTAAGTTTTGATTTCCCTCCTTGTGGAGGTTCGTCGCGACAAATCAGGGAGATGACCAAATTTTCACAATAACACCCATAATTTTAGTCATCCCCCTTAGTCCCCCTTCAAAGGGGGAAACCTTAATCTCACTTCGAAATTTAATCATGTGAAAAGATTTAATTTTCTATTTTCCAATAATTTATTCTGTTCACGAGATCTATTTCCTCCCTCGAGGGAGGTTAGGAGGGTGACCATTTACATTTTTTTTTGTTCCAAACTGCATTTTCGATGCTTTTCATTTTCCAGAATAATTGATCATTAAATGGATGCCAAACCTTTATTTCATTGGGGTTTTCGGTTTTTTTGAGGTGTATTTTATCCATGATTTAAACTGTTTTTTCACTTTAATTTAGTGAAAAAGTTCATTTCAAACAAAGTAAAAAGGCAAATTTATCTTGCGTTACCCCAACAAAAATTGAGCATAGAAGCAATAAGAAATTTCAATTTTCAACAGTGAGCTGAAAGACAAATTTATTCATGTTCAAATCTCCCACGCCCCTACGAAAACGGAAAGCTTTTCTTAATGACATTAAGATTTTAGGATTTTAAGACATTAGGACTAAAAAGCTTTTGTTCCTTACAAGAAGCTCTTTTGTGGCTTTTTGTGGCGTTGTAGCTTCGCGAGAAAACTTGCAGGTGTAGGCGGAATAGGCGCTAAATAAAGCTTGATTTTTAATGATGAATGTTGAAATGATAAAAGGATGATTAAAAAGCTAAAGTGAAACGTCCCGCGTAAAACACAGAAAACGGTGAATTTTTAGATTTTTCGAAGAATATTTTAAGCAAGAGAGAATTGTTTTTCTGCGACTTTTTATTATTCTGCAGGAGTAAAATAAATAGAATTAAACTTGAAATCGATTTTAAGTGTTTCTCAAAAAAGCCTCCATCTTGGTTATATTTGCACATGCAAACTAAGTTACTTCTCATAACGCCGCCATTTACACAGCTAAACACTCCTTATCCTGCAACCTCTTATTTAAAAGGCTTTTTGGAGGGACATTATGTCTCTGTTTCACATTGCGACTTAAGTATTGAGCTGTTTACTTCTGTGTTTACAAGTGATTTTTTGGTGCAACTTTTTAAAGAAGCTAAATACGCTGGAAGTAATTTTTTTCCTGGGGTCAAGAAAATGAAGCAGTTATACATTGCACGAGTTGACTTAGTGATTCAATTTTTACAAAAACAAGATTTAGAAACGGCTCTTAAAATTGCAGAACCCGGTTTTTTACCTAATGGACACCGATTAGCGAAGGTGAACACAGCAATTAAGTGGGCGGAAGGTGATGCTGGAATCATTGACAAAGCAAAACATTATGCGACGCTTTTTATTGAAGAAATAGGAGATTTTATTCAAGCTAACATTGATGAGTTTTTCGCTTTCACAAAATATGCAGAACAAATCGCACGATCAGCGAGTAGTTTCAATCAAATTGATGAATTTTTACACTACGAACCGACGCTTATTGAAGAGGAAATGCTGCGGATTTTAGAAGAAAAAATTCTTTTGTATGAACCGAATTTAGTGGGGTTCACAATACCATTTCCTGGTAATTTGTTTGCTGCGTTGAGGTGTTCACAATTTATAAAAGATTTTTATCCAGCCATTTACATTGCTTTTGGCGGTGGCTATTGCAATACGGAATTGAGAAGTCTGGAAGACACGCGCATTTTTAATTACCTTGATTTTATTTCGTTAGACGACGGTGAAGGACCGATTTTAAAAATGTTGCAATTGATTGAAGGAAAAATCAGTAGTAACGAACTTGAAAGAACGTTTGTGTTGGAAAACAATCGAGTGGTTTACAAAAATCAACTTCCCAATAAAATTTTTCACCACGAAAATTTACCGGCGCCGAGTTATGTTGATTTACCTTTTGAAAAGTACGTTTCTTTTTTAGATGTAGTGAACCCAATGCACCGCATGTGGACTGACAAAAAATGGAACAAGCTTACCGTTTCGCACGGGTGTTATTGGAAACAATGCTCCTTTTGCGATGTAAGCCTTGACTATATTGGAAATTACCAAAATACGACTGCCGAAAAGTTGGTGGATAAAATTGAAAAAATAATCAAAGATACTGGATTAACAGGTTTTCATTTTGTGGACGAAGCGGCGCCTCCTAAAATGTTGCGGTCACTTTCTTTGGAATTACTAAAACGCAACCTTTCCATCACTTGGTGGACCAACATTCGCTTTGAAAAGACGTTTACATCGGAGTTGTGCGAACTCATGGCAAAAGCTGGCTGTGTAGCCGTTACAGGTGGTTTAGAAGTTGCTTCCGATCGGCTTTTGGCAAAGATGAAAAAAGGGGTAGACATTGCTCAAGTTGCACGTGTGACGCATAATTTTTCAAATGCTGGTGTTTTTGTGCACGCTTATTTAATGTACGGTTTTCCAACCGAGACCGAGCAAGAAACCATAGATTCCTTAGAAGTGGTGAGGCAGCTGTTTGAGAAAAATTGCATTCAATCGGCGTTTTGGCATTTGTTTACTGCCACGGCTCATAGTCCAATCGGTCTAAATCCCGAGGAATTTGGCATCGAAATTACAGGTCCTGTTTTTGAAGGTTTCGCACAAAATGATTTAATTCACCTCGACCCGCAAGGCGCCGACCATGAAAAATACACCAATGGACTTAATACAGCCTTGAATAGTTATTTGAACCGATCAGGTTTTGAAAAGCAATTGTCTTCTTGGTTTGATTTCCCGGTTGTTGCGACTACGCATCCAAAAGATTTGATTGAAGGGTTTCTTGGGGAATGAGTAGATTTTAAAATGAAATAAAAGACTCCTCACTAACTAATCCTTCCAACATGAAAAGTTTAATTGCCATTCTATTTTCCTTAAACTTCATCAATTGTATGGCTGAAAGTAGTTTGCAAAAAGATACCACTAGTAATTTAAATTTTATAGCAGAAGAATTGTTGATTCGAATTAAAATCAACGATAAAAAAATAGCAGATTCTTTGATTCTGGTATTGCAAAAAGTTTCCATCGAACAAGTTGAAAGTCAGCTTGTAACAGATGCACAGAAAACTGCTTTTTGGTTGAACCTTTATAATGCATTTATACTAGAGAAATTGAGTAAAAACCCGGAACATTATCAAAATAGGAACAAATTTTTTAAAGAAAAACAAATAAACATAGGCGGTGTTTTATTAAGCTTTGATTTTATTGAAAATGGAATTTTAAGGCGTTCGAAAAACAAACTAAGCATGGGTTATTTAAACAAAATTTTTGTTGGAAGTCTAGAAAAAAAACTGCGTGTCAAAAAGCCCGATTACAGAATACATTTTGCTTTAAATTGTGGTGCGAGTGCTTGTCCTGCTGTTGCTTATTATTCGGTGGATAAATTGGATAGTCAGTTGGCTGTTGCTGAAGGATTTTTTATTTCAGAAAATAGCATTATCAATCAAGACAAAAAAACAATCGAAACTTCTAAAATATTCAGTTGGTTTCGAGCAGATTTTGGTGGTAAAAAAGGAATTAAAAAATTGATTGGAAAATATAAAAAGCAAGATCTTTCAGGTTATAACTTGATTTTTAGACCTTATGATTGGGAATTGACGTTGGAGAATTATAAGGAGGATTAGTAATCGAAGAGGAAAATATTCTAAAGTTGAAAATCAATGTTTTATAAGAATTGATTGATAATTTGTCTTTGACTCCTTTGCCTTCCGCCTCAGCGGATTTCGCAGTATCTTTTCCAATAGTTGAAAGAAAATTAAAAAGGATGTGCTCGACCAACGGCTAATGCTGCTATCAGGGGCGTAAAATCCTTAAAGCTCAGTAAATGTTTAGGCCGCGTAATTGTCAATGGGTTATTATTGAACTCTTCGTTTTTCAGATTTCCTTCTCCATTAGTTTATTTGCCTGTTAAACAAAAATAAATTTATGACAATTTAGAATGGAGTTGAGCGAAGTAGAACAATCTTTTTAATAGTGTTTCATCAAACTAGTTTTAGTTTAATTGGTTTGGATTTTTGGAAGTTTGGGTGTATTATTGGTTTGGATTTTTGTCTTTTTTACTTCAATATTGATTTAGATTTTTGGAAGTTTTAGTCTATTATTGGTTTGGATTTTTGGAAGTTTGGGTGCATTCTTTATTTGGACTTTTGAATTGAAAACAGTACGTTTTAGATTTTAACTGAATATAAATGAATGTTCAGCGGACTTAAAAGAATTGATTTTCACATCGTAGAATGCACGAGCTCTAGTGTGAATTTAAACCCTCCATTACATCAATTAAAAAAAAGGTTTTTTGCTTTTTCAGATGACCCTAATTTAATAATTGGTAACTTCGCACGCAAAAAAATAATAGCACAAAATGATTCAATTATCAGATCGCCTAATGGCAATGGAAGAATCGGCAACAATTGCGATGTCGAGAAAAAGTCGTGAGTTGAAAGCACAAGGTAAAGATGTAATTTCACTTTCTTTAGGTGAACCTGATTTCTTTACGCCGCAATTTATTAAAGACGCTGCTTTGGAAGCGATGAATAATAATTTCACGATGTACACGCCGGTTCCAGGTTATGATGATTTGCGCGAAAGTATTTCTTTGAAATTTAGAAGAGATAACAACTTGAATTATGCGAAAAATCAAATCGTTGTGTCAACTGGAGCAAAACAGTCGATTGCAAATGTGGTTTTGAGTTTAATCAATGAAGGTGATGAAGTGATTATTCCTGCTCCATACTGGGTTTCTTACTTAGAAATTGTTAAAGTTGCAGAAGGAGTTCCTGTTGTAATTAACGCTGGAATCGAAAATGAATTTAAAATCACAGGTGCTCAATTAGAAGCAGCAATTACGTCAAAAACGAAATTGTTTATGTTTTCAACACCTTGTAATCCAACTGGTTCTGTTTACAGTAAAAAAGAATTACAAGACTTAGCAAACGTGTTAAAAAAATACCCACACATCGTTGCTTTGAGTGACGAAATCTATGAACACATTAATTTCGTTGGAAAACACGAGAGTTTAGCGCAGTTTCCTGAAATATATAACCAAGTTGTAACCGTAAATGGTGTTTCAAAAGCTTGGGCAATGACAGGTTGGAGATTAGGTTACATCGGTGCTCCAAAAGAAATTGCAGACGCTTGCGATAAAGTACAAGGTCAATTTACTTCGGCAACGTGTTCCATTACTCAAAAAGCAGCGATTGCAGCAATGAAGGCAGATCCTGCTGTTTTATCAGATATGATTGCAGCTTTCAAAAGCAGAAGAGAATTAGTTTTGAATGCCTTGAACCAAATGCCAGGTGTTATCACGAATAATCCAGAAGGTGCATTCTACGTTTTTCCAGATATTTCTTCTTTTTTCGGTAAAAAATACGGCAACTATACCATAAACACAGCCGAGGATTTATGCATGTATTTACTAGATGAATCGCTTGTTGCATTGGTAAGTGGTGAAGCTTTTGGCGACGCTAATTGCTTCCGAATTTCGTATGCTGCTTCGGAGGAAACATTGACAGAAGCCATGAAAAGAATAGCTGAAGGTCTTGCAAAATTGAGCTAGTGAGTTACGAGCAATTATTTTCAAAATTCAATGATTTACGCATCCTTGTAATAGGTGATGTGATGGTGGACGCCTACATTATCGGGAAAGTAAACCGAATAAGTCCAGAAGCGCCTGTACCTGTTGTTTCTTACGAACACGAAGAAAAACGCATTGGTGGTGCTGGAAATGTAGCCTTAAATTTGGTAGCTTTGGGCGCAAAACCTATAGTTTGTTCAGTAATAGGAGACGACGAGCAAGGACATGATTTGAAAGCGATTTTTGTCGAAAAAGGCATTTCAACTGAAGGGATAATTGTTTCTAACGATAGAAAAACAACAGTAAAAACAAGAGTTATAGCCAATAAACAACAATTATTGCGCATTGATTCTGAAACAACTAGTCAAATCAATGAAAAAGAAGTAAATGCTCTATTACTTCAGATTCAACAGTTAATAGAAAACGGAATAGACGGAATTATCTTTGAAGATTATAACAAAGGTGTTCTGACCGAAAACTTGATTCAGCAAGTGATTACATTGGCAAAAGCGGCAGGAATTCCAACAACAGTTGATCCAAAAAGAGATAATTTCCTTGCTTACCAAGGAGTTTCGTTATTTAAACCGAATTTAAAAGAACTGAAAGAAGGTTTGAATGTGACGTTTGATTTCAAAAATGAACAACATTTATTCGAGCAAGCTGTTGCGGTTTTAGAAGAAAAGTTAAAAAATACGGTCTCTTTTATAACATTATCCGAGTTTGGAGTGTTTATCAAAGAAGGAAATCAACAACACTACATTGCTGCACATTTACGCAACATTGCAGACGTTTCTGGTGCTGGAGATACCGTTATTGCAGTTGCAACGCTTTGTTTGATAGCTGGCGCTTCGATTGCTGACATCGCTGGAATTTCAAATGTGGCAGGAGGTTTGGTTTGCGAAAAGCCGGGTGTTGTAAGTATTTCGAAAGAAGAATTAATAAAAGAATGGAGAAGAATTTCTTCCAACTAAAGTCATAAAATGTCAAATAAAGTAGTAAAACCATACAATTCAGATCGCTCTAAGAAAGAGGAAGTTGCTGATATGTTCAATAATATTTCAGGAAGATACGATTTTTTAAATCACTTTCTTTCCTTGGGAATCGACCATTTGTGGCGCGCACGTGCTGTGAAAGAATTGCGTGAAATCAATCCGAAAAGAATTCTTGACATCGCAACTGGAACAGGAGATTTTGCTATTGCTAACCTTAAATTGAAACCTGAAGAAGTAGTTGGAATCGACATTTCATCTGGAATGTTGGAGGTTGGAAAAGAAAAAATGAAGAAGAAAAAAGTAGATCACATCGTCTCGATGCAATTGGGCGACTCTGAAGATTTACCTTTTGAAGACAATTATTTTGATGGATTAACAGTTGGTTTTGGAGTCCGTAACTTCGAAAATCTTGAAAAAGGTTTAGCAGAAATGCTTCGCGTAATTCGTCCGGGAGGAAAAGCAATTATTCTGGAGTTTTCGAAACCTAAAATGTTCCCAATCAAACAAGCTTTTGGTTTCTACTCCAAATATTTCATACCATTTTTCGGAAAACGTATTTCTAAAGACGAAAAAGCGTATGCTTATTTACCTGAATCGGTTGCTGCTTTTCCCGAAGGTAAAGACTTTGAGAATGTGTTGGAGAAATTGAATTACAAAAACATCAAATCAATTCCTGTTTCTGGTGGAATTGCTACAATTTACGTCGGAACAAAATAATCTTGCAACAAAGTCGTATCTATTGCGTTCTTAGCTCAATGAACAACCGTTTTTTACTTCTTGTTTTTTTGATTTCATTTGCTTCTTTCGGACAGCGATTCAAGCAAGAGCGCTACAAAAACTTTGATAAGCGCCTTTTTCATTTTGGGTTTATGCTGGGTTTTAATAGTGCTGATTTTACTGTTTATCAAGAGATTAACGCTTATAATCAATATGGAATTGTAAGCCTCACAAGTAAATCTACTCCTGGTGGACAAATTGGTATGTTGGCAACGATGAAATTGGGAACGCCTGTTTTACGTTTGCGTTTTATTCCAACTTTGTCATTTCAAGAGCGGGTTTTGAGTTATCAAAGTTTAGATAGCTTTAATTTTAAGAAAGGAGTAGGAGAGGAGCGTGTCAATTCAACGAATTTGGATTTCCCACTCATGCTTCAATTTCGGACGAAGCGCTTCAATAATTTCACAGCTTATACTTTACTTGGAGCGCAGTATTCCATTGATTTACAGTCACAAGAGAAGGCGTCACAAAATTACATCGATCCATTTGTGAAGATTAAACGCAATGATTTTCAAGGTCAAATTGGTGGTGGAGTAGAGTTTTTTGCTCCGTTTTTCAAGGTTGGATTTGAATTAAAATATTCCCACGGTTTTAAAAGTAGTTTTGTTCAAGATAACACGCCAGTTTCCAATCCGATCAACCAACTTTACAACAAAGTTTGGTGGTTTTCTATAATTTTTGAAGGATAATGCAAGATATTCAATTTCAATGTTCACCCGAAGAGGCAAAGGATGAAGCATTTTTACTTTCCAAAATTAAAGAATTAGGAAACGTTTCACCAAAAAGTACCATTTTTTTTAGGTGGAAAAAGCGCAGTATTGATGCTAGAAAATCACAAATTAAAATCAATTGCACCTTAACTTTTTCTGAAAATAAAACTTTAGATAATAGACTGCAAAATTTTGATTTTAAAGAAGTTGTAAACTCATCAAAAATTATTCATATCATTGGAGGTGGACCCGCTGGAATGTTTGCAGCTTTACGCGCTTTAGAATTAGGATTGAAACCTGTAATTTTTGAACGAGGCAAAGATGTACGCAATAGACGTCGCGATTTAGCCATTTTGAACAAGGAAGGAATTGTGAATCCAGAATCAAATTATTGCTTTGGTGAAGGCGGAGCTGGTACTTACTCGGATGGTAAATTGTATACGCGTTCAAAAAAGCGAGGTGATGTCGATAAAATTCTTCAGTTATTAGTGCATTTCGGTGCAAGTGAAGATATTTTGGTAGAAGCGCATCCACATGTTGGAACAAATAAATTACCTCAAATTATAACTGCAATAAGAGAGAAAATCATTGAAAATGGGGGAGAATTTCACTTTGAGCATAAGTTGACCGATTTGAAATTGAAAAACAATAAAATTCAAGCCATTCAAATCAATAATGGTGAATTTATTCCTGTTGAGAACTTGATTTTAGCGACTGGACATTCAGCACGCGATATTTTTGAATTGCTGCACAAACATCAAATTGAGATAAAAGCCAAACCTTTTGCCTTGGGTGTTCGTGTAGAACATTCACAAGCGTTTATTGATAAAATTCAATATTCAGGACGATTAAACGACGATTATTTACCACCAGCATCTTACAGCTTGGTTACGCAAGTCGAAAACAAAGGTGTTTATTCGTTTTGCATGTGTCCAGGTGGAATCATTGCACCTTGCGCTACTGATACAGAGGAAGTGGTAACGAATGGTTGGTCGCCATCGAAACGCAATAATCCTTATTCAAACTCAGGAATTGTAGTTAGTGTGGAGCCTGCCGATTTTAAAGGTAGAGAAAATGATCCTTTTGTATGTTTGGATTTTCAAAAAGAGATTGAGCGTAAATGTTGGGAATTAGCAGGAAGAAATCAACAAGTTCCAGCGCAGTGTTTATTGGATTTTGTACAAAAGAAAAAGTCGCTTGGTTTTCCCCGTTCGAGCTATCAACCGGGAATTGTGAGTATTGAAATGGATAAGATTTTCCCGGTGTTTATTACAGAACGTCTACGTCAAGCTTTTCTTGATTTCGGTAAAAAAATGCACGGTTTTGTGACCAATGACGCTGTTTTGCATGCACCAGAATCACGGACTTCTTCGCCGATTTTGATTCCTAGAAATCCAGAAACATTCAATCATATTCAAATCACCAATCTTTACCCATCTGCTGAAGGTGCTGGTTATGCAGGAGGAATTGTCTCTGCTGCGATTGATGGAATGAAATGTGTAGAAGCTGCTAATATTGTTTCTTAATTTGTCACAATAGAAAGTTTTTTTAAGACAAACTACTTTTCGGTTTTCCTAATCTTTCCTTAACTGCCAATTTCTAAGTTTACTTATCTTTGCAACATGTCAACCAACATACTTTACCTTTCCTACGATGGAATGACGGATTCTTTAGGTCAGTCTCAAGTACTTCCTTACCTTAAAGGACTTACAAAAGAAGGTTATAAATTTCATATTGTCAGTTTTGAAAAACCAGAACGTTTCGGGAAATTCAAAAATGAAATACAAGCTATTTGTGATGAAAATGCTATTACTTGGCATCCCTTAACTTACACAAAAAATCCTCCACTTCTTTCAACTATTTACGATGTAAAAAGAATGCGTTCATTAGCAAGAAGATTACATAAAACGCATGATTTTAAAATAATCCACTGTAGAAGTTACCTCTCTGCGATGGTGGGTTTAGCAATGAAACGGTCATTTGGAACTAAATTTCTATTCGATATGCGCGGCTTTTGGGCTGATGAACGAGTCGAAGGGAAAATTTGGAGTTTAAAAAATCCACTATTTAAAATCGTTTACAATTTCTTTAAAAAGAAAGAGAAAGATTATTTCTTAAATGCTGACTATATCGTTTCATTAACTCATGCCGGTAAAAAAGAAATTACTTTATGGAAAGGATTTGAACAATTGGAACAGCGAATTGAAGTCATTCCTTGTTGTGCGGATTTAGAAAAATTTAATCCTGAAAAAATAAGTGCAGAAGAAAAAAAGGCAACCAGAAAAAGTTTTGAATTTTCAGATTCTGACCGAATTTTAGGTTATGTCGGCTCTATTGGAACATGGTATATGCTAGACGAAATGTTACAATTCTTCAAAACTTATCAGTCAAAATATCCTTCTGCAAAATTTTTATTTATTTCTGGAGAAAATAGATCCATAATCGTAGAAAGAGCAAAACATTTTGGTATGGATGAAAAATTGATTTACGTAAAATCTGTTTTGCACAGTGAGGTTGCTAAACACATTTCCATTTTTGATGCTTCAGTATTTTTTATAATCCCAACATTTTCAAAAATTGCCTCTTCTCCAACTAAACAAGGCGAATTAATGGCAATGGGAATTCCTATCTTTTGCAACAGTGGAGTTGGCGATACAGAATGGGTAGTTAACGAATATCATGCTGGAGATGCACGAGCTTTAGAGCCAAACATGGACTATAGTAAGTTTGATTTTAACCTTTCAAATTTTGATAGTGAAAAAACGAAATTTGGAGCCAAAGAATTTTATGGGTTGGAAACAGGCGTTAAACGCTACCTTAAAATTTACAATTATCTTACAACCAAAAATAAGTAAATTGTCCAAGAAAATATTAATTATAGCACCTTATCCTCACAACGAAGCGCCTTCTCAACGCTTTCGATTTGAACAATATTTAAAGTATTTCGAAGAACAAGGTTTAGAAATATCTTTTGCTCCTTTTTTAAATGCTAAAACTTGGAAAACTCTTTATTCAGAGGGAAATGTCGCCAAAAAAGGATTCGGTGTTTTAAGAAGTTTTGTAAAGCGCTTTTTATTACTTTTCACACTTTATAAATACGATAAAATTTTTATTCATAGAGAAGCTGCACATATTGGACCACCTTTTTTTGAATTTCTCATAGCAAAAGTATTTAGAAAGAAGTATATCTATGATTATGACGATGCTACTTGGTTGCCAAATTACAGTGAAACAAACGCTAGTTTTCACCGATTAAAAGCCTATTGGAAGGTTAAATACTGCATAAAATGGGCACATCACATTACTCCAGGTAATCAGTATTTAGCCGATTACGCAGCAAAATACAATAAGAATATTACCATTATTCCGACAACGATCGATACAATTAATCATCATAATTTGGAAACAGATTACAACGATCAAAAAATTGTAATTGGTTGGACAGGAACACATACTACTATGCGTTATTTGGATTTTTTGGTTCCAATAATTGCAGAATTAGAGAAAAAATATGATTTCGATTTTTTAATTATTTCAAATGAAGCACCTACTTATCATTTAAAATCATTGAAATACATCAAATGGAATCACACTACTGAAATTCAAGATTTGGCTAAGATTTCTATCGGTGTTATGCCTTTAGAACAAGATATTTGGTCAGAGGGGAAATGTGGGTTTAAAGGCTTGCAATACATGGCTTTAGGAATTCCAGCCTTGATGTCACCTGTTGGAGTAAATAACCAGATTTTAGAGGATAAAGTCAATGGTTATTTGGTTAAAACACCTCAAGAATGGAAAGACTGTTTGGAAAAACTTATAACAGATAAGGAATTGAGAATTAAAATTGGACAGGCAGGAAAACAAACAATAATTGAACGTTATTCTGTGCTTGCCAATCGGGATGTTTACTTAAATCTGTTAAAATGAAATTAGTTTTTGCTACTCACAATTCAAACAAAGCGAAAGAAATTCAATCCTTACTTCCTGAAAATTTTCAGATTTTGACCCTCTCGGATATCAATTGTCACGAGGAAATTCCAGAAACAGCAGAAACACTTGAAGGAAACTCTTTACTAAAAGCAAAATTTGTTTCAGATCATTTCAATTTGAATTGTTTTGCTGATGATACAGGTTTGGAAATCTATGCATTAAATGGAAGACCAGGAGTTTATTCAGCACGCTATGCAGGAGAAGAGAAAAGCGCTGAAGCAAATATGAATCTTGTTCTTTCCGAATTAGAAAAGGAAAGCAATCGAAAAGCACAATTTAGGACAGTAATAACTTTGATTCTGAATACAGAAACTTATGTTTTTGAAGGAGTTGTTAAAGGGGAAATCAGTTTTGAAAAGCGAGGTTCCGATGGTTTCGGTTACGATCCTATTTTTATTCCTGAAGGGCAAACGAAGACTTTTGCAGAGATGACACTTGCAGAAAAAAATCAACAAAGCCACCGAGCAAGGGCTTTTGAAAAGATGGTTACATTTTTACACTCGCTTTAGTTTCTAAATCATTTCACTTCCCACACTTTCATCTCGAAAAAAAGAATCGAATTTTGTGGAATATCGTCGAGTTTGTGATTTCCATAACCTAGTTGAGGCGGAATAATCATTATTACTTCTGAACCTTTTTTACACGACAACAAAGCTTCTTTCCAACCTGCTATCAAGCCTTTCACAGCAAAAGTTAAAGGTACTTTTGTGTAGTCAAAAATGCACCCGTTGAGTAGTTTACCCTTGTAAGAAATCGAAACACTGTCGGTATATTGAATCATTCTTCCTTCACCTTTCTTTGTGATTTTGAAATACAAACCAGAAGGAGAAGCGTCTAAGTCTAGTTTATTTTTTTTCATGAAAGCTTGAATTTCCTTGTCGAAGCCTTTTAATTCTTGATCTGAATAGGTTTTACAAGAAGCTAAAACGAATAGGAGGGAAGCAATAAACAGAAATCTTGTCATTATAATTTGATTGGAGTGAGCGTATATCCTTTTTTAATTAATAATTCGATTACTCCTTCTGGGCCAGCTAAATGTGCAGCACCAACAGCAAAAAATACTGATTTCTCTTGCATTAATTCGGTCATTTTAGGAATCCATCGTTGGTTTCGGTCTTCTAAAAAAGCGCGCGAACTAGCAATGGGAGAATCGGATTCTTTTTTCATAAAATCGTATAATTCATCTAAGTTTTGTGACAAGTAAAGTTGTTGCATTTTTGCAAATGATTCCTTGCTTTGGGCTTCATCGCGCAATGAACTCATTACCATCTCAACTTGTTCAACAGTACTAAAACCATCGAATAAACTCAATTGTTCATCTACAGTTTCTAATCCTTTCATTTGTAAATTCTTTTCTCCTGCTATTGCTTCAAATTCTCTTTCATACGACTTCGTGTCAGTCGGTAATGAAGCTTGCATGATAAATTGCATCAACATAAAGGGCTTTGCAGAATTAAAATTACCTAAGAATTGTTCTTTATTCATTAACAAAGCTTTATTGGCCCATGTATAAATAGAATCTAATTGACTTTGGCTAAAAATATCGGTCAATGTTTTGTCTTTCATGAACAAGGCATCTGGCGACAAATTTGGGTTGATACTAGCAATCTCCATGCAAAGTACTTCCGATTTAAGTATTAACTTCTCTAATTTCTTTGGAAAATAAAACAAATCGGCATCCATCAAATGCATGGTTCCGTACAAATACGAAACGTTTTTTCCGTCTTTCGATTTCACTTCCCAAAGTAGCGCATTTTTTTGAATTTGAGCAACAACGCCATTGGCAAGTAGAACAAATAAAAAGAGAATTCTGAGCATATTATAAAGATAATTGCGCTAAATAATGATTGTCTTGTTCCATGATTCGCTTGCACTTGAAACCTAATTTTGTCGCAATTTCATGCATTGTGTCATAGTCAACATACAGCCATTCAAACCAATCGCCTGTTGTTTTTTTGTAGTGCATTTGAAATTTGAAGTTCCCGTAATATTCCGTATTCAAATCAATCCACATGGCACCGTCTTCATCTTCGTATAAAAATTTTACATCTGATGAATCAAAGATAATTTGCCCTCTAGAATTGAGTAACTTTTTAGCTTTCAGTAATGTTTTTTCCAAATTTGAAAGTCGTCCAGCAATTCCAATACCATTCATCAACATTAGAATCGTGTCGAATTTTTCAGTTGTTGTAAAATTTTCAAAAGTGGAATGAGTTGCATTAATTCCAGACTCTTTCAAATAAGTAACAGCTCCAATAGAAGAATCAATAGCTGTCACTTGATGTCCTTTTTTAATCAGTTCATGACAATGAATTCCAGCTCCTGCACCAATATCCAAAACATTTCCTTTACAAAGTGTTAGGGCACGTTTTTCAAGATCAGGCATTTCTTTGTAAGAGCGAAAAAGCACTTCAATTGGGATAATATCATCATCGCATAAGTCGGAACTTACAATAATATCAAAAGGTTTATGATTGGATGCGTAATCAAGAATAGCATCACCGATTGGGTCGGTAGAAATTTTTGTCATATTAATATTCGTACTCGTTAAAGTCAGTTAAATCATCTTCGGAATAATCATCATCAAATTCGTCTAATCCAAGGTCGTCTTCATCCTCGTCAATTAAACTATCCTCATTGTTTGAAGCAAACAGTTCATCATCCATGATTTTTCGAGAATCTTCAGAAGGTGCTGTTCCCATTGAAAGCAAAAGTTCAGGCGTTTCAGGTTCATTTCTATCAAAACCAATTAGTTCGACTAAGAAAATCCACATACGCATGAAATCGTACACTAAAATGAACTTTTGATCTGGTTCTTCTAAAAAGTTTTTGATGATTGCGCTTTTCATCGTTGCTGCTGGAGCATCGACAGAATCGTCGTCGTAAGTCATATCCATCAAGTTGATTTCATGACCTTTATCCCAATCGTCATTTGAGACGTAGAAGCTCGCCATTTGATCTCCTTTAAAATTAAAGGCCTTCAAAATCGCTTGATATAACGACTCAAAATTATCGGTGTCAGAAATTAAAATATCTCTAAATATTTCTTCTTTCTTTTCTGAATCGAGTAAAACTCTAAATTTTAATCCTGGCATAATGTTGATTTTTCAATCTGTGTAAAATTAAAACTAATATCTGTAAAGTTGAAAGTTGAATTAGGAAAGATAAGGGTAATGCGTTGATTTTTGGATATTTTATCAATCTACTTTTCTTAAACCTAAACTTTCTCCAATTTTTAGCATCAACTCGTAGGCTTGTTCAGGTGAATTTTCAATCTGTCCATCTAAAATAGCTTCTTTAATAGTAGATTTTATGATTCCAATTTCAGCGCAAGGTTGAAGGTTATACGTAGTCATAATCAATTGTCCGCTAACAGGTGGCTGAAAATTTCGAATGCGATCTTTTTCCTCAACTGCTTTCAGTTTTTGAGCTACTAATTCAAAATTATTTTTGTATTTCTTGACTTTAAATTCATTCTTTGAAGTGATATCAGCATTGCAAAGTTTCATCAAATCATCGATGTCATCTTCGGCTTCACTCAATAATCTTCTAACAGCCGAGTCAGTCACAAATCCTTTGACTAACGATATTGGTCGTAAGTGAAGGCGCACTAATTTCTGTACGTACTTCATCTTGTTATCCAAAGGCAACTTAAGGTTTTTAAAGATTTTAGGTACCATTTTCGCACCTAAATCTTCGTGACCGTGAAAAGTCCAACCAATTTCTTTGTCGAATCTTTTAGTTGGTGGCTTTGCGATATCGTGTAAAATTGCTGCCCATCTCAACCATAAATCATCGGTGTGTAAGCAAATATTATCCAATACTTCAAGCGTGTGCAAAAAGTTATCTTTATGTCCTTTTCCGTCAATGATTTCCACACCTTGAAGCGCTATCATTTCAGGGAAAAATCGCTCCAAAAGTCGTGTTGAGTGCAATAACTTAAACCCACGTGAAGGGGTTTTTGTAAGAATTATTTTATTGAGTTCGTCTGCAATACGTTCTTTTGAAATAATATCAATTCTTGCCGATTGTTTTAAGATTGCTTCCAAACAATTAGCATCAATTTTAAAATCTAATCGTGTGGCAAAACGTATAGCACGTAACATTCGAAGTGGATCGTCGCTAAAGGTTATTTCTGGTTCAAGTGGTGTGCGAATAATTCCTTTTTTTAAATCGTCAATTCCATTAAAAGGGTCAATAAGTTCACCAAAATTTGATGGATGAAGACTTAAAGCTAAAGCATTGATTGTAAAGTCGCGTCTGTTTTGGTCGTCTTTTAATGTACCTAATTGTGTTTCAGGTTTGCGAGAATTTGGCGAGTAAGATTCTTTTCGTGCACCAACAAATTCTACATCGATGTCTTTGTAGCGAAAATGCGCGGTTCCATAGGTCTTAAAAACGCTAACTTTTTTAACTCTTAAAATTTCAGCGACATCATTTGCAAACTGAGGTCCATCACCAACAACCACAATATCAATATCTTTAGATGGATTTTCTAATAACAAATCGCGTACAAAACCTCCAATAACGAAAGCTTCTAGGTTTTTTTCGCCAATGTATTTTGAAATAACTTTAAATACGGGATGTTTGAGCGCTTGAGCGTAATTAGTTAACATTAAAGAAAAGGTGTTTTTTTGATAAGAAAGTTGAATTAATCTTCATCTTCTTCGTCATCAAAATCTTCTTCGTCTTTACGTTTATAAGAGAATAAATCTAAATCGTCTAAATCGTCATCATCGTCAAAAAACTTTTTCTCTTTTCCGCTTTTTTTGAAAGCATCCATTTTGGGTTTTTTACTTCTTGAATCTGAATCTAATGGCTTTTTATCCTTTTCTTTATTAACTTTCTTTTTGGGTTCGTTTAAAGGAATATCTAAAGTTGGAAGTATTGCGTTAACATCTCTTGGAGCTGAGTATCCACCTTCTGTTCTTGGTTCTCTTGGTTTTTGGTTGAAATCTCCACCTGATGTTCGTGGGTTTGGAGTTCGGTTTTCACGTTGCTCTGCTTCTTTCACTGCAATTGGTCTACCGTTTACTAGGTGTCCATCAAGTGCACTTATTGCATTCATTGCTTCGTTTCTGTCTGCCATTTCCACAAAAGCAAATCCTCTCGATTTACCTGTTTCTCTGTCAGTTGCAACATTTGCTTTAAGAACTTTACCATGTTGCGCAAACAAATCTCTTAATTGTTCACTAGAAAAACCAAAATCTAATTTGGCTACAAAAATACTGGTCATAAAAGAATAAAAACGTCTATTTTGTTGATTAAATAATACTTAACGGGTCGAAATTAGAACAAAAATTTAAAATAGCATCTATTCCACTTGAATTATTACTGAATTAATTGATTTTAAAGGTAAAAATTCGATTTATTCTTTTCTAAATTAGGCTTTTATGCTTTAATATTAGTTAATTAAATGTAAATATTTGTGAAACAAATAAGAACTAAACTTAAAATTCAATCAAAAATTAACTGTTTTAAAACTCTTTTACTGTTTCAACTTGATCAACTCAACTCAAAGGAATTATCTTTTGCTAGCATATACTTTGATCATAATTCAATACTCCATTTTTTGAGTTATTAAAATGGGATTCATTGGATGGATTTTTTAGGTTTTTTGAATTTGGATTAAATGACTTTAGGTTGTTCAAGAAATACATAAGTAATCCAATTAATTTCAATCTAACCCAATACTCCATTCATATACCTCTGACCAACCTTTCCAAATTCCGTAATCTCCAATGGTTTCATTGTGCCAAATGAATGAAAATTCACCTCCAAAGTTTTTAACCTCACTAAAAAGAGCTGAAATTTTTTCCTTAGCTGCTTCAGGTTTTAACTTCAAGTATTCATTTAAAGTTCCATCCATAAATGCAAAAGGGTGAATCATTAAATTGGAGACACGATTTTTCTGCAAATCAAACCAGTAAATTGGCCGTGCTGTACCGACTCGAAAACCTGCAATATCTGCAAATCCCATTGAATAATCATGCTTGATTTCTTGTCCAATAAGCGTTTGGTAAGTATAGGGCATTTTTAAAAACAAGAAATGTTGGCGCGAACAAAAGACACGATCATTGATGATTTCTTCCAAGCGTTCGATTTCA
>JBILHL010000087.1:0-2980 GCA_044350515.1 Crocinitomicaceae bacterium | reverse complement strand
CCAATTAGAACCAACATACTTTTTTGCTATAGGCTCAAATTCAACGTACTCATCAGATCCAGTTAGATAAATGGTAAGATTTGCTTTTGATTTTTCATTAACAATTTTCAGATCTATGGGTTGGATAATTTCATTTAATTCTCCAACAATTTTATCCAATTCTTCCATCAAGTAATCAACTTTATCGCCAACTACATAAATACGGATATCATTATTCCATCTTCTAATCGCTGTATCAGATGTAAACTCACTTTTCTTGGCTACTTCCTTGAAATAGTCTCTTTCCTCTTTGGTGAATTGTTCGTCTTTTGAAGGATCGTAATCATTTATTAAATTGTCCTGTGTTGATTGTTGTTTTATTTTGTTGTTAGATGAAAATCGTAATTCCAAATTTTTACCAAAATAAACAGACCCTGTCCCGATGATGATTGCCCAAAATAATAACGCGCGTCCCATTGCTCTTAGATTTAGATGAATAAAATCAGATAGGTAAGCGTGAGTCTATAGGCCGGGTGTTTAAATCAAATAATGCTATCCCTTCGTTTGGTTACACAAAACCAAAAAAAAGATTGTCCTTTGAGCGAAACGAACGTATTTTTTTTTTCTTCCTCCACTCATCTTTTTGAGTTTTGATGGTATTTATAGGAATGAAATCAAAGATTGACAAAAAAAAAGAAATATCATTTGCGACTTCCATTGTGGATCAAATACCAAATTATCCAACAGAAATTGCTGAAATCAATGTGGAGATAACACGCAATCAGTCCATACTTAAGTCATTGGATAAAAAAGTCGTTAATGAGATATTGTTGGATATTTTCAAAATAATTAAACGGAACACCAAGAAGGTGAAGATTGATTTGGCGACCATTAACTTTGAATTGGAATATGGTTATGAACCAGGAGAACACATTTTCGTTATTCGGGTATTGCTTGTTTCCCAAGATTTTAAAAGAACCAATTATCTGATCAGGAGAGAAATTCAATCGGAAATTCTGGAGGAAATAAAGGCGAATGGTTGGTTAAAATTCAAGAGTGTAGATAAGACTGGATTATTTATTGATCTGATACCCATAAATACGGGGGTCGCAGATTTTCTAATTATGCGGGAGAAGAACCAAAAAGATAAAAATTTCTATACAGATGAGGTTATTGATTTGATTTTCTCTGAACTAAAAGTGGTGACACCTTTGGAACTAACTAAACCCCAAAAAATTTAATTTATCTTAAAATGTTATCCAAAAAAGTTTTTTCAGAGAGAGATAGTTGGACTTTTTTCAAGTTTAGAATTCCATTAAAGTATTATTTGTACAAATACAAGGGAAAAATGAATGCCTTTCATCGTTTGTTAGCCAACGGACAGCGTACTTTTTTGGGTGAAACCAACAGAGACTTTTGGTCAAAAATCAAGGAGGGATATTATCGGATTTATTTCGGTTCACATCACTTGTACTTTGTGTACATTCTTAAAATTGATGGTGATAATCAACCGAAATTGGTTCGGGACTTTTCCATCCGAATTAGGAAAATAATTAATGTAAAATTGGAAGTAGGGAACCTTAATGAAATGGATGAGATGGATCAGATTTTACTATCCACACCACACGGAATGAAAAATTATAAACAGATTAGGCATTAACTAATTTGTGAGAATTCGTGGGGGTGAATCGTATGAACCAAATCAATCACTCGAATTACGACACAAGAGGTAAAAAATCGATCAACACCTCTTTTGTTTTTGCATTTGGAAGAACGTTTCGAGCCGGTTCTTTAAATATTCCTGTAAATATTTTCTATTCATCTCAAAAGGGAGGAGGTTATACTGGAGTTAACATTGGTTTTAATGTTCAAAAAAGCAAGAAAACGATTAACAACAAAGTATATCGATAAATTATATCAATGATTCTCAATTTACACTTTATCAATTCAGGAGGGGAAAATGCATTCCCCTTTTTTGTTTTAAAAGCTTTATTTATTATCAATCTTAAATGCATTTTTCAGAAAATGAAAATAGCGCATTTGAAATTGCTTTAGTTAATGGCTATTTTATGATAAAACTGTTCTAAGTTATCTCGGACTAAATGGCTTGTTCTTGAGATATTGATATATGTACATCTTTGTAAAAAGAACTTGTATGTCTCGTCCCCAACTTTTGGTTTTGATTCGCCATTTGGCCCTCGAAATACAGCGTGTTTTACCGTTCACAAATTCAAGTGCGCTGCTTACAAATCCATTTTGATGTTTGTATCTATTTGGTAATACTTTTACTTAATAATTTTTAAATCAAAAAAATGAAATTACTAAAAACACTAGTATTAATAGCATCATTATTCATTTTCGCTTTTTCAGGAAAAGCGCAAATTTCCAATGCACTCAATTTTGATGGAGTGAATGATGCTGTTAACCTACCTGCGACTATAAACCAGCCAGTTGGAGCATACACCTTGCAGGCATGGATAAAAACTTCTGATGGTTCAGGGGTTAGAGCAATTGTGGTGCGTCCACTTGTGCACGGTCTATTTTTGCAAAATAATCAATTGGCATTTTATAACTGGATTTCAGGTCAATTTTCTGCTGTACCTGTTACCTTGAATGACAATGAATGGCATCATGTTGCAGTTACGTTTACTCACGGTGTAGCAAATTCTGGTATTTTTTATATTGATGGCGTGGCGTATAGCCCTACCTTCACCCCAGGTCATACAAGCTTGACTAACAATTACGGTATCGGACATAGTCAAAATGGACAAATATTTGATGGAAGTATTGATGATGCGACGATTCACAACAGGATTTTAACACCAGCAGAGATTTATTCCTCTTTCAATGAATGTACAGTGGCCTCAACAAATTTATTAGCAACCTATAATTTTAACCAAGGAGTAGCAGTCGGCAATAATGCAGGACTGACAACTTTATTAGACCAGTCGGGAAACAACAATAACGGTACTTTAGTGAATTTTGCATTAAACGGTTCGGG
>JBILHL010000030.1:0-34811 GCA_044350515.1 Crocinitomicaceae bacterium | reverse complement strand
TTAATCTCTGATAAATCTAGAGTATATAAAGGAGGTTCTTGGGCTGACAGAGCATACTGGTTATCACCAGGAAACAGAAGATTCTTAGATGAGGACAAAGGTTCCGCAATGATTGGATTCCGATGTGCAATGGATAGAGTCGGAAGTTCAAGACCTAATTCAAAAAAAGGAAATAAATAAACTTAAAAGCTCGATTTAATCGGGCTTTTTTTTTGAAATTTGTTTATGGATAATTTATTTCAACTCTTCTATCAATCTTCTGGAGTTTCAACAGATACGCGTAACATCAAAAAAGATTCACTTTATATTGCTTTAAAAGGAGAAAACTTTGATGGTAATACTTTTGCAGAAAAATCAATTGAACTAGGAGCAAAATATGCAATAGTAGATAACAAAGATTTCGCGAATCAATCAACTATATTTTATGTTCAGAATTCTTTGATTTTTCTACAAAAGCTTTCAAACTACCATAGGAAAAAATTCAATATTCCTATTATTGGAATAACTGGTAGTAATGGAAAAACAACCTCCAAAGAATTAATAAATACTGTTCTTTCAAGAAAGTACAACACGCTTTGCACAGCGGGAAACTTAAATAATCACATTGGTGTTCCTTTAACACTACTTAATCTAACTGTAGAGCATCAAATTGCAATCATTGAAATGGGAGCAAATAAGCCTAAAGATATTGAAGAATTGTGTTTAATTGCTGAGCCAAATTATGGAATAATTACCAATGTTGGTAAAGCTCATTTACAAGGATTCTTAAGTTTTGAAGGAGTTATTGAAACCAAAAGTGAACTTTATTCATTTATTAAAAACAATCAAGGGAAAATCGTTATCAATGGTGATGATGAAATTTTAAATAACAAAGCAAATTCATTTCAATTAGAGAAAACAACCTACGGAACACTTGAAGGAAATCAAATAGTTGGAGAGTTGATTCAATTAAATCCTTTTGTAGAACTAAAATGGGAAAAAGATAGTTACTGTTCACCTGCCATTCAAACAAACTTAGTAGGTAAATATAACTTCCTGAATTTTTTAGCTGCAATTACATTCGGAACAATTTTCAAAGTTGAAAACGAGAAAATAAATGAAGCTATTTCAAATTATGTACCTACAAATAATCGATCTCAAGTTCAAAAGACGGAAAGAAATACTTTAATCATTGATTGTTACAACGCCAATCCTTCAAGTATGCGTCTTGCATTAGAAAGTTTTAAAGAAATTAAGCACCCAAATAAATTAGCAATTTTGGGTGATATGTTTGAATTAGGATTGGAAAGCGAACTAGAACATAAAAAAATCATTGATTACTGTGTTGAGAATGAAATTCAATTTCTAACTGTTGGATCTTTTTTTAAAAAACAAAATTCTTATGGTTTTGCAGATACTTCCGAAACAATAGAGCGTATAAAATCGAAAGAATTGTCAAATAATTTGATTCTACTTAAAGGATCAAGAGGAATTGCTTTAGAGAAAATTATTGAATTTCTATGAGAATTTTATTCGTTGAACTTGAAAATAAAATTAGAATTCAGTTTCAAAAGCGAAACTTTATAAAAAAAATAGCGTTCTAAAGCTCATAACAAAACAGTTATGAAAGCAATTGGTTTATTTATTTTTGGATTATCACTTTCTTTTTATTTGAATGCTACTAGCAATCTTTCAAAAAAAGAATATGTTTCAGTTTATGAGAAAATTGCCATTCAACAAATGAATCAATATAAAATTCCAGCAAGTATAACAATGGCTCAAGGGATTTTAGAATCTGGTAGTGGAAATTCTACTTTAGCAAAAACTGCTAATAATCATTTTGGAATTAAATGTCACACAGATTGGAAAGGTGAAAAAGTTTATCTTGATGATGATGCAAAAAATGAGTGTTTTCGTTCTTATTCAAAAGTTGAAGATTCTTATATTGACCATAGTATGTTTTTAATTACCCGAAAACGATATGAATCTCTATTTTCTTTATCACTATCAGATTACAAAGGTTGGGCAAATGGATTAAAATCAGCTGGATATGCAACAAATCCAAAATATGCAGAACAATTAATTCAATTAATAGAAGAATTAGAACTCTACAAATTAGATGGTTCAACAAATTCACTCATAAGTACAAGTAATTCTTCGTTAATTTTAGCAAAGAAAAGTCATGAAAATAATGTAGATTACATTGTTGCAAAAAAAGGGGATTCGTTTTATCAAATTGCTAAAAGATACGGTTTGACATTAAGTCAACTTCACGCTTATAATGATTTCAATCCTGAAAAAGATATTTTAGAAGTTGGTGATATCGTTTTCATTGAACCAAAAAGATTTTATTCAAGAACTAAAAATACAATTATACTTGAACGAACAATGAGCTTGCGAGAAATATCGCAAAAAGAAGCTGTAAAGCTAAAAAAACTGATGAGAAAGAATCAAATTTCTTCTCCTGACGAACAACTGCCAAAAGGAGAAAAGATTTTCCTTCGTTAATTCTATTAAAGAAGGGATTTGTTTGTTGTTGTTTGTTTATGAAAGTCCTGATTCGTCAGGACTTTTTTATTTATTAGAAGTACAATCTAATACATCTTTATTCCAAATATTACGCTTGTCTTTACTCAATTTCATAACGTATTCCTCACATTTTACTTCCAAATCTAGGTCAATTTCATCAAAAGGCTTCGATAAATTTAGACCACATTCACAAGGAGTAAGTTGTCTCTCACAAGAAACAAATAAAATTGATGATAAAAGAAACCAATATAAAATTATCCTATTATTTAAGTGCATGGTACGAAGTTAATTAATCTGTTAGTAACATTCTCTTGTTAAATAATAAAATGCTTATATTCGCTACGCGGATGATAAACAAATCAATTATTATTTTTTTTCTAGTTATTTTGGGAAACTTTTCTTTTGCCCACAATTATTATTTTTCATTTGCTGAAGTGGAATATAATGATTTTTGTGGTTGCTTTGAAGCTTCGTTAACAGTAACAACACATGACTTAGAACAAGTTCTTAGAAAGAAAAATCTATTGAATAAAAACCTAGAGACTTCTTTAACTGATAATATGTTAAAACAAGGAATTGAAGAATTAATTAATGAAGGACTTCAAATTTCAACAGGTGGGAAAAAGTTAGGATTTCATTTGGAAGGAAACGATATAGGTTTAAACGGGCTAACTACCTTTTATTTAAGTTCTAAACCAATTGATTTATTCGATGAAATTATTTTTCAATACAATCTATTGATGAATGAATTTCCAGACGAACAAAATAAACTGACTTTTATCTTTAGAGGTGAAAAAACTACCTTAAATTTTATTGCTAATCAATTCACTCATTTTATAAAACTAGAAAAATGAAAAAAATACTCCTACTTTCACTAATTCAGATTATTTCAGTAAGCATTTTTGCTCAGAAAAAATTTGCACAATTAGATCATGAATTACCGACTCCAAATGAGTACAGAAACGCAGCTGGAGCGCCTGGTCATAATTATTATCAGCAAAAAGCTGATTATAAAATGAATATTACGATTGATGATGAAACTCAGAAATTAAGTGGTTTTGAGACCATTACATACACGAATAATTCTCCTGATAAACTAGATTATTTGTGGTTGCAATTGGATCAAAATATTTATTCTGTAGATTCTGATTCGAAAATTATCGAAGTAGAAAAAATGGAAGACTTCAAAACTGTTGGAGACATACGCAAGAAATCTTTTTACTACGACGGAGGATTCAAAATTGAAGAAATTAAATCAGCAAACGGTCAAAAAATGCGCTACTTCATCAACAAAACAATGATGCGTATTGATTTAGACAAGCCATTAATGCCAAATACAAGTATAACTTTTCAAATAAAATGGTGGTATAACATCAACGATAGAATGGCTGTTGGTGGGCGTTCTGGTTATGAATATTTCGAAACTGATAAAAATTACTTGTACACTATTGCACAATATTTCCCAAGAATGTGTGTCTACAACGATGTTACTGGTTGGCAAAATAAACAATTTTTAGGAAGAGGTGAATTCACTTTACCCTTTGGAGACTATGAGGTTAATATTACCGTTCCATCTGACCACGTTGTTGGAGCTACAGGGGAATGTCAAAATCTTTCAACTGTTTTAACTGCTGAGCAAAAAAAACGACTTGACCAGGCAAGAAAATCCGATTCACCCGTTTTAATTGTATCGCAAGCTGAGGCAGAAAAAGCAGAAAGTAATAAAGTTAAGCAAACTAAAACATGGACTTTTAAAGCAACTAACGTGAGAGATTTTGCATTTGCTAGTTCTAGAAAATTTATTTGGGATGCGCAAAATGTAACTGTTGGTGGAAAAAATGTATTGTGTATGTCCTATTATCCAAAAGAAGGAAATCCACTTTGGGAACGTTATTCAACAAAATTAGTAGCCCACACCATTAAAACGTATTCAAAATATACCGTTGATTACCCCTACCCTGTTGCAATTTCTGTTCATTCAAAATGGATTGGAATGGAATACCCAATGATTTGTTTCAATGGTGGTAGACCAGAAGCGGATGGAACCTATTCTGAACAAGAGAAATATGGAATGTGGGGAGTGATTATTCACGAAGTTGGACATAACTTTTTCCCAATGATTATTAATTCTGATGAACGACAATGGTCTTGGATGGATGAAGGTTTAAACACCTTTGTTCAATATTTAACAGAACAAGAATGGGAACGTGGTTATCCTTCACGTCGTGGCCCAGCATATATGATTGCTGACTATATGCGAGGTGATAAAAAAACAATTTCCCCTATTATGACCAATTCGGAATCCATCTTTCAATTTGGAAATAATGCGTACGGTAAACCCGCCACAGCATTGAATATTTTACGTGAAACAATCATGGGACGCGACTTGTTTGACTTTGCCTTCAAAACCTATTGCGAAAGATGGAAATTTAAACATCCTACTCCTGCTGATTTTTTTAGGACAATGGAAGATGCATCAGCAGTGGATTTAGATTGGTTTTGGAGAGGATGGTTTTATGGGACAGACAATGTAGATATTTCTGTTGATGATGTTAAATGGTTTCAATTGAATACTCAGAATCCTGAAACTGAAAAAGCATTCAAAAAAGAGATGGATGCCCAAAAAGATATTTTTATTGGTGATGAACGCAATAAAACCGCTATTCAAGAAACCGTTAATGAAAAAGATAAAAACATTGATGACTTTTATTCAACAGCTAGAAAAAATAAATATACTGTTGATGCCTTAGACAAGAAAGAATACCAAGAGTTTATTGCCAAAACAGATGCGAAGGATTTAGAATATTTAAATGCAAACAAACACTTTTATGAAGTGAATTTCAGTAATATAGGAGGCTTACCAATGCCACTAATCATTGAATTTACCTTTATTGATGACACAAAACAAGTGGTGAGAATTCCAGCAGAAATCTGGCGTCAATATGAAGACAAAGTTTCTAAAGTCTTTATTTTCGATAAGGAAATAAAATCGTTGCGACTTGACCCTTTTTTAGAAACAGCTGATACCGATTTTAATAATAATTCTTGGCCAAAAGAACTTCAGCCAACGAAATATCAACTATTTAAACAACAATCAATTAAAGAAAATCTAATGCAACGACAAAAAAGAGTTGATGAATTGAATAAACAATAGCTAGGTGGCAACGAATTCATTAAAGCATCGTTTAATCAAAAAAATAAAATTCGAAATGAAACCAATTCTTTTTACAATATTCCTAAGTGCTATCTTTCATTTTTCTGCACAAAACAGAGAGATGAAAAGTGTTGAGCCTAACTATCAATATTTCAAAATTGAAAATACTTCACCTCAAGTTAACAAATTGGGGGAATATAATTCTAATTATGTTTCACATCCTGATTTTGGTAAACTACCCCAAAATGCTCCGTGTGAAGATTGCATTGAGATACTTTCAAAAAGATCGGAAAATGAAAAATACTTTGTTTCATCGATTGACCCTTCAATTTTCTACCAACAAAAATCTTATGGCGCCATCAATTTTTATAAAAATGGTAATTGGCTTACGATTGATGAACGTTTGAAGAAAATCGATGAAAACTTATTTTTTGCTGAAAATCAAATAGATCCTACAGGATTAAATACGCAATATAAAAACACTTTTATTAAGACGCCATTTGGTACTGTTCAATTCAATAATTGGAAACTAAAAGGGTTGAAAAACAATGTTAATTCTGAAATAGCCATAGCTGATTGGTCTGATTACACTGTTGGAGAAAACGGAATTTATATAAAAAATATTTTCAAAGGCATTGATTTAGAATTGAAATTTTCAAGAGGATCAATAAAATCTAATTTCGTGATTGTTAAAAATTATTTCTCTGAATTTGAATCATTGATTTTTGAGGATGATTTTAATTCAACTTCACCTGGTTATTTTGTTTTTGAAAATAGTTTAAATGCTACGAGAGGTGTTGGAGAATTATTGTACAAAGTTAATTCTGAAAATACGCTTGAAATTGGGATGGCATTAATTTACCCTCAAGGTTTACAAAAAGAGAAAGCACAAAATGCCGAATACATAATTCATGAAAATAAAATGGGAATTTTAGTTCCAATGGATTGGATTAATGAAAATCTTAATGAAAACAATAGGCTAATAATCGACCCTGTTGTTACAAGCTCAAATACATTGGCACAAGCATCAATCACTGGTTCAGGATACAACTTTACTTGTTTTAATGGTTTTTGCACTTATAATCTAAGTGTTCCAACACCGGCAAATGCCACAGTAACTGATGTTCAATGGAGTTTTAATTATAGGGCACAAGGCGGATGTTGGATGGATGAAGGAGCTGTTACTTTTTTATTAGGTACATGCCGAAGTCCTTCACAAAACAATCTCTTCTGGTTTTGTGGTAACCCTCCATATGGTCCAGGTGATTGCACAGGAAGCAATATTTCCATGTTTACTGATGTAAGTTCTTGCCTTCCTCCTCCAAGTTGCGCTCCTCAAAATTTAAATTTCACAATGCGTTTTCATCGCTGCTATGGCAGTGGATCAGGCTGCAGTAATACATGTATTGGTGCGCTTTCTCCTTGGACAATGACCATAGTTGGTAGAACATTAGAATATACAAATGCAACACCAATCACACTAAACAATACAACAATTTGTCAAGGTGGAACAATCAATGCAAGTACCGTAGCTAGTTTTGGAGTCCCCCCTTACAACTATAATTGGAGTTTAAATAGTAATATGTCACCTTCAAATGGAAGTGGCGCAAGTAGTACATTTAGTTTTCCGAATTCAGGAACATTCACAATTTACTCTACTGTAACCGATGCTTGTGGAACTATTGTAAATTCTAGTCGTACAGTAACAGTAAATCCAACACCTATCGTCACAATTACTCCAAACCCTCAAACAATTTGTTCTGGTCAGGGAACTGGTTTAACGCTAACAAGTTCTGTTGCGAATACAACTTATACATGGTCAACTTCAATGAGCGGAATTACTGGTGCAACAAATAGTTCAGGAACTGGAACAGGAGCAAATTCATCATTATCTTTAAACCAAACATTAACGAATAACGGAACAACACCAGGAACTGCAACTTACACAATTACCCCAAACGCTTCAAGTTGCCCAGGTGCTCCTGTTGCTGTTATTGTAACAGTTAATCCTAATCCAACTGTCACTAACCCAGGAAATCAAACCATTTGTGCTGGACAAAGTACAACTGCAATAAACTTTACTGGAACAGCAGGCGCAACTTTTAACTGGACAAACATTAATACAACAACAGGTTTAGGAGCAAGTGGAATAAGTAATATTGCCTCATTTGTTGGAACCAATACAGGAACAACAAATAATACCTCAACAATTACGGTAACACCAACTTTTGGAAATTGTCCTGGTATAGCACAAAATTTCACAATTACTGTAAGTCCTCCGCCAACTGTCATAGCACCTTTATCTCAAACAATTTGCGCTGGTGCCTCTACAACAGCAATAACATTTACAGGTACTGCAACAACTTACAATTGGACAAACTCAAACACAGCAATTGGTCTTGGTGCAAATGGAACTGGAAACATTGCCTCTTTTGTAGGAACAAACACTGGTACTACTCCAATTTCAGGAACAATAACTGTTACACCCGTTTCAGGAACATGTTCAGGCACTGCACAAACTTTTACAATTACAATTAATCCTACACCAACGTTGACCGCACCGCAAGATCAAACTTTGTGTGCTGGACAAAGTACAACTGCGATCAACTTTACTGGTACTGCTGGTTCAACTTATGCCTGGACTAATAACAATACAGCGACTGGATTAGGAGCAAATGGAAATGGAAATATTCCATCCTTTACAGCAACAAATACAACTACAAATTCTATTTCCTCAACAGTAACAGTTACCCCAACGCTTGGAACTTGTCCAGGTGCTCCAGTAACTTTTACAATAACTGTAGCAGTTACACCAACTGTCACCGCACCAACTTCTCAAACAATTTGTGCGGGAGCTTCCACAACAGCAATAACATTCACAGGTACTGCAACAACTTACAATTGGACAAACTCAAACACAGCAATTGGTCTTGGTGCAAATGGAACTGGAAACATCGCCTCTTTCGTAGGGACAAACACTGGTACAACTCCAATTTCAGGAACGATAACTGTTACACCCGTTTCAGGAACATGTTCAGGCACAGCTCAAACTTTTACAATTAATATTAATCCAACACCATCTTTGACTGCACCACAAAATCAAACCTTATGTGCTGGACAAAATACAACTGCAATCAACTTTACTGGTACTGCTGGTTCAACTTATGCTTGGACTAATAACAATACAGCGACTGGATTAGGAGCAAATGGAACTGGAAATATTCCATCCTTTACAGCAACGAATACAACTACAAATTCTATTTCCTCAACCGTAACAGTAACTCCAACACTTGGAACTTGTCCAGGTGCTCCAGTAACTTTTACAATAACTGTAGCAGTTACACCAACTGTCACCGCACCAACTTCTCAAACAATTTGCGCTGGTGCCTCCACAACAGCAATAACATTTACAGGTACTGCAACAACTTACAATTGGACAAACTCAAACACAGCAATTGGTCTTGGTGCAAATGGAACTGGAAACATCGCCTCTTTCGTAGGAACAAACACTGGTACAACTCCAATTTCAGGAACAATAACTGTTACACCCGTTTCAGGAACATGTTCAGGCACAGCTCAAACTTTTACAATTAATATTAATCCAACACCATCTTTGACTGCACCACAAAATCAAACCTTATGTGCTGGACAAAGTACAACTGCGATCAACTTTACTGGTACTGCTGGTTCAACTTATGCTTGGACTAATAACAATACAGCGACTGGATTAGGAGCAAATGGAACTGGAAATATTTCATCCTTTACAGCAACAAATACAACTACAAATTCTATTTCCTCAACAGTAACAGTTACCCCAACGCTTGGGACTTGTCCAGGTGCTCCAGTAACTTTTACAATAACTGTAGCAGTTACACCAACTGTCACCGCACCAACTTCTCAAACAATTTGTGCAGGAGCCTCCACAACAGCAATTACATTCGCAGGAACTGCAACAACCTATAACTGGACAAACTCAAACTCAGCAATTGGCCTTGGGGCAAATGGAACTGGAAACATAGCCTCTTTCGTAGGAACAAACACTGGTACTACTCCGATTTCAGGAACTATTACCATTACCCCTACCTCTGGAACATGTTTAGGAATAGTTCAAACTTTTACAATCACAATCAATCCTTCTGTAACACCAACTTTTACACAATTAGGTCCTTATTGTTTAAATCAAGCACCTGCAACTTTACCTACAAGTTCAACTAACAATCCTTCAATAACAGGTACATGGAATCCATCAACGGTTTCAACTACTACGAGTGGTACACAAAATTATACCTTTACTCCAAATGCAGGTCAATGTGCTACGAATACTACAATGAACATAGTTGTAAATTCGAATATTACTCCAACATTCACACAATTAGGTCCTTTCTGCCAAAATGCAGCACCAACAGCATTACCAACTACATCAAGTAATACTCCTGGAATAACAGGAACTTGGAATCCAACAACTATTAGTACAGCAACAATTGGTAACGCGACTTACACTTATACTCCAAGCCCAAATCAATGTGCTACAACCATTACAATGAGTATCACAACCATTGTAAACCCAACAATTTCGTTCACACCACAAACAATTTGTTCAGGTCAGTCAGTAACAATAACTCCAAACGTAACTCCAACTGGAGGAACTTATTTATGGTCGAATAATCAAACAACATCAAGTATTTCTGTAAGCCCTTCTTCTACCACAAGCTACTCTTTGTTATATACAGTAACAGGATGTAATGCAACTAATAATATTTCAATTTCTGTCAATCCAAATGTCACCCCTACTTTTGGAGCCTTAGGTCCATATTGTCAAAATCAAACCCCAGGGATTTTAAATACTACTTCGTTGAATTCAATCACTGGAACTTGGAATCCAACTACCATATCAACAACTACAGCAGGTAATCAAACTTATACATTCACTCCTGATGCTGGAGTTTGTGCTACCAATTATACTCAAACCATTTTAGTAAATCCAATTGTCAATCCAACGTTTAATCAGATTGGACCACTGTGTCAAAATGATGCAAACCCAGCTTTGCCTCTTAGTTCAACAAATACACCCTCAATCACGGGTACTTGGAATCCTTCTTCTATAAGTACCTCGACTATTGGTACCACAAATTATACTTTTACACCAACTGCTGGTCAATGCGTATCTACAACTAATTTAGCAATTGATGTTATTGCAAGTCCAACTCCTACTATAAGTGCAAGTCTTATTAGTGGATGTGCACCTTTAAGCACAACTTTAAGCACACAATCCGTTCCGAATGCAACATATACTTGGACGTCAAATGGTGTTAACATCGGAACAGGAGCCTCTCTAAATTCTTCTTTTTTAAATGCTGGATGTTTTGATATAACACTTTCTGTTAGCTTAGGAGCCTGTCAATCTTCTTCAACATCAAATGATTTAATCTGTGTAGAATCCGCTCCGACAGCAGCTTTTACTGTTAGTCCAAATTCATTTACAAATAGTACAGAAACTATTAATTTCAGCAATAATTCAACAGGTGCAATAGGTTATTCATGGGATTTTGGTGACGGACAAACCTCAACACTTGAAAATCCTAGCCATGTTTATTCTGAGATAAATTCCAATATTTTAGCAACCTTAACAGCAAGTTCACCGTTTGGTTGCACAAGTTCGTTTTCTGTTGTAATTTTGTACATAGATGAAACCGTGTTTTATGTTCCGAATACTTTTACTCCTGACGAGGATGAGTTTAATCAAACATGGGGCCCTATTTTTACCAAGGGATTTGATCCTTTCAATTTTAACGTAACTGTTTATAATCGATGGGGAGAAATAATCTGGGAAAGTAATGATGCAGAAGGAAGATGGGATGGAAGTTATGGAGCAAATGGATTGAAATGCCCTCAGGGTGTTTACACATGGAGAATTGACTATAAACCTTTAGAAACTGACGAAAAACTGACAATTTCAGGACAAGTCAATTTACTTAGATAACTGATTATGAAAAATAACTTATTACTATTCTTTTCAATCTCATTATTTAACCTGTATTCATTTGCTCAAATTGTAATAACCCCTGGTGCTACTGCTACCCAATTAGCTAATAATATTGTTGCACCTGGAATTACCGTAACAAATGCTACAATGAACTGTGCACAAACAGCTTGTGGGACTTGGACAGGAAATTTACAAGCTGGAGGGTCTCAGTTAAGTAATGGTGGTATTGTTATGACAACAGGGTCTGCAGCAAATGCAGATGGACCAAATGCAACAGGATCCTCTTCTACGGCTGTAGCTGGTTTTGATTTTTCTGATCCTCATTTAACTACACAGCCTGGGGCTGGAAATCCTGCACCGAATAGAGATAATTGTGTGCTTGAATTTGATATGCAGCCAAGTTGTGCCGCTTTCAACGTGAATTTTGTCTTTGGTTCAGAGGAATATCCTGAGTTTGTTACCGGTTCTTTTAACGATGGTTTTGGAATATTTATTTCTGGTCCTAACCCTGCTGGAGGAAACTATAACAACTATAATGTAGCTCGTTTAAATAACGGTCAATTAGTGAGTATAGACAATGTTAATGCCAATACAAATGCACAATATTACAATACCAATAATACTGGAGTAATTCAATATGACGGATACACAGATGGACTTACAGCTCAGCTATCTGTAATCGCATGCTCTACTTACCATGTAAAAATTGTTATTGCTGATGCTGGAGATGAAAGTTATGATTCAGGGTTGTTTCTCGGAGTTGGAAGTTTTAGCTGTAGTACTCCACTTTTAACAGTAAATACACCTGCTCCAATATGTGGAGGTCAAAATGCTGTTTTAACAGCAACTGCGGGAACAACTGGAACATACACTTGGTCTGATGGACAAACAGGAGCTTCTATCACTGTTGCTCCACAAGCTACAACAACGTATACAGTTACCTATTCAATAAATGGCTGTGTTGATGTTACAGCAAGCACAACTGTTACTGTTAACCCTCCAATTCAGGCGCTTTTCACTGCTTTAGGTCCATATTGTGCAACAGATACTCCTGGAATACTTCCAACAACTTCTGACAATTCGATTCAAGGTACTTGGTCGCCGGCAACAATTAATACTGCAACTGCAAATACAACAACTTATAATTTTACTCCAGCAGCAAATTCTTGTGGTTTATCTAATACTATGACCGTTGTTGTAAATCCTCAAGGTGCGCCAACATTTGCGCAACTAGGACCATATTGTCAAGGTGACGCAGTTGGGCAGTTACCAACCACATCAACAAATGGAGTAGTTGGAACTTGGACACCATCAACAATTAATTCAAATTTACCAGGAAACACAACCTATAATTTCGTTCCAACTGTTGCAGAATGCACTTCAAATGCTTCTATGACTGTTAATATAATTCCTATTGCTGCACCTTCATTTAATTCAAATATAACAGAGGGATGTACACCACTCAATGTGTCATTTTCAACACCTACTGTTCCAAACGTGACTTATAATTATTCAATAAATAATAACTCGTTTGGAACTAATCCATCTGCGAATTATAATTTCACAAATGCCGGATGTTACGATGTTACGCTTACTGCAACTAATCAAGGTTGTGTACAATCTACTACAATTTCTGATATGATTTGTGTGGAAACCGCACCTTCTGTATTTTTCTCTGCTTCACCGACTATTTTGGAAAATTCAGAACAACAAGTTGTCTTCACAAATAATACCATTGGAGGTTTAAATTATTCTTGGGATTTAGGTGATGGTACTACCTCATCAGAAATGAATATAGACCACTTATATTCAAACATTAATGGAAACTATGGTGTGACTTTAACTTCCTCAACAGCTTTGGGATGCTCTAGTTCTTACACAGTGACTTTAACTTACATAGATAATCCTGTGTTTTATATCCCAAACACCTTCACTCCAGATGAGGATCAATTCAATCAAACATGGGGTCCAGTTTTTACATCAGGTTTTGACCCATTCAATTTTGACTTATTTGTTTATAATAGATGGGGGGAATTGATTTGGGAAAGTCATGATGCAAAAGAAAGATGGGATGGTTCTTATGGTAAAAAAGGAACAAAAGTACCTTCTGGTATTTATTCCTACAAAATTCGATTTAAACCAACAAACACGGATGAAAAAGTGACCGTTTCGGGTCACATTAATTTGATGAGATAAATAAAAAAATTAAAAGAGTAAACAAAATAAATGAACAAAAAAAGCGAGATTTCTTATAAATTCTCGCTTTTTTATTATAGTTTATTTGATTTATTTCTTTCTAAAGAAAATCTTAACTGGAACTCCTTCGAAATCAAATTGCTCGCGTAATCGGTTTTCTAAAAAGCGTTTATATGATTCTGGAACATATTGAGGTAAATTACAGAAAATCGCAAAAGCTGGTGAATGTGTCGGTAATTGCTGAACGTATTTAATTTTAATGTATTTACCTTTAATTGCTGGAGGAGGAGTTGCATTGATGATATCCAACATAATTTCATTCAACTTCGAGGTTTGAATTTTACGAGTTCGGTTTTCATGAACCCTCATTGCAGTCTCTAAAGCCTTATGAATACGTTGTTTTGTAATTGTTGACGTAAAAATAATCGGAACATCATTAAATGGAGCTAATTGTTCTCTCAAATTCTTTTCGTACTCAAGCATGGTATTGTGGTCTTTCTCCACTAAATCCCATTTGTTCACAAGCACAACCACACCTTTTGAGTTTTTCTCAATCATGTAGTAAATACTCAAATCTTGCTTTTGCAAACCTTCACTTGCATCAATTAGGAACAAACAAACATCCGCATTTTCAATAGTACGAACGGAACGCAATACTGAATAATATTCAATGTCTTCGGTCACTTTTGCTTTTTTACGAATTCCAGCAGTATCAATCATTAAGAAATCGAAACCAAATGCTTTGTATCTTGTGTGAATAGAGTCTCTCGTTGTACCTGAAATGTCTGTTACAATATTTCGTTCTTGTCCTGTGAAAGCATTTACCATTGAAGATTTTCCAACATTCGGACGACCAACTATTGCAAAACGAGGCAAGTAATCTTCTTCACGAATTGACTCGTCGTTTTTATCAAAGTATTTTACTGCATCGTCTAACAATTCTCCTGTTCCACTTCCGTTGGTTGCAGACATATCATACACTTCACCTAAACCAAACGAATAAAATTCGGATGACATCCCTACTCTATCAGTGTTGTCCACTTTATTAGCGACAATCATCACCGGTTTTTTACTCTTGCGAAGTAATTGTGCAACAACCTCATCCATTTCTACGATTCCAGTCATAACATCCACCATAAATACAATGATAGTTGCTTCTTGAATCGCTAGTTCGACTTGTTTGCGAATTTCACCTTCAAAAATATCTTCTTTTACGGTTGCGTACCCTCCAGTGTCAATCACAGAAAATTGATAACCGTTCCACTCCCCTTTTCCGTAAATTCTATCGCGTGTTACGCCACTTACTTCTTTTACAATCGCATCGCGCGATTCTGTTAATCTGTTAAATAATGTTGATTTCCCAACGTTTGGGCGACCAACAATTGCTAAAATGTTACTCATTTGATAATCCTTTCGCTAATTTGGATATTAGTATCCGTACTTTTTTAATTTGGCATCTGTTGAACGCCAATCTTTATCAACTTTTACAAAGTTTTCTAGATATACTTTTGCTCCGGTAAATTTTTCGATTTCTTCGCGTGCTGTTTTTCCGATTCGTTGTAGCATTTCCCCACCTTTACCGATGATAATTCCTTTTTGAGAATCACGCTCAACAATAATTAAGGCACGTATTTTAACCATCAAGCCTTCTTCAATGTATTCTTCAATTTCTACCTGACAACTATAAGGTACTTCTTTCTCGGTGTACAAAAATATTTTCTCGCGAATAATTTCTGAAACGAAAAAACGCATGGGTCTATCTGAAATCGCATCTTTGTCGTAATAAGGAGGACTTTCAGGAATCAAGTCTAAAATACGATTCCAAACCTGATCGATGCTAAAACCATGCAATGCTGAAATTGGAAAAATAAGTGCATTTGGTAATTGTTCTTGCCAATAAATCACTCGTTTCGTTAACTCTTCTTGGTTTGATAAATCGATTTTATTGATGATGCACAACACTGGAACTTGTAATCTTTTGATTTTTTCCAATGTTTCTTTGTGGTTCATTTCGTTCTCTTTCGTGTCTGTTATGAACAACAAAACATCAGCATCTTTAATGGATGTATTCACATAATCCATCATAGTTTCGTGCAATTTATACGCTGCATTTACAACCCCAGGCGTGTCAGAGAAAACAATTTGATAGTCTTCATCGTTCACAATTCCCAAAATTCGGTGACGTGTCGTTTGTGCTTTGGAAGTAACAATCGAAAGTTTCTCTCCTACTAATTGATTCATTAGCGTTGATTTACCCACATTTGGACTCCCAACAATATTTACAAAACCTGATTTATGTGCCATTAAAAATAATTACCCGCAAAGGTAGGAATTTAAAGTGGAAAGCTTGTTTTAAAAATCCCCTACAAAAGTTAAGAGTCTCTAATTGGAAAAATCTAGTGTCTTTTTAATTACCAATTAACACTATTTTTGCACTCACAATTTCAACGCTATGAAAGTTTTTAAATTTGGTGGAGCATCTGTAAAAAATGCAGAAGCAGTAAAAAATGTAGCTGCAATCTTATCCCTTTTTGAACGACAAAAATTAACCGTTATAGTTTCTGCAATGGGCAAAACAACCAATAAGTTGGAGGAAATCATTTTGGCCTTAAAAAACAATGATAGAAAAAGTTTTGTGAGTTTGATTGAAGAAATGGAACTATTCCACGAAACGATTTTAGCAGAATTATTTACTGAAAGACATTACACCATTTATAATACAATTGAGGCAATTTTTGAAAATTTAAAAGATAAAATAAATAAACCCTTTTCAGAAAATGAAAGCTTTGAATATGATCAAATAGTTTCGTTAGGTGAAGTTATTTCATCTCACATTTTAGCTGCTTATTTGAACGAACAAAGCTTTTCTGCACATTGGATGGATGCTCGTCAATTAGTGAGAACTGATAATAATTACCAAGAAGGAAAAGTAGATTGGTCAAAAACAGAAACGTTGATTCAATCCAAATTTTTACCTGAATTTTCAAATTCTGATATACTCGTAACACAAGGTTTTGTTGGACATACTGCTGAAGGATTCACAACTACACTTGGTAGAGAAGGTTCTGATTACACTGCTGGAATTTTTGCTTTTTGTGGAAAAGCAGAAAGTGTTACCATTTGGAAAGACGTTCCTGGAATGTTAAACGCCGACCCAAAATATTTTGAAGACACCATCAAATTGGATAAAATTTCATTCAAAGAAGCAATTGAATTGTCTTATTACGGTGCAAGCGTTATTCATCCAAAAACGATTAAACCTTTACAAAATAAAGGAATTCCATTATTTGTAAAATCATTTTTAGATCCTAAAGCGGAAGGAACTGTTATTCAATCCTCAACTTCAAATGATGAATTGGTTCCTTCGTTCATTTTCAAAAAAGAACAAACATTGTTTTCTTTCACTCCAAAAGATTTTTCATTTATTGTGGAAGAAAATCTAAGTGATATTTTTAATAAACTCTCTCAAACTAAATCGAAAATCAATTTAATGCAAAATTCAGCTTTAAGTTTTTCAATTTTAGTTGACGGAAACAAAACTAATCCCTCGACCATTTTAAGCGAATTTAACCACACCTATGAAGTACGCTATAACGAAGGATTAGAATTAGTTACAATCAGACATTATGACGATGCAACGATTGAACGTGTGACTAAAAATAAAGAAATCATACTTCAGCAACGTACACGACATACAGCTAGATTCGTCTTAAAAAGTAACTAAATACCCTTTTAATGGTATGGGTTTACAATTGCTTAACTTTATCTTTGCGTTATGTTAATCTCTTTGGCAAAACAACAAATTGGAGTAAAATCTGAAATAAAATCCATTAAACAATCTGGACTTTCCAACAAACTTGTTGAATTAGGATTTCTAGTTGGACAAACCGTTGAAGTTGTTTTCACTGCACCTTTTGGCGACCCAATAGCAATTGAGTTAAATGGCTCTGTTCTTTCTATGAGATTAGAAGAAGCTGAGACCATTCAAGTGGAAATTGTAGAAATTCAATCAGCACTTTAACTTTTTAGTATGTTTGCAAGATGAAAATTGCTCTCTTTGGAAATCCAAATACCGGTAAAAGTTCCGTTTTTAACCTCTTAACTGGTTTAAGACAGCACATTGGAAATTTTACAGGAATTACCGTTGAGAAAAAAAGTGGTAACTTTCAAATCGAAAATACTAATCACGAGCTAATTGATTTCCCAGGAATTTATAGTATCTACCCGAGATCTAAAGATGAAGAGGTTGTTTACAAAGTCGTGTCAAATTCAAAACATCCTGACTTTCCAGATTTAGCTTTAGTGGTTGTTGACGCGTCGAACTTAGAGCGAAATTTGTTACTATTCACTCAAATTTATGACTTAAAAATCCCAGTGATTTTAGTCTTAAATATGTGGGATTTGGCGCAAAAACGAGGAATAAACATTGATGTTGAAAAATTGAAAAGCTTTTTCCCAACCGTAGAAGTGGTGACAACAAATGCACGCATTGGGTTTGGGAAAAACAGGTTGCTAGATGCTATTAAAAATCAAAATAATAGTTCCTCAACTCATGCTGTGATTGACAACTTTCAATTGTGTGATTTAGAAAATAAACAAGCGCAAGAGAAGGAAACGCAAGAACGCTACAAATTCATCCAAAACTTACTCAGTTCGGTTGAAAAAGTTGAAAAAACGAAAACAGATACTATATCAAGAAAAATTGACAAAATTCTTATTCACCCAGTTTTTGGATATTTGATTTTTACGGGAATTTTATTTGTCATCTTTCAATTTATTTTTTCGTTTGCAAGTATACCAATGGATTTCATTGATGCTCAAACGAATAACTTTGCCAATTTCATTGCTGAAAGTATTCCTATTGGTTTACTGAACGACTTGATTTGCCAAGGAATTATCCCAGGAATCGGTGGCGTAATTATTTTCATTCCACAAATTGCCCTTTTGTTTTTCTTCATTTCAATTTTAGAAGAAAGTGGTTATTTGTCGCGAGTCGTTTTTATTATGGATAAGATTATGCGTCCGTTTGGCTTGAACGGAAAAAGCGTTGTTCCTTTGATATCAAGTGTTGCATGTGCAATTCCCGGGGTAATGGCCACTCGAACGATTGCAGATTGGAAAGAGCGTTTGATTACCATTTTGGTAGCACCTTTAATGAGTTGTAGCGCACGAATTCCTGTTTACACCTTATTAATTGCGCTTGTTATTCCCGATCAAACCGTACTAGGAATCTTTAATTTACAAGGAATTGTGCTTTTCGGCTTGTACTTCTTAGGATTAATTTCAGCTTTGGGAATCGCAATCATTTTGAAGTTATTGATAAAAAATAAAGAAAAAGGTTTTTTACTACTTGAACTTCCGAGTTATAAAATGCCCCGCTGGTCCAATGTTGGAATTAACGTATTAGAAAAAGTTAAAATCTTCGTACTAGATGCAGGAAAAATTATTCTTTCTATCTCAATAATTCTTTGGGCATTGGCAACTTTTGGTCCTTCTGGGAAAATGGATGGTGCTGAAAAATTTGTTAGAGCAAATCCAACATTTCAAGAGTTAACAGAAGATGAACAAAACCAACATGTTGCCGCGGCTAGATTAGAATCATCTTACATTGGAATTTTTGGTAAAGCAATTGAACCTGCTATTCGACCATTGGGTTACGATTGGAAAATTGGAATTTCGTTAATTACTTCATTTGCTGCACGTGAAGTATTTGTTGGTTCCCTCGCAACTATTTATGCAATTCAATACGATGGAGAAGAAAATGTTCGATTAATTGAACGCTTAAAGAATGAAAAATCAGCAAAAGGGGAATCCATCTTCACTTTAGCTTCTGGAGTTTCTTTAATGATTTTTTATGTTTTTGCAATGCAATGTATGGCGACGTTGGCTGTTGTTAAACGTGAAACAAATTCATGGAAATGGCCACTGATTCAAGTTGGCTTCATGGGTTTAATGGCTTATTTTGGCGCACTTTTAGCATTTAATCTGCTTTCTTAATTGAAAAAAAGTAACTTTATAAGATGATTCAATCTATTCTTGTTGGAATTATACTTTTCATTTCAGTCGCTTATTTAACAAGAAGACTTTGGAAACAATTATTTACAAAATCTGAAAATTGTGAAGGTTGCGCAGTTGGAAAAGCATCAAATACAAGTACTTCCACTAAACTTTAGCAAATGGGACAATGTCAACTTTATAAATATAACAAGAGTTTTTTTGCAATTAAAAAGGAAAGTTCCCACTATTTTTCCCAAGACTTTTTAGAAAGTGAACTTGATCCAGACCATGTTGCTTGGCTTAATTTTCATGGATTAGAAAACAAAGATGAAATAGAATTACTTTGTAGAAAACTAGAAATTGATAGATTGAGTGTCGAAACAATTTACAATCCCGCAAGAAGACCAAAAGTTGAAGAATATACAAATTATGTGTTTTTTAGTATTAAATCAGCGCTTCCAACGGATAGCTTTGATACACAATTACAGCAAGAGCAAATAAGTTTTATTCTCGGCAAAGATTATCTCATTTCTTTTCAAGAAAAATCTTCTGATCATTTTACGGATGTCAGAAATCGGATTGAAACAGCAAGAGGGAAAATTCGATTGAAAAATTCAGACTTTCTACTTTTCAGAATGCTCGAAGTGATTATTGATAATTACTTTGAAGTTATTGAGGATATATCAACTACAATCGAAGAAATTGAAGTACGACTTCATAAATCAGAAAATAAATCGATACTAAATCAAATAGAACGCGAGAAACGTAAATTGATTGAGCTGCGAAAAATAGCACTTCCGATGCGCGATATTTCTAGCCAGTTGGAAACAAGTGAAAGTATATTTTTTGAAAAGTCTAATCATCAGTATTTCTCACATTTAAGATCCTCCTGTGTAAGTGTTTTAGAGGAAATTGATGCTAACAAACAGATTTTGGAAGGGATGGCCAATTTGTTTTATGCCGCACAAGGTCAACGCATGAATGAAATCATGAAAGTACTAACAGTTGTGAGTTCAATTTTCATCCCTTTAACCTTCATAGTTGGAGTTTATGGAATGAACTTCGAGAACATGCCTGAACTGAAATATTGGTATGGATATTATACCGTTGTTGGTGTAATGTTTGCCCTTGCAATTAGCCTTCTACTTTTCTTCTTGAAACGAGGTTGGCTTAAAAAATAAGGCTGAAGTAGAATAAATTGCAAAAAAAGCACTATTTTTAAGGCTGTTAACAATCTGTTAAATATATTTCAGTCCAAAGAAACTGAATTACATTTGTTTCATAAAACTTTTAATCATGAAAAAATTAGTATTGTCTTTAGCTCTTATGTTTGTTGCCGTTTTGACAGCAAATACAGTATCTGCACAAATTGAAAAAGGTGCAAAAATCGAATTTAACAAAGAAACTCACGATTACGGAAATATCAAATATGATGGTGAGCCTTATTGTACATTTGAATTTAAAAACACAGGTGACGAGCCATTAATTATTTCTAACGCAAAAGGATCTTGTGGATGTACAGTTCCTGAATGGCCGAAAGAACCAATCGCTCCAGGAGCAAAAGGAACAATTCGTGTAAAATATGACACAAAACGTCCAGGAGCTATCAACAAAAGCGTTACTATTACTTCAAACGCTATCAACGAGCCAAATAAAGTAATCAGAATTAAAGGTGAAGTAGGTCCTGCTCCAGAAAGCGGAACACCTGTTAACAATTCTGGTGCACCAACAAATAACTAAAATATGAAAGGATTTTTCCTTACTTCATTTTTGCTAATAACCGCCCTTGGCTTCTGTCAAGAGGCGGTTTTTAGTCCTAAATACCCCATAGCTAAATTCCCAAAAGTTAAAGAGGGAAAAATCGTAAACTACGTTTATGAATTCACAAATACTGGTGATGCTCCTTTAGAGTTTTATTCGTACGAAGTAGAGTGTACTTGTACCAAGGTAGAATTACCAACCGAACCTACACAACCTGGTCAAAAAGGAAGAATTAGTGTTTCTTTCGACACAAATGGAAAGTCTTACTACCAAGATCGAATCATTTATCTACAAACTAATACAGAGCGCAAAAAAGAGAAATTGCGTTTAAAAGTATATGTTGACCCAAAAACGGTTGAAAATCCAACGCCAAAATCAGATAAAAACTAGATTTATTTTGATTTAAAAAAGTCAATAATTATAGAAACAACATAATCCATAGGAACATTTGAATGAAGCGGAAGTCGCAACAATCTATTTTCAAACTTTTCAGCGTTTAACAATGGTTTTCCTTCGTATTTTTCTTTGAAATAACTGCTTTTGTGCAAACATCGATAATGTGTTAAAGCATCAATCCCTTGAGCAGAAAGATAATTTTTTAAAGCTTTTAGCTCTTCTGCAGAATTTAAAACCAAGTAGAAAATATGTGCATTGTGCTTGGCAAAATCAGGAATTTGAGGCAATAAAATTCCATTTTCTTCCAAGCAAGTTAAGTTTTCAAAATAGAAATTCCATTGCTTTTTTCGTTCTTCTAACCAAGTTGTACTTTCGTTCAATTGCGCCGATAAATAGGCCGCGTTCAATTCTGAATTGACATAGGAAGAACCCAAAGCGACCCATTCATATTTATCAATTTCACCACGTTTAAACGCTGCCCGATTTGTTCCTTTTTCCCAAATTATTTCTGCGGATTCTACCCACTCATTTTTGTTGACAATTAAAGCGCCACCTTCACCACAAGAAATATTTTTGGTTTCGTGAAAGGAAAAAACAGCTGTGTTGCCAAGCGAACCTAAAGGTTGATTCAAATAGGTCGCGCCAAAAGCTTGTGCTGCCTCTTCAATGATGTAAAATGAACATTTTTCTTGCAATTCTTTCAATCGCGACCAATCTGCAGAAACACCACCATAATACATTGGAACTACAGCTTTCGTTTTCGATGAAATCAATTCTTCCAAATGATCTAAATCCATATTCGGATGATTTTCTTGGCTATCCACAAATTTTACTATCGCTCCACGCAACAAGAAAGCATTTGCTGTACTTGGAAAAGTATAGGAAGGCATCAGCACCTCATCACCGGGTTGAATATTAAGCAGTAATGCTGAAATTTCCAAAGCTGCCGTGCAACTATTTGTTAACAAACAGTTTCCTCCAATTTGATTTTCAATGAAATTTTGTGCGAGTTTCGTGTATTTTCCTCCGCCAGCAGTTTTTCCAGAAATAAGTACTTCTTCAATAAACTTTACTTCGTTTTCGGAGCGATAAGGTTTACTGAAAGGTACTTTTTCTTTCATTTACAAACCAAGTTTTGAGTTAATTTCAGAAAAATCATGAACGTAGTCATCCCAAGAAATCGCTGTCCCAGGTCGCACCAATTGTAGCGTTTTAAATCCAGCCTCTTTAGCTGCTTCTAATTCTTGTTGAATATCTGATAAGAACAAGATTTTAGCTGGTAATAAATTAATTTGCTTCGCAATTTCTGTGTACGTATTCACATCGCGTTTTTGACCAGTATTTGTATCAAAATAATGCGAGAAATTTTTACTCAAATCGCCAAAAATACTATTTCCAAAAATCAGTTTTTGAGCAGCAATTGATCCAGATGAAAATACACCTAATTTCAAACCTTTACTTTTCCACTCTTCAAGCGCTGCTGGCACATCGTCATAAACGTGACCTTTCAATTCGCCTGAGGTGTAACCGTTTCTCCACAAAATTCCTTGCAAGGTTTTTAATGGTGTCACTTTTCGATCTTCATTGCTCCATTTTTCCAAATATTTCAATACTTCTTCACTTGTCGTGATTTGCTCATTTTCTTCTTCAGCAACAATTTCTATCACTTGTGAGAAAGCTTCTTTGACTTCTTGCAATTGAGAGAAATTATTGATTTCTTTGATATGCGCCTTGAAATACGGAAATAAAATATCGTAAACAAATGATACCGAAGTAGTTGTACCTTCAATATCGGTAAGTATATATTTAATCTTTTTTTGCTCCACTTATTTAGTGATTTTAAAATCTTTAAATTCAAGTTCAATTCCAGATGCAGTGTAATGAGGCACCCAACCACTCATATCGATAAAGATACGAATTGCTTTTACAAATGGATTCCTTTCTCCTGCATCAAACCAATGTTTTGTTCCAGCTGGCACACTAATAAGATCGCCTTTTTCGCACAACAAGTTAAAAACTGGCTCATTTTCTAAATTGAACCAAAAAATTCCTTGTCCATCCACGAAAAATCGAATTTCATCTTCCGTATGCGTATGTTCTGCTAAAAATTTATTTCGAATTGCTTCGTAATTTTCTGTCAACGAGTTAATTGAAATTACATCAGCTGTTTCGTATCCTCCATTTTCCATAAACAGAAATAAATCTTTCGAATAAGCTTGTAAAATATCCTCTTGAGTTGCAGTATCTTCAAAAACTACATCACATTGCCATTGGTCAAAATACAAACCACGCGCATTGAAAAACTCCAAAATTTCTTTTGGGTCAGATGTACTATAATTTCTTGTTGGGATTGATAATATTGCCATTACTTTTTAATTAAATTCCATTCACATTCACAAAGATAATCTAAAGTTTCCAAGTGTCTTTTGGCTTCGAACAGGTTTTTACCCCAAGTATAAGTTCCGTGTTTTCGTATCACAAAACAATGATTTAACAGCGATTCTCTTATATAATTCAATTCGTTTTTGAAAAAATTCATATCCTGACTATTGTCCAAAACAGGAATTCTAACCGATTCCTCGTGCGTTGTTTGACCATCAAAACCTTTTTGAACTTCGTATCCTTCAAATTTCAATTCACTTTTGAAAATTGCCGACATCAAAACAGGATACAACGAATGACTGTGAAGAATGACTTTCGTTTCGGGAAATAAATGATAAATAATACAATGAATCAACGTTTCTGCTGAAGGTTTAACAGTTGCAAATTCTCCTTGAGGTATTCCATATTCATTTACCCAAATGAAATCATTCTCTGAGAATTGACTTTTATCTACGCCCGAACGCGAAACCCAAATTTGACCTTGGTCATTTTTAAATGAATAATTCGTAGACGTTGCAGGTGACCAACCTTTTGAATTATACAAACGAATTGTAGAAGCCAATTCTTTTTTTAACAGTTCCTCTTGCATAAATGATTGATTTGAGTGCGCAAAGATACGATGTAGAAAAAATTATGAAAGAATATTAAAAAATTAATAAAATGACTATATTTGTCATGAATATTTTTGTCAATATGATTGAGCTAATTGAAACAAAAAGAAAAGAAAAAAACTTAAAGATTAATGAACTTGCGAATGCAATTGGCATAGACGCAAGTTTAATGAGTCGAATTATTTCAAAAAAACGCAAACCCACAACTGTTCAACTAAAGAAAATTTCTGAAGTTCTTGCAATTGATTTTCACGATTTATTAAAAGAATATGTCACAAATGAAGTAACTGAGATGTTATTTGAATACCCACAAATCGTTACTGAAGTTATGACACTTTTAGAAGAACGTGTTTCTTACCTGACGAGTAGCAGTAAATTAGAACTTATCCAATTATCTAAAACCCTTCAAACTAAACTCAAAATCCTTACTGAAACCCATGAGAAATGGTTACAAACAAAACCTTTAGACCAATCTCAACTTCAAAAAATGAAAGAATACTTTAACACTTCCTACACATATGAAAGTAATCGAATTGAAGGCAATACATTGACATTTCAAGAAACGCACCTTGTTATAAATGAAGGTATTACCATTGGTGGAAAAAGTATGCGAGAGCATTTCGAGGCTGTAAATCATCTAGAAGCCATCGAATTGATTGATGATTTTGTAAAACGAAAAATCAACTTCAATGCTTTCTATTTGAAGCAAATTCATCAGTTAATTTTGAAGGGAATAAATACAAAAAATGCCGGTGTTTATCGTTCAATTCCAGTTCGAATTTCAGGAAGCCTTCATATTCCACCAGAACCATTTTTGTTAGAAAAAATGATGGAAGAATACTTTTTATTCTATGAAAGAAATAAAAACAAAATTCATCCTGTTATTTTGGCTGCTGAAATGCATGAGCGCCTTGTTACCATTCATCCTTTTGTTGATGGAAATGGAAGAACCGCAAGACTTGTGATGAACCTAATTTTGCTTCAAAATGGCTATACCATTGTAAACCTTAAAGGTAATTATCAAGATAGAATCAACTATTATCAAGCTTTGGAGAAAGTCCAAGTTAATCATGAAAATGAAGATTTTTATAACTTAATAATAGACCACGCTCAAGCTTCATTAGACGAACATTTGCAACTTGCAGGTGTTTAAAAATTAAAATAAGCACAAATGGAACGAATTTTAATTTTACTACTTTATATTTCACTCGCTGGAATTGCTGGAATTCACAAAGTTCTAGGAGACTTCCCTCCTACATGGTTTTTTGAGAAATTCAAAGACTCTTTTTTGAATTGGATGCATGGGGGAATTTGGTTGAGCTTTGTTTTTATTGTCATTCTTGAAATCGCAATTGCCGTTTTATTTTCAATAGCACTTATCAAAGGTGAGTTCAGATCGCAAGCCAAGCAAACATTTTCCAGTTTTGGATTTATTGCTTCACTTGCACTTTTTGTCATTCTTTTTTTCGGAAGTTTCCTCGTTCAAGATTACGAAAATGGGTTTAATGATTTTATTTATTTTGGGGTAACAGTTTTCTTGATGAACTATTTTGTGGAAGAGAAAAAAGCATGAAAATTTTAACTATTCTGGCTCAAACAAAACTTCCATTGTAAAACTATTCTCTACAATTTCATGAAAATTTTCGTTTTGAGTGACGCCAAAAGTAGAAATCAATGTAAATACAACTACATCCTTTGTTCCTGTTTCTTTTTTAAATAGCGTTAGCTTATTTCGAAGGTTTTCCAAATCGTTTTTCTCTATTGTGTATTCCGTATTAAGGAATTTTATTTCACACAGATTGATCCAATGATCATTGCGTTTTATCACCAAATCTACTTGTGCACCTTTCGCCGACCAGCTAGAACTTACTGAATGAATTCCTTCGATTTTGAGTGCTTTTTTAATTTGGGTAATGTGCTTCAAACAAATGCTTTCAAAATTGAATCCCGCCCAAGAAATATAAGATTGAGATTGAAAAAGTGTTTTCCAAAAATGCTCACCTTGGTTTTTATTTGGTTCAATGTATTTTAAGTAAAATCGAGCATATTCATCCGTCAAGCGGAATAAAGTGTTTTTCGACTTTTTATCCAATGCAACGTATTTTGACACAAAACCCGAGGCTATTAATTCTTCCAAAGCGCGTGTAAAAGAACCTCCTCCATGCTGCTTTGAATCAGCAATTATTTCTTCGCGCGTAAGTCCTTTGTTCACTTTTCCCAATGATCGAACGATATGAATATGCGACGAAGAATGGGTAAACAAAGACTCAAAAATCTCTTCGAATTCATTGACTAAATCGCCATTCGAATCAAAACACAAGCGTTGAATCGACTGAACGACGCTTTCTCCTTTTGCGATTTTACTCAAGTAATGTGGAATGCCGCCAATAGCGATGTATAAATGCAAAATGTGATAATATCCCCAGTGAATGTTTTTGCTTTCCAAATAAGCTTTAGTTTCATAGAGCGTAAAGGGCTTGATGTGTAATTTATAAGTCAATCGCGCGTGTAAACTGCCTTTGTTTGAAATCACATTTTGAACCATATATGACGCAGCAGAACCACAAACAACCACTATTAAATCGTTTCGCTTTTCACAGTAGGTATTCCAGAAATGACCAAAATACATCCTAAAATCAGATTTATGCGTGTCGAGCCAAGGCATTTCATCAATGAAAATCACTTTCTTTTCCTTCCCTCGCAAGCCGTTAATATACGTTTTCAACAAATCAAAAGCTTCTTTCCAAGTGGCAGGACAAGGTGTATCAGAGAATCTGAGTGATGCTTTTTTTAGCTCATCAAAGAAAACCTCAAGTTGTTTCTCTTTCGTTCCTTCATATAGACCAGATACCTCAAATTTGATGTAATCTTGATAGATGTTGCGAATTAGAAAAGTTTTACCAACTCTACGTCTTCCATAAACTGCAATTAATTCTGAATCAGCTGATTTTAATGAATTTTGAAGTCGATTAATTTCGTAATTTCTACCTATCATTTTGAATTATTAACTCCCCAAATGTAGTTATTTTTAATAGATTTGGGTAACTAATATTCAATTTTATTCTTTTAATAAATAAATTATTCACTCCCCAAATGTCACTTAAATTGATAGATTTGGGGAGTTAATAATTTTTTAAATCGATTGAATATCTGGTGAAAAAACCTAGAAATTGCTAAACATTCCTAACAAAACAGAAAGTTTCTGAAACTTCTTTAACTTTGAGCCACAATGGATTTTCAACTCGTTTCAAATTACCAACCGACAGGCGACCAACCCGAAGCAATTCGTCAGTTAGTTGCTGGATTGAAAGCTGAAATTGAACACCAAACTTTACTTGGTGTAACGGGAAGTGGAAAAACGTTTACCGTGGCAAATGTCATCGCGAATGTAAATCGTCCAACCTTGATATTATCACATAATAAAACGTTGGCAGCTCAGTTGTACGGAGAATTCAAACAATTTTTCCCTCACAATTCTGTCGAATATTTCGTTTCTTACTACGATTATTATCAGCCAGAAGCGTATTTACCTGTAACAGGAACTTACATCGAAAAAGATTTACAAATCAACGATGAAATCGAAAAACTGCGACTTTCAGCGACTTCTGCTTTACTTTCTGGAAGAAAAGATGTGATTGTGGTGGCATCCGTTTCGTGCATCTACGGTATCGGAAATCCAAGTGAGTTTAAGAACAGCATCGTCAATTTGAAAGTCGGACAAACGGTTGCGCGCAATAAGTTTTTGTTTCGATTAGTAGAAAATTTATATTCACGAGCAGGAGATACTTTTAGTCGTGGAATGTTTCGCGTGAGTGGAGACACGGTTGATATTTTCTTGGCTTATGCTGATTATGCGTTGCGCATTGCTTTTTGGGGAGATGAAATTGAAGCCATAACTTCGATTGACCCCGAGACGAATCAAAAAATTGAAACCTATAAAGAAATAGATATTTTCCCTGCGAATTTGTTTGTTTCGAGTCCTGAAAATACACGTCAAGCAATTGAACAAATCCAAGATGACTTAGTAGCGCAAGTTGAAAATTTCAAAAAAGAAGGCAGAATTGAAGAAGCAAAACGCCTTGACGAACGTGTTAATTACGACTTGGAAATGATTCGTGAGTTGGGTTATTGTTCTGGAATTGAGAATTATTCGCGCTATTTTGACCGCAGACAACCAGGAGAACGTCCTTTCTGTTTGTTGGATTATTTTCCCGACGATTATTTAATGGTGATTGATGAAAGTCACGTGACTTTACCGCAAGTTCGTGGAATGTATGGTGGCGACCGCGCTCGAAAAACAAATTTAGTGGATTACGGTTTCCGTTTACAAGCGGCAATTGACAACCGACCTTTGAAATTTGAAGAATTTGAAGGAATGTTTCACCAAGTGATTTATGTTTCAGCTACGCCTGCTGATTACGAGATTGAAAAATCTGAAGGGGTGATGGTAGAACAGCTGATTCGTCCGACGGGCTTGCTAGATCCAGTGATTGAAGTGCGACCAAGTAAAAATCAAATTGATAATTTAATAGAATCCATTCAAGAGCGTATCGCTTTAAATGAACGTATTTTGGTAACCACTTTAACCAAACGAATGGCGGAAGAATTGCAAAAATACTTAGATAAACTCGGGATTTTGTGTCGCTATATTCACAGTGAAATTGATACGATTGAACGCGTAGAGATTTTACGTCAGTTGCGTTTAGGCGACTTTGATGTGCTGATCGGCGTTAACCTTTTGAGAGAAGGACTCGATTTGCCAGAAGTTTCTTTGGTTGCCATTCTAGATGCTGACAAAGAAGGATTTTTGAGAAACGAACGTTCATTGGTGCAAACTGTTGGGCGCGCTGCAAGAAACGTAAATGGTTTTGTGATTATGTATGCTGATAAGATAACGAAGTCGATGCAAAAAACGATTGATGAAACCTTGCGTAGAAGGAAACTACAAATCGATTACAACGAAGCGCACGGCTTGGTTCCAACTGCTTTGAACAAATCCAAGGAGAAAATTATGGAATCGACAACGGTTGCTGATGGCGAATCTGCATTAAAAACGTTGCGATACGAACAATCACAAGAAGTGGCGTTGGCAGCAGAAGATCGTCCGCAATACAGCAATCCTTTAGACATAGAAAAACAACTTAAAGCAACAAAAAAAGCGATGGAAAAAGCAGCGAAAGAATTAGATTTCATAGAAGCGGCACGTTTACGCGACCAATTATTTGACTTAGAAAAACAACTTAAAAAATGAATACAAACGACCTTTTGAAATATTTTAGAACTGTAGCCTTAATCGAAGGATTTTCGTGGTTTCTGCTAATTTTCGCAATGATTTTAAAATATGGATTCGCGATTCTTCCTCCAATAAAATTTACGGGCTGGTTTCACGGATTGTTTTTCGTGATTTATTGCGCGCTTCTGTTTTTACTATTTGTAAAACGTCGTTTTAAATTCAAAGATTCATTCATTCTTTTCATTGCTTCTTTCGTGCCTTTTGGAACGTTTTGGGCGGAGAGAAAGTTTTTGAGAGGGGAATACTGAATTAAAATGTAAAATTTAGAATGTAGAATTAAAAATGTAGTCCGCTTAGGAAGTGAAGAGTGAAAAACTAAAGGTTAAAAGTGAATTCTCAGTGGAGAAGTCGTGTAGGGATGAAAACTGAAAACAAATCCAATCAATTTATTTGACAAAAAAAGTATGAAGTTGATTAAGTTCAATAAGATAATGTGCTATTAGACAATGGAAACCAACTTCGTACTATAGCCAAGTTACTCAATCAGATAAGGAACTTTTCCATCTGTAACAATGATTTTAGCGTTATTAGATTTAGAAAGTTCAATAAATGCCTCGATACTTCTAATTTTAATAATTTGATCTGTAAGACCTTCGGATAGAATTTTTTGGGCATCTTTCACACCGGTCGCTTCAATGATTTTTCTTTCTGCTTCTAATTTCTCTTGTTGTAAGATAAACACCATTCGCATTGCATCTTGTTCTGCTTGTAGTTTTTGCTCAATCGAACTCGCCAAACCGGCTGGCAACTGAATACTTTTCATTAAGACAGCTTCAACTAAAATTCCTTTATCTGTTAAATTTTCGCCCATTTTAATTTTAATTGCTTCTTCAATTTCAGCACGCATACCAGAGTGCATATCCTTTGCGAAATACTTTGAACACACATCAGCAGAAGCAGATCGAAAGACATTGGAAATAATATTTTCATAACCAAGACCTATGTTTTTTATAACTTTTGGAACGCTGTTTTCATCAATTCTATACAAAATAGATATTTGGGCTACGACACTTAAACCTTCTTTACTTGGTAAACTCAAAGCTAATTCAATATTATTTATTTGAGTATTTGTGATGATGATTTTTGTTACAAAAGGATTGTACCTAACAGCACCTTGCATGTAGCTTTTATCAGAAAGCTTTCCCAAAGTTTGTTTCACTCCTACTTCCCCAGGACGAATTATTGCACAGCTACTCAAAAGTAAAACCGCTAACGAAAGCGAAAAGAACATTGTTTTCATGACTTTTTATTTTAATGGTTAATTTCTTTAATTAACTCAAAATTAATAAAGCAAGTGTTATGTAAAACAATGAAATCATAAGATTAATTTATGTATAAAATAGGATGTTTTTTAAACTAAGTAAATACAACACTTTCAAAAAATGAAGCATGGTTTTTTTAAGAAAAATTAAGTAAAACGGCTGATTTGATAAATTTTCAATCTGTTCACGAAAAAATAAACACTACCTTTACCGCTTCATTTTTTCAGCACATGAGCACACAAAAAACCATTGAATCAGCCTTAATTTCTGTTTACTACAAAGACGGTTTAGATGAACTTGTAAAAGAGTTACATAAAAACAACGTAACAATTTATTCCACAGGAGGAACGCAAGCTTTTATCGAAGCATTGAATATCCCTGTTACACCTGTTGAAACCTTGACAAGTTTTCCTGAAATTTTAGGTGGACGAGTGAAAACATTACATCCAAAGATTTTTGGTGGAATTTTAAATAGAAGAAGTCTTGCTGAAGATCAAGAAGCTTTAGCAACGCATGATATTCCGCAAATCGATTTAGTGATTGTTGATTTATATCCATTTGAAGAAACAGTTGCTTCAGGTGCGAGTCACGAGGCGATTATTGAAAAAATTGACATCGGTGGAATTTCGTTAATTCGTGCAGCAGCGAAAAATTACAACGACGTAGTGATTATTCCTTCAGTTAAACAATACAATTCTTTGTTGGAATTATTGAAAACGCAAAATGGCGCAACAACTTTGGAACAACGTAGAACTTTTGCTGGTGAAGCATTCCACGTTTCTTCGCATTACGACACAATGATTCACAATTATTTCTTGAACAACGATTCGCCTTATTTAAAACTAAGTGAAGAAAAAAATGAATCGTTGCGCTATGGTGAAAATCCACATCAACGAGGAAAATTCTACGGAGATTTAGACGCGATTTTCGATAAATTACATGGTAAAGAATTATCATACAACAACTTATTAGACGTTGACGCAGCCGTTGCTTTGATGCAAGAATTCACAACGGACGGACCAACATTTGCGATTTTAAAACACAACAATGCGTGTGGAATTGCAACACGTCCAACGATTAAAGAAGCGTACGAAACGGCTTTGGCCGCAGATCCTGTGAGTGCTTTTGGCGGAATTTTAATTTCAAATGCATTTATCGAAGAGGAAACGGCCAGCTTAATCAACGATTTATTTTGTGAAGTTTTAATCGCACCCGGATATAGTGAATCAGCTTTGGAAATTCTGAAATCGAAGAAAAATAGAATCATTTTAGTGCAAAAAGAAACGGTTCTTCCTGCAGTTCAATACCGTTCGATTTTGAATGGAATTTTGATGCAAGACCGCGATGCTAAGTCGGAAAGAGCAACAGATTTACAAACAATTACCAATTTGGCACCAAGCGAACAAGAAATTGAAGATTTAATTTTCGCTAATAAATTGGTTAAACACACAAAATCCAACACGATTATCCTTGCTAAAAACGGTCAATTATTGGCAAGTGGAACCGGACAAACTTCACGTGTGGACGCTTTGAACCAAGCGATTCACAAAGCAAAATCTTTCAACTTCGAGCTGAAGGGTGCTGTGATGGCGAGTGATGCATTTTTTCCGTTTCCAGACTGTGTTGAAATTGCACACAACGAAGGAATTGATACAGTAATTCAACCAGGAGGTTCAGTGAAAGATCAATTGTCAATCGATTACTGCAACGAGCATTCTATGAAAATGGTATTTACAGGTGTTCGGCATTTTAAACATTAATTTAGTACATTTACAAAGAATTGTAACTTTTTTTCGTGTTCTGCGAATAAACGTACAATATAATAAAGAGGGAACTCAAAATGGGATTGTTTAGCTTTTTAACTCAAGAAATTGCAATTGACCTTGGAACGGCCAACACGCTTATCATTTGGAATGATAAAGTGGTGGTTGATGAACCGTCAATCGTTGCAAAGGATATCCAAACCGGGAAAATTGTAGCCATCGGAAAGAAGGCACAACAAATGCACGGTAAGACCCATAAATTAATCGAAACTGTTCGACCGTTGAAAGATGGTGTAATTGCCGATTTCCAAAGTGCGGAACAAATGATTCGTGGAATGATTAAAATGATCAATCCGGGAAGAAGTTTGTTTAATCCAACTTTGCGTATGGTGATTTGTATTCCTTCTGGGATTACAGAAGTTGAAAAACGCGCCGTTCGTGACTCCGCAGAACATGCAGGAGCTAAAGAAGTATATTTGATTCACGAGCCAATGGCAGCAGCAATCGGTATCGGTATCGACGTGGAAGAACCAATGGGAAATATGATCATCGATATAGGTGGTGGTACTTCTGAGATTGCAGTCATTGCATTAGGAGGAATCGTCTGTGATAAATCAATTCGTATTGCAGGTGATGATTTCACAAGTGACATTGAAGAATACATGCGTCGTCAACACAATATTTTAGTTGGTGAGCGCACAGCAGAGCAAATTAAAATTGAAGTTGGTGCAGCTTTACCTGAATTAGATAACCCACCAGCAGATTTTGCCGTACGTGGACGTGATTTAATGACAGGTATTCCAAAAGAAATCATGGTTTCTTACGTTGAAGTGGCACATGCATTGGATAAAACAATTTCTAAAATCGAAGAAGCGATTCTCAGTGCTTTGGAAATGACACCACCGGAATTATCAGCAGATATTTACAAAACAGGTATTTACTTAGCAGGTGGAGGTTCGATGTTGCGCGGATTAGACAAACGTATTTCAGCGAAAACAAAATTACCAGTTCACATTGCGGAAGATCCATTGCGTGCAGTTGCAAGAGGAACAAGCATCGCCTTGAAAAACATCGATAAATATCAGTTCTTGATTAGAGACTAGATAATTGCGAATTAAAAATTGCGAATTGCGAACGAGTTTTTTTGTAAGCGCTCTGCGCAAAGTATTTTATTCGAAACTTTTAAGCATAATGGGAATCCGTTTGCAATTCGCAATTCATCCGTTCGTAATTAATAAGCATTTTGGTTTTCCGTTCGCAATTCTGTCGTTCGAAACTTTTAAGCATAATGGGAATCCGTTAGCAATTAGCAATTCTCTCGTTCGCAATTAATAAGCAGTATGGTTTTACGTTTGCAATTCGCAATTCATCCGTTCGAAACTTTTAAGCATAATGGGAATCTTTTCGCAATTCTGTCGTTCGAAACTTTTAAGCATAATGGGAATCCGTTAGCAATTAGCAATTCTCTCGTTCGCAATTAATAAGCAGTATGGTTTTACGTTTGC
>JBILHL010000067.1:0-8278 GCA_044350515.1 Crocinitomicaceae bacterium | reverse complement strand
GAAAAAATATATTCGTTGCTAGTCACGGAAGATTTTTATAAACCGGATTTTAATAAAAATACGACTTTGATATTTTTATGTAAAACTGAAAATCCATTTCCTGTTGAAAAATTGAAAAGGCAAATATATGAAGTCGAAGAGAATCCCTATTTTTTCAAAAAGCATGTTTTAATATTTACAGATAATCAAGTAGCTGACTTGAAAAGTAAATGCGAAGCAATGTCAATTAGTAATCTAGATAATTTGATTAATAACATAAATTTTGAAGAATTTAAAGTAAATCCATATTCTGATGATTATAAGCAGTTGTTATTAAACATCTATGTGAAATTTTCATTTTTAAAAACACCTAATAAGAAAAGGGATATTGAAAATTTAACAAGTAAGGTTTCAAGCAGATTAATCGCAAATGCTGAATTGGTAGATTTAGAAAACATAAGATTAATGCTCTTAGAGGATGACGGGGCGAAGAGTGTTTACGAATTATTTAATATACCTAAAAAACTGGCAGAATAATGAGTAGCTATAAATTAAGCAAAATATATCTTGAAAATTTCAAGCTAATAAAAAACAGTCTTTATATTGATAATTTAGAAGAGAATGAACTCGTTGTTTTTGATGGACCTAATGGTTTTGGAAAGACAACCGTTTTTGATGCACTTGAAATTGCATTAACTGGAGAAGTGTATAGAATTTTTGGCACTAAAATAGTTCCTGGTAATCAGGGAGCTACTGATTGCATTTTTCTTAATGAGCAAGATAGACCAATGAAAATCGTTATCGAGTTCGTTAAAGGGGCTGAGAAAAAGATATTATTTGTGTTTGGTAAGAAAGGTAATCAATTAAGTGCCTCTGAAAAAAAAGCTGATAATAGAAATTATTTCAAAAGATTTGAACTTGCGAATTTTGATGATTATAAAAACTACGACAATATTCCAACAACAAATGAATTAAGTCAACTAAATATTAATGAATGGTTTAAGGGAGTTGATTTAGGAAGATACTACAAGCTATATCACTATATACAACAAGCTGAGACGACATTTTTCCTTAAACAAAAGGAAGATGAAAGGATTAAACAACTTGGAGTATTATTTGATACACAAAAAGAGGAAGATGATAAAAATAAAATACAAGAATATTTCAACAATGTTAATTCAGAGATTCAAAATTTATCAAATTCGTTAACAGATAAAAAAAATGCACTTTCATTATTAGAAACGCCTCTACATTCAGAAAATTCTAATGAGTCGGAAATAAACTATAAGCAATTGTTCTCTGAATTACAATATTCTCCTGAATGGGATAATGAAAAATTAATAAATATTAGGGCGAAAGATACACAAGGAATTTCTAAAAGAGATGCGTATAAAATTGACATAAACAAACTAAGTGATTTCATTAAGTCTTTTGCTGATAATTTTGTAAGCTATGAAAACTTTAACATTAATAAAGAAATTGAAAATAAAATCAGGCAAAAACAGCTTATTGAAGATACTATTCTTACTTCAGCGTTTATAGATAGAATGAACGACATAAAAAAAATCTACGACAAACAAAATCTGCGAATTAAATATTCACATACTCTGCCTAAAGAGAATTTATTGCAAAACCTTTTTAAGATTGATTTTAAATCACTATTAACTGAGATGGGGATTGAGAATCAGTATGAATTAATTGATTCAAAAATAAAACAAATTGAGCTGCTAAAAACAAAAGAAAGTGAGCTTTCCGAAGTTATAAGAGATTTTGATAGCACAAGGGATAGGATTTTAGAGCTTTTCAACCTAATAATAAAAAACGAATCTCAAATTAATGATAGTGAGTGTCCTTTGTGCGGTTATGTGTGGGATAAGGGCTATAAACAATTATTAGAAGAAATAGAGAATAAAAAGAGCCGGATTAAGCAATTGCAAAGTGAAAATAGTATTGTAATTACAAATTTATTTGATGAATTGTTCTCTACTTATATCCGACCTATAATTGAATCAAACAATACGTTTCTAAATGATGAAAATAATAAAATCTCTGATGCTTTTTATAATCAAATCAATATTGATGATTCACGACAAAAGCAGGTTAGAGAATTTATTGATTGGCTGAAGTTACGTAACATTGATATAGCTTTAATTACACACAATGATTATAATAAAGAGTTAAATAATATTGACGAAAAAACAGAACAACTAATCAGCCTATTACGTCAAACCAAAAAGAATATATCCGATTCATTTTTTTACGATGAGTTTAATTCGCAATTTGATGAGTTTTTTTCTAAAGAAGTAGAAAAAGTTGAATTAATTACACTTGAAGATTTAGCGAAAAAAATTAAATTTATTGACCAAGAATATTACAAAGGGAATCAAAAAGAAAAAGATATATTAGAAAAAGAAATTGACTTTGTTAAAAATACACAGCTCCCAAAATTTGAAGCTGTTAAAATTAAAATCAATGAAATACTTAAAGCATACGACGAAGAGATTCAAAATCATCGCATTGAAATTGCAAAAAATATAGAGGTTCCATTTTTTATATATAGCAGTAAAATTCTTCAAAATTTTGAAAAGGGTGTTGGAGTATTTATTCAATTTAAACAATCTACCCGAACAGAAAATTTAAAATTCACTCAAGGAATGGATACCTCACATGATGTCTTACATTCTATGAGTTCAGGGCAATTATCAGCTTTAGTGATTGCATTTACTCTTGCAATGAATAAAATATATGATGAAAGTAGTATTGGGGTTTTATTAATCGATGATCCCGTTCAAACAATGGATGAAATAAATATGTCATCATTGATTGATTTACTTAGAAATGACTTTTCAAATAAACAAATTATTTTATCCACTCATGAAGATGCCATTTCTGCTTTTATGAGGTTTAAATTCCATAATTTTAATAGAAAGACAATTCCTATTAACATGAAAGATAAACAATTTGAACAAATTACATAAGTTGATAATCTTTAAATAATTTATCTAAAAAATCAATAAGTACAAAATTAGCCTCCGAGTTCTTTCGTCTAATTATTTTTTAATAAAACCAAGAAGATAAACTTGAAGCATATCATCGAGTAAATGATACTGCCTTTAAATTATTAAATGTTGTTCATCAAAAAATAGATGGTAAGTTACGAATAGCGCAAAATCAGGATGCTATGATATTATTTCAAATGGCTGTTTCAAAAAGTTTAGCAATTATGTCACTTGAAGATGAAGTAAAATATAAAAACAGAGAAAGCGGTCTTCCAATGTATTGGCGCTAAAAGGAAAAATAGACTTTAACAAAAGTATTCAACAGAATTTAATTCACAAAGAGCGATTTTATACTGAACATCAAGTTTATGATTATGAGCATATAGTAAATCAAATAATTCTGAAAGGACTTGTTGTACTTGATGATTTGACATTTAATTCTTACTTAAAAGATAGAATTAAAAAATTGAAAATGACCTTTCTAGAAATTAAAGAAATTGATATTCAAAAGTATCATTTTGATAAAATTAAAATAAATCGTAAATCAATTTTGTACAACAAAGCGATTCAAATTGCTCAAATGATCTTATTGAATTACTCTCCAGATATTCGTTCAGGTCAAGAAAACATGTTGACATTGTTGTTTGACATGAACAAATTGTGGGAACAATACATTTATCAAATGTTGTTAAAGACCAATAGAACAGATATTAAGGTAAGTTTTCAAAACAGGGAAAATTTCTGGGAAACTAGAACCATACGACCTGATATTGTTTTAGAACATAAAAAAGACAATAAAATTCTCACCTATGTTATTGATACAAAATGGAAACTACTCGACACAACAAATCCCAAGCCGAGCGATGATGATTTAAAACAAATGTTTTCATACAATCTCTACTGGAATGCCAAAAGAAGCATGCTACTTTATCCAAATTCCAATGAAATCAACGAATCTTTTGGAAGGTTTTGGAAAGGGGCAGATAAACCAGAAAACAATCAATGCAAAGTGGGGTTTATACATGTTTTAAACGACCAGAATCAGTTAGATTTTGAAATTGGGAATAAGATTTTGGAGAAGATAATTGAGTAGGCTTGAGTAGTTTCTTGAGAATTAATTCTCCTAAATCCAATTATTGCCAAAAGTTTTCGCTTGGTAAAACTCGCTGAAAATGCGGGTTATGGTTTGGATAATATTGAATATCATTGGAAAGAATACAACGGCACTTCAGTGGATTATGTGCAACTAAAGTTTAACTTGAAAAATTGTTAATTAAGCGAATCGCTTCATAGCTTTATTAATAAGTTCTTTATTTAAGTTTTTTGCCATCAAAGCGGCACAGCAAAACATTGCAACACGAACAGGTGGTATTAATTTAGTTTTGTGTCCAAGTTTTAATTGCACTATTAGGAAATCCACCAAGATTATTCTACATTCGTTTAGAAAATATAATGGTATGAAGACGAATTCTGTCGTTATCGCTACATCCAAAAAAAGAACTGATTGGCTCATAGACCGTAGTTTGAAATCAGTGTATCGGCAGGAAGGTATTGATCGAACAGCATGGCATATTTTTATCATTGATGATAACGAATCTCAAAATGAAATCTTTGAAATTCAAGAGCGTGTTGAATTTTTAAGAGGTGTATTAGGACTGAAGCAAACCCATTTCCCCACTTTTATACTTAGAAATGAGCGAACGCGTTATATGTCTGGTACAGGAGCTTGGAACACTGGGGTTTTTGAAGCGTACAAACAATTCCCAAACAGCTTTGTAAGCATTTTAGATGATGATGACGAATATTTGCCAAATCATTTATCTGATTGTGTAACTGCAATCAGCGAAAACACTGTTGCGGTCTTTCAGCGTTTAATTTGGCAAAATGAAGACTCTTCTGTTATGAATGTTGACTTAACAAAAGAGCAACTTACCGCTGAAAATTTCTTTATCGGAAATCCAGGTGTGCAAGGAAGTAATATGTTTTTCAAAACAAAAAGTCTTATTGATATTGGTGGTTTTGATGAAACCTTGCCGAATACAACTGACAGAGATTTAATGATTCGTTTTCTTTGGAAAAACGATTTAAAAAACATTGAAGTAATAAATACAATTGGTGTAATTCATTACAACCACAAACGAGAAAAAGTAAACAACGATATCCCGAACAAACAAAAAGGATTGGATTTATTCTATAAAAAATTCAAGACTCACTTTTCTGAAGAAGCATATAAAAAATCGCTTTCAAGAGCGAAAGCATTTTTCAACTACAAACCTACTGAGCAAATTGTGATTTGCATGCCGATGAAAAACGCTGAACTAACTATTGAAAAGTCAATTTTATCTGTTTTGAATCAGAAAAATACAAAAAGAGAAATTGTACTTATTATCGGAAACGACAATTCAATAGATAATTCTGAATCAATTGTAAAGAAAATTGCTTCGCAAAATTCGAACGTTGTTTTGTTGAATGTAAATTTCGGAAAGGCATATTTGAATAGAAATTACTTGAATGAGTACGTTCGAATAAATTACCCGCATTGCATTTTAATTGGCAGACTTGATGCCGATGATGTGATTTACACCGAAAATACAATTAGCAAAATTGAAACATTGTTTGATGAAAATAATTGTGATGTTTTAATGTGCGGAAACAAGCAAGTGAAAAACGGAATTGTGTTAGAGTGGGAAAACAAACCAAGCAAAAAACTATTGCAAGATGATTTTCTTCTAAACCAACTCTTTGAGATGACACAAGGCAATCCGAAAGCGGAACTGCCCTCTTGTAACACGTTCATAAAGCCAACAATAAAAACAGAATACCCTGACAAAGAGAGTGCAGAAGACCATTGGTTTACTGTTTTTTTGTTTTTGCAAAAAGAAAAACTAAACATTTTGATTGACGAAAATTTACTTTATTGTATTTATTCTTTGGATGGCTTTGCAACGAACAGCAATAAGAAAAACAATAGCTACGTTAACAGCAGAAACGAATTATATAAATTCTATCAAAAAAATAAATGAGTAGAGAAAACAATGGAATAGCGATTTTAAATAAAAATTTTCCTTTAAAAACATTTCGTTTTTTGGGTGAAGGAAAATCGTCTGTTGTTTTTACAGATGAAATACTTGTTTACAAAGTTTTTCTTTTAGAAAATTACGAAGCACTTGGATACAAACGAGACATCTTAAACACTGTTCAAGCGAACAAAAGTAAGTTTGACATATCAAATTTCTTTTATCCAATTCAACAAATCATTGAAATAAATAAAGATTGTTATGTTCTCCTATATAGATACGAAAAAAGCGATCCTTGCACGTGTTTTGAGCAAACCGAAATTCAAGATTTCTTAGTTGAATGCTGGCAAAAACGCATCATTTTTCAAGATGTAAAACCAGAAAACTTTGTTCGTGTAAATGGACAACTAAAATGGATTGACTACGAACCCGATAAATTCACAGACAATTTATTTTTAAATATGGCTGTTCGTGCATATATCTATGCAAAATATTCACGTGAAAGTCAGACGTTTTTAAACAAACTTTGCCGTAGTGCAATCAATAATTTTGATTTACCCGAGTTGCAAGGTTTTCAAAAATTCTCAAATACTTTATTTTCAAAAGTAATTTTCCAAGAAAGCAAAATCGAAACTTTGATAACCGAAAATCACATTTCAATCAATCGTGTTTCAGAAATTGCAAATAATGGAATTTTCAAGTTACCTTATCAAGATAATTTTAATGCAGAACAAGTATATTGGCAACTGAATAAACAAAACATTTATTTATATAAGGTAAGTTTTGAAAATCCTAAACTAGATGAACAAAACTATTTTTCACCTGAACTAATAGTTCTTGAAACAAAACACATTATTGAACCTCAACAAAAAGTTTCCTTGGTAATAAAGGCTTGTGTTCAAGATGCTGAGGTTATTTATGAAGCTGTAAAACACATTGTTCGACAACTTTCATTTCCGAATATCTTTGATGAAAGGATTTTAGCGTTAGATATTCGCCAAACTGATTTTTTGCGTGAATACAACGCAAAAAACACTTGGGAAAAACTAATTGAAGAAGCACAGAAATTGGTTGATGATTTCGTTATTGATAAGTTTATTTTTCCAACAAAAAACGATTTTCAAAACATCAATCAAAAATGGTTTGGACTTGAAACCAACGTCACTCAAACGATTAAAAAAGTTCCAGTAACTTCTCAACTCTACGCATTTGAAAAAGCAAAAAACGATTTAGTTTTACAAGTTGATTGTGATGCAATGATTGGCAGATTTTCAAAAGAACATTCGTTTCTTAATGATATGATTTCAGAAATTGAAAAAAACGAAAATGTTCTGTCTGTTGGTTTTAATATCTATAAAGGAAAAGAAACTTCGTATACCTCATATTTCGGTTTTGAAAATGGAGGATTCGTTCCCGAAGTTCGTTTTTGTTTACTCAAAAAAAGCAGAATAGAAAATGTATTGCCGTTGAAAAATGAAATCGTTGAAAATGCTTTTAAAGTCAGTTGGTACAGAGCATTAGAACAACGCCAAAAAGAAACAAAAACTTGTTCAATTCGTGGTGGTGACAGTCGTTCATTTTTCATTCACCCACACAACTTTAAGAAAACGGATAAAGATGTTTGGTTTACTACGCTTGACAGAGTTGAACAACTTGAAATTCCAGAAAGTCAAATCAATGAATTTGATTTAGCGGGTTCGTATTATGATTGGGCAATTTCGAAACGCAATGAAAAATTGGTTGTCATTTCTTGTTTTAGGAACATTCCGCTTTCACGCTTTTTGCGTTATTGGTATTCATTGATAAGTCAAACAAATCAAGATTGGGGACTTGTTTTAATTGATGATGCTTCAGACAACGGAATTAGTCATTTCATTAAAGAGTTGATTAAGCCAATTCAAAATAGAATTACATTTATTCAAAATCGTTTTCGTGTAGGTATTGCACAAAATACATTCAAGGCAATTCATTACTTTTTAGAAAACCAAGAAAGTATTGTTTGTGTTGTTGATGCTGACGATGCAATAATTGGTAAAAATGCCCTGAAAAACATCTTTGAAAAATACAGCTTTTTCGATGCTGATGTTGTTGTCGGGAAAATGTACCGAACCGATAAACTGCACGCTCATTACAAATACACACCTAATTTTGTTAATCCAAGATTATACGGTGGAAATGTTTGGCAACATATAAGAAGTTTCAAAAAGTATTTATTTGATAGCTTGGGGTTTGACGATTTAAAAATTGCAAATAAAAAACAAAAAACAAATGATATATTATTGT
>JBILHL010000088.1:0-2763 GCA_044350515.1 Crocinitomicaceae bacterium | reverse complement strand
CAGTCAAAAAATGATTTTCCCTGATCATTGCTGGGATTATACCTATATGATTCCGATTGTAGAGATGTCTGAAAATCCTGTGTGGATAAACCATTTCAATGTGTTTCATGACAGGACCACAACAAATACAAAGGAAATCAAAATACGTAAAGAAGAAATCATTTCTGAAATTCTTGCTAAGCCGAATAAATCAAAGAAGGATGTTACCAAGGGTAGAAAAACATTTCTACCTAATCTAAATCAAATTGAAATCGACATTACCTACGAATGTAATTTGAAATGTATCAACTGCAATCGTTCATCAACACAAGCGCCAATCAAAGAAGGAATGAGTGTCGAACAAATTGAAAACTTTGTTCGTGAAAGTATTGGACTCAATAAAAAATGGAAGTTAATAAATTTACTTGGTGGCGAACCGAGTATTCATAATGACTTCTTGCAAATAGTAAATCTTATATTATACGAATACATTGTAAAACATTCGCCTGACACAATTTTACAAGTTACAAGCAACGGTTTTGGCGAATTGGTGCAAGAACGTCTAACAAAACTTCCAAAGCACGAAAAACTAATTATTGATTATGCTTCGTTTAAAGACGAACGAATTGTACCATATTTTTCGCCTTTCAATGATGCACCAATTGACAAGCCAAACGGAAAAGAAAAAGAGTATCACAAAGGTTGCTGGGTAACTTCATATTGTGGAATTGGTTTAAATCAAATGGGTTATTATCCGTGTGGTGTTGCAGGTGGAATAGACAGAGTATTCCAACTGAATTTAGGCGTTCAGTCATTGAAAAATGTAGATGAAAGTATTGCAAAGTATTTAGATACATTTTGCCGTTTTTGTGGCAATTTTTCAGATTATGAGAAAAACTTTGGAAACTTCGTACCACGAAATGAAAAGGGAGCCGTCGTAAAACCCATAACATCCGATTCATGGAAAAAAGCATATAAAAAGTATAATGGAAAATAAACGCGCTCTGCTGCTTCTAAGTGGCGGCATTGACTCCACGACCTTGTTAGCAAAACTTACAAATGAGAAATTTGAGGTTTATGCAGTAAGTTTTAATTATGGCCAAAAACATGCCCTCGAATTAAAATATGCTCAACAAAATGCTGATAAGTATGGAGTAAAAGAACATAAAATTGTTGACTTGGCACCTTCTCTTTTTGCCTCATCTGCTTTGGTAAATCGAGAGATTGATATTACAACTTACAGAAATCACAACTCACATGAAGGGCCAGTAAACGCATATGTACCATTTAGAAACTTGATTTTTATTAGTTGTGCATTGAGTATGGCCGAATCATTGCAAATAGATGCCATTTATCTCGCTTGTAACAATGATGATAAGCTCAATTTTTGGGATTGCAGACAAGAGTTTTTTCACAAGATAAATGAAATTACAGGCGCTAATTCCTCCATTCAAATTCACACCCCATTTCTTGATTTTTCGAAAAAAGATGTTGTGAAATTATCGCAACAACTTAAAGTGGACTTAAACGAAACAATTACTTGTTATCAGCCAATTGATGATGTTGAGTGCAAATCCTGTCTGAGTTGCCAAACCAAGCAAAATGCGCTTAAAAATGTTTAGCTTAAAACCATTTTATCGACTAACAGAGTAGTGTTTACTAAATTATAAAGATAGTTAGTTCTTTTCAAATGAAATGTCCAGACAATTTAAAAGACTTATTAAACCTCTACCCTTTTTTCAGGATTTAGGCATTTTCCACAAAAACTTTGCAACTGCCAAAGACGAAAACGGTTGGCATCACATCGACAAACAAGGAAATCAACTTTATTCAGAAAGGTATGCAGCCATCGAACCTTTCTATAATGGTTTTGCTTTAGTTACTTGTTTTGATTCTTCGAAAATTGTAATTGATGAAAATGGGGGTAAGGTGATTGAGGTTTAATTTTTTATTCTATTCATCAACGCCGACAAACAAGTGCGCTTCGCAAAACGCTTCATCTACGAAAGCTTTTTGTATCGTAAATCGAAGAAAGTGGTTGAGGTGGAGGAGTAAATAATCTCTATTCTTATAAATTGAAAAATCCTCAATTAAGACCCTGTTTGAAAAGAATAGGTTTTTTATTTTTTCGCTAAAATTCGATTATAGCGTTCTTCTAAAAGTTCCACATAGGATTGTTTCATTGAATCAGACAAGAAGGATTGATGAATTAGTTCGATGGCTTTTGTGTGATTTTTATCGAATCTCTGAAATGTACCTTGAATTTGTTTGTTTGTCAATCCTAATTCGCTTCCAAAACACTCAAAATGATGACGTGTATATTTTTTCTTTTTCCCTCCAAGTGTAAGGGCAAGTTCCTCTTTTTCATCAGGGTTTGCTATTGCAACATTCAATAAATCATAGGCTGGGGCAAAAATCCAACCGCTTGGGGATTTTATCATGGAGAAATTCTTTAGGTGCATATCATTATTTCCTGTCAAAAAACAAAATAATGTAAGTTCAAATAAAGAAATTACATCGAGCATTGTTCTGTCAGAATATTCCTTCAATGCCTTACCTAACTTTTCCATCGAACTTTTATACTTATCGAAAGCCTCAGTGATTTGAAACATATCTAACATGTGAATTTTTGAACCTTTCGGTGTGCGATCAATTCTTTTGGTAATGTAGGCTAATTCATCCGATTTTAGTCGAATTAGACTTGATGGAACAACCTTTATTTTAAACGCTTCTGCAATTCGCATCGTCAAATGTTCATTGGCAGGCATTTCTGGATAATGTATG
>JBILHL010000006.1:0-97978 GCA_044350515.1 Crocinitomicaceae bacterium | reverse complement strand
AAATTAAATCGAACATACCAAATTAAATTTAGTAAATCCTTACTATTAGTTAACAAATAATTTTAAGTGATTTTTCACTTAAATAAATTAGTTTGAAATCTTAAAAAATAAGTCTTTATGAATGATGTATTTTCCCCAAGTTTTTACAATTTTGTTTCTGTTTTTGCGTTAATCTTATCTATAGTTACCTTAGTTATTTCTTCCATTTATATTTTAAGAAAAAGTAAAGTAGTTCAAAATTTCGGTGTTGAATCAATATCTAAAAATGAAATGGATTTAAATCAATATTCCGAAAAATTACAAAAAAAAGATCGTCAAATTTCGGACTTACAAATTAAGCTTGATTTAAAAAAGTCGTTTGAAGATGACTTAATCAAAACCATTACTGAGGTTGAGTCAATTGAGAATTTCGATTCTAAAATGATAATCAATGAACTCAAAACGAAGTTGCAAAATTTGAATGAAATTGATAAAAAACAATTAACAAAGAAATCTACTGTATTCGATGACAGAGGACTTTTTCAAAAAGAATTAGAGAATTTGCATCCTGAACTTAGTTATCAAGAACGTTTATTATGCTCATATTTCCGTTTACATTTAAGTTCTAAAGAAATTTCTGTTATCGAAGGAATAACTAATGGAACTGTTCGTGTTTACAAGAATAAAATCAAGAAAAAAATTGGCTTAACGCAAGACGAAAGCTTAAACGAGTATTTGTGCAATCTACTGGCTCAAAAAGTTTCTTAATCAAAAAGAAGTAATTTAGACCCAGTAGATAAGGAATTCTTTCCAACAACCCAAGGCATAGCGTAATCTCTCGATTTAATAAAGTTTTTGTTAAAATAATGAATCATGTATTTTGAGTCTTTGACCTCTAATAATCGCCCTTCTTTTGATTTTGAGATTTTAACGAGTTCATTGTCCACGGTAAGTTGTACATTCTTTTTATAAATAGAAACGTATTCAACTTCTCCTGGGTAATTCTTTAGGTAATTGGAAACAGTAAATTTAATTTTATCCAATTTTTCGATTGGTGTATCGTAAAAACAAATGATTTTCGATTTATTTTTAACTGTAATAATTAGTTGGTTGTTATTGAAAATACAAACATGTTTTGCTTGAAGATTTTCATGCCGTTGATAGGATATAAAAGCGAGAACAAGTAAGAAACCAATTGCACTGATTTTCCAAATTTTAGTTTTAGGTAATTGATTAACAACAAAAAATAGAATAATGGTGAGCGTAACCGTTGTTAAGAATGAAAAGGTAAATGCATAGGCAACAGCACCCGGAAGTTGTTCAATTAGCACAAGAAACTGGTACATGAGGTAAATACTCAAAAACAAAATAAAGCCAATAAAGCTATTTAGTAAAGGGACAAAACTAAAAGCAAAAAGGGCAATTCCAGCACCTAAAATAACACCAGAAAATAGCATAATTCCAATGTTTGCAAGAGCGAAATAATTTGGAAATTGATGAAAATAATAAAGGGAAAGTGGAACTGTCATAAATTGGGCTGATAGTCCGACAGCTGTTCCTTCCCAGAAAAATTTAAGGTATTTGTTATCTGTTTTTACCCATTCGACAACTTTCTTATTAAACGTAAAAATCCCCAACATCGCAATGTAAGAAAGTTGAAATCCAATGTCAAAAAGATACAAAGGTTTGAACAACAGTAAAACAAATGCTGTAAAAAACAAGGTATTTACAGGGTTGTAACTTCGTCCAATAATTTGAGAAATTGCTAATACTGAAAACATAAAAACAGCACGAATTACACTAGGTGAAAATCCTGTTAATAAGGCATATATCCATAAAATCCCGACAACAATGAGGACTGCTTGTTTGCGTTTAATGTATTTTCCGAAAATCTTTAGGAAACCAAGAAAAATGGGCAAAATGATTCCAACATGTAAACCAGAAACAGCCAAAGCATGCATCGCTCCAGTTGCTGTGAACGCATTTCTTATTTCAGCATCCAAAAGCGATTTGTCTCCGAGAATAAGTGCTATTCCTATCGCTAGTTCTTCGTCTTCCAAATAAGTGGCTAAAATCGATGTGAAAGTCACATTTAATTCATCAATAAAATCAAAAAAGGCATTTTTCGGAACGCGGTCGATGAACTGAAAATCATCACCTTGAAAAAAGCACATTTCTGTTATTCCTTTGCTTTTCCAAAAAAGCTGTAAGTCGAAATCACCGGGATTATTTTTGTTTACAATGGGAAACAAGGTGGTAGCTACTTGAATTACATCATACTTGCTAATTTTTTGATCTGAAGAGGCATAAAACAAGATGCGCTTCTTGGTCGTTACAAGTTTGTTAGCTTTTAAAACACAAACTTGAGCAACACCCTTTGACCACGCTTCTTTTTTCTGAAATTCATCTACCCGAAAAATTAAAGTTCCTTCCGATTTTTGCGTATCAAAATGCGTAAAATTATAATTTTCAAGTACTTTGTAACCAATACTTATAAAAGAGGTCGCCGCAAAAAGGATAAAGTAGCGTTTTAGGAAATTTCTAAAAATAAAAAAGCAACAAGCAGCTGTAATCCCAAAAAGTGGGAAGAAGAAATTGAGCTCATTACTTGCATAAAAAAAGTTGATTGCAATTCCAATCATCAAAAAACTGCTCAAAAAAGCAAATGGATAGTGATGAAAGGAAGGGAAACTTTTCATTTTTCTGCACTGTAATTTCCGTTATTATATTGGATTCGTTCCTCTTTTACTAATTTCCGAAGCATGGCATTTACTTCATCTTCATCATTGTTGAAATAACCTTTAACCTCTTGCACATTCGTTGGTTTTTGAAGTAATTCAATTAATTCCTTTTCGTTAATTTTTTTATTCTTGCTTTTAGCAATACAAGCATCGCATTTACTACATTCCTTCGTTTCTTGACCAAAATACTTTATGAGTAATTGGGCACGACAGTTTTCTCCTTCACAAAAATCAACGATGTATTTTGCTTTATCAAGTGCTGTATTTTTTCTACTTAAATAAATCTCGTGTTTTAACGAAAAATCAGCTTCAGGTAAGCGCTCCATTACAAAGGTTAACAGCGGTAAATTTGTTCGCCAAGTAACATCTAAAATTCCAAATTTTTGAATTTCTTCAACTTGTTTTTTAAACTCTTGTTCGCTTATTTTCAAGCGTTTACATATCTCAGGCTCTTGTATGATTTGATAAACGTCAAAAATACCAGCGTAGGAACGTGTTAGAAGCGAAGTGATAGGATAATATTTTTCGTGGCTTATTTGAAAATTGTATAAATCTCTATTGTCAACTGTAAACTTAATTTTACTCGGATTATAAAAACCATCCGATAAAAGTAAATTCCCATTGGTTTCTAAAAGCTTGATTGCATTGTAAAGAACAGCATATTCAATATTAAATTGTTTGCTAATTATTTTTAAATCAATCGGATAACTTTCGTCTTTTCCAGATCCTATCGCAATTTTTAAGTGATTGCATAGTGCACGGTAGCAATGCAGGACTACTTCTCTTTCTGGGTATTTTTTTTCAATTTGTTCCAGTAATTGCGCACCATCATTTGAGGAATAATAAGCGATTGCAATGGATTCTTTACCATCTCGACCTCCGCGTCCTGCTTCTTGGAAATAAGCTTCAGGCGAAGGAGGAATTTCAAAATGCAACACAAATCGCACATTTGGTTTGTCAATACCCATTCCAAAAGCATTGGTTGCCACGATAATTTTTATACGTTCGCTGAGCCAAAAGTTCAGCATTTGACTGCGCTCTTCTGCATTCATTCCGCCATGATAAACTCCGCAATTGACTCCGTTTGCAATCAATATTTTTGCAACTTCTTTTACACTTTTTCGCGTTTGGCAATACACAATACCAACTTCTAAAGTTTTTTTACAATAATCGATAATGGAAGCAATTTTTGTTTCTGTTTTATAAACGGAATACGTTAGATTTTTACGTTCAAAAGAAGCTTCGTGGATTTTTGTTTGGTGTAATTGTAGCTTATCTATGATGTCTGCTCGCACCCTATCATTAGCCGTTGCAGTTAACGCCAAGAAGGGAACATTGGGGTGAATTTCCCGCAAACTAGAAATCTTTGTAAAAGAAGGACGAAAATCGTGTCCCCATTCGGAAATACAATGCGCTTCATCTACGACAATAAGTCCAACTTGCATGCGTTTGAATCGTTCAATGAAAAGAGGCGTTTGCAAGCGTTCTGGCGAAGTATACAAAAAGTCTAAACCTCCAAAACGTGCATTGTCAAGTGTAATGTCAATGTCTCTGTAAGTCATTCCACTAGTGATGGATTTTGCGCGAATCCCTGCCTTTTCAAGGTTTAAAACTTGATCCTGCATTAAAGCAATTAGCGGAGAAATCACGATTGTAATTCCCTCTCTTGCCAATCCTGGAACTTGAAAACAGATTGATTTCCCTCCACCTGTTGGCAACAAAGCAAGCACATCGTGACCATTGATTGCATCGTCTACAATTTCTTCTTGCATCGGACGAAACGACTCAAAGCCCCAGTATTTAGCTAAAATTTCAATGCTTTTTTTCACCTCAGAATAGTTGTTACGAATAATTAAATGGCAAGATAAAGGTAAAGAAATTCTTAATTAATTTGCTTCTTTGAATTGTAGTAATTTTTATTCAGAGGAGTTAAATTCTTTACCTTTGAACAAAAACAAAAATGAAGATAAATATAATTTCAGGAAGTACACGAATTGAAAGAGCTAGCCACAGTGTAGCTATTGCATTGAATGATAAATTATTAGCGCAAGGAATTGATACTTCGATTATAGATTTGAAAGAATTAGGTTTACCTATTTTTGAAGAACGCTTACAATTTTTAAACGAACGACCAGAAGAATTTGTAAAAGTTTCAAAAGATTTATTAGCAACAACAGGAATGATTTTCGTTACGCCGGAGTACAATGGTGGAATTTCATCCTCTTTGAAAAACTTCATAGATACTTTCGGACGACAAGAATTTGCAGGTAAACCAATTGCAGTTGCTTCTGTTTCATCAGGTGCTTTGGGTGGAATTAGAGCTGCCATGAGTTTGCAACAGACAATTTTAGCGATTCAAGCATACCCTCAACCTCAAATGCTAACTGTTGGTGATGTTGAGTCGCAATTAAGCGATTCTGGAGAAGTTTTAAACGCTGATTTTGATAAGAAGTTAACTTCATTCCTAACCGCATTTATAGGCTTTGCAAAGCGTTTTTAAGGTTAGATAAGTACTATAATTTTTTCAACCACGGTTCTATCTTTGAATTGAATTTGAAAAAAGTAAGCTCCGGCAGGATAATTCCTCAAGTTTATTTCAGACTGAAAACAAGTGAATTTTTTAAAGTCTTCGCCGATTGCATTGACTATTTTCAAAGAAACAAATTCCGATAAATCTCCCGAATAGTTAAAATAGAGTGTACCGTTGGAAGGATTAGGATACAGTTCAAAGGTTAACGGACTTTTGACACAATTCTCAAGTATGATTTTAGAAGAGTACGAGTAATGACCATCAAAATCAGTTTGTTTCAATCTGAAATAGGTGAGTTTATTGGATTCTTCATTATTCATAAGAAAGGAATAATTTTGAAGTGAAGTAGAATTTCCTGCAGCATTTATTTTAGCTATAAAAGTCCATTTTTGATTGTCAAAACTTTTTTCTAAAGTAAAATAATCATTGTTTAATTCTGAGGCTGTTTGCCATTTTAGTAATGCTTTATTATTCAAACATTGAGCCTTAAAAGTTAATAATTCAATGGGTAAAGGTGAATCATTAAAGTTCATTACCACGGCATTACTTGCTAGCGAAATTGCACCAGCACGTGACAAAATACGACCTTCGACGGAGGAATTGGTAAGCAAACTATTAGCACCATCGGTTATCATTGTGCCTTTAAATTGAGAATTGTCTCCAAGGTTAAATAAGCCGTTTACCTGCCAGTAAATATTCTTTGCCTGCGCTTGATTGATGAGTAAAATTGTAGAATAAACACTTGTTGTTAATGCACCATTTATTTTAAAGATGAATTGAGCGTTACTATTATTTTGACCATCAAGAATGAGAGTGTCGTTCAAGGAAGACGCTGTACTTATGCAATATGTATTAGCAACTAAATTTTGATTATTTCCAAGTGTGCTCGATATCGTGGAATCACAACTTAATCCAACAAAATAGGAGTAGAGCAAATCAACATCAATTGCAGCTTGTGCGCTTACGGCATCAGCAACGTGAATATTCCCATCGATTGTTCCTGGAGGGAAACCATTGAAAGCGCCCACATTTGTTCCGACATCTCCCGTAATTTTGGAAGCGCCCACATTGTCAATTGCGCCAGCAGCGGAAAAAATCGCAAAAGTTCTTGTTGCTCCTAGGTTTGGCGTTTGACAAAAAAATGAGGCTGTAAAAAGTAAACTGACAAAAAAAACGACTTTTTTTAAATTGAAAGTATTTTCTGTAAAATGTCTAATTGTTTTCATTCCACAAAATTCAGCTAAAGCAAGAGATTTTAGCTTTTTGAATTTTGGGAATTAGTTATAAGATTCACATTGTTTTATGCCTTTTCCAACAACTTAAAATTCACCATTATCCGCCGCTACTGAATTCACCATTAAAATTTCACATATCGCTTCGAGAAAAGATTTACTATGATTTCCTTCGGGTGAAAAACCGAATCAAAAATCAAGCATCACGCATCAAACATCAAAAATCCTATACAAATCTCCCATCACGCATCACCAAACTTCTATCAGCCATTTGAGCAAGTTCTTCGTTGTGTGTTACGATTACAAAAGTTTGATTGAACTCGTCGCGCAATTGAAAAAACAATTCGTGTAGTTCTTTTGCGTTTTTGGTATCTAGATTTCCAGAAGGTTCGTCAGCAAAAATCACTTTTGGATTATTGATTAAAGCTCTGCAAACAGCTACACGTTGTTGTTCTCCACCAGATAATTCTGAAGGTTTGTGTGTTTTACGCGATTCAATTCCCAATCTTTCCAATAATGGCAATGCCAATTGTTCGGCTTCTTTTTTACTTTTTCCACCGATTAAAGCAGGCAACATTGCATTTTCAATCGCTGTAAATTCAGGTAATAATTGATGAAATTGAAAAATGAATCCCAAAGATGTATTTCTGAAATTTGAAAGTTCCTTTTGAGATAATTTGAATGGATTGACACCACCAATTTCTAGTATTCCTGAATCGGGTTTGTCTAAAGTTCCTAAAATTTGAAGTAAAGTTGTTTTTCCAGCACCAGAAGAACCGACAATTGAAACGATTTCTCCTTTACCAACTTCTAAATTTACTCCTTTTAGAATTGGCAGTTCACCGTAGGCTTTTTGTATGTCTTTTGCGACAAGCATCAAATATCTAATTTTAGATTGTGACCCATTTTATCTCTTTTTACTTGCAAGTAGCTAGCGTTGTGAACGTTGCTTTTAATTTCCAAAGATACATTTTCTACAATCTCCAATCCATAACCAACTAAACCAGTTCGTTTTTTAGGATTATTAGTCATCAAACGCATTTTTGACACACCTAAAGCTCGCAACATTTGTGCACCTAAACCATAATCTCTTTCATCAGCTTTGAAACCTAATTCGATATTAGCTTCCATTGTGTCCATTCCACCTTCTTGCAATTTATAAGCTTTTAATTTGTTCACCAAGCCAATGCCGCGACCTTCTTGATTCATATAAATCACAACGCCTTTTCCAGCTTCTTCAATCTTGTTCATTGCTGCATGTAATTGTGGACCGCAATCGCAACGACATGAGCCGAAAATATCGCCTGTCATACACGATGAATGCACCCGCACCAACACAGGTTCGTCTTTTTCCCACGTTCCTTTAACCAAGGCCAAATGATCCATGTCTGAATTCAAATCTTTGAAAGCGTGTAGTTGAAAATCACCAATTTCTGTTGGTAAATTTACATCTACAACATGTTCAATATGTGTTTCGTTTTTGATTCGGTATTTGATTAAATCCTCAATCGAAACGATTTTCAAATCGAATCTTTTCGCGATTTCAATTAGTTGAGGCAAACGTGCCATAGAACCATCTTCGTTCAAGATCTCAACGATGATTCCAGCTTCTTCAAAACCTGCCATGCGCGATAAATCTACCGCTGCTTCTGTATGTCCAGCTCTTCTCAAAACACCACCTTTACGTGCACGCAATGGAAAAATGTGTCCAGGCTTCCCTAATTCTTCAGGACGCGTTTCAGGATCAATCATTGCCAAAATCGTTTTCGCACGATCACTTGCAGAAATACCCGTAGTGCAACCATGACCAATTAAATCGATACTTACAGTAAAAGGAGTTTCATAAGCCGCAGAATTATTGCGAACCATCATCTCCAAACCTAAGTTATCGCAACGTTCTTCACTGATTGGTGCACAAATTAACCCACGACCGTGAGTTGCCATGAAATTAATAATCTCTGGCGTTGCATTACGAGCAGCCGTCAGGAAATCACCTTCATTCTCGCGGTCTTCGTCGTCCACTACGATGATTACTTTTCCATTTTGAATTTCTTCAATTGCTTCCTCGATTGTATTTAGTTGAAATGTCATTTTTTTTAATTGAGAATTGAGAATGTAAAATGTAAAATGAAAAAAGGATTCTCACTTTAAATTTTATGTTCTACATTTTAAATTATTTTTTTAGTTGAAATATCACTGTTTTAAATTCTGAATATAAAATGAAAAAATGGATTCTCATTCTAAATTTTACATTCTACATTTTAAATTATTTTTTTAGTTGAAATGTCATTATTTTGAATTGATAATGTAAAATAAAAAATGAATTCTCATTCTAAATTTTACATTCTACATTTTAAATTATTTTAAAGGTATTTGCTTCAACGTCTCCATATAGTATCCCCAGAATTTTTGAACAGAGCTAATCTGAACTTTTTCATCTGGTGAATGTGCTGCACGAATGTTTGGTCCGAAAGAAATCATGTCTACACCCGGTAAATGTTTTCCTAAGATTCCACATTCTAAACCTGCATGACACGCTTTTACTTTTGGTTCTTCGTTGAAAAGTTCTTTGTAGAGGTTTTCCATCAAGTTCAAAATAGCAGAAGTTGGATTTGGTTTCCATCCAGGATAATCGCCACCTTGAACAACGTCGCAACCTGCATTTTCAAACGCACAACGAATGTTCATTGCAACTTCAGATTTTGTAGATTCTACGCTACTTCTTTGTAAAGATTGACTGGTAAATGAACCAATTGAAATGATGATTCTTGCCAAACTTGATGATGCTTCCACCAACCCAACTATATCAGGACTCATTCTGAAAACACCATTGTGAACAGAACAAATCAAATTGATAATTTTTTTGAAATCAGTATCGTTCATCGCTTTTTCAGCAGCAGTAATTTCTTTTGCTTGAATATTAATTGCTGGTTCGATACTTTGATATTCTTCTTTCAAGGTTGCAATTTGAAGGTCGAATAATTTGTGAAATTTGTTTGCGTCAGTTGCCTCAATCGCAATAATTGCAGTCGCCTCACGTGGAATTGCATTACGTAAACTTCCTCCGTCAAACGCAACTAATTGAAGAGAAACTGATTGACTTATTTCCCATAAAATGCGCGCCATCCATTTGTTAGCGTTTCCTCTTCCTTTGTCGATGTCCATTCCAGAATGACCACCCAACAAACCACGAATTGAAATTTCAACCGTTTTACTGTTTGCATTTACAGGAACTTCTGAATAGCTGTAAGAAGTATTGGTGTCAATTCCACCTGCACAACCGATTGACAATTCATCATCGTCTTCGGTGTCAATATTTAATAAGATTTCACCTTGCAACAAGGAACCGTCCATTTGCATAGCGCCTGTCATTCCTGTTTCTTCGTCGATTGTGAAAAACGCTTCGACAGCTGGATGTTGAATTTCGTTGGAAGATAAAACTGCCATAATCGCAGCAACACCGATTCCGTTATCAGCGCCAAGTGTTGTACCGTTTGCACGGACCCAATCACCATCCACCAACATTTCAATTCCTTGAGTGTCGAAATCAAAAACGGTATCCGAATTTTTTTGGTGCACCATATCTAAATGCGCTTGAAGAATTACCGTTTTACGGTTTTCCATTCCTGCAGACGCTGGTTTTTTGATAATTACATTTCCAATTTTATCAACGATTGTTTCCAGTCCAAGATTATTTCCGAAATCAACCATAAACTGACGCACACGTTCTTCTTTTTTGGAAGGTCGAGGAACAGCGTTTAAATCAGCGAAGTGATTCCAAAGAATTTGAGGTTCTAATGAGCGAATTGACATATAATTAGATTAAGGAAATTTAGGATATTGTTGGAAATTTGGATCGCGTTTTTCTAAGAAAGCATGTTTACCTTCTTGCGCTTCTTCGGTTAAATAATAGAGTAGGGTAGCGTCTCCAGCCAATTCCATTAAACCGTGTTGTCCGTCTAATTCAGCATTCATCGCACGTTTAATCATACGGATCGCCAACGGACTTCTTTTCATGATTGTTTTGGACCAAGCAACAACCGTATCTTCCAATTCATCAAAAGGAACCACTTTGTTTACCATACCCATTTTTTCAGCTTCTTCGGCTGTATATTGTTCACATAAGAACCAAATTTCACGTGCTTTTTTCTGACCAACACAACGAGCTAGGTAAGACGAACCAAAGCCTCCGTCAAAACTTCCAACTTTAGGACCTGTTTGACCAAAGCGTGCATTGTCAGAAGCAATTGATAAATCACAAACAACGTGAAGAACGTGTCCACCACCGATTGCATAGCCATTTACCATTGCAATAACTGGTTTTGGAAGCGAACGAATCGCTTTGTGAATATCTAATACATTCAAACGAGGAACGCCATTTTCTGAAATATAACCTCCAACACCTTTTACATTTTGATCACCACCTGAACAGAAAGCTTTGTCTCCTGCACCAGTTAGCACTACCACGTTTATGTTTGGATTTTCTCTACAAATCACTAATGCGTCTAGAATTTCAAAATTCGTTTCTGGACGAAAAGCGTTATAAACTTGCGGACGATTGATGGTAATTTTCCCAATACCTTCAAAAAACTCAAACTTGATGTCGGTATATTTCTTAAGTGTTTCCCAATTTCTAGTTGCCATAAAAAAAGTTTTTGCAAAAGTAACAACATCAAAGGAAAGGGGATTGTTTAGAAACGCTTATTTTGGGAAAACTAACATATTTTGTAATTGGATGCTGTTTGAATTAGAATAAACGCCATCTTGATAAAAACACAAAGTCTCAGAGAAACAGAGAATTTAATTTTTTCTAAGCTAAATCATCCGTGAATCCGTTGCAATCTATGTCTAAATTGCCACAGATGCACGGATTAAATTTAAACTTGCACTTAAATTTAAATTTGAATAAAAACATTGACTTATGAAATCATTCATTACGATATTCATCTGTGCATTTGTGGCATTTTTTTCCACTTTGCACTACAGCTGTATAATGTTCTACGGAATCAAAAAGTTCACATTCACCGTTGCATTGGCAACTCCTGAGGCAGATAAAGTTAAAGGCACATCGAAGCTATTGTTGATGTAATCGCCACTTGAGAAATTACCGTAGCCATTCACATCATAGATTGCATTGACGTAATAAGTTCCAGGATGCATATAGTTGAAAGTGTAGCCTGTAGAAGGTTTCGCCCCCACCAAAACGTAACGCGAACGGTATTTTAAATTAGCTGCGTTGAAATTGAATCCGTTGAAAAGCGGTTGGGTGGTGATGATTATCAATACTTTTTTAGAAACTTGAACGCTTGTTGGATTCGTAATATTGACAGTGATCGTTGATTTTCCGATGTAAGGTTGTGCCGTTTCAGGATAGGGTTCATTGGTTGTATTGTAATAAATCGCTTCCGAACTTCCGTCAAAAGTGGTGGAGAAATCTTTCACTAATTTTTTCTGAGGGAAATTAAAGTGTTGAATGTCATGTGAAATTGGGATTGATTTACACTTTTTCGGATTGTAAAGAGTCGTTGAGGAGGTCGTAAACAAAGGTTCCTAATTCGCTGTGGAAATAAATATGGAACAATTCTAAGTCAGCTATTTGAGGTTGGTTTTCTTTGTCTTCTTCGATTGCGCCAAATTCTTGTTTTGCGATTTTCTTGAAGTATTTCTCCACTATTTTTTCGTCTTCCCAAAAATCATCTTCTATTAAGTAGATGGTTGGCTCAGGTGTGTTATCGAAAAAAGGTGTTTCTTCTGATACTGTTTTTGCCCAAGCGATAAAGGTTTCAGTGGGTGTGATTTTGATAAATCCGCGGTTGACTAATTTCATTTTGTGGAGATTGCTGTGAGTTTTTCGTCCGTAAAAGTAAACCAAATTGCTTTGGAATTTCTTTTTTGGATGATGATAAATTTATAAGTTTCTGTGTTTCTGTTGAATTTCACGTAACGCATCAATTTTGGAATGTCCATTTTCTTTTTAGAGTAGAAAAAATCGATGTGTTTCTCGGTGACAAGTGCTGTGAAGAAATCTTTTGAAAGTGATTTTGGTGCAAAAACTTTAGACGATTTCTCGATATCTAACCAATTGTAAAAAGCGTTTTTGGTAGCACTTGAATCCTTAAATTCCCACGAAAAATGTTCGATGTTTGTCGTTGAGTCTTTTTGTTGAAGTGTAAAAGCAAATTTCTTCGTTGGTTGAAAACGATTGATAAAATGAGTCAGTTCGATAGGTTTAATTCCTTCAATCTCCAGTAAAACAGAATCTTGCGTGTAACTTTTTAGGTAGGGGAGAAGCGTGTCTTTTTCATCCTTGGTTTTCAGTTCACGTTCTTTACCTTCTGATTTCGGGCGAATATCATCGAGGTTTTTTACGGGATCCGATTTTTCAGTACAAGCTGCAATTAAACTCAATATTCCGAGAAAAAAGACAACGATTACACTTTTGATTTTCATTGTTCAAAGTTAAGGGAAAAAGGTGCTTGTATCGTACAGTTTGAAAAATAAAAAAGCTAGATTTTGTATTTCAATAATTCATCAAAAAGTGTGAATCTTCTTATTCATTGGTGAAATTTTGTAACATAAAAAGCAATCTGAAACGGCAATTTTGTGTCGTCAAAAGCTAAATCCCTACAGCTAAACAGGAAATATCTTTTTAAAATTTAAATACTAAATTATGATCAAGCACTTAGAAAATTTACCGTCAAACATTGTTGGTTTTAAAGCCACAGGAGAAATAACAGCAACTGATTTTACGGAAACGGTATTGCCAAAAGTCAACGAATTGATTGAGAAAACAGACAAATTAAATTATTTGTTGGTTCTTGAAACTTCTGTGAAGAATTTTACAATTGGCGCTTGGATGAAAGATGTTTTTATGGGAATCAAACATTTAACTAAATGGAACAGGGCAGCTATTGTTTCTGATGCTGAAGGTGTTAGGAGTTTTACAAATTTCTTCAGTTATCTTATGCCAGGAGAGTTCAGGGGATTTGAGCACAAAGATTTGCAAGAAGCAATTGATTGGGTGTCGGAGAAATAAAGTTTTTGTCTATTTGAATACCATTTAACCAATCGACTGTTTCTCTATGAAATCAATTGATAGTTCGTTAAAAAGTAAATGGTTGTCAATGTTTACAACGTGTCCGCAATTTGGAACGATTTGAAGTTGTGAATAGGAATCATTGGCAACTATTTTTTTTACTGGCGCCAAAAACAAATGATCTTCACCTCCCATGATATACAATTTTGGAATGACAGATTTGTCTTTTTCTAGCTCAGATAAATAGGCCGTTAATCTTGCGGTCAATTTGAACCAGCGTTTAAATTCCTTATCCATCAATTTTTTTGCCTCTTGAATGAACAGTTTGCGCGACCTTTCGTGGTTTTTTTTCGGCATCATCACGCGTGCGAAAATCTTGTACAACAGCATGTAAGGCAAGACATTATTGAAAATTCTTCCGATGCGCAACAGCAAACGCGATTTGAAATTGAGTTCCGTAACTGCACCTGCAAAAACCATCGTTTTCACAATTTTAGGCTGTAACGAATAAATCTGTTTGATGATGATTGAGCCCAATGAAACCCCAACGAAATGCGCTTTGTCTATCGTATGCGCTTGCAAAGTGAGCAAGACATCGTTAGCAATCATTTTGAAACTGTACTTTTTGGATTCCGCTTTCAGTTTGGATTGACCGTGACCGCGCAAATCTATCAGCAACACATTGAATTTCTCCGAAAATGGTTTCACTTGCTTGTGCCACACAGCAGAGCTTCCTCCTGCGCCGTGAATAAACACCACCCATTCTTTGGAATTTTCATGAACTAACTTCGTTGTATACAGCATTTGTCGCGTAAATGTACTCAAACACTAACAAAGTGGAAGGATTTATGTTTAGGGGTGGATTTAGATTTTCCTTTTCGAAGTTAAATGAAACAATTAATTAGTTCAATAATTATAAACAGATTAAATATTTGAATTTTGAAAAATCAATATTTCGAATAATTGACTTTGGTAAAAGGAATTTTGCTTTCTTTGATGAAAGATATTTTACAAATTATTAGAGATGAAAAAAGTTGAAGTTGTTGCCGCTGTTATTGTCAAAGATTCTAAAATTCTATGTGTTCAACGTGGTTTTTCAAAACTAGATTATATTTCTAAAAAATGGGAATTTCCAGGTGGAAAAATCGAAGAAAATGAATCATTTGAAGATGCTCTAATACGTGAAATTCAAGAGGAATTGAGATTAAAAATTAAGGTTGAAAAATTATTTTTAACTGTAGATCACACTTATCAAGATTTTCATTTAACCATGCATAGCTATCTATGTGAAACAGAAAATACTGAACTTACTTTAACGGAACATTTAGATTTTAAGTGGCTTGAAAAAGAAGATCTTTTAGCACTTGATTGGGCAGAAGCTGATGTTCCAATTGTAAATAAGCTGATGTTATTATGAATCTACTTAGAACCAAATTAGCAGAAAGTCTCCAAACAGGATTTGTTGATCAAATTGTAAAGTCGACTAGAGAATACAGACCTCAATTATTAGTAAACGATAAAGAAGCTGGAAAAAAAGTTCTGACTACAATAGAAAGAGAACTGCGGTTTTGTGATGAGTTTTGGTTTTCTGTTGCATTCATTACGACAAGTGGAGTTGCAACTTTAATAAACACATTAATTGAACTTGAAAAGACGGGAGTAAAAGGAAGGGTGTTGGCATCTCAATATTTAAATTTCACTCAACCTGAAGCTTTAAGACGATTAAAACAATTTTCAAATATTGATTTGAGAATTGTAACGGATGGCGACTTTCATTCAAAAGGTTATTTATTCAAAAAAAATGATGTCTATAACCTAATAATAGGTAGTAGTAATTTGACAGCAAACGCTTTATGTACTAATAAAGAATGGAATTTAAAAGTTACTGCAACAGAAGAAAGTGAACTTATAAATCAAACTCGAAAAGAATTTGAGGATGAATTCAATAATGCTCAAATTGTAACTGACGAGTTTATTGTTCGATATGATCTGTATTATAGAAGTCAACTCGAGTACAATAAGAAGATCCAAGCTAAATTAAATCCAGCTGAGTTTTTTGATGTCAAACCTAATCTGATGCAACTGGATGCTCTTGAAAATCTTAAACAACTCAGAAAAAAAGGAAAAACAAAAGCGCTATTAATTTCTGCTACAGGAACAGGAAAAACGTATCTATCTGCATTTGATGTTAAGGTTTTTAAACCAAGAAAATTTCTTTTTGTAGTACATAGAAGAACTATTGCAGAAAAAGCAATGGAAACATTTAAAAATCTCTTTGGAGATACTTTTACAATGGGACTTTATTCCGGAAATGAACGAGAATTAGAAGCAGATTTTATTTTTTCTACGATTCAAACGATTTCTAAAGATGAACACCTTCATCACTTTGATAGAAAACATTTTGATTACATCGTAATTGATGAATCGCATCGCGCGGGAGCTTCTTCTTACCAAAAGATAATGGAGTATTTCGATCCACAATTTTTGTTAGGGATGACTGCAACACCCGAAAGAACAGATGGATTTGATGTTTTTAAGTCATTTGAATACAATATTGCTTACGAAATAAGATTGCATCAGGCTTTATCAGAAAACATGTTAAGTCCTTTTCATTATTATGGTGTAACTGACTTAAGTGTTAACGGGAAAATAATAGATGATAAAAGTGATTTTAATTTACTTACTGCTGATGAACGAGTAAATAGAATTATTGAAATTGCTAAACTTTATGGCTGTGACAATGGAAATGTTAGAGGTTTAGTCTTTTGTTCAAGAAAAGAAGAATGTTATGCCCTTTCAAACGAGTTTAACAAACGGCTTGGCTATCAAACAATCGCTTTAACTGGTGATGATGATGAAATCAAAAGAGCAAATGCTATTAGACTTCTTGAATCAACAAGTAAAGCTGATAAATTAGATTATATTTTTACGGTTGATATTTTTAATGAAGGAATTGATATTCCAAGCGTAAATCAAATAATTATGTTGCGACCAACACAGTCTGCAATAATTTTTGTGCAACAATTAGGAAGAGGACTAAGAAAGGTAAATGACAAAGAATATCTAACAGTTATTGATTTCATCGGTAACTATAACAACAATTTTCTAGTTCCAATTGCTCTATATGGCGATACAAGTTTTAATAAAGACACTTTAAGAAATCTAATTTCAACAGGAAGTGCATTAATGCCAGGTTCGTCAACTGTTAATTTTGATAGAATTACGAAAGAAAAAATATTTGATGCCATAGACTCTGCCAAATTAGAAATGAAGAAAGATTTAGTAAACGATTATCAGTTGCTAAAATTCAAAATAGGTAAAATTCCAAAAATGATTGATTTTATTGAATCTGGTTCAAGAGATCCTTTTCTTTACGTAAATTATTCTAAATCCTACTTAAATTTTCTAATTTCAATCAAAGAAATAGAGAATGAAGGATTAACCAAAAATCACATTAAACTACTTGAATTATTCTCAAATGAGATTAACAATACTAAAAGAATTGAAGAAACAATATTACTTAATGAGTTATTATTGAAAGGTAATTCTTCTACTTCAGATTTTAGTAAAGTTATTCAAAATAAATATGGTTACATACCCTCAAAAGAGACCATAGAATCGGCTTTTCAAAATATTAATTTCAATTTTATTACAGAGAATTATCAAAAAAAACTAGTACCCGTTTCTGAATTATTAGGATTTGAAATCATTACAAAAGATTCAGATAAAATTCAATTTTCAGCTTTTTTTCAAAGCTTATTGAATAACGAACTTTTCAAAGAGTTTTTGATTGATTCAGTTCAATGCGCAATTATGATTTTTGATAAAAAATTCAACTTAAATAGATATTGTGATGGCTTCCAACTTTATCAAAAATACTCGCGTAAAGATGTATTTAGAATTCTAAATTGGGATAAAAATCCAGTTGCACAAAATGTTGGTGGTTACATTATTTCAACCGATAAAACGAATTGTCCAATCTTTGTAAATTATCATAAAGAAGAAAATATTTCAAGTACAACTAAATACGAAGATGAATTCTTGAGTAACCTTGAATTTCAATGGATGTCAAAGTCTAATAGAACTCTTATAAGTAATGATGTTGTTGCAATAAGAAATCACGAAAATGGCTTACGGATTCCATTATTTGTTAAGAAAAGCAATGACGAAGGAACAGAATTTTATTATTTAGGAGATGTCACACCAAACGTTGATTCCTTTGAGCAAAAATCAATGATAAATGACCTAGGAAAAAAAGTTCCGGTTGTTCAGTTGGTTTTTAAGCTAAAGCATGCAGTTGAAGATCATTTATATGATTATTTCATTGAGACAAATAAATAAATTCCCAATGCTCTCCCACCTCCAAAAAATCCACATCTTCAAATCAGAAATACTTTCAAGAAACGGAAGTTATGCTGATAAAATGAAGGAGGATATTTATTTTTTCTTCTTTGAGAATGAATATTCTTTTGATTTTCTGAATGAACTGAATTCGGAGGAAGCAATTAAAAACAAAGTAGCAGTCCTAATTCATCAAATGATAATGCACGAGGACGAGAATGAATTGCGGGATATAATTCAATGTGCGCTTTAAGCAGCTAATCAATAATCTTTGAAATTGATAGATCCATTTGAGTTTTGTAATGCTTGGTTTTAAACTTTACTCAAATCCCTCCCCATTTCTCCATGTTCAATTAAGCGGAAAAAAATCCAAAAAATCGCTTATTAGTTACAAAAATGTAAAAATAGATAGATTTAATTCTGCTTATTTATACTATTTTTGTAGAAATAAGTAAAAAAATGGGAAATTTAAACCTTATTCCGACAGAGAAAATAATTGAAAGATTGCGTTATGAAAATCCGTGGTGGGTAACCAATCAGCTTCCTGAACTCTACAGTAGCATGTCCAGACGCTTGTATTTTGACTTGTTTTATCCTTATGTAAAAGAAAAAGAAATCAAACGTTCAGTTGTCTTAATGGGGCCAAGGCGCGTTGGAAAAACAGTTATGTTATTTCACAGCATCGACCAACTTTTAAAAGAACAGGTCAATCCGCAGCAAATTTTCTTTGTAGGTATTGATAATCCGATTTATGTGCATTTAAGTTTGGAGGATATTCTATCACTTTGTAAAAATGCGCTCAATCTTGAAACCTTAAACGGATGCTATGTGTTATTTGATGAGATTCAATATTTAAAAGATTGGGAGCGTCATTTAAAGGTTTTGGTTGACACTTATCCAGCTACAAAATTTGTGGTTTCTGGTTCGGTAGCAGCTGCTCTAAAATGGCACAGCACGGAAAGTGGAGCAGGAAGATTTACAGATTTTATGTTGCCACCGCTCACTTTTCAGGAATATATTCACTTGAAGAAAATGAATCACTTGATTTACAATGGAACCATTGAATATGGTGAAAAATCAATCCCTTATTGTTTGACGCACGATATCAAAACCTTCAATAAAGAGTTTGTTAATTATTTGAATTTTGGAGGTTATCCAGAGGTTGTATTGTCTGAAAAAATCCAAAGTGATATGGGAAGATATGTGAAAAATGACATTGTTGATAAAGTACTTTTGCGCGATTTACCAAGTTTATATGGTATTAAAGATGTTCAAGAATTAAATCGATTCTTTACCTATATCGCTTACAATACAGGGAATGAGTTTTCTTATGAAACGATGTCAAGAGACAGTGGTATTCAAAAAGACACACTTAAAAAATACTTGGAATATTTGGAAGCTGCTTTTTTAATCAAGGTGTTGAATAAAATAGATGTTAATGCGAAACGACTCAAAAGGGTTACGAATTTTAAAGTTTATTTGACAAATCCGTCGTTGCGTACAGCTTTGTTTTCCCCGATTTCAGAAACCGATAGTGAAATGGGAAACATGGTTGAAACTGCGGTTCTTTCGCAATGGATGCACAGAGAAAAATTGGATTTGACCTACGCAAGATGGAAAGACGGAAGAAGAGAAGGTGAAGTGGATTTAGTTTTAGTGGATGATAGGCAATTTAAACCAGTTTGGGCGGTAGAAATAAAATGGAGCAATCGCTATTTTGATAAACCAAAAGAACTTAAAAGTCTGATTGAATTTTGCAAAAACCATATATTCAAAGCTGCATTGGTTACTTCTATTGATCATTCAGGAGTTCAACAAGTGGAGGACATTCATTTGTCTTTTTTACCAGCTTCTGTTTATGCTTACAACATTGGAGATATTACATTGAAAATGAAGACTAAAAGCTAAATTCTTATTTGTTTTTAGAATTTAACATTTAAGTATCAAATAAATGAAAGGCAAATTAAAATTACTAGAATTGTATCTATTTATTTTCTGCGCTTTATGCTTTCATAAAACCTTCTGTTGTTTTCCAAAGCAACATTTTATTACTTTTGTTTAAAACAAAACAAATGGCAAACGATTTACTTAAAGGAAAAAGAGGAATTATTTTTGGTGCTTTAAACGACCAATCAATCGCTTGGAAAGTAGCAGAAAGAGCACACGAAGAAGGCGCTCAATTTGTATTGACAAATGCTCCAATCGCAATGAGAATGGGAGAAATCAATGTTTTAGCTGAAAAAACGGGAAGCAAAATTATTCCTGCTGATGCAACCTCTGTGGAAGATTTAGAAAATTTGATCACGCAATCAATGGAAATTTTAGGCGGAAAAATCGACTTCGTTCTTCACTCGATTGGAATGTCACCCAACGTTCGAAAAGGCAAACATTATACAGAGAATAACTACCAGTATTACAACCAAACAATGGATGTTTCAGCAATTTCTTTGCACAAAACATTGGCAACTTTATACAAACACGATGCGGTAAGTGAATGGGGTTCTGTGGTTGCATTGACTTACATCGCAGCACAACGAATTTTCCCTGATTACAATGACATGGCGGATGCTAAATCGTTATTGGAATCAATCACTCGTTCTTTTGGTTACCATTATGGAATTAAAAACAAAGTGCGTGTAAACACCATTTCACAATCGCCAACTGTTACAACAGCTGGTCAAGGAATCAAAGGATTTAAGGAATTTATTAATTTCTCAGAACAAATGTCACCACTTGGAAATGCATCTGCTTTAGCTTGTGCCGACTATTGTGTAACTATGTTCTCAGATTTGACGCGCTACGTAACGATGCAAAATCTTTTCCACGATGGCGGTTTCTCCAACACAGGAGTTACGCAACAAGTGATAGATAAATTTGGAGAATAAACTATTCAAGTTTTAATTAGTAAAAGCTGTAGATTCGTTTACGGCTTTTTTTGTTTTAAATAGGGAATAATTGAGAAAAAACATGCAAATCTATTCAACTTGAATTTGATAATAAAAAGCTTTGAATTCAACAGATGAATTTGGAATGGATTCACTTCATTTATTTGTAGCTATTAATTCATTTTCAGGTATTGATGAAAAATAGTCTTTCTTTTTTTTTTTAACACAAATTCTTGTAACCTTTTCTGTGTTTTTGGTCTATAAATTGCTTAGACAACAACAAACTAATTTATATGCTTAAAAAGCTACTTTATCTTTCACTTTTTCTTAACTTTTTTCCTCTTTTTTCACAGAATGACCCGTGCATAACAAGCGATAAAAAACTCATTAAATTGCTTGCAAACGCAATGGGAGAGGAGACATTTGAGGACAAAACAGCAAAGTTTGCCGAGGCAATGCAAAAGTTTCCAGACAATGCCGAAACTTATTTTTTGTATGCTAAATTATGTAGCAACGAAGCCAATTTTTTGATGCGTGAAGAAAAAACCTATTCCAAAGGTGAGGCAATGCAACAGAAAGCGCTTCCGTTTTATCAAAATACAATTAAAAAATGTTCAAATTTCCACGCGGATTGCTACTACATTATTGGCGCAAGTTTGTTGCAAAATGGCGACTTGAAAAATGCTGTTCCTTATTTTCAAAAATTTGTGGACTTTCCGCAGGATGATTTTTCTAAACTGCCAGAAAACTTTCTACAAAAGAAAAAGGAAATAGAATCGATTTTGGAAGATGTTGCTTTTGAAAAAAACATGTTGGAAAACCCAGTTCCTTTTGTCCCTAAAAAAGTACAGATGGTAAGCTCAAAACTCGACGAATATTTCCCTATGATTTCTCCAGACAACGATTTGTTATTTTACACTCGCAAAATAGATCGGAAAAACTTAGGTGATATTTCTTCCAATATCCGCGAAGAATTTACCATTTCATCAAGAGCAGATTCAAAAGGATCGTTTACCCCTGGAGACCCTTTACCTAAACCATTCAACGATGGAACGTTTTTCAATTATGGAACAGCAACGCTTTCAGTCGATAACAAAGAAATGATTATTTGTGCTTGTAAAGTGGAGAAAGTGTATAATCAAGACTATTTGAATTGTGATTTATACACCACAACTTACAAGCGCTCCGGAAAAGGAGGAAATGATTTTGAATGGACAACTCTTGTGAATATGGGACCTGCGATTAATACAAAAGATGGATGGGAAGCACAACCTTCCTTATCTGCCGATGGGTCGCTCTTATTTTTTACTTCGCTGCGAAAAGATTCTCGCAGTGATGATATTTATATTTCTGAAAAACAAAAAGATGGAACTTGGAGTAAGGCAAAACCATTCGATCTGATTAACACAGAAGGAAAAGATAAAAGTCCATTTTTTCACCAAGATGGGGAAACACTTTATTTTGTGTCTAATTCTACAAAAAAGCGAAAAGGTTTGGGAGGTTTAGACATTTTCTACATTCGAAAAGAAGGCGATAAATGGACGCAACCTAAAAACATTGGTTATCCGATTAATTCCAAAGAAGACGAACTTGGGCTTTTTGTATCAACCAATGGAAAAGAAGCTTATTATTCAAGTATGAAAGAAGGTGATTGGGATATTTATTCCTTTGATTTGTACGAAGAAGCGCGTCCGCAAGAAGTGGTTATTTTGAAAGGAGAATTGATTGATGAACAAGGAAAATCAATTCAAGGTGCTGAAATTGAAATTACCTACAACGATACTGGAGAAAAGTCACAATTTAAAGTAAATGGTGATGATGGGAAATATGCTGCTGTTGTGAAAGTTTCTCAAAAACAAGATATCACGGTAAGTGTAAATAAAGTGGGTTATGCTTTCAATGCGAAAGTTATTGAAAAAGAGACTTTTGAGAAAAGAGATAGTCCAACTATTAAAACGGGGAAGTTGAAAATAGACACTGTTGAGGTTGGTAAATCATTTAGCATTGATGACATTGTTTTTGCCAGTGATTCTTACATTTTAACTCAAAAAAGTCAATTTATTTTGAATGGTTTGGCTTCCTATCTTTCAAAAAGCACGCATTTGAAAGTAGCGATAAATGGTCACACAGACGACTTGGGGGATGACGAAAAAAACCGTCAACTTTCTCAAAATCGTTCGGATGCGGTAAAAAACTACTTGGTGGAAAAAGGAATTGAAGCAGATAGATTAACGGCAAAAGGTTTTGGAGAAACAAAGCCCAAATTCCAAAACACAAACGATGCGAATCGCGCAAAAAACAGAAGAACAGAGTTTGAAGTGGTAGAGTGAGTTAGGCTCTTATTTGTTTTTATAAGCAGCAAGCGCTTCTTTTAACCTAGTTTTTATAATTTTCCGAAAAGATTTTGGTTCTAATACCTTTACACGTTGACCATGTTTTAAAATTTGTTCTTCTAATTCATAATTGATTTTTACACGAATCTCAATTCGAAACTCATTTTCATCGTCAATTAGAATTTTTTGTGATGGATGAATAGGTTGTGATTTAATGTATTTGCCTTGAAAAGTATCGAAAGAAAGAACGATGTTTTCAACTTTTTCTCCGGAATAAGTAAGTCCTACAATTGGGTCAAATAAGTCTTTTGGTTTTTTGATTTTCAACTTGAAAGTTTCGCTGAGTACTTCTAATTCAAGCACGCGGTCGAGTCCAAAACTTCTAAATTCACCATCCGGAAAACAACCAAATACATACCAACGGTTGAGGTATTGTTTCAATAAATGGGGGAGAAGCACTATTTCTTTTGGCTCTAAATGCCAATAACTATGCTGTGTGAATTTTATTTTTTTTCGGTCAACAATTGCGCTTAAAACCCGTCCTAAAATATCACCTTTTAGCATTTGTTCGTTTCTGTCAAAGTCAATAAAATCGGTGTTTGAATTGCTTTTAAGCAAAACTTCATTTATAACTCTAGCGTTGTTAAACAATCCAAAAACATGCATCCATTCTTGAAAGTCGCGTTTGCTATCTTCATCAATTTTGTAGCCATCTTTCAAACGACTGTATTTGATATCGATAAAACACAATTCACGTAGCGTTTTTAAATCGCGTTGAAGTGTCCTTTCCGTTGTCTCTAAATCATTTTCGGTAAGGTAATTCATGATGTCAATCAAACTGGGATAGTGATTAACATGCACAAAATTCAAAATTAAACTAAGCCTTTCAATTGCTTTAAACTGTGACATGACATTTATTTTTTACTTCTTAATTCAACCGTCAACCTTTGAAGCGATTTAAAATTTTGCTATTAAATCACGGAACAAACCTTCCATATCCAGCAACTCTTGGTTTCCAGTAATTCGATGAATCGATTTCAACGATTGAAATTCCTTTCGACGAACTTGCATGAATCATCGTTTTTGGTTTACCTAATTCACTAATTAAAATTCCAACATGTGAGATTTCTGTGCCATTAGAGAAAAAAACTAAATCGCCAATTTGAGCATCTTTTTCCTTGATTTTTTGCGCAGCTTCGTATTGGTCTTTCGCTCTACGTGGCAATTTTACACCAGCGTTGTTCATTACATAAGTAGTAAAACCACTGCAATCAAAACCAGAAGGATTATCACCTGCTGAAACATACGGAACACCCAATTGCTTTTTAGCGAAACTGATAATTTCAATTCGATCTTTTAACTTTACATCAGTTGTCGCTTCATACTTGATTTCTGTAGGTTTAACGTCCTCTAGCACATTGATTCCTTCAAATAGACTTGCAATCTTATTGGCTAAGTAATTCGCTTCTTCTTGTTTTGCTTGCCGTTTTAAGTCAGAAACCCAACTTTCTAAATCGGTTCTTAACGCTGATAGCTCATAGTAATGTGCCTCAAAAATCAATTTTCCTTTTGCTGAAGATTTTACTTTGCTTAGTAAATCAAAGGATTCTTCAATAACATTTTTATTTCTTGCGAGCCAATATGGATTTTGTGCCAACTGCAAAGCACTGATTGCTTTATAATATTTTGGAATTTGAGAGAAATCATATTCTGGATTATCCAATAAACGATTTGCTTTTCTGTAAACGATGCCATAATGTTGTTGGTCATACAACATTTCCAACTTGTCAAATGCTGGAACCTGTGCAAAGGAATTTTTCGCTGTTAAAAGGACTAAGAGTAAAAAAAATGTACGCAATAATCTCATAAATTAGTTGTTGTATTTTTTCCCTTCGTTTAAAATAATCAACGATTTATTGGGTAAACGAACTAACACTTTATTACCATAGATTTCAAATTCAGAGTCGGGCATATTCGTGATTTCCTCTAATTTGTTATTGACCATTGCACTCACACCACCCAGTAAATTCTTGAAAGCGAAAATGTTGTTTTTTAACAAATAATTGGTTGGAATGTAGGTTGCAACATCTTGCTTTTGACCATTGGAGAAAGAGAACAAATAACTATTTTCAGCCCAAACGGTTATGTCGTCTTTTACATCCCAAAAAGAAGTTGAAAAGTTGGATAGTTGTTTCTTTTCTTGATTGGCGTAATGCCATAAATTTCCGTTCAAATCTTCGTAAATAATAAATCCACGTCCTGATTTGTATTTTTTTATTGGCAAAGATTCTATTTCTAAAAACTCACCTTTATCAAAAGCAATAAACGTTTGCGAATAGGGATCTTTGTAGCAAAAAACATCTGTTCCAATGTTAAAATTCATTACTTCGTCGTTGTAAGTTCCGATTTCGTAGGTTTTCCCGTTCCAAAAAGCGTGATACGTATTCGAATTATCTTTGAATATTGCAATGTTTTCGCCAATAGTTGTTGGCATCGTAAAATCACTGAAATAAGTTAAAACGGGGTAAATTTGCTTGTTCCAATAAACACTCAACGAGTTGTAGCGCGAATCTTGATAAACAATAATGCTGTCTCTCACAGCGAAATCTTGCGCAAAAGTGGTCAATGTTTGAAATTTTCCAGCGTCCCACATTTTCAAAGCACCTGCGATTTTATAAGCCATTAAATGATCTGAAACTTCGTATTGAACGTTCAAAACGGTGACATCTTTTCGTTCTTTCCCGTCATATAAACGAAGATTACCGCGCGTGTCAACGTATGCAACTAATTCATCACCAGCTTTGTAATTCACAATAGGTTGAATTTCAATTTGTCTGAAAAAACCATCTTGGAAGGTGACAAAAAAGTTATTGAAATCTTTCGCTGGTGCAACTTGCGACCAAAAGCTTGGTAGAATAACAAATGCAAGTAAAAAGGAACTAATTTTTTTCATGTGTTTCAAAATTAACCAAAATTTAGACCAAAAATCATTTTTAACCCTTGAATTGTGTTTTCAACCGAATGTCATTTTTTTAAAGCAGATTCAAAAATCTAGGTTAATTTTAGCGTTCCTAATTTTATAGAATGAAGAAAATAGTTTTAACGGGTTTGCTACTTTCCACAGGATTGGCAGTGTTTTCCCAAAAAAAGATTGAATACAAGGAGTATGATCTTCCGAATGGTATTCACGTAATTTTACACCAAGAGCCTTCAACACCAATTGTTGCTGTATCTGTGTTGTATCACGTTGGTTCAAAAAATGAAATCCCTGAAAGAACGGGGTTTGCACACTTTTTTGAGCATTTGTTATTTGAAGGTTCAGAAAATATTGGTCGTGGTGAATACAGCCAATTGGTAGAAAAAAATGGTGGTGCATTGAATGCAAATACCTCCCAAGATAGAACTTTCTACTACGAGTTATTACCATCTAATCAGTTGGAATTAGGTTTATGGTTGGAAAGTGAACGTATGTTACACGCAAAAGTGGACATCAAAGGAATCGAAACGCAAAGAAGTGTTGTAAAAGAAGAAAAAAGACAACGTGTTGACAACCAACCGTATGGTTCTTTCTTTACTGAAATGTTCAAACGTGTATTTACAACTCACCCTTACAATTGGGCTCCAATCGGAAGCATGGAACATTTAGATGCAGCGCAAGAAGAAGATTACATTAATTTCTACAAAGATTATTACGTTCCTTCAAATGCAACGCTTTCAATTGCAGGAGATATCGACATCGAACAAACTAAAAAATGGATTGATAAGTATTTTGGAACAATGCCTTCTGGTCAAGCAATAAATCTTTACAGAGATTTTATCGCTCAAAACGATGCTGATTTCGAGAAAAAATATGGTATTGCGAAATCAAAATTTGATGCAAAAGACTTCATGAATTCGAAAGATCCTGCGGTAAAAAAGTTAATTGCGACTTATGCAGCGAAAAAAATCGAAATTAAAAGAACGCAAAAAGACCAAACACAACTTAATGGTGTGACAAAAGATATCATCTATGATAATATTCAATTGCCAGCTTTATTTATGGGTTACAAATTCCCTGAGCAAACGAGTGCTGACAGTTACGCTTTAGAAATGTTAAACGAAGTGCTTTCTGGTGGAAGTAGCTCACGAATTAATAAAGCAGTTGTAGAGAAAAAAGAATTGGCAACGTTTGCTTTTTCTTTCTATTACGGTTTAGAAGATGCAGGAATTGGAATTTTCGCAGCGATTGGTGCAAGCGGCAAAACGTGTGACGAAATTCAAGCAGAGTTTGATACACAAATTGAATTGATTAAAAACGAATTGATTTCAGAAGAAGAATTTCAAAAAGTAAGAAACAAAATCGAAAATGATTTAGTGACTGCAAATGCTTCTGTTGCTGGTATCGCTGAAAATTTAGCTGACAATTATGTGTATTATGGTTCAGCGGATCGCACGAATAAATTGATGGAAAATTATGCTAAAGTAACACGTGAAGATATTCAACGCGTAGCAAAAAAATACCTGACACAAGATGCACGTGTAATTCTTAATTATTTACCAAAAGAAAAATAAATCCCAATGAACATGAAACATATCATCATAGCAGGTTTATTGCTTAGTTCTGGATTACTTTCCGCTCAGGTGGATCGTTCGCAGAAACCAGCTCCTGCACAAGCAAAAAAAATAAATATCAACGATTCTCAAACTTTTACAACAGCAAATGGAATTACGGTTATTTTATCCGAAGACCACAAATTGCCTCGTGTAACTTTTGAATTAAGCATGGGTTCTTCTCCACGAATCGAAGGAGATAAAGCAGGATTGGCTGACATGGCTGGTTCACTAATTATGTCTGGAACTGCCAACCGTTCAAAAGATGTTCTCGATAAAGAAATTGATTACATCGGAGCAACAATCAGTGCAGATAAATCAGCTATCTCTTTATCTTGTTTGAAAAAACACGCAGATAAAGGTTTAAATCTGATGTCTGATGTATTGATGAATGCTAACTTTCCTGAGTCTGAATTTGAACGCATTAAAAAACAAAATGAATCAGGATTAATGTCAACGAAATCAGATGCTGGAACAATGGCTCAAAATGCAACGGTTAAAGTAAACTTCCCAAAACATCCTTACGGTGAAGTGATGACAGAAGCAACCTTAAACAACATCAAACGTGAAGATGTAATGAATTTCTACAAAGCTAATTTCACACCAAACGGAAGTTATTTAGTTGTTGTTGGAGACATTACACGTGCTGAGACTGAAGCAATGGTAAATAAGTATTTTGGTTCTTGGTCTGGGGGTCCAATTTATACGAACCCAACCAATGACGGAAGCTTCACAAAAGGAAACAGAGTAATTTTCGTAAAAAAACCAGGAGCTGTTCAGTCTGTTGTTTATGTTACTTTCCCAGTTAAAATGAGAACAGGTGATAAAAATCAATTGGCTTTAAACGTTTTAAACGGCATTCTTGGTGGCGGTGGCTTTGGAACACGTTTGATGCAAAATTTACGTGAAGACAAAGCATATACTTATGGATGTTATTCATCAATGAACGTTACAGAAGATGGTTCTTGGATGTCAGCTGGTGGAAATTTCAGAAATGCAGTGACAGATTCAGCGATTACTCAAATCTTGAAAGAGTTTGAAAAAATCACAAACGAATTAGTAACTGATGAAGAATTGAATTTGACGAAATCAGCAATGGCTGGAAATTTTGCGCGTTCATTGGAAAGACCTTCAACAATTGCTCGTTTTGCCTTAAATATCAAGAAATACGGTTTACCAAGCGATTATTACCAAACGTATTTACAAAAATTGGAAGCTATCACAAAAGAAGATATTTTGAATATGGCTCAGCAATACTTCACTTCTAAAAACTGCAACATAATAGTAGTTGGAAACGAAGAAATCATCAATAACTTGAAAAAGTTTGATGCGGACGGAAAAATCGAGTTATTAGACGCTTTCGGAAACGAGATGAAAGAAGTGAAAAAAGCAGATATTCCAAAAGAGCAAGTGATTGAGCGTTATGTTTACGCTGTAACTCAAACTAAAAATATGAAGGAATTAACTAAGAAATTGAAAAAAGTTAAATCCTATGAACGCGTTTTGGACATGACTTCTGCAGCAATTCCAATTCCTTTAAAAATGACTGATTATTGGGTTGCATCTGTTACTGAAGCTCAAAAGATGGAAGGTCAAGGAATGGTTTTCCAAAAGTCGTACTATGACGGAAAAGCAGGATTTACCTACAATATGCAAACTGGTAAAAAAGAGTTAACTGCTGAAGAATTGGAATCAAAAAGAAAATCAAGCGGTTTGTTTCCTGAAATGGGTTATGCTACAAATGGCACAAACTATGAATTGACAGGAATTGAAAACGTGGATGGTAAAGATTATTACGTTATCAAAATCATGGATAAAGAATCTCAATCATTTGACTATTACAACACGACAACTTTCTTGAAAGAACGTTCAGTTGCAATTACAAAAAATGGGGAAGAAACAGTTGAAACTTCAACTACACTTGGTGATTACAAGGACGTTTCTGGAATTATGTTCCCACATGCTATCTCATTAACGGTAGGACAAATGAGTCTTACAGGAAAAGTTTCCAAAATGGAAGTGAACGGAAAAATTGACTTGAAAGATTTTAAAGAATAAGTAAAATTCACAATTGTAAAGAAAGCTACTTGGGAAACTAAGTAGCTTTTTTATTTAATTAATTTTCGTGGTTATACCTACCAGTGAAGGAAGAATTATTGAAAGCTATTTCTTTAGAATTTACAAAGTTGGATGCATGATTTTATCCTATTTTAATTAGTTAAACAATAGCCTAATTCAATTCTATTTTTCACGCTTAGTCTACCTTGGATTTGATTTATTCTTTTTTTTTTAAAGGAATAATCACTTAATTAACTGACTATTATCATTTTATTAGCTTTTATTTTCAGTGAAATTTGCATAAACATCAAAACAAATTCATCATGGAAACTGCTTTTATTTACGATCAGCACCAGATTCACCAAGATTGGTTGAGTAGATTGGAATTTTATAAAGAAGAAATTCACATCTTAAAAGAGCGCTTACAAGAAATCACTTCAAAAAATAATTCGAAAGAAGTTTTAGTTAAAGCTGAACACTTTCAAAATCAATTCATTATCCAACGCAATAATATTGATGAATTGGCGCATTCAATTAAAGTTCACGAAGCTAAAATTATAGCTGAAATAGAGAAAAATCCAGTTGCTGTTGAACACAGAAAAGTAGAAAAACATGTAGAAGAAGAGGATTTTATGACTTATTTCGAGAAAAACTTTAGTGAACTACGAGCAGAATACAATCGCTATTCAGCAGAGTGGATGTAATGTTTTTTAAGATTTATTCGATACAATAAACAACATGATATACAGGAGAAAAACCTGCCCAAATTCCTAAAGCTCCTCCGCTAATATTTGTTTTGGCATTAACGGGGGTTGCAAAAGGATTACCAATATTTTCAAGTTGCTCGCGTTTCAAGCGGAAGAATTCGTACGTGTTTTTATCTAATTTAGAAAGCTTAACCAACACAGAATCACCTCTTCGGAAGTATCGTTTGAAATCATCATTGATTGTACTGTCTTTCTTTTTTTGTGGGTTTCTAAAGGTTAAATCTACCGTTAATCCATCAAAATACGTCCACCACCATTTCCAACACGAAAAGTATAATCCAAAGGTTCTCCATTTGCTTGCGTATTAATTCTTCTTGAATCGTATTTATAAGCATCGAATTGTCCTACAGGATCTGTCAATTTAGCTTTTATCAATCCATATTCGTCTGAACCTTCTTCGAGTACCCATTGTAAGGAATTTAAAGAGGTTGGCTGTGGAATTATTGTTGTTGAGGTATAAGTTTTTCCGTTAAAATCAATGATTAATTGATACGATTTCCCAACTTGGCCTTTCAACGTACTCGAAGAATATACTTTTATAGGCAATTGCTGCACTTCATCGTACTCTACACGCAGCATTTCAGCGAAACGAATTTGTGTAGAAAGTGGAAACTCACTCAATAAACGGTATTCCAAAAGGGTGGTATCTCCGTCAACGACCACTTTCACAACGGCATCAGCAACAAACGATTCAATGTAAGTTTCGACATACGATTCCGAATAAACGTTCGCCGATTGTGACAATAAAATTATAGGATAACCGTCCGTTTCAATACTTCCATCCACAACTAATTCTGACTTAAATCCAGGTATGTCGATATTGACTTCCTTTGTACAAGAAATCAAGTAAATAGAAAGGAGCGCTATTAGAATTAGGTTTTTCAAAGGCTTATTTTACACGATTTAAACTCATTGCTTTCAGCATCCATGTTGGCAGGAATTTCCCTGGCTTTCTATTTTTTAAATTAATGTACCAACCAATTTTCTTAACCACGGGAACTTTGTGTGTTTCTACAAATTCGATTAAAGTCCCGTCTGGATCTTCGATGTATGAAAAACGTCCACCAGCTTCACCCATGTCAAACGTATCGGAACTATCAACCGTAAATGGAAAACCTTTTGATTCACATTCTTTACGTAATTGTTCGATTCCTTGTATGTCAAAGCATAAGTGAATAAAACCCCAATCACCCCAAAAACGATTTTCAAATATTTTTCTGCAATCTGTACGCTCTAATGCTTGAACTAATTCAATTTCTGTTGGACCTAATAATTTAGCGAAAGCACCAATTCGCTCTTTGCTGTGAGATAAACGCACTCTACGAAATTTTGATTTTCCACCTTTTAAAGCTTGTAAATCGTCAAATTCACCTATTACATCAAAATCAATTTTATCATAACCAAGAATATCCTTGTAAAGCACTAATGATTTATCAATATCAGACACACCAATCGTTGTGCCGCCAACTCCACCACAATTTGATGGGTGATTCGTTTTAGTAAACCAACCTTTTCCTTCCATGACCTGAAAGATATTTCCGTTTGGATCTTGAACAAAAAACGATAATTCTCCCGCTGGATTTTTAGTTGGTGCATTCAGAAGTGTTGCTCCGTTTTGCTTCATGTAATCGTAGGATTTTTGAACATCGCGCGATTTAATTTTACACGAAAACATCCCGTAATCTCCTAATTGAATGTCAAATGTTGGTTTTTCTGTATTGCGACTTGTAAACTGCCAAATTTCAAAACCACCGCCACCGTCCATACTTAACGCTAGAGTTGCAGTTCTCTTGTGCACTTGACCTCCAGTATAATTTATCATCAAAGGTGCTGGTGCTGCTTCTTCGAAAATTCGAACGTCAATACCAAACATTTTTCGGTACCAAACCCAAATTTCTTGGACATTTGGCACTCCAATTCCCATTTGCTGAATTCCACAGATAATTTTTTCCACGTTTTAATATTTTGAACAAAAATAGAAAATCAAATTGAGTATTTAACTTCAAGCCATTTTAAACACATTAGTTTACGATAAAGGCATATCATTAAAAAAGACTTCCTTGAATGAAATCCGCTTTAAACAGCTGTTGTACTTGTGGGATATTTGGATTTTTTGAATTGATAATTCGTTTGTCGATTGTATGAGCTTGTATTTGATTTTCAGGCAAAAGTGTGAGATTATTTAACTCCATACCAGCAGGACTTAACCAATTTTCAAGTGCCGAATCGGGTAGGAGGAAAGGCATTCTTTTTTTTGTGTTGTGTATTGCTGCCAAAAACGGATACGCCTCGCATGTAATTATAGTAAAGGTTCTCATTTTTTGGTGCGATTTAGGATGAATCCATTCACTGAAAAGTCCAGCCATTGAGAAAATTTCTGTTCCTTTTGGCGCAATGAAAAAAGGAATTTTTTCTTTTCCTTCATGTTGCCATTCAAAATATCCTGTCGATGGAATGATGCAGCGCTGATTTTGTATTAATCCTTTATAGGAAGCGGTCGTTTCCAATGTTTCAATGCGTGCATTGGGTGTTTTTGACGCAATTTCAAGGTAGTTTTCACCTTTAAACCAACTCGGAACTAAGCCCCAATTCATGCTTTCAATAGAAGGGTTTTGAGTAATAACTCTCCAAGCAGGATGAGCAAATGCGGATGCGAAAAAAATAGGTTCATCTGCGATTGAAACAGGTATTTCTTTCTTGTATTTCTTGGCTAAATCAATGTTTTTAGAAGTGGAAGAATTACTGTAACACATTTGCTTTAATTTTTAAATCATTCTTTTAGGTTCAATATGAATCAAAACATCGGAAATTTCAGGCATTTGTTCCATCAAATAATCTTTTAAGCGATGCGAAATTTCATGTCCTTCAAAAACACTCAGTTTTCCGTCCACTTCAACATGCAAATCAACAATGTAAACCATTCCTGTTTTGCGAACCAAGCATTTTTCTGTGTCTAAAACGCCCGAAACATTTACGGATAATTCCCTGATTTTAGCAACAACATGATCGTGTAAGTGTTCGTCCATAATCTCACCTAAAGCAGGTCGAAAAATTAAAAATGCATTGTAAACGATAAAGAAAGAAGCGAGTAATGCTGCCCAATCGTCTGCTTTTTCAAAACCTTCACCAAAAATCAAAGCAATGCTAATTCCAACAAATGCCATCAGCGAAGAAATAGCGTCACTGCGGTGGTGCCAAGCGTCTGCATGCAAAGAACTAGAATTGGTTTCAATGCTTTTCTTTTTTACGTAACGGTATGATAATTCCTTAATGAGAATGATTATTCCTAGCACATACAAGGTGAAAAGTTCAGGTTTCTCTTGCGGCTCTTGTAAGTTGCGAATACTTTCAACAGCAATAATAGTTGCAGAAATCAACAAAAAACCAACTACGGCAAATGTTACCAATGCTTCCGCCTTTCCATGTCCATAAGGATGGTTTTCATCGGCAGGTTTTGCAGCATATCTCAAGCCAAAAATCACTAGGAAACTTGCAAAAACATCCGCCGTTGATTCAATTGCGTCAGCTATCATTGCGTCAGAATGTCCAAAAACACCAGTCACACCTTTAGCAATTGCTAACCCTGCATTCGAAATTAAACTTAGAAAAGCTGTTTTTTGCGCTGTTTTTTTATTAGATTCCATTGAACTTGCAAAGAAAACTTCTCTGCTGTTTTAGTGTGAGAATTAAGAAAATTAGCTTTTATGTTGCTCGTAAATCAAGTAAGATAAATCTAGATACCTATTTGTGGTTTTCCAAGTTTGAGCTTTCGGATTCTCTTGGTTAAACAAGTTGATACCGATTAGTGGTATTTTTCCCGCTTCGAATTGTGCTAAACGTTGAACGGCTTTTGAAGAAACATCAGCTTTAATTTTTTCAATTTTATCCTTTGAATTTAAACTTTTAAATGATTCTAATTCAAGGAAATACGACCAAGATTTTTCAATGATACTTGCTGTTAAATTTTCAACTATTGTACTTCCTTTCAAAGGGTCTTGCACTTTGTCAAAATAACTTTCTTCTTTCAATAAATTTGAAATATTCGTTGCCATTCGATATGCAAAATCAGAACTTCCATCCGTAGAGAGTTCGTCGTAAGGATGTACCACAATACTATCTGAACCTCCAGCAGCCGCGGCCATTGCCTCAGTAGTTTGACGCAATAAATTCGTGTGTTGGTCTTTCAAGGACTTATTACACCAACCAATATGCGAAACAATTTCAATTGAATTTTTAATTTCGTAAGCGGTGGTTATTTGATTCCATAAATAACGCAAGGCACGTAATTTTGCTATTTCAATAAAATAATTGCTTCCAATTCCTACTTTCAAGCTAAGTTGGTTAGGAGTAAAACCACGCTGAAGTAATTCATGGGCATTTGACAAAACAATCCCGATTTCTTGCCAAGAACTAGCTCCAATTTGTTGTAAATCAAAACCATTAACAGCAATTACACGATTTTCTTTCAATGCTTTGACTTGTTCATCAATAGTGCTAAAAACGGCTGTTAAAGGGTCAAATTCAAAAGAGAAAAAGGTTAAATCTACTGCGTATTTTGAGGATAAAAAGGAATCTAATTGTTCTTTACTTGCTAGTTGAAGACGGGTGTGAATGTAGGGTAATTCAATGGAGGCGAATAAAACTTCCCAGTTGATAATTGTCTGGTTGAATTTGAAAATCAGTTCGTTATTTCCTTGGTTCAAACAATTTAAAGCCAATTGATTAGCTGTTTTTTCATCTAGAACTTCTATAAAAGCACTAATTTTCCAATCGTTTGTTGGGTTATTTAATGCACTTGAAAATTCATGTTCAGCTGGATTTGTAATTGCAATCGAAATTTCTTCCACTTCATCAGTGAAATTCATTTTTGAAGAATCGTCTTTTAATTCTTTTAAGATTTGTGATTTCCACTTATCGAGAGTTGTTTCTAGAAAATCGAACGCTAAGTTACTCATGAATTACTTTTTGATTTTCCAAAGATACAATTCTTGCTTTTATGAATTTGTTTTTTTGTTTGCAAGATTGTGGTGTTAAATAGAATAAACTTGATTAAGTAAAATTAAAAAGGTCAGAATTAAAAAACTTAACCCACATCAAGAACATTTCGATTTTCGTTGCGTTATCTTTGAATAAAATTATAATCCATGAGTAAAGATTTAGAACGCAGAAGTTTTTTAGGTAAGTTAACCTTAGGGATTTCATCATTGGCAGTTTTACCATTATTTGGATGGGTAAGGAATACAGAAAAAAATATGGAAGAAAAAAAATCAATCAAGAAAATTAGAGCACTAGGTTTTCAATGGGAAACATCAGATCCATTTTTGTTTTGTGTGCATCACGAGGATTTTTTTCCAAAAGGAAATAGTGAAATGGGACCTGCCGAAGATTTCTTGAGCGGCAGACACATGGGGCAAGATTTCATTGTTAAAGATGGATTTAGAATGTATCACGGAATGACGGTTCCCGGTTTTCCAGGTCATCCACATCGCGGTTTTGAAACCATTACAGTCGTAAGAACAGGTCTTGTAGATCACGCGGATTCAACAGGCGCTGCTGGAAGATATGGAAATGGCGATGTACAATGGATGACAGCAGGAAAAGGTGTTCAACACTCAGAAATGTTTCCCTTATTGAAAGAAGAAGAGGAAAATCCAATGGAACTTTTTCAAATTTGGTTAAATCTACCAAAAAAGAGTAAAATGGTTGATCCACATTTTAAAATGATTTGGGCAGAGGAAGTTCCTAAATATACCGATAAAGATGTTAATGGCAATGAAGTTCATGTAGAGGTTCTCGTCGGGAAACTTGGAAATCATTCTTCTTCAACTCCACCGCCAAATTCTTGGGCTGCTGATCCTTTGAATGCTGTTGCAATTTACAACATTCATTTAGAACCAAATGCTGAATGGGTAATGCCAGCCACGTTACAAGGAGTGAATAGAACTGTTTTTTATTACGAGGGTAACGATTTATTAATTGATAATACAAAGATTCCACATTATCATGCGGTTGAAGTTGATGAAACAATGTCCTTGAAGATTAAAAATAGTTCTGAAACCTCTAAGATTTTAGTTTTACAAGGTAGGCCAATTAATGAGCCTGTTGTACAGCATGGTCCATTCGTAATGAATACGAAGCAAGAGATTTATCAAGCGTTTGAAGACTATCAAAAAACGCAATTTGGTGGCTGGCCTTGGCCGAAATACGATTATGTACACGACAGAAAATTAGGACGTTTTGCTAAACATTCAGATGGAAAAATGGAAAATAAAGGATAAAAAACGCAGGAGACTTTAGTTTGCATTGTAGGCATTGAGATTGTTCATTTTACTAACTAGAATTTTGTTTAATTCCGAATAAAATCAAAATTTGCGTCTACCATGGCGTAAAAAAGAAATTCAGAGCCTTGACTTCTTTTTAGCTTCGCTTTTACTGCGTGGTGTTTCTTTTTTGTTAATCCGTCTGGGCAGATAATAATTGCTCAAATTGAGATTTTTTTTCAAGTTATCATTACAGTTGTTTAATTTTTTAAGTGTTACGAAAGCGTGTACTCAAAATATGTTTTACTTGAATATGTTTAAAAGTTATATCGAAACTATACCTCAATTATTTTTTTAATATATTTCGTATCTAAATCGTAACAAGATAGTTACAATCTTAGCTTAAAGTTAGATGTTTCTAATACTTACCAGATCTTTGCCACTTTTTTCGAGCTATTTCGCATCTTTTGTCCTTCCTTTACATCAAAGCTTTTAAAGAATTCGTCACAGTTTTGAAGCGGACCGTTCACACGATACATTCCTGGAGAGTGTGGGTCGTTTGCGATTCTGTTTTTCATTTCTTCGTCCGTATATTTGATTTTCCAAAGTTGAGCGTAAGCAATAAAGAAACGTTGACTCGGAGTAAATCCTTCTCGTAATTCATTTTTCTTGAATTCATCAGTTAAAGTATAAGCGTAATAAGCCATTGTCAACCCACCTAAATCAGCAATGTTTTCACCCATCGTTAAGTCTGGATTCACACAATGACCTTCAATAGGGCAGTAAGCAGAGAAGGTTTCTCCCAATATTTTTGTTTTCTCTTCAAACAACTTTCTGTCTTCCTCTGTCCACCAGTTTTTAAATGAACCGTCAGCGGCAAATTTTGAACCCATATCGTCGAAACCGTGCGTAAATTCATGACCAATCACCATTCCAATTCTACCGTAATTCACAGCATCTTCCGCTTTTTCGTCAAAGAAAGGAGCTTGCATAATTCCTGCTGGGAAGGCAATTTCGTTTAACAGAGGATGATAATAAGCATTCACCATGTGGGCAGGCATTCCCCATTTTTGTTTGTCAACGGGTTTTGATAACTCTTCAAAATTCTTTTTAACAGAGAACCTATTGATGGTTTTTATGTTTTCTAAGTAGTTGGTTGCTGTAAAATTCAACATCGAAAAATCTTCCCATTTCTCAGGATAACCAAGCTTTCTACCGATAGAAGTTAACTTATTCATCGCTTCTTTTTTAGTTTCAGCAGACATCCAATCCAAGTTTTGAATACGCTCTTTGAAAACTGCTAATAAATTGTCTACCATTGTATTAACACGATCACGTGCTTCTTTTGAAAAATGTTTTTCGACAAATGCCTTACCTAACAACTCAGAAAATTCCATGCGTGTAATTTCGTCAATCGCACTTTCATTCATTGGTTTGCGTTGTTTTTTACCACTTAAAGTTTTACCGTAAAAGTCAAAGTTTAGGTTTACGAAAGATTCATTTAAATGTCCTGCGTAATGATTAACCAAGTTCCATGTTATGTAATCTTTCCATTCATCTAAACTTATGTTTTCAATCATAGATGCTACATTTTTAACAAAATCAATATTTCCAACAACGATTGAATCAGGTGATTGACAACCAACTTTCGTTAGGTAATAGCGAAAGTCAAAATTTCCAAAAAGTGAAGTTGCTGCTTTCGTTGATTGCTTATTATACGTTTTTTCAGGAATTCGCATTTCGGCTGGACTCATCATTGTTTCAGCTAGTAATTTCTCTATTTTAACGACATTTTCTGCTGCTTTTTCAGCCTGAGCAGTTTCTTTTCCAGCAAGTTGCATCGATGTGAATACATGCTTTTGATATGCTGCTAAAAGTTCTTTTTTGTTTTCGTTTACATAATAATCTTTGTTTGGTAAACCGATTCCTCCTTGACCAAGGTATGCGATGTTTTTATCCACGTTCTTTAAATCTTGACCGACACCAAAACTAAAAAGTGTACCAATTCCGTCGCGGTGATGTTCCGCAATAATTTCAACCAATTGATCCTTACTCTTTAATGTATTCACGCGATTGAATTCTCCTTCAAGACCTCTCATTCCTTGTGAGTTGCGTAAATCCATGTTCATGTAAGCAGCGTAATAATCTCCCAAAATCTGATTTTGTGAACCTTTCTCTCCCGGATTTTTTTTCGCTTCTTCCAAAATTGTTGTCAGTTTCGCTTTATTGTTTTGCTCCAATTCATTGAAACTTCCCCAACGTGATTCAGAAGCAGGAATTTGATTGTTTTTTATCCAAGTACCATTAGCAAATTGGAAGAAATCTTCTTGTGGTTTAACCGATTTGTCTAAATATTCTACATTAATAGTTGTAAATTCATTGGTCTTTTTTGTTCCACAAGCAGCGAGAATTAAGGCAACTGAGGAAGCGAAAATTACATTCTTCATAGTTTAAATTTGGGATAAATAAAGCATCTCAACGTGTGGAATTCCGTCTTCTAGGTATTCTTTTCCTGTTGAAACAAAGTGATGTTGATTATAAAATTTTTCTAAATGTTTTTGAGCTGAAATGCGAACCGGAACTTTACCAAATTGATTTTCAATAAATTCCATACAACTATTCATTAATTGATGTCCAGCACCTGTTCCTCGTTGTTCTTCTGCAACCACAACACGCCCTATTGCAACTTCAGGGTAGGAAATTCCTGCTGGAAGAATACGTGCTGTTGCTTTAATTTCACCTTTTGCATCTTTTCCAATTACGTGAAATGATTTTTTGTCTTTGCCATCCAAATCTTGATAAGGACAATTCTGTTCGATAACAAAAACTTGAATACGTAAAGAAACTAAATCGTAAAAATCGTTTAATGAAAGAGAGTGAAAAGCGGATGTTTCAAAATTCATGGTTTAAATTTAACTAGAATTTTAGTTTCAATTTTTAAGAAATCCGTTTTAATAGAAAAATTTGTAAGTCCTCAAATTCCAAACTGGGAAAAATGATGGTCTATATGTTTGTAAAAGAGATTGTTCCATTCCTTTGAGCTTAAAACCCCAAATGATTGATTTTCTTTATTTTCAAAAGCTGAGGCACCTAGTTCATGAGTTTTATGTAAATAATTAATCAAACGCAATTTTTCTTTTTCAAAATCTTTGTCATTACTTACAATAAACGCGGGTGCTGTTGGGCCGTTTTTTGCGTATGTTTCTTCTCCGACCACTTTCTTCTTGACGAATGTTTTAAGAATAAATCGTAAAAATAAATTTGGCTTGGGGTGAATATTTTCATAAGTCATTTCGTATGTAACGTTCAAGTGAGCAAGCATTTGAGGAGCATTCATTTTTCCCCAAAGTTGTTTTGTTGTCGGTTCCAAATTGTTTAAGCGCGAAATTATTTCTTCAACAACTTGTTTTTCAAATATGTTTTTTATCATTGGTTTTTGTTTTTATAAGACTTAAAATTACAATTTTTACTTTACTAATAATCTTCTCTTTTTGTAATGTTTGTCGATTTTAAACATCCATAAAAAAGGATCCTAAATCTAGGTGATTTAAAATTTTACCCATTAAATTCAAAGATTCTTAACGATGTTGATCTATAAAAATCACATTACCATCTGGGTCGTTAAGCATAATAAACCCTGGACCGGAAGATTTTTCATCAGCTTCTACAGTCAATTTAATGTTATTTTCTTTCAATTGTTTTTGAATTGTACGAACGTCATCAAACTCAGAAATGTTATTCGCATTTTCATCCCATCCTGGATTAAACGTTAAAATATTTCCTTCAAACGAGCCATAGAATAAGCCAATTAGGGCATTGCCATTTTTCATGATTAAATAGTTTTTGTCCATTGCCCCACCGAGTATTTTAAAGCCTAATTGTTCATAAAAATCTTTGGAAACCTTTAAATCTTTCACATTTAAACTGATTGAAAAAGCGCCTAATCTCAATGCTTTTTTAGAAGCTTTTTTTATGGCATAATGCTGTTTTTTTTTCGAAAAATGATCTTCATTTATTGTGTTCGCGAAAAAACCAAGGCTAAAGGAAAACAATACTGCTGTTATTAAAATACTATTTTTTGACATATTATTGAGGAGTTTAATTTTTATAGTTAAAGCGATAGTTGTGGTGAATTCAAAAAAAGAAACTTTTTTATCAAATATAGAAAACTAAGTTAACAATAAGTTTTAAAAATTTAAAAGCATTTTATTATTCTTTATTGATTTTCACGAACCTACCTGAACATTAAGTAAATGAATTCTATTGATTTAAGCTGCTTCAAAAAAGTTAACTATGATTTCCATCGAACAAAAATCCCTAATTAAAAATTAAGAATTAATAATCCAAAATCCATTTAACCGCCTCAATTAAAGTTAATTAATCATTAATAAACGATAGTATAGAATTTTTCCTTAAAATATGTGTACCTTTGCACCCAATTTTAAAAATACAAAATGACATTTGAAGAGCTCGGATTGAAGAGCGAGGTGCTGAAGTCGTTAACAGAATTGGGTTTTACAGCACCAACTCCAATCCAAGAAAAAGCAATCCCTTACCTATTGCAGGACGATTGCGACTTTGTCGGCTTAGCGCAGACAGGTACAGGAAAAACGGCAGCATTCGGCTTGCCACTAATCAACAACATCGATACAAAAGCTAGACTCCCACAGGGTTTAATTATCTGCCCGACAAGAGAGTTGTGTTTGCAAATCACCAAAGATTTAGAGGTTTTCGCTAAATACATGGATTGCAACATCGTTTCCGTTTATGGTGGTACTGATATCCGTAAGCAAATTACGGATGTTAAAAGAGGAGTAGCTATTATCGTTGCAACACCAGGACGTTTGATGGATTTAATCAATCGTAAAGTGGTTCAACTTTCACAAGTGCGTTACGTTATTCTTGACGAAGCGGACGAAATGCTTAACATGGGTTTCAAAGAAGACATCGACGGAATCCTTGTAACTACACCAGTTGAAAAGAACGTTTGGTTGTTCTCGGCTACTATGCCATCAGAAGTTGCTCGCATCGCGAAAACGTACATGCACGATCCTTTAGAGGTTTCTATAGGTCACAAAAATCAAAGCAACGAAAACATTGATCACATTTATTACCAAGTAAAAGAGAAAGATCGTTACGAAGCTGTAAAACGCTTAATCGATTTTAATCCAAATATTTACGGTTTAATTTTCTGTCGTACACGTAACGAAACTGCTACGGTTGCTGAAAAATTAAGTCGTGATGGTTACAATGCTGAACCTTTACACGGTGATTTGACGCAAGCAATGCGTGACCGTGTTATGGATCGTTTTAGAAGTAAAGAATTACAAATCTTAGTTGCGACAGACGTTGCAGCGAGAGGTTTGGATATCGACAATATTACACACGTTATCAATTACAACCTTCCTGACGATATCGAAAACTACACACATAGAAGTGGTAGAACGGCACGTGCAGGTAGAAAAGGAGAGTCTTTGGTGTTGATTAACACGCGTGAGATGATGAAAATCAAAGCGATTGAACGTCAAATGCGTACAACATTCACAGTTGGAACAATTCCAGAAGCAGAAGAAATTTGTGAAATTCAATTGATGAAATTGATCAACAAAACAATCGCTACGGAAGTTCGTGAGAAAGACATCGAGAAATTTATGCCACAAATTTTAGCAGCTTTCGAAGACCTTTCTAAAGAAGAAGTTATCAAACGTTTCGTTTCTACAGAATTCAATCGTTTCATTGAATACTATCAACGTGCTGGTGACTTGAATGTTTCTGGAGGAAGAGGAAGTGATGACCGTTCTGAGCGTCCTTTGAGAAGAGAGCGCGGACAAGAAGAGGGAAAAACACGTTTCTTCGTAAACTTAGGTAAAAGAGACGGATTGAATCCAGGTGCTTTGTTACGTATCGTTTGTGATGCAACAGGTTTGAATTCAGGAGCAGTTGGTCGTATTGACTTAATGCCTTCGTTCTCATTCTTTGAAGCGGATCAAGATCACGCAGAGAAAATCTTACAAAACGTTAACGGAACTGACTTTGAAGGTCACCAAGTAAAAATCGAAATCACTCAGAAAAAAGATACTGGTTTTGGTGGTGGTGGCGGACGAAGCGACAGAGGTGGTGATGCACCAAGAGGTCGTGGACGTTTCGGAGGAGACTCTAAACCAAAAAGCTACGGTGGCGGAAGCGGCGGTGGTTACTCTGGTGGTGGTGGCAGAAGTGGTGGATTTTCACCAAGAAAAAGTGGTGGAGATTTCAAAAGTGGTGGCGACTTCAAAGGTGGAGGTGACTTCAAACGTGGAGGATCTGATAAACCAAATGGAGACAGAGCTAGAAAAAGTACAGGAGGAGACGATCGTAAATCTGACGGTGGTGGAAGCTACGGAGGGAGAAAGAAATATTGAGAATGTAGAATTAAGAATGAAGAATCAAAAGTTGAAAGTGAAGAAATGAATAGGTTTCCTTCCGTCGGCTGACGGAGAGGACTAAGGAGGGTGACAATTATTATAAATTAAGTTATCATCCCCCTCAATCCCCCTTCAAAGGGGGAAGCGAAATCTCACTTCGATTCTCATTCCCTCATAATATCATTCTCTCTTAAAATCATTCCCTCATAATATCAAGTAAAAAAAAGAATAAAGTAAACAATGGAAATAAGAAACATCGCAATTATCGCCCACGTTGACCACGGTAAGACTACGTTGGTAGATAAAATGATTGAAGCAGGAAACGTTGAAAATGAAAGAGAACGTTTGACTGGTGATTTAATAATGGATAACAACGATTTAGAGCGTGAGAGAGGAATCACAATCGTTTCTAAAAACGTTTCAGTATTATATAAAGGTACAAAAATCAATATCATCGACACTCCAGGTCACGCCGATTTTGGCGGTGAGGTTGAACGTGTGTTGAATATGGCGGATGGTGTTTGTTTGTTGGTGGATGCTTTCGAAGGTCCAATGCCACAAACACGTTTTGTACTTGGAAAAGCATTGGCTTTAGGTTTGAAACCACTTTTAGTAATTAACAAAGTGGACAAAGAAAACTGTACGCCTGAAGAAGTTCACGAAAAAGTTTTCGATTTGATGTTCGAATTGGACGCAAACGAAGAGCAATTAGAATTCCCAACAATTTATGGTTCTGCTAAAAATGGTTGGATGGCTGAAGATTGGAAAACTCCAAAAACAGACATTACAGCGTTGTTAGACAAAATTTTGGAATATTTCCCACCGATTACAATTCCTGAAGGAAATACACAAATGTTGATTACATCTTTGGATTATTCATCGTATGTTGGACGTATCGCTATCGGTCGTTTAACTCGTGGAGAAATCAGAGAAAATCAGCCAGTTATGGTTTCTAAATCAGACGGTACACTTCAAAAACATAAAATCAAAGAAGTTTTTGTATTTGAAGGAATCGAAAGAAGAAAAGTTGATACTGTTCAACCGGGAGATATTTGTGCAATTACAGGTATTGAAGGTTTTGAAATTGGGGATTCAGTTTGTGATTTTGAAAATCCTGAACCGATGGCAACAATCAAAATGGACGAACCTACAATGAGTATGTTGTTCTCAATCAACGATTCACCATTTTTCGGTAAAGAAGGAAAATTTGTTACTTCTCGTCACATTTCTGACCGTTTGAACAAAGAATTGGAGAAAAACTTGGCATTACGTGTTAAAGATACTGACAAAGCTGACAAATGGATGGTTTTCGGTCGTGGTGTGTTGCATTTATCGGTTTTAATCGAAACAATGCGTCGTGAAGGTTACGAAATGCAAGTTGGTCAACCTCAAGTAATTATCAAAGAAGTTGACGGTGTTAAATGTGAGCCAATTGAAGAATTGACAATCGATTTACCAGAAGAGCACAGTGGAACAGCAGTTGAAGCGGTAACGAAAAGAAAAGGTGAAATGAAAAATATGGTTCCAAAAGGAGAGCGTATGATCATCACTTTTGAAATTCCTTCTCGTGGAATCATTGGTTTACGTAACTATTTATTGACACAAACTGCAGGTGAAGCGATTATGAATCACCGTTTCTTGGAATACCAACCATATAAAGGAGAAATTCCTGGAAGACAAAATGGTTCGTTGATTTCAATGGAGCAAGGAGTTTCGATTCCGTTCTCGTTGAACAACTTACAAGAGCGTGGGAAATTCTTCATCTCACCAAGTGAAAACATTTACGAAGGTCAGGTAATTGGAGAAAATTCTCGTGCAGGCGATATGATTGTAAACGTTACGAAAACGAAGAAAATGTCGAATATGCGTTCGTCTGGAGCAGATGAGAAAGTACGTTTGGCACCACCAAAAATCTTCAGTTTGGAAGAATGTTTAGAATACATCCAAGGTGATGAGTATGTAGAAGTTACACCTCAAAACTTACGTATTCGTAAAATCTTATTGAAAGAATCTGATAGAAAAAGAGGCGGAAAAGCTTAATTTTCTCAAGTTAATAGTTGAAAACACTCGTCATTGGCGGGTGTTTTTTTTGTTAGCGTTTTTTTTAAAATATGCTTGATTAATTAATCAACTTTCCAATTCATTAGGTAAGATCAAATGATTATTCTTTTTTTGACAATTATTTATACTTTTCTCCCCACAAACGATTGATTGTATTTGCAATTTCTTGTTCTTTGGAACTGCTTCCAGCTTGAAATAAAGATATTCCTTTTATTTCTTCTGGTAAAAATTCTTGTGCTGCAAAATTCCCAGGATATAAATGACTGTATAAATAACCTTCGCCATAACCTAATTGTTTCATCAAGGCTGTTGGGGCATTGCGCAAGGGGAGAGGCACACCCAAATTTCCAGTTTCCCGAACGATTGCTTGTGCTTCATTGATTGCATTGTAGGCAGCATTTCCTTTCGGCGACGAAGCAAGGTAAATCGTACATTGTGACAGAATAATTCGAGATTCAGGCCAACCAACAGTATTCACCGCTTGAAAACAAGAATTTGCCATCAATAAAGCATTTGGATTAGCTAAACCAATGTCTTCTGAAGCTGAAATAATTAATCTTCTAGCAATAAATTTCGGGTCTTCACCTCCTTCAACCATACGTGCAAGCCAATAAACAGCTGCATTTGGGTCACTTCCACGAATCGATTTGATAAACGCAGAAATAATATCGTAATGTTGTTCACCATCTTTGTCGTAGCGCGAAAGACTTTGCTGGGCGTTTTTCAGAACAATTTCGTCCGTTATTGTGATTTCATCTTGATTTTGAAATGTACCAATGATGATTTCAAAGACGTTCAACAGTTTGCGTGCATCACCACTTGAAATCGTTAGTAAAGCATTGGTTTCAAGTAAGTTGATTTTCTTAGAAGCCAGTTTCTTATCATCTTTAATAGCACGGTTCAAAAGCTGCAATAAATCTTCTTTGTTGTGTTCTTCTAAGGTATAAACTTGACAACGCGATAAAAGGGCAGAAATGACTTCAAATGATGGGTTTTCTGTTGTGGCGCCAATTAGAGTTATTGTTCCTTTTTCAACTGCGCCAAGCAACGAATCTTGCTGTGCTTTTGAGAATCGGTGGATTTCGTCAATGAATAAAATAGTTCCTTTCGTTTGAAACATACCACTACTTTCAACGCGAGCGATGACTTCTCGCACGTCTTTTACACCGGAAGAAATGGCTGACAAGGTATGAATCGAACGATTTAAGTGACTGGCAATCAATTGAGCGAGTGTGGTTTTCCCAACACCTGGAGGTCCCCAGAAAATCATTGAAGGAATAATTCCAGCCTCTAGCGCACGACGCAAAGAAGCATCTTTTGCCAATAAATGTTGCTGACCGATGTATTCATCCAAGGTTTTTGGACGCATTCGTTCTGCTAAAGGTGCCGAATTATTCATAGGTTAAAAGTACTATTTTTTACTTTCTTCCATCAATTTTGGATAGTCGGTAATTAAACCATCAACACCTCTTTTAATCAGTTTTTCTCCAGTTTTAGCTTCGTTTACTGTCCACGTGAAAACTTTAACGTTTTGTGCATGTGCATAATTGATTGCTGCTTTTGAAGCTGTTGCATAAAACATTCCCAAAGCAAAAGGTTTGAAACTGATTTCTTTTAAAAGTTTTTTTGCAGATGTCGGTTTATAAGTCAAGTAAACCATTTTATTCGGAACATTTCTACGGTGTAATTCTTCCAAAATTTCTGCATCAAAGCACATAAAAATCAGGTTTTCCTGTTGCTTAAAATCCTTTGTTTCAGCGAGTATTAAATCAACAAATTCTTTTGGGTGAGGTTGCGAAATTCCATATTCCTCTTTCTCAGATTTAATTTCAAAAAGTAGTACTTTATCCTTTAAATCCACTTCTTTAAAAAAGTCACTTAGCAAAGGTTTGTAGGCTGACATTTTTTTCTGTTCAGGAAATTTAGGGTTTCCAATACTTCCACAATCAAACCAGCTGATTTCCGATTGCGTCATTTTGTAAATGTTGTACTCTTTTTCATTTTCGATTGGTTTTCTGTTAGGTGTCAAACAAAATTCTTTTTTAAAATAGGGTTCGTGCGACACAACCAACTGTTTTTCACCGTTTACAACAACATCTAATTCAATTCCGTCAGCTCCCATTTTTAGTGCTTCTTGAAAAGCAATAATGGTGTTTTCAGGAAAATTTCCTCGGCAACCACGATGTCCGTAAATTGGAGTTTTTGTTGTTTGAGCAGTCATAGCAGCAAGTTGAAAAAGTGCTAAAAATGTTAATGTAGTCTTCATTTTTTCTAGGTTAATTGGTTGATAATTTCGGAATGATTTGGGAATTCTTTCAAAAGATAATCGCGTTCAAAAAGTTCAAAATCAGCGAAATCGAAACCAGGAGCTACCACACACGAAACGAGACTAAAACTGTTTTTATGAAGAACTGAACTTCCGAAAATCGTGTTTTTAGGAACCACAAAATGAGGCGTTTCACCTTTCGATAAATTTAATCCTACAAGCGTTTGCTCGTGTCCATTTTCACCCAAAGTATGCACAATCAGTGGACTTCCAGCGTGGAAAAACCAATGCTCATCACTTTTAATTCGGTGAAATCGTGAAACATTTTCAGAGGTTAATAAGAAATAAATAGAAGTTACCAAGCTCCGATTGATGTTTTCTAATTTTTCCTCAGAACGATAAGTTTCTCTGTAATATCCACCCTCTGGATGGGGCAGTAATCCTAGTTTAGCAACTAGTTGATTAATTTCGTTATTCAATTGGTCCATGTGGTTTGTATCTTCCTCCTCCACCAAAATTAGGTAGAAAATATTTAAAGTCTAACGATAAATAAGTTCCTTCAACTTCTCCAAAGGCTGTCAATCGATAGTTTGCATTTCTGTATTCCGAAATTAATCCGAATAAAGGTCCAAGAGGTAACCTTGCGGAACCACCAATGTAGTAAATTCCTGCTTTCTTCGTTCGATATTCAAAACCTAGATTAGCATTTAAATCGAGACCAATTTTTTTGTTGATGTCAACTAAACCTATATTGAAAAACTGATGAACACCGCCAACATTTGTGATTGATCCAATGCTCGAAGGTTTATAACCCAAAGCTAAACCAAAAGAAGCATTCATATAGAATTCATCAGTGAACTTGATGTAAACCAGTGCGTTAATCGGAATGTCGTATTGGATAAAGCCAAAATCATTTTTCCCAACTAAGCTTGAATCTTCGTGAACCATGTCAAGCGAAAAATAGCGTTGCGTGAAATTAATTCCTGTTTCAAAAGCTATTAATTCGGTAACTCCAGCTCTAACAGTTGCACCAAAAGAATAGCCCATTTTTTGTGTGATTGTTGTCGAAAAACTTTCATTTGAAATGGTTAATGCTTTTTCTCCAATAAATTGGGTAGGAAAAATCGTTCTCACTTGAAAACCAAAATAATTCGGATATTTCCCTTGATTGCCAATTTGACTGAAGCAGCAAAAACTGTATAAAACAGAAAAAAGAAGAATACCGCTCAGTTTATTTATCATTGCTTTGTTCTGTATTGCTTTTTGTTCCTTCTTTATTTGGGTTTTTAATGAATCCAATTATTGCAAGTGTTATCATTGTGATACCAAACAAAACGACAAACCACCTAAAAAATTTCCCTGGGATCAGAAATTTTTTATGTTTTGCTTCAACTGCGATATTGATTTTTTGTGCTTTGTTGTAATCTGTTTTGTGTAAACCAAATAGGGTGTAGGTCACTTGTTTTTTATCTTCATTCGCTTCTTCAAACCATATTTTTTGTTGTTGAAGTTCAGTTCGAAAACTATTCGCACGATTTACATCTGCAAAACGAAACACCACATAATCCGGATTTTCTGGATGTTGGGTGTAATTTACAAAACCTAGGTCAAAATGTTCTACTGGGTTTTCCATTCTGTGTTGTATTCAATAGGTTTACGGTGTGCGTTTGCTGGCCATTCAATTGCTGGATAACCAAGGTAAAACAAACCTAAACATTTATCTTTTTCGCCCAAATTTAAGAATTCGTTCATTTCTGGGGAATAAATCAATTTTGGCGTTGACCAAAAACCACCGATTCCATAAGCCGTGCATGTCAAATGCATATTTTGAATGGCACAAGCAACAGCTTCAATTTCTTCAATTTCCATAATTTTCTCTTCTGCTTGTCGCTTCATACAAACGGCAATAACAGCAGAAGAGAGTAGTGGACGACGAATTAATTTTCCGAGTTTTGCTTCATTTTGCTCATTTTCAGGAGTTAACTTTAAATAGGTTGAACCTAAAAATTGACTTAAAGTTGACAAACCTTCTTCCATAAAAACTTGAAAACGCCAAGGTTGTGTGTTTCCGTGTGTTGGTGCCCACTGAGCGTTATTAAGCATCACTTCAATTTGTTCACGATGAACTTTGCGTTCTGAAAATTGCTCCGGATATATTGTTCTTCTGTTACGAATTAGTTCGTTGATTTCTGAGAGGTTGTAGCGCATTTATTTGGATTTTAGGACTTTATGATTTTAGGACTTTATGAGGGAATGATAAATGAGGAAATGAGGGAATGATTAAGGAGGGGATGATAAATGAGTGAATGAGGGAATGATAAATGAGAGAATGACTTTTCTCGAAGTGAGATTTTGTGCTTCCCCCTTTGAAGTCTGACGACTCTGACGAGTATCAGACTCCGTCAGAGGGGGATAGAGGGGGATGATTTAATTAACAAGTCACCTCCCTCAATCCCTCCTCAAGAAGGGAAGACTTCAATCTCACTTCGTACTTAAAACTCTTCACTTTCAGTTTTCAGTTCTCAGTTTTCAACTTTCGACTTCATTTTAGATTTTACATTCTCCATTTTAAATTATCAATTTTCAATTCTCCGTCAGTTGTTTCTGATACATTTCTGCATATTCTTTATTTAATTCCATTAATGATTGATGAGTTCCTGATTCAACTATTGCACCTTTGTCGAGTACTAAAATATGATTGGCATTGCGAATTGTTGAAATTCTGTGACTAACGATAATTGAAGTTCTATTCTTCGCATCTTGGTTTAAGTTTCTTAGTATAATTTCTTCTGTTTCAGTATCAACTGCCGACAAACAATCGTCTAAAAGCAAAAATTTTGGTTCGCGAATTAAGGCTCTAGCAATACTTACGCGTTGTTTTTGTCCGCCGCTTAAATTCACTCCACGTTCACCTAAAAGTGTTTCAAATTGATCAGGAAATTCTTTGATATTGTGGTAAACGTGCGTTCTTTTTGTTGCTTCTATTAAAACATCCAATTCAACTTTATCGTCTTTCAAGCCAAATTTTAAATTATTTGCAATTGAATCTGAGAACAAGAAAACATCTTGGGGAACAACTCCACTTTGCTCACGGAAAGCATCTAAATTAATTTTTTTAATGTCAATTCCATTTACTAAGATTTCTCCTGAATCGCAGTCGTATTGACGCATTAAAAGATTTAAAATAGTCGATTTTCCACTTCCTGTTTTACCTACAATTGCCAAAGTATCTCCTTTGTTAATATTGAAACTTAAATTTTCAATTGCCATGATTCCCGTATTGGGATAGCTGAATGTGACGTTTTTAAATTCTATTCTTCCATCAAAACTAAATTCTCCAGATGTTGGATTCGTAATTTCAGGTTCTGTTTGAAGGAATTCGTTAATACGTTTTTGAGAGGCTGCTGCGCGTTGATTGATAGAAGTTACCCATCCGATACTTGCAAAAGGCCATGTTAAATTGTTGACAAAGAAGATAAAAGCAACGATGTCGCCTAGTGAAATTTGTTTGTCGTAAGTCATCAACCCACCTAAGTAAATAGCAACCAAAGTACTAATTCCAATAAGGAAAATAATCGTTGGCATAAACAAAGCGTTAATCAACACCAATTTCATACTTCTTGTTTTGTATTCATTGGCAGAAGTTTCGAATTTCTCAAAAACTTCATTGTCTCTATTGTAAGCTTTGATAACCCGAATTCCTGCAAACGTTTCTTGCGCAATGGTTGAAAGACGAGATTGTTCTTGTTGAACGTTTGTACTCATTAAATTCATTTTTGAAGAAACCCAGTAAATCAAAAAAGACATTATTGGCAAAGGGAGCAATACGAAAAACGTAAGTGTTGGACTGATTTTAACCATTTGAGTAACAATCATCGCAACTAAAACAATTAAGTTAATTGTGTACATAATTCCCGGCCCAAGGTACATCCGCACTTGGCTTACATCTTCTGAAATTCGATTCATTAAATCACCTGTTGCGTTTCTTTTAAAGAAAGCTAAATCGAGTTTTTGGTAATGTGTGTAAATTTCATTTTTCAAGTCAAACTCAATCAATCGCGACATTACTATAATAGTTTGGCGCATTAAAAACAAGAAAAAACCTTTACCGATAGAAAGCAAAATGTATATTCCTCCAATTTGAAGTGAAAGCCAAAGCGCATCGTTTACACTGTTTATGGAGGTAGTTCCCATTAGATTATCAACCGTAGTTTTCACATACATTGGCATTCGCACTCCAAAGTAATTACTGATAATTGTGAAAAGAATACCTAGCAAAAAATGCCATTTGTATTTGACAAAATATTTATTTAGGTATTTCAGAGACTTCATCGATTATTTTCTAATTTTGCGCTCGATTATTTGAGTTGCAAATGTAACCATTCAAATCTTAAGTTAACGAACGAAAAAGAAAACATGTCTGAAATTAAAATCCTTTCCGCATCCGACTTAACAGAAAATCCTGTTATCGGTCAAATGGCTAACATGGGTCACGAGCAAATACTTTTTTGCAACGACGAGGCAACTGGCTTAAAAGCAATCATCGCAGTTCACAACACAATCTTAGGTCCTGCGCTTGGCGGAACAAGAATTTGGGCTTACCAAAATGAAATGGAAGCTTTAAATGACGTGTTACGTTTGTCACGAGGAATGACTTATAAAAATGCCATTTCAGGATTGAATCTTGGTGGAGGAAAAGCAGTCATCATTGGTGACGCAAAGGCAATTAAATCAGAAGCACTTTTCAGAAGATTCGGAAAATTCGTTAATAGTTTAGCTGGAAAATATATTACTGCTGAAGATGTGGGTGTTTCTCCAATCGATATGAATTGGGTAAGTATGGAAACGAAACACGTTGTGGGTTTACCAGGAAAAAGTGGCGATCCATCTCCTGTAACTGCTTACGGCACTTATATGGGAATGAAAGCTTGTGCGAAACATCAATTTGGTTCAGATTCTTTAGAAGGTAAAAAAATCGCAGTGCAAGGTGTTGGTCACGTTGGTGAATACTTAGTTAAACATTTAACACAAGAAAATGCTCACGTTTATATCACAGACATCAATCAGGATGCTTTGGCGCGTGTTTCTAAAACATACGGAGCACAAGTTGTTGGTTTAGATGAAATCTATGATGTTGATATGGATATTTATGCTCCATGTGCTTTAGGGGCAACGGTAAATGACGATACTTTAGAACGCTTGAAATGTTCAATTATCGCAGGTGCTGCAAATAATCAATTAAAAGTTGAAGGACAACACGGGGTTGACGTAATGAAAAAAGGAATTATTTATGCTCCTGATTTTACGTTGAATGCTGGTGGTGTAATCAATTGTTTTTCAGAAGTTCAAGGATTATCAGCTGAATGGGCTCACCAAAAAGCGGAGGATATTTACACAACTATTTTCAATATTGTAAAACGTTCAAAAGACGAAAACATTCCTACTTATCAAATTGCAAATAGAATGGCAGAGGAGCGAATCGAATCTATCGGTCGTGTAAAATTACCTATGTAAACCAAAACATGTTAAACAGACGACATTTAAGGATTAAAGTCCTGCAAATTCTTTATGCCTTTTTTCAGGCAGGTGAAAAGGATGTATTAAAAGCGCAAAATGAGTTACTACATTCTGTTGAAAAGATGTATGACCTTTATTTGTACTTATTGTTGACGCTTCCAGAGGTGAAAACAGCAGCCAATAACAAGATAGAAGAACGCAAACGCAAAATGCGACCAACAGCTGAGGATTTGAATCCAAACCTAAAGTTTGTTGAGAACGCATTGATTCAGCAATTAGAGGATTGTTCAGAATTACGCAAACTTTCAGAGAAACGAAAAGTAAATTGGATGGGCGTTGAATCACAAGAGATGTTTCGTAAAATGTATATTCAAATTATGGAAAGCGAGACGTTTTTTGAATTTATGAAAAATGGAAATGAAGGTTTCGAAGAAGACAAAGCATTTGCTTTACAGTTGTTTAAAATAGAAGTAGCAAATTCGGAATTATTGATTAATTTCTTTGAAGAGAAAAGTATTTTTTGGCAAGATGATATAGATTTATGTTGTTCAATGGTGCTAAAAACGATGAAATTAGCAAAAGAAGATCAAGAGTTTACGGTATTACCACTTTACAAGGAAGACGACGATGAAAAAGAATTTATAGTTAATCTTGTGCGAAAAACAATTGAAATGGACAAAGAAAACGAAGCTTTGATCATGGAATTAGCACAAAATTGGGAGTTGGATCGAATTGCAAAAATGGATATGTTCTTATTGAAAATGGGAATCACCGAATTGCAAATTTGTTCAAGTATCCCAACAAAAGTTACATTAAACGAATACATTGAGATTTCTAAATTTTACAGTACTCCAAAAAGTAATTTGTTTGTAAATGGAATTCTTGATAAAGCAATAGAAAAATTAACGAAAGAAAAGAAAATAGTAAAAATCGGAAGAGGACTATTAAATTAAGAATGTAGAATTGAGAATGAAGAATTGTAAGCCGAAGTGAGATTAGATTTTCCCCTTTGAAGGGGGATTGAGGGGGATGATAAAACAAAAATAACATCACCCTCCTTAATCCTCTCCGTCAGCTGACGGAAGGAAACTATATCTCACTTCGAAAAACATCATTCCCTCATTCACTCGTAATATCATTCTCTCTTTAAAACATTCCCTCAAAAAAAATAAAAAAAATGAAAAAAATATTCCTATTCAGTCTACTAGTTGCAGCGCTTTCTTCATGTGGCGAAGAGCAAAACATCAAAGTTGGTCAAAAAACAACCATGGAATTAAATCCAGTTTACAATGCTGGAAAAGTTATCAAAGGTGAAGTAATTAACGCAAAATTTAAAATCAAAAACACAGGTGATTATCCGTTGGTTTTTGGTGAAGTGCGTCCTTCATGTTCTTGTACGGTTGCTGATAAACCAACAGAGCCGATTCAACCAGGAGAAACGGGTGAAATCATCGCTCAAGTGAAAACTGATAATTTAACAACAAGTAGAGTACACAAATCAGTAACGATTATGACCAATACAGAACCAAATGTTACTGTTTTGGAAATTAAAGCAACAATTAAATAACAACAAATAAAAAACCAAAATTATGGGCGGACAAGGTATGCAAAGTCTAGTAATGTTAGGATTAATGGTCCTAGTATTCTATTTCTTTATGATTAGACCTCAAATGAAAAAGACTAAAGAGTTGAAAAAATTCAGAGAAAGTCTAAAAGCAGGTGATAAAATTGTAACAATTGGTGGAATTCATGGGAAAATCATGGAAGTTGCTGATACAACAGTTTTAATTCAGACAGAAGGAGCAAAATTTAGATTAGAAAAATCTGCAATTGCTCAAAGCACTGAAGATCAAATTGGGGTTAAATAATTCGATTTCATTTAATTATTTGAAAAGCGTTTGATTTAGTTCAAGCGCTTTTTTTGTTTAGGTTAAGCATTTGCGGTAGCCTAAATAGAAATATGTTTAATTGGTTTATTCAAAGCATTTGAAAGTTGTATTTGAATTATCTTATAAATCTAGGTCTAAGATTGGTTTCCATATAGATAGAATCTTTATTAGTCAGTATAAAAACTAACATTTTGTATTTTCTTGAATTTTTGGTTTAACAAACATTCAGAACAAAATATTGAACTTTCAGAACAATTTTGTGATTTGGATTCTATTCATACCTAATTTCGAGAAGCTTTAAGTGAAACTTGTTTTGTTTTTTGAAGCTAAAAAGAAATTTTGTAGAATGAAAGATTATTTTGATTGTCGAATAACATCGTTCATCTTTATAGATAATTCTCATTTTAATAAAAAATTAAACAAACATGAAAAGATTAAAAAGACGAGTTTTGGTTTACTAAGAAAAATTTCTTCGCGTATTTCCTTTGTTTAGAATTATGCTTTAATCAATCAACTAAGGCTATTAAAACATCTTTAAACTCTTGGTAAAACACGTCGAATTCCAATAAACGTGATTTGAAAAAAGAATATATTTTTTCCCAATCATCATCGTTGTAAAAATTAGCGTTTTCCAATTCCCAATAAATTCTACCAATTACAATTCCTTCCTTGGTTACATATTCCTCTTCCCAAGTTGTAGCTTGTTCCATAGAAGATTCTAAGACTTTCTTAAGTTCGCCTAATTGCTCCCAAAAAATAGCTTTAACTCCAACATCTTTGAATTGAATATCGTAACAAACGGCAGTGATTTTCCCGTCGCAAACAAGACGTACATAGGTATCTTGAACTTCAGTTTTGTAATTCAGCCAGTTTACTCTTTTTCCAGTTGAGGAAAGTGTACCACGCATGTATTCTTTGAAACCTGACCAGAACTTTTCATTGCGTTCTTTTCGCGCTTCTTTTGATATCATGCTTATCTATTCTTATTTATTGCCCTTCGCGTGATCCGCTAAAAACTGCTGTAAACCTAAGTCTGTCAATGGGTGTTTTGCCAACGCTTTAATTGCACTTAAAGGTCCTGTCATTACATCCGATCCAATTTCAGCACAATGAATAATATGCATTGGGTGACGAACAGAAGCAGCAAGAATTTGCGTGTCAAAAGCGTAATTATCGTATATCAAACGAATTTGTTCGATTAAAGCTAAACCATCAGTTGAAACATCATCTAATCTTCCTAAAAATGGAGAAATGTAAGTAGCACCAGCTTTTGCAGCTAACAATGCTTGTCCTGCTGAGAAAATCAACGTACAATTGGTTTTAATTCCTTTTTGGTCAAAGTACTTTATCGCTTTAATTCCTTCTGGAATCATTGGGATTTTAACAACGATATTTTTGTGTAACTCTGCCAATTGTTCACCTTCGCGAATCATTCCTTCGAAGTCCGTTGCAATAACTTCTGCACTTACGGGACGGTCAACAATGTTGCAAATATCCACGTAATGTTTCAAAATATTATTTGCACCAGTGATTCCTTCTTTTGCCATCAATGATGGATTGGTTGTAACACCGTCTAAAATCCCTAGGTCGTTTGCTTCACGAATTTCTGATAAGTTTGCCGTATCTATAAAGAACTTCATTATTATTTATTTTTGTTTTTCATTTCTAATTGTTTTTTCTGCATTTCCTCTAATCTTTCTTGGAAACGAGATTTCTTTTTCTCTTTAGGATTTGCCACAGCTTGTGCTTTACGTTCTGCCATTTTCGCACGCAATTTATCTTCATCAGCAAAGAACTGTTTGATAATCACCATGATTAAAATAGAAACCAAAGTTGAAATAAAGTAGTAATAACTCAAACCTGCTGAATAATTATTGAAGAAGAAAATCATCATCACTGGGAAAATATACATGATTACTTTCATGTTCGGCATTCCTGGTTGTTGTGGTTGTTGCATGTTTCCACTATTCATCCAAGTGTACAATAAAGTAGTCACAGACATCAATAAAGTAAACAAACTCACGTGATCACCATAAGGCCAAATGTTTATACCAAAATCCCAGATTGAATCGTAAGAAGACAAATCTTCAGCCCATAAGAAAGGTTGTTGACGCAATTCAAAAGCAGCTGGAAAGAAGCGAAAAACGGCTAACAAAATTGGCATTTGAATCAGCATTGGAACACAACCTGCAAGCGGACTCGCACCAGATTCACGGTATAAAGTCATCATTTCCATTTGTTTTTTCATTGCATCCTCTTGTTTTGGATACTTTGCGTTTAATTCGTCCACTTCTGGTTTCAAGATGCGCATTTTAACGGAAGACAAAAACATTTTCCATTGTACAGGCATTAAGATAGTTTTCAAGATGATTGTTAATATTAAAATAGCAATTCCAACACCAATTCCGTTGTTTACTAGTAGGTTAAAGATAGGTTGAACTGCATAAATATTGATCCAACGGAATAATCCCCAACCAAAGTTTAAGATGTCATCGTAGTTTGAGTCGTAAGTTCTTAACAACTCGTAGTCATTTGGACCGAAATACCAGTTGAAACTTGCTTTGTCGTTTTTGAAATTCAATGAAAGTGTTGAACTAAAGTCTTTTAAGTGCGTGCCATTTTTTGCTTCACCTTCTTTGTAAACCTTCACCATCATTTTAGAACCTTCTTTCGAGAATCCTTCTTTTGGTTTTAAAATAGATGAGAAGTAACTTTGTTTGTACGCAACCCAATTTAAGTCGTCTTCGCTTTCAATGAAATCCGAAGATGCTTCACTTAAATAAGAAAACTCATCTGTTTTTTGTTCGTAACAAATAGTTGTAACACGTCTTTGTTCACTGAAAAGGCGTTCTGTTTTTCTAAAGGCCGTTTGCCAATTGAATTGAATATTATTTCGAGTCACATTTTCTAAGCCTTCCAATTCGATTTCGTAATCTAAGTCGAATTTTCCTTTATTCAAGTAATAACTTTGAACAATTGTTCCTTCTGCTAATTGCAATTCAAAAGTGATAGCGTTTTTCGTTTTAGACTTCACATCAAAAAGGTATTTACTAGTGTAAATTTTTCCTTTTTTAGTTGGAAAAACGAGTTGATTCGTTGCATCGCCCTCTTTAAAAAGACAAAGGGGCTTATCATTTTTCTTAGAAAAGTCGAAATAAGATTTGTAGTCTTTTAAGTAAACAGCAGCAACTAAACCACCTTTTGTATTTAAGTCAACGATTAATTTATCGTTTTCAATGCGGATTATTTCTCCTTTTTTAGTTTCGTCAAGGTATTCTTTAACTTTCGGTTTATTGTTAGCATTGCTTTTTGAAGCGACTTCTTTTGCTTTAGCTGTTTCTTTTTTAATTGCTGATTTTTCTTTTGCGTTTGCTTGCTCTATTTTCGCTTTTTTCTTGATGTCTTCATCCGAAGGCTGGTTGAAAATTGAAAAAACAGTAAGAATTAAACCGATTAAAACCAAACCGGTAAGGGTGTTACGATCCATTATTTTGTAGAATTAAATGTTAGTGCTGCATCCACAAATGCAACGAATAAAGGGTGAGGGTTGGCAACTGTACTTTTGTATTCAGGGTGAAATTGAACACCAACAAACCAAGGATGTGTTGGAATTTCGACTACTTCCACTAAGCCTGTTTCTGGATTACGTCCAGTTGCAATCATTCCAGCTTTCTCAAATTCTTCGAGGTAAACTGAGTTAAATTCATAACGATGACGGTGACGTTCAGAAATGTTCTCCGTTTTGTATGCTTGAGCAATTTTTGATTTTGGTTTCAATTGACATTTGTAAGCGCCCAAACGCATTGTTCCGCCATAGTTGGAAATACTTTTTTGTTCTTCCATCATCGAAATTACCGGGAATTTGGTGTCTTCTGAAATTTCAGTGGTGTGTGCATCTTCCATTCCGAGAACATTCCGAGCAAATTCAATCACTGCACATTGCATTCCTAAACAAATCCCAAGGAAAGGAATATGATTTTCCCTAGCGTATTGAACGGCTTCGATTTTTCCAGAAATTCCACGTGAACCAAAACCTGGTGCAACTAAAATTCCATCTAATTCGCTCAATTCTTCAACGATATTTTCTTTGCTTAATTTATCAGAATGAATCCATTTTACATTCACTTTGGTATTGTTTGCAACTCCAGCGTGGATAAACGATTCACTGATTGATTTATACGAATCTTTCAATTCAACGTATTTTCCAATCAAACCAATATTTACTTGTTTTTCAGGATGTTTTAAACGGTCCAAAAACGATTTCCATTGCGTCAAATCAGGTGTTGATTTTTTAGGTAAACCCAATTTTTCAAGTACTACTTTGTCTAATTCTTCAGCTTGCATCAATAAAGGAACGTCGTAAATTGATTCAGCATCAATAGATTCTATAACCGCATTGATTGAAACATTGCAGAACTTTGCAATTTTTCGACGCAGGTTTAAATCTAATTCGTGCTCTGTTCTACAACAAAGGATATCAGGTTGAACTCCTAATTCCATCATTTGTTTAACTGAATGTTGCGTTGGTTTTGTTTTTAATTCACCAGCAGCAGCTAAGTAAGGAACAAGTGTTAAGTGAATAACGATGCAATCATTTTCGTATTCCCACAACATTTGACGTACTGCTTCTACATAAGGTAATGACTCAATATCGCCAACAGTTCCACCAATTTCAGTAATTACAATATCGAATTGTCCTTTTTGAGCAACTAATTGAATCCTGTTTTTGATTTCATCAGTGATGTGAGGAATTACTTGTACTGTTTTCCCAAGGTATTCACCACGTCTTTCCTTCTCAATAACGGATTGGTAAATTCTACCAGTCGTAACGTTATTTGCTTGCGAAGTTGGGACATTTAAGAAACGCTCGTAGTGACCTAAATCCAAGTCAGTTTCAGCGCCATCGTCGGTTACGAAACACTCACCGTGCTCATAAGGATTCAAGGTTCCCGGATCGATATTGATATATGGATCTAGTTTTTGAATGGTCGTTGTATAGCCTCTCGCTTGAAGAAGTGTTGCTAACGATGCTGAAATGATTCCTTTTCCGAGAGAAGATGTTACACCCCCGGTTACAAAAACATACTTAGTTGAATTGGACATAAAAAATTTTGTAACTACGGGGGGCAAAGTTAATACATCCAAAGGAAGTATTGTAGTTTAATTTTTAAAATTTGTAAGATTTTGGAAGTTTATCCTCGTAATTGAAAGTGGTTCAGTACTATTTTGAATTTTCTAAATAAAAAAGGCTTAACGAAAAATATCCACCACAACAAGTTTCCTTAATTTTACCGAATGGAAATACAATTTTCAAAATACCAAGGAACAGGCAACGATTTCGTTATGCTTGATAATCTTTCAGGAGCTTACGATGGTCTTTCGTTGGCTCAAATCCAACAGTTATGTGATCGTCGATTTGGAATTGGAGCTGACGGTTTAATAAAAATCAATCAATCTTCAATTGGAACGTTTGAAATGGATTATTACAACGCGGATGGTTCGAAAAGTTTTTGTGGTAATGGTGCAAGGTGTGCTGTTGATTTTGCCGCTACACTTGGAATTGACGTTGAAAATGTAAACTTTGATGCTATTGACGGTCTTCATAATGCAGCGCGAAATCCCTACCAAGTGCGTTTGAAAATGAACGATGTACTAGCGATTAAAAAAGACGGTGATGCGTTTGTTTTACATACGGGTTCGCCTCATTACGTTTTGTTTAATGACGATTTGTCAACCGAAAATATAACTCGAATCGGACGTGAAATTCGCTATTCCTCAAGCTATGAAAAAGAGGGTATCAATGTGAATTTAGTTCAACATGTAAATGAAAATGAAATTGCAATTGCAACCTATGAGCGTGGAGTAGAGGCTGAAACTTTATCTTGTGGAACAGGGGCAACAGCATGTGCTTTAGTGCTAGATTTTCTTTCAGAATTACCTTTAAATCAAGTAAAAGTAAAGGTTAAAGGTGGTGAATTAACACTTGAATTTGAGCGCGTTACAAGTGGACATTATCAAAATATCTATCTCTCCGGTCCAGCAACTTTCGTTTTTAGCGGTGAAATTGATGTTTGATTTCGTATTTGATACGATTCACTTTCAAGAAAAGATTGTTCAACTTAAAGGCGTTCATCTTTGGATTTTGCACGCAGATAAGATTCCACCGCACATCGGGATTTCAGTAAATGACACCTATTTTAGTTTGAAGGCTAAAGGAAAGGATGAAGCAGTTGCTATTCAAAGTATATTACAAGTGATTGATAAAAAAAAGATTAGCACAATTCTGGTTCAACTTAAAGTTGATTTAAAAAAAGAAGATCTTAATAAAGAATATGCCAATTTTGAGCGGGCATTTGGTTTGGAAACAAGCTGTTTAGTTCCAATTAAAAACTGTTTAAAAGCACCAAAATCGATTCAAAAATTAAGCGACTTACTTCATTTTTTACAAGAGCAGCACCTGCTACTTTCAGTTTTTGGATTACATTTGACTAATGAATACAAAGGAATTAAATCGTACTCAATTGACGAAATTCAGCAACGCATTGAAAAACTAAACGATGTTGAAGGGAAAAACAATTTATCTTAGATCAGTCGAAGAGGACGATTCTACCACACTTTTTATGTGGGAAAATAATCCTGAAAACTGGAAAGTTTCCAATACCGAAGTTCCTTTTTCAATGACTGCCATTCACGAATTAATTGAGCAACAGTCGAATATCAGAAGTTCAGGTCAATTGCGTTTTATTATTTGTGAGAAAGAATCGGATTTTTCTGTAGGAACAGTCGATTTGTACGATGTTAATTTCAAACATGGTTTTGCCTCCGTTGGTATTTTGATTGCTGAGGAAAAAGCACGAAGAAAAGGACGTGCAAAAGAAAGTTTGGAATTACTAATCGAATATGCACGTGATATACTAGAATTAACTAACTTACAATGCAGTATTCATGGAGATAACGAGCCAAGTATTCAGTTGTTTGAATCAGTGGGTTTTACAAGAATTGGTCTGCGCAAGAATTGGTTTATTTACAAAGGAAAAAGAATTGACGAAATTAGCTATCAACTATGTCTAAAAGAACAATAATCATTATTGGCATCCTTGCCACGCTTGTTGGAATTGCAGTTGCAACGCCTAAAATTATGCTTTATTTAGCAGGAAATAAAACAACGATTAACAGCGAAAAACAAGCTTTTTTCATAACAAAAACAACTTCCCTTCCAAAATTGGCAGAAGAACTTAAAGCAAAAGGTATCATTAAAGATGTTAAAAGCTTGATTTCGGTTGGTGATTTCAAAGGTTTGACAAGTAATAACATAGCTTTAGGAAAATATGTGATCGAACCAGGAACTTCTTATAAAAACTTATTGAATGGTTTCACTTTAAATTCCAATGGAAACGGAAATGCAGAAGTAGAGGTTCAAGTTACGTTCAACAATTGCAGAGATATCTATCAAATGGCAGGAATGGTACAAGATTGTATTATGGTGGATAGCACGAAGTTGGTTACCTATTTATCAGATGTTGAAACTTTAAATAAATATGGTTTTTCTCCCGAGCAATTACCAGCTCTTTTCATGCCCAATTCCTATTCGATGTTTTACGATACCGATGAAAAGCAATTTGTGGAACGAATGGCGCAAGAATTTCGAAATTTTTGGACACCAGAACGCAAGAATAAATTGACGAAAATGGGTTTCACTTCTCCTAGTCAATTGGCTACTTTGGCAAGTATTGTTTACAGCGAACAATCTATTCATTCTTCTGAATGGCCTATAATCGCAGGACTTTACTTGAATCGGCTAAAGAAAGGAATGTTGCTGCAATCAGATCCAACGTTTAAATTTTGCTGGGAAGAAAAGTTAAATGGTGTTGAACGTTTGTTAAGAGAACATCGTTCGGTAGAATGCGCATACAACACATACAAAGTACAAGGGTTGCCACCAGGACCAATTTGTATGACTTCAGCAAAAGTATTGGATGCCGTTTTGAATTACCAACAGCACGATTATTTGTTCATGTGTGCAAAACCTGATTTTTCATATACCCACAATTTTGAATCATCCGATGTTCAACACATGCGAAATGCGCGAAAGTATCAAGTATGGCTAGCAAATGAGTTAAAGAAAAAGAAAAAGAAATGAAACGTAGATCCTTTTTTAAGTTTGGATTAATTGCAGGTGCATTGTCTGTCGTTAAGCCACTGAAAGCAAGTGCTTTGATTAGTAGTTCATTCGAAGCAAAAGCCACAGGTCCAATTGTTCTTTCTACTTGGGTACATGGATTAGAGGCTAATAAAGCAGCTTGGGAAGTCTTGAGTAAAGGAGGAAAAGCGGTTGATGCTGTAGAAAAAGGTGTACGAGTTACCGAAAATGACCTCACTAATCGCAGTGTTGGTATTGGTGGAAGACCTGACAGAGATGGACATGTTACCCTAGATGCTTGTATTATGGATGAACAATCACGCTGTGGGTCAGTTGCATTTGTTGAAGGAATCAAACATCCTATTTCAGTTGCGCGTGCAGTCATGGAAAAAACACAACACGTTATGTTAGTTGGTGAAGGAGCAGAGAAATTTGCAAAAGAAAACGGATTTGAAACAGCAAAAACACCTTTGCCAGAAGTGAAAAAAGAATGGCAGGAATGGAAAAAAGAAAATAAAGATTTATTCAAAAAACCGGAGATTAACCACGAAAACCATGACACCATTGGAATGATTGCGATGGATGCAAACGGAGATTTTAGTGGAGCTTGCACAACGAGCGGTTGGGCTTATAAATTGCATGGTCGAGTAGGGGATTCTCCCATAATTGGAGCAGGACTGTTTATTGATAATGAGGTTGGTGCAGCAACAGCAACAGGATTAGGTGAAGCAATTATTCGAATTGCTGGTAGCCATACGGTTGTCGAATTAATGCGTCAAGGTTATTCACCCGTTGATGCTTGCAAAGAGGCAGTAAATCGAATTATTAAGAAACACAAAGATTTAACAGGTTTACAATGCTGTTTTTTAGCAATCGACAAAAACGGAAACTACGGTGGATATTCGGTTTACAATGGATTTAACTTCGCACTAAGAACCAATACCGAAGAAAAAATGGTCGATACAGGATTTGATAGAAGCTGGTGAGAAAAGCTGAATAATATCTTGAATTTGAAATTTTAGAATCTTACTGAGGTTACTAGTGTTTATCTTCTATTTGATTTAAATCTTCAGTAGTTAATGCACCATCGTAAGCATAAAAAGACTTAACAAATCTAAAACGCCATTCAGAAGGATTAAGTAAGATAATGAGTTTTTAGGTTTTTGGTAAACAACGTACGTTGCAAAAAGTGGAATACTAATGTATGAAAACCAATAAGTTTGCTCTGTAAACCCAGCAAAATGGATGAACGTTATTACCATTGGAATTAGGAACTTGAATTGTAATTTCTCTACGAAACTCCATGTGAACAAAGCTATTACCAGCAAAAGTAAGTGTATGAGTTTTAAACTATCTAAAACCAAGGTTTCTGTGAAAATGGCTAAATCTTTATCATCAAGAATAACGCTCCATAGAATTTGATTGGTCAACAATTTGAATAAAATGGCTAGGAAATAAAAATAGAAATACCATTTTCTGAAAGTCAGTATTTCGCGCCAGTTCCAAATTGAAAACTGAATAGCTACCACAACTAAAATAAAATCAAAAATTGGAAAAGGTAAAATAAACGAACCTTGGTCCATGAAAATCGAAAAGCCGTAAGCTAAAAGGGTCAGAACTACAAGGAAAACAGTTCTTTTCTCGCGGTACATTTATAATCCCAAAGACTCGTAAACATAATCAAATGTGGACAGAATTTCAGCTTTTCCGTCAATAACTGCAACGTTGTGCTCAAAGTGTGCACTCGGCAAACCATCAGCGGTAGCAATCGTCCATTTGTCATCTAAGGTAATTACTTTTTCAGTTCCAAGGTTGATCATGGGTTCGATTGCAATCGTTAAGCCATTTTGAATGCGTTTGCCACGACCTCTTCTTCCAAAATTTGGAACTTGTGGTTCTTCGTGCAGGTTCTTACCCAAACCATGTCCAACTAAGTCTCTAACGACACCGTAACCATGTTTTTCAGCATGTTGTTGAATTGCCCACCCAATGTCTTCGATGCGATTCGCTGTGTTACATTGTTCTATACCGATGTACAAACATTCTTTCGTTACCTCACACAATTTTTTGACTTCAGGTTTAACTTCGCCAATTTCGAATGTGTAAGCGTGGTCACCGTAATAACCTTTGTAAAATGAGCCACAATCAACAGAAACGATATCTCCTTCTTGAAAAGGTCTATCGGTAGGTAAACCATGAACCACCTGTTCGTTAACAGAAATTAAAAGTGTACTTGGACAACCATATAGTCCTAAAAAACCTGGAAGTGCATTTTGAGATCGAATATAAGCCTCCGCCATTGTGTCTAATTCTTTAGGTGTAGTCCCTGGATGCATTTTTTTTGCAACCAAACCTAAAGTACGACTAACAATTTGAGCTGCCTCACGCATGATAGCAATCTCCTGGGGTGTTTTATAACGAATCATGAATTTACCTAAAAGTGACATGGAGCGCAAAAGTAGTGATTCCAAATGAATTTGAAGTCAGCCAACTTCAAGGTTCTAAGAATAAATTTATCTAAAACATTAAACTTTTTTTTGATTTTTTAACTTTTGTTCTATCTTTGAAAAAAAATAAATTAAATGAAAAAAGTATTAATGATGGTTGCAGCGGTTGCTTTTTTAGTGGCTTGTAACGGTAGTAAAAAAGGAGCTTGGTCTGAAGAAGATAAAAAGAAAGCAAATGACGAAGTAAAAAAAGTTGAATCATCTTTGGATGTTTTAGGTGACAAAAAACAAGCTTATGTTGATTGTTATTTAGAGAAATTAGAAGACAATTACGAAAGTTTTGACGCAGCAAATAAAGACCAAAAAGGGTGTGAAAAACACGCTATGGATTGTGTTCAAGATATTTTCGCTGGAAAATAATTTAGTAAAATCTACATTTTGTTAAAGACCGTTTCGAAAGATTCGGTCTTTTTTTATAGAAAAACAACCAATGAATAATATTGAAAATCAGTATTTTGAACGTCTTCAGTTAAATGATAAGTCTATTTTACCTGGAACGTATGAAAATTGTTCTTTTGTGAATTGTGATTTTTCGAATGGGAATTTATACGATTTCAAATTTGAAGATTGTGAGTTTCATGAATGTAATTTTAGTCTAGCTCATTTAGCTGGAACTGCTTTCAGAAATGTTCATTTCAAAGATTGCAAAATGTTGGGCTTGCGTTTTGATGATTGTGCTGCCTTTGGTTTGGCTTTTTCTTTTGAAAATTGCACCTTAAATCATTCATCGTTTTATAAATTGAAGGTCAAACTTACTAAATTCCAAGGTTGTTCCTTAATCGCTGTTGATTTTACAGAAACGGATTTGACACAGTCGAATTTTGCGAAATCTGATTTGAAAGATGCTGTTTTTGAGCGAAGTAATTTGGAGAAGTGTGATTTTAGAACAGCCTTTAATTATGCTTTCGATCCGGAATTAAATCGGATTAAAAAGGCAAAATTTTCCAGAGATGCTGTTGTTGGCTTACTCGCTAAGTATCCGATTGAAATAGAATGAGTTCAATAGTTTAGTTCATCATCTTTTGAAGTTCTAAACAGGTATTCCAATTTCTTGTTGTGGCCGTATTTTTTAATTTCTTTTCAATCAACGTATTACTGAGTTTTGTTGTTCCATATCCATTCGGTAAATACAAATAAACTACCTTGTTGCCGAAAAATAATAACTCATTTTCCGAACACTTTTCTTCAATTTCTGGAATTCCTGATAAATCTATTTCGTTGGCCAGAAATGTAAGATGCATGAATTTAGGTTCAAAATCAACTAAGGTTAAAAAAGGGTTCGTTTTTATGATTTCATCCAATTCTTCTTGCTTCAAAACTAAAACAGGTACAGTTAAATTGAGTGAACTTTTTAGTTCGTTACTGATTCTTAAAGCAAGTTCATTAGTGCTTAATATAGTACTTTCGAAATACACATTTCCACTCTGAATATAAGTTTTAATATTATGAAAACCAATAGTTTTGAGTAAGTCTCTTAAAGTTTCGATTTTGATACTATTTTTTCCACTTACATTGATTCCTCGGAGGATTGCACAGTACTTCATTCTTTAGCTTATGATTTAAAAATGATGATTCGGTCGGTAATAAAAAGTAGCTCAAGATCAAATTGTTCGGCTATGTATTCCATCGTTTTTTTTCTGTAAATAAAAACATGAGTCACATCTAATCGGTAGTGCCAGGATTCAAAATCAATTGCATCATCGTATAAAAGTGTCATCACAAATAATTTACCAGCTGGATGAAGCATAGAAGTGAGTTGCTTGATTTCTCGAAAGGGTTGTTGGAAATGTTCCCATACTTCTGAGCAAACAATGTAATCGTAATGTGTTTTCAATCGTTCTACATCAGGTTCAAAGTAAAGGTCGTATTGATAAATCGTAAAACCATTATCGCTTAATATTTTAGAAACAATTGGACCTGTTCCTGAACCAAAATCAAGTCCCATATCCGAAGAAAGTTGTTGCTGTATCACTTGATTAGTTAGTGGTGAAACGAAATTTTGGTACCCACTATCGTTCACGTCGTTGTTGTGTTTTAAATAATGTTTTTTTTCTTCTTCAGGTGATAAATAATACAGTGCATCTCGAACTAAAGCGCCGCAAGTCCCACAATCATAAAATTGAATGTTTTTGAAAGTTGTAAGTGAAGATTGACAAAGGGGACAGTTCATTAAATTTCTTATTTGGTTAAAACAAACTCAACTTCAAAATACATAGTTCCCTTTTTCATCCACTTTAAAATTGAGTTCTTTTGCTTCATTTTGAAAAGCATCAAAGCCAACTTTAAGCTTTGACCAAAACGATATCAGAGATTTATTTCCTTCATAATATTTTTTGTTGACTAAGTAATTGAAATCATCCATTTTGAAAGGAAAAATATAAACGGGAATTCGTTCTTGACCATTGTTTTTAGCATGGATTGCATAAACATAAATTTCTTTAATTTTATCGTCAGTCATTGGAAGACAACCAATTGTAACACAAGATCCATGAATAAAAATATCTCCACCTAAATCGATTGCGGAACTTGCTTTTCGATCAGCTGAATTCGGGTAATTGATTCCCAAAGAAAGGTAATAACTGCTTGTTGGGTTAAAGCGATCGATGTGATAAAATCCTTCTGGAACTTGACCATCGCCTTTTTTTCGCTTCGGACCAAGTGTTCCTGAACTTGCGCAAACAGTAAATGTTTTGATCTTTTTATAAGTGCTTTGTGATTTGTTTTTGGCGTACAATTCCAGAATTCCTTCAGATTTATAAGCGACAAGAATTACATGCAAGTTTTTCAATTCAAGCTTGTTTTTCTCCAAATCGCTTTTAATAGAATTTTCCTTTTCTGCAATAGCAGTACGAACGCGCTCGTATTTTTTTTGATCCCCTAAGAAGTCATTTTTGGAACAGATAAAAAACAATCCAAAAAGCACAATAAAAAACAGTTGCTTGTTCATTTTTCAAAAATAAGTATTTGATATCAGGTATAACGATAAACAAAAAAGCTTTGCTTTAAAGTTCGTAAAATCAAATGCCTTTAAAATGATTAGAAAACTAAATTCTTTCACTTCTCAAAAGGCTTAAAGAGTTCAAGGTTGTTTATATTCAATTCGTTAAACACAATGAGATTATATTTTATCATTTTCTTTTCCTCTGTTCCACGTTGAACGTCTTTTAAATACTCGTTTTTTAGAGTTTCAAGCTCGCTTATACATTTTTGATACATTGCTAGTGCCTGAGTCGGACTTATATTTCTAGCGTTTAATTGTTTTTGTAACTCACGTCTTTTAATTTCGCATAAATCAAAGAAAATATTCACAAAACAATTTGTTTTTTTATCCATTGGAAGAAAAAAATAACTTTCATACGGATCAAAAATTGTTGCAGTTAGGTAATGAGTAGAATCCTTGTAGGTATTGATGTCCATAAAGATTTTTACCGCGAGATTGTATTGAAGCGAAATGATATTTTTCGAGGCATTTATAATAGTTGTATCTGGTAGCATTTCCCGAAATTTAATGCGAGATTTTGACCATGGCATAAAGGGGTGTTCCAAGATTCCTTTTTTCGAAAAAGTGTTTGATTTAAACAGCGATTTACTATTTAATGCGTATCTATCAGCGAAAAATTGTGCATTTGTATTCAAACTATCATTTAGTCTATATTCATCGTTTGTTGTCCAGAAAAAATCACTGTAAGGCATAGCGTTTATTTTTCTATAATCGCCAATTCCATTTCCTTTAAATGTAAAAAGTGGTTGAAAGAATGCAGTTTCGTAATCATAGACATACAATATCGCATTGGTTTTCACTTGGTAATTTTGTTGTTCGGTTTTTCCAATTCTGCTTAAGTAATCTATTTCATAAACAAAGTCGGTATGATTGAACAGTGCTAAATTATTTACAAGCTTAAACGTTTGAGTAATTTTAAAAGAAACTTTTGAAATTTTGTCGGAAGGAAACAGCGCAGTAAACGGATGAATGGTAGCATTTTTGGAATTTAATGTGATTTTGGTCAATAGTTTTTTCGTTTTATTAATCCAAATTGTACCTTCAAAAAATCGTCCTGTCGTATCTTTTGGCTTGTAATTAATAACATAAATCGAATCTGAAGCTTCATCCAAGTACTTGTTTTCTAAGGAGATGTAAAAGTTTTTTTTCACATTCTTTTTTGATAATTCAAGCGGATTTGTTGGGAAAAAATCGTTCTCTTCGAATAAATTTAAGAGTATTAGTGCCCGTGAACTTTCTAAAGACGCATATAGTCTATTTTTATAGGGTTTTAAGGCTGACCGTCCCGCTTTTAGGTCTAATTTGTTCAGTTCGTAACCCATCAAATCAACATTGTAATATCCTTCTACCAGTTCAATTTGTTTCTTATCCACAAAACTCTTAAGTTCATAAACAGCTTTGGATTTTTGAGGTGTTGAAGAACGATTTTTCTTGCTATCATCAATTAAATCAAGCAAATAGGAAATGTCTTTTGGTTTAACAATCACTTCTTTAAGCATCAATACATTTTCTTCCAACTTTACCAGATAAAAGTTTTCGTTTGCTTTAAGTTGAAGGAATTGTTCCTTAAGCCCAATAGTACTGATTCGAATTGTATCGTCAATACTTCCAACCGCAATTCGGAAATAACCGTCAACATTACTAATCGTTCCTTTTTTTAAGCTACTATTATAGATGTTGGTATATGGAACGGGTAAATTCGTTTGTTTGTTAATGATTTTACCTTCAATCTCATAGACATTCTGACCAAACGAAAAGTTGGAAATGAGTAAAACAAAAAGAAAAATATAATTATTGAACTTCACAATTGTAAATGTAAGAAGTTGTTTTTTATGTTTGGTTGTAACTTTTCCCTAATTGAATTAAATTGATACTCAAAAAGGATTTGAAGCCGCGAACTTTCCTCCTTCGAAATGAATGTTGATTTAGGGATTACAACAAGAATGCTAATTAATTTCACATTAAATACCATTCTAAGGTTATTTCGAAGTAAATTTTTTTGAGTATATGCTTTCTTACCACTTAAAAATAATACAACTTTAATTCATAACTCGAACAAAATCTCAATTTGAGCTATTATTAATTTTGCCATTCTTTTTCCTTGATGAAAAAGAATCAAAAAATCAAGGCTCTGAATTTCTTTTTGTTCGCAAATCCTTGCCCTATAATTATTTACAACTCGTTGCGAACAATTTTAACTCCTTTCTGAAACTGAAATTTTTTAAAAATGTTCTTACAGAAATTTTAAAAATTAACAGTTTCAGTTCATTAGCTAAAAACTAGAAATTCAAGGCCAATAATGGTTCGCTGCTATTCTTTAAATAGATCTTACTTCGATTAAATTATTGATTTTCAATATTAAAGTATTTTACTGGTACGATTGCGGATACACATTAAATTTTTTAAACAGCATAAATATTGAAATGACAACCAAAAAAAGATTCCTCCTTTCAGTCGGAAGGACTCTTTCCTAAGTGGGTCATGCGAAAATGCGAAGCATTTTCGCCTATCTCCCCTTACCGGTGAGTCTTTCCGAACAAAGTGAGGAATCTTTATGAATGAGCACCATACTCCTCGGCGAATCAAAAGATGTCATAGGTAACAAAGTGAGGAATCTATTTAAAAAGGAGCACCAACCAACACGGCGTACCTAAGAATCAAAGGTTGTCATTGGTAGAAAAACGAGTTGGCAGTAGTGAATGTTAAAAAGTATATTTTTAATCTCAGGTGTAAATTAACTTAACTATTTGATTTGTTGGTGAATAGTAATCTTAAATTTTAAAAAAAAACATACGAATTATCATTTCGTATTATAAATTTACGATTTTTGTTAAGACCGCTTTTATACTTAAATCAACTTATTTCTTCTGAAAATTCGTCTTACTGGAATTTGAAGACTACCAAAGATTTCATAGGTATTCAATGAATCAATATTGAAAATATAGCGTGTTCCTTCTCTGGTCCAAATAACTTGATTGCGTGTGCTTTCCACTGTTTTTGGTGCTTGTTGTCCAGAGTAAAATTGATAACTTTTTTTGTTGTTTGTAGAATGTAATAAAGGCGAAAAAAGAAATCTGAAATTTTCTTGTTCTTGGGTTAAGATTCCTTTCTTAATGAGTTTGTTAATAAAGATGGGGGCATGATAAGTTGATGTGAAATAAACGGAATATCCAGGAACCACCACTTCTCTTGTTTTTTCAACTTCTGCTGTATTAAAATCTTCGTCCAACTCAGTTTCTATATACGTTTCTTGAACTTTTTGCAATCCACCTTCCATAAACGATAAATCCCCATCCCAAGCTTTTAAGAAATCTACAAATGGAAATCCAAATCGCTTACCTATTTTCGATAATTCAACATAGAGTTTATCTTCTGGATGCTTGCGAAGTTCAGAAATATCCAAGTGCAATTCAATGGATTTGGTTGCGTTTTCTATGTTTCTAAATCCTTTTCCGCTTTCTTTTTTGGTGATGTAAAAGGGTTTGTCTTTGCGTAGGTAACTTTTTAAATTAAAACTCAACGAGTCGCTGTCGTGGGCAAACATTGCTGTTTTTATCCCCATCGTTTTTAAACGCTCCCAATTGGAAAAAATCACTAAATGTTCATTTTTGAATTGTTTCTTGCTTAAAAATGTTTTCCAAGTTTCGTTGATTCCCAGATATTTAGCTTTCGTAACTTGGTTGAATTGGGCTATGAAATTGGTTCCTTTGTAGAAAAAAAGATAATTTCTACCGTAATGCATGAACATTTTTTCTTTTTTGTAGCGGTAGATTTTTTGTTCATTGATGGTTGTGTCGTCAATGGTAATGAACTTTTTAAGTCGCTCTATTCCCGTTCCGATTTTAGAAGAATCACTTACTTGAAGCATAAAACCCCAATCTCCACCTTCGTTTCCAAAGAGGTAAACTTGTTTTTGAAGGTTTAAACCATACATTTTACCTTGCCCTAACAGAAATTCATAAGAAGTAAAGTCACGAAAAGGAATTTTATGGTAATACATCATTCCACTTGTTTCACGTGCTAAGTCAAGAATGTTTGCTTTACCAACGAAATCTGCATTTGGCAATCGGTCAATTAATCGGGGAGGAGTGGGCTTTTGAAACAAAAAAGGTTTGAAGTACAAAAATGCACCCAAAGCCGCAGCAAGAATAATGATGGTGATAGTTTTGCGAATCAAAGATATTATTTTGTAACGATGTAAATAGAATTGATTAAATCCAATAGGTGTTTCCCTGAAGTATCTTCTCCTTGGAATGTGTATTCGATTTTAAAATCTGTTTTCTTAATGCTTGTTTTACTTGAAACTAATTCTAAACTTCCCGATTTCCCTTTCAATGTTTGAATGATTTCGTTTTGACGGTCGTTTAAAACGTCCATTGGAAAGCGATTGATTGTTTCAGCAACATTGATTTTTGAATACATAAAACCACTTTTTTTAGCTATTTTTCCTGCTTTACGATTCAGTTTTTCTTTTCCATAACCATCAGCATGGTTCACAGCTAAATCTTCATCATTTGTAAGAATAAATAAGCCATTTTTATTAATCATGTAAAGTGGAGCAGCGTCAAAAATTGCGTTTTCAAAAACCCAGTAATTTCCTTTGTTTTGAATTTTTGAGGTCAAGCGTCCAAAATGTTTTAATATTTTTTCTGGAATATCTGTTCTATCAATAGTAATTCCATAAGTGAAAATTGGCATGTCTTCTTCAGCTTCAGCAACACGTTCACCATATTCAAACGTTTCTTCATCGTAGAAAAACTCAATTTTCTTGGTTTTGATTTTTTTGAATCCATTAAACGAACCAAACATGCTTCCTTTATACGTTCCAAAAAGTGCATCTTTGTTTATAAACTCATTCAATAACTCAATTGTCAAGACATTCATTGCGATTTGAGCATTTTTTTCTTCACTTAAAATCGGCATAATGATTTCGTATGCTTTTTCATAAGCTTGACGCATGTTTACGTTGTAAGAGAAATACCCGGAACTATTGTTTGGAATATATTTTAAGATGTTTTTATCGAATTTAGAATCGTTCATTTCTTTGTAAATCGCACCTAATCCAACACCATATTCAGCTGTAATATCAAACTGAACAGCATGATCTTTTAAAAAGATGTCACCCAAAATTAAGTTTCCAGCATACAATTCTTGAATGTCTTTATACAAACTTGGAAGCACAGTTTGGAAATACCAAAGTCCATTTGCTTTATCGATATTTCGGGCGTTATCCATGTAGAAAACACCTTCTGAATTGTGCGTCAATTGGTTAGCAAAACGTTTGTCAAACGAAGGCAGGTTGATATTTTGCACCAATAGTTCATTGAGAATCATTTCCAATTGAGCTTGTTGTAAGACCAATTGTACACTGTCTCTTAATTCGTAGTAGTTTTTAACATTTGGATCTTCGGAAGCGTCTGGAAATAGTTCTGTTTCTTCTTCAATGATTTCACCGTCTTCACCGTAAACTTTTTCATCTAAAATAGAAGGCTCTTCTAGTTCATCACCGAAGTAATCAAAAGGACTTTCGTTTCCGCGAGCATACCAAATAGAATCGGTCATTTCTGAAATGTAGTCCATTGTTGGTTCAACACGAATTAACAAAGCGCTGTTTTCTCGAATGATTAAATTATTGAAAAAAGAGCCATAAACTTTTGTTTTTTCTGAACTCATTTTGTCAATCAAATCAAAATCATCAAATACGGTGAATAATTTTTGTTGGTCTTTTACTCCAAACGAGAAGCCTGAAATTTCTGATTTTTGCGCTTTTCCGTAAAAAACATTTAATTTTTGGTCGAAATCTAAACCTGAATCTTTTAGTGTACTGCCACTTGTGGAGCCATCAAACAACTCTTGATGTACTTCATACATGAAATCATAGCTGATTAATTCATCTAAAGAAATTTTTTGAAAAAGATTGATGTTGTTGATACTGAATACAGTAACTGCATCTTTAGGAATTAGATTTTCTGAGTTTTGTGCGTTTACATTAAAAAAGCTTGCAATAAAAGCAGAAAATAAAAGTTGTTTTTTGAAGGACATCGACGATTGAATATTTTGCGAAATTACGAAAATATTACTAGTTTTTCGGTGTATTTAAATAGATTACATTTTCCAAAATAGCTGGATTTTCTTTTAAACTGTAAGTATCAGTTTTCACCATTACAGCTTGTCTGTTTTTTGATAAAACGGCAGAAGGATTTGCAAATTTTTCAACGGTTTTGTCAAAACGCGAAATGGAAGTGTAAGTTCCCAGTTTTAGCTGTTCAATATCACTTTGCTTAAGTTCTTTTACTTTACTTAAGGTTATTGTCGGAATAGAGCGAGTGAGCTTTGTTCCATCCCAAGAAATCCAGTTATGGTCTAATTCTGGTGTTTTTTTCTCTTTCGCCATTACACTGATAGTTTCTTTAATTCCTTCTTGAAGTAACATCACATTGGTGAAATCACAAGAAAATTTAAAAATAAAGTCCGTGTAATTTTCTTCCACTTTCACATTCGAAATTCCATTTTGAGCATCTAATGTTTTTATGAATTGTTGAACTTTTTCCTTAATGTCTTCAATTTTTGGTACTTTTTGACCATCTAAACTGTCGAGTGCAAGGATAGAATTCACCTTTATTTTATTAGAACTTAAGTTAATGTTGTATCTAAATGTTCCTGAACCATCTGCGTGAATGGTCAAATCGTCCATGATTTCAATACAAGAGCTAAAACTGAAAAGAAGAACGAATAAAAAAAGAAAGTTATTTTTCACAATATCGAGTTAAAATCAAGCTGTATTTACAATTAAAGTGCCAAAGGTAATAGCTATACTTTAAATTTAATTGTAAAACCATTTTCTTTTTATCAACGCACTGCGCGTTCATTGAACAACACATATCCAAAACTTACTTGAAATGAAAATGGATTTGCTTGTTTTGGAAAATAATTTGCCGTTGCCCGAACAGGACCAATTGGTGAATGATAGATGAAGGTGCTTGAAGCAAGAAGCGATTCTCCTCCTTTTGGACTTGCATATTCTATTGTTCCATTTGTGTTTTTCTGCAAAAGAACAAAAGGCTGATAATAATAGGCGTCCAACCTGATATCAACATTACGATGTAGTGAAAAAACAACATTCAATCCCGCACCAACAAACTGAGGAGAACGATATTCAGGTAAGAAAAACGTTTCCATATCGGGTAATATATTGAAAACAGGCATTGCTAAAATACTTGCTGTGTAATTGGCAAATAACGATTGACTGTTAAAAACACCTTTTGCATGAATTCCAAGGTGAAAATGTTTTTTATTGATGATGAATGACTGAAATTCACTTTGAACACTTAACCATTCATGATTTTTTAAAACGGTATCTTTTAGAATGGAAGTTGAACCCGGAGTTGTATTTTCTTTTCCTGTTATATAGAGTGCTTTAATTGAAAAATAATGTCCTTGATTGGCAAATTGTTTTCTATTTAAACTGTTTTGAACAAAATCCCATGTTACTGAATTTCCAATAAAGGTGGTAAAATCTGTAGTGTCTTTATTGGTGAAAATTGCTGATTGATAATAGTCATCTTCCAGGTCAAACAAGCGATAGTCAAGACTGGATTTAGAATTGTTTCCTGTTGGGATTTTAAGTTTGAAACCACCATACATCTCATTCTGAACAAGAAAAGAAGGTCTAACATCTTCAAAAAAAGTCGAAAAACTTCTAAAATAATCCCAGCGATTCATTGTAAAATAACTTGTTAAAGCAATTGGGAAAACAGTTGGTACTTCCACCGTTAAATCTGCTTTTGCAGAACCATAAAATTTCCCAAAATAGGATTCACCATGTAAAGCGTATGCAATTTTACCAACTCCTCGATATGTTAATCCTAGGTAACCTGTATTTACAGCTCGTGATGAAAAATGTCCACCAATGTCAACTCTGAAATCTTTAGCTTTTGTAACCACTAAATTTAATTGATGTGTAGAATCTTTTTTCAAGTCAAGAGTAGGGTAGATGTATTCAATTTGTTGGGTTGCATAAAGTCTAAAGTAACGTTTAGTCAAGGTGTTATAATCTAAAATTTCAGATTTTTTCTCACGTAATAAAGCATTGGAAGCAAAACGATAATCGCTATTTTTTTCCTTATTATTAGTGATGTTCGAAACTTTTATTGGTGGAATTTTAGCTCTAAATTCGGCACGGCGTTTATTCAGCTCTTCTTTTGAAACTTTGTGATAAATGAACAAATCCAATGAATCCAAGTATTTCAATGTGGCGTTGTAACCATCTGAAATCGCTTCTTTTACATTTCCAAATTCAAAAGTTCCAACATTCGTTTTCGGTTCAATGATTATTCCTTCTGAGCAAGGTAAGTTATAATTTGTGGGTGTTGTTAACATCGTACTTGCCAATCCAAAGAAATCGCGTTCGTCAATTGGTTTTGGATTGGTTGAAACATTACTTCCAATTAAATAATCGGGATGAAAATCGGTGTACATTACATCAATTGGAAAATTATTGTACAAACCGCCATCAAATAGCACGACACCATCAATCTTTATTGGATTCACATACATTGGATAAGTCATTGAAGCACGTACAGCTTGATTTAAATATCCTTTAGAAAAAACCACACTTTTTCTTGTGATTACATCCGACCCAACACAACGAAAAGGGACAAATAATTTATCAAAATCGCCTCCAACTGCAGCACTTGTAGCTCCCATTATCCGCATCATTTCGTAATCTAAATAAGCGGGTGTAATTAAATTTAATGGAATAGACTTTCGTAAAATACTGTCTTTTGCAAAAGAGAAATTGAGCAAGCTTGAATTTAAATCATCTTGCCGAAATAAAAATTTCTTAGAAACTTCCACTTGACCAGTAGTCATTAACTGAAATTGTTCACTCATAACGTAAGCTTCAATTTCTTCAGGAGAGAAGCCGCATGCATATAAACTCCCGACTAAAGATCCTGCTGATGTTCCAGCGATGTAATCAATTGGAATTCCGCGCTCCTCTAAAGCTTTAATTACGCCGATATGTGCCACACCCGTTGCTCCACCGCCACTTAATACCAAACCCACTTTTTGTTGTGCGTTTAAAATTGAGGGAAAAACTGAAAATAAAACCAGAAATAACGCAGAAAAACCTTTCAATTTCGTTCTTTTGCACAAAGTTAGCCGATTATCTTTGAAATGTGAATTTGAGAATGTTAAAAACATCAGAATTTTAAGGTTAAATCTGCTTTTAAATAACAAAAGATTAGAATGAAAAAGGATATTGAATTAAAAGACGACGAGTATTTTATCACGTTGAAATGTGTTTTTGGATTTGAAGAAACATTAAAAGAAGAATTAATCGAATTGGGTTACCCTGAAGTGGAGTTATTGAATCGTGCAGTTCGAATCGTTGGTACTTGGAAAGACGTTTATTTCTTGAATCTACACGTGCGTTGTGCCAATTCAATCCTCGTTGAAATCGATCATTTTTTCATTCAAACGGAAGAAGATTTGTACAAAAGAGCTTCGAAAATTGGCTGGACAAATATTTTTGATGTTAAGAAAACATTCGCTGTGAAAGGTGCTGTTTTTTCTTCGTTGTTCACCAATTCGCATTATCCTTTTTTAGTGGTAAAAGATGCTATCGTTGACGCTTTTAGAGATAAGTATAACGAGCGACCAGATGTTGAGTTGAAACGTCCTCATGTTGTTTTTGATTTATACATTAAAGAAAAAGAAGTTACGCTATCCATTAATACTAGTGGTGTTCCGTTGTTTCAGCGTGGCTACCGTGAAGCAGTTGGTGAAGCGCCTTTGAATGAGGTGGTTGCTGCAGGTTTAATTCGCATGTCGGGTTGGGACAGAAAAACAACTTTTTTAGACCCGTTTTGTGGTTCAGGAACTTTGTTGATGGAAGCTGCGTTTTTAGCTTCTGGAATTCCTTCGAATATCGAACGTCAGCATTACGCTTTCAAGAATTTAAAAGATTTTGACCAAGCACTTTGGGATGAAATTTATGACGGAGCTTTGCGCAATGTGAGAAGTTTGCCTTGTAAAATTATCGGTTCCGACTTATCTGATGAAATGGTTATTAAAACACGTAGAAATTTACGTTCGATGAGTTTCGGACGCTTTATTCAAACGAGTGTGTTGCCCTTTGACGAGGTGAAAAAGCCTGATGATGAAAAAGTATTTATCGTTACAAATCCTCCATATGGCGAACGTTTGGAAGCTGATGTTACTGAATTGTATGACGGAATAGGTAATTGGTTAAAACACGAAATGACAAATTGTGAAGCTTGGATTATAACTTCTAGTGAAGAAGGATTGAAATCAATCGGTCTGAAACCGTCGAAGAAACATAAAGTTTTCAATGGCGATTTAGAATGTAGTTTCCGTTCGTTTGTGACGTATGAAGGGTCGAAAAAGAATAAGGGAGAAGAGTTTTCTGTGGAGGAATAAAATTGGATTATAGTTTCAATTAATAACCTGATTTTCAATTAAATTTAATTCTTTCTAAACAAAAAATAACTTTTGGTTGTTTTTATAACATGGAAGAATGGAAAAGTGTACCTGGTTTTTCGGATTATGAAATTTCTGATTTAGGTAAAATTCGATCTAAAGACAGAGTGAAATCGTACAAAAATGGACGTTTAATTCATTATACTTCAAAAGTAAAATTATTGCGTGTTCATCCGGATAATGGCTTTTTAATGACCGACTTAATTGACGATAAAGGTGTTCGAAAAACTGTATATCCTCACAAAGCCGTTGCGCAAGCTTTCATTGAAAATAAATCTCCTCGCAAAAACAAAGTTGTCATACACATTGATGGAGATTATAAAAACAATTCAATTTCGAATTTAAAATGGTCCACTTACAGTGAATCAATTCTTATCGGTTTCCGCCTTGGTAAAAGAGACAATAGTAATTTATGGTTGAAACGTCGTTTAAAGTATGGGCCTAAAGGTGGTAATACTTCTATTGGAAGACCCGATCCATTGAATTACTCGCAAAAGAAACGTATTTTATATTTAAGAAACGAGAAAGGAATGACATTAAGTCAACTTGCTGAAAAATATAGTTGTAGTGTTTCTCATATACACAAGACTATTAAAAATTGGTCGGAAACAGCTGAGAATGTCATTTAAATCGAATTTTTTTTCTCTTTTTATATTTTAAAGAATTTCGAATATCCATTAAATTCCAAAGACTACTTTTACAGTTGAAATTACTAGTTCTACTTTTAAAAATAGTAGTCCATAATAACAATGCTTTATTGCTCCAAAATATCCTCCACTGTATTTCTTGATACAGCGTGGTAATTGGTTTTTATAGATTTAAACAAGCCTCTTGCCCATGCAAGGTTTTCTGGTTTTTCGGACAGCGTTTTATAAATCGGAATTAAGTATTTTCTTCTTCCAATTTTTGTTATAAACGCAGCAATTTCTGGTCTAATTTCGGTGTAATCATTTTTGATTGCAAGTACAAACCATTCGTTCATGATTTCTGCATTTCCGCAAGTAGAAAACCCTAAAAATTGATCTAATTCTTTCATTTTTCGCTTTCCAATTGATGGATTTAAAGCACGAATAAAAGTTTGCCATTCCTGAACAATGTAGTCTTGACGTTCGATTTTATTGACAATCATTCTGCGGTAGCGTTTGCCTTTTTTCTTGTAATATTTGTAAGTGATTTTTGGCGCAAACAAAACTTCTCCAGCGTTTGTTTTTTCAGCCATTTCGGTCATGTTTTCAAGACGTGGAGAAGTAATTTGCAAGCAGTTTTTAGGTAAGCCTTTTTTGTAAATCCATTCTTCTGTATTGAATTCAACATCATTTTTAGTCAACAGATTTTTATTCAAATAACTTATAAAAGTGCTCGAATTTATGGTCTTAAAAGCGAAATACTGAAAATACTTTTTGAGGAAAATATCCATTTGTTTTCTTCCAACTTTTTGCTCTAAGGTTTTAAGAAAGAAAGCACCTTTTACATAAGCAATATCTGTCATTCCATCGTCGGGATTTCGATTTTCTAAATCGAGGTACAATTTACTGTCGTTAGGGTGTTTAGATTTTTTGATTGCTGCCAATTCTTCTTCTAACTCTTGAAACTCAATGATTGCCAAAATATCCGCTATTTCCTTGCCGTATAATTTTTCCATAATCCGATTCTCAAAGTAAACAGTAAATCCTTCATTTAACCAGAAGTCGTTCCAGGTTTGGTTGGTTACTAGATTTCCTGACCAAGAATGCGCTAATTCATGTGCAATAACAGTTACCAAACTACGATCACCAGCGATAATTGTTGGGTTCACGAAAGTCAACATTGGATTTTCCATTCCACCAAAAGGAAAAGAATAAGGTAAAATCAATAAATCATATTGTTCCCACTGATATTTTCCATAAAGGCGTTCAGCTACATTGAACATGCGTGGTAAATCCACAAATTCATTTTTTGAGGCATTCATCAATTCAGGTTCACAATAGACGCCTGTATTTTTGCTAAATGCGTGATATTTCAAATCGCCAACTGCCAATGCAATCAAATAAGAAGGAATAGCTTTGGACATTTTAAACTCATAAATGCCTTCGCTGTTTTTTTGCTGTTGATTTTTGGCACTCATTACAGCCATCAAGTCTTGTGGTACTTTCACTTTCGCCGAATAAGTAATGCGATTTGATGGTGAATCTTGGGTTGGAATCCAGGTTCGTGTTAATATAGCTTGACCTTGTGTGTAAAGAAATGGATGTTTTTTAGAACTTGTCAAATTCGAATCAAGCCAGTCCAATGCTTCTGATTCTTTGGTCGTTTGATAATAAATATTGATTTGAGTGGTAGTTGGTGCAATACTAACTAATAACGGTTGACCTAAAATTGAATCTTTATCCATGTTGCCAATCACAAAATCAGCCTCGCGTTCTTGATTCTTTTTTCCAGTTGTAATCTTTTGAATATGAAGTCCTTTGATGTCGAAAATTGCAGTATCACTTCCCTTATTTTTCATCGTGTGTCGCGCAATACCATAAATTGTTTTATTCGTAAAATTGACTTCTAATTCCAAATCTAAATGGGTGGTTCTAATTTCTTTCAAGTTGGAATAACTGTGATCATCAAAGCTTAAATCGGCAAGTTGTTCTGTTTTTGTTGCAGGTGCTTTAGGCGTTGTATCGCAAGAAACAAGGTAAAAAAGTAAGAATAGAAAAGAGAATTTACTTAAAAAATGCATTATTTGGTTTTAAAATTCAACACACCAAATCGTTCTTTATTTCCAGAAATGGAATACATTAAAATTTCTTTGTTAACCAAATCAACTTTGAACATTTTTGGAACAACAATCGACTTCAAATCTTTGCGAGCAAATAGATTTTTACGTTCAATTTTACCATCTTCGAAATTTAAACTCGTGATTGCGGCTACGTTTCTACGTTTTGATAAATTAAAAGAATAAACTCTTCTTAAATCTTGACGGAAATTCCCTTCTTCATTATAGTTTCTTAGGTTGTCATTAAAAATGAAATTGATTGATTTTCCATCAGAAAAACTTGAATAAGAACTAAAAGGACCACCATCGTTGATAGAAACTTGTGATTTAGGAATTCTTTTTTGCCAGTCAAAGGAGCCGTTTTTACCAATTTTGAAGGCTATAATGTCGTCGTAATAATAATAAGTTACGTTCGAAGACATGCCCGTTCGATTGTCGTAATTCGCTCTTCGGTAAACGTAATATTGTTCCATTGACCCAACGAGTGTTCCATCTTCCAAAACGAAAATATCTCTCAATCGGTAATTATAATATTGATTTTGAAGATTAGGATTATTGCCAATTGTTGCTTGTCGATCGTACATGTCGTTGTCTAACCAGCTTTCCATTGCGATTTCTTGGTCAAATGGAATAATTCCTTTAGAAACAATACTGTCGTTTTTGGCGTCTATCGTAATGATGAAAACACCCAAAATACCCTGACGATTTCCCTTACCATAAAGTCCAGAAAGCGTGCAAAAACTGCTGTCATTGGAATTAAGTTGCATATCGTCAACGCGTAATCCGTCCACGTCGATTGAAAATTCTTTCAGTTGATTATTCTTGATTTTGAATAAATGTAGCGCTTTGTAATTTTCGAAATCTCTACCAAAAAGACGGTCGTTTGGTTTGGTATGTTCGGTAATACTTACTAGGTAATCTCCTGTATTTGAGATGTGTTGCTCGTTGATTGTAGATAAATTTCCGTTAAATGGCAAAGAATATTCGCCTGATTGAATTTCTTTTAAGTTTTCATCAATCACTTTGTATCCATAAATGTCACTTATTTCTTTTCTGCCAGGAATCTCCCAAACAATGCCGATGTATTTGCGATTTTGGGATTGAATAATTTTAAAATTAGCTTGTGCGCCGAGTTTATTATTGGGGTAACTTGCAATTAAAATCGATGGACCAGCAGCTTGTAAATTGTCGTCATAGGGTTGCATGTACAAAGTCATCAAGCCATTGCTTCTATCCGAAAGGAAAATAATTAATTTATTACCAAAGTAATAAGCTGTTTCAAAATTGGCAATTCCTGTTTCAGCAACTAGTTTAATTCGTTTTTGCTGTAAGAAAGATAGGTTTTCATTCTCTGAAATTCGATAGGTTCCAAAAGAACTCCCAGTATAACGTAAACTATAAAAATCATTGGAATTTTTAGGTAAAATTTCTAACAATGAACCTTGACTTCTTTCTAATTCTCCCCAAAAAATAGGAAACTCTTTTTGTGAAAAAAGAAATCCATAAGCGAGCATTAGTATAAAAAAAAGAAGTCTTTTCATTTCTGTTATTTTACCAATTGAATTCCAAGGTAAGTGGTTGGTGATATTTGTTTTAACTCTGACTTTAATTCTTCACTAACTGCTAAAGTATCAATGAAAGCATGCACAGAATCCATTGTAACTTTTTCATTTTTACGAGTCAATCCTTTTAAAGCTTCGTAAGGTTTTTCAAATCCTTCTCGTCTTAAAATTGTTTGAATCGCTTCAGCAACAACCGCCCAGTTATTCTCCAAATCTTCCTCTAATTTGTCACAATTTAGTAATAATTTACTTAATCCATTCAATGTGGAGTGAAAAGCAATCAATGTATGTCCCAAAGGCATTCCTACAGCGCGTAAAACAGTTGAGTCGGTTAGGTCACGTTGCAATCTTGAAACAGGTAATTTTGCTGCTAAATGTTCAAAAAGTGCGTTCGCAATTCCAATGTTTCCCTCAGAGTTTTCAAAATCAATTGGATTAACCTTGTGTGGCATGGCAGAAGAACCTATTTCGCCGTCTTTCAGTTTTTGTTTGAAATAGTCCATTGAAATATAAGTCCACATATCGCGGTCTAAGTCCAACAAGATCGTATTGATTCGTTTCAAACAATCGAAAAGCGCTGCCAAATTATCGTAATGCTCTATTTGTGTGGTTGTTTGACTTCTGTCTAAACCAAGGTTTTTGTTGACGAAATCGTTAGCAAATTCCACCCAATTGATTGCTGGAAAAGCGATGTGATGTGCGTTGAAATTTCCTGTTGCACCGCCAAATTTTGCAGAAAATGGAATTGCTAAAAGTTGTTTGCGTTGAACTGTTAAACGTTCTGAAAAAACTTGAATTTCTTTTCCTAGACGTGTTGGAGATGCCGGCTGACCATGTGTTTTTGCCAACATTGGAATATCTTTCCATTCATTTTGAAAATCTACCAATTTGGTAATAATTTCATCAAGAAGAGGTAAATAAACACGATGAATTCCTTCCTTTAATGACAAAGGAATCGAAGTATTATTGATGTCTTGTGATGTTAATCCAAAGTGTATAAACTCCAAATATTCAGCTAAGCCAAGTGCTTTCATTCTATTTTTTAGGAAATACTCAACCGCTTTTACATCGTGATTTGTTATTTTTTCAGAATCTTTAATCCATTGAGCATCAGCCTCGGTGAAGTCTTGATAAATGGATTTTAAATCGTCAATTTTTGAACTCGGAAATGAACTCAAAGCTTGAATAGGCATTTTCGTTAAAGCGATAAAATATTCTACTTCCACTTGAACGCGGTATTGAATCAATCCAAATTCTGAAAAGAAAGGACTTAAAGATTTTGTTTTAGAAAAATAGCGACCGTCTATCGGTGAAATGGCTGTAAGTGGACTGAAATTCATAGTTTATAAGAAAGTAGCAAAGTTAAGACTTTGGAAGCTAGAATTCTTTAAATATCAAGAAAGATATTCATATTGAATCAACAATTTTTCGAATTAGGTAATGTTAAATTTAGAGCTAATTAGCTACTTCATTTCAAATGATGTAACCAAAAAAACGCATTTTTGAAGTCTATTTGATTGGCTTTATTTACAATAATAACTTATTGAACAGTCTTATTTCATCCCAATCTATTAACAAAAAAATCCGTCGCAAAGTAAATAACTTCATGACGGATTTTTTATTTATTAGTCTTATTACTCAACTATGAAGTAAATGTCCACTCTACGATTGATTTTACGTCCTTCTGGTGTTTCATTTTCAGCTTTTGGCTTGTTCTCTCCGAAGTAGTTGAGTTTGATTCTATCTTCTTTGATTCCATTAGCAACTAAAAACTCTTTTACCGCATTCACACGATTTTTAGACAAGTTCACATTGTAAGATTCTTGACCTTTAGCATCTGTGTGACCTTCTAAAGCAATAATTAAGTTAGAACGTGTATTCAATAGGTTGATTAAAGATTCTAATTCTCCGAAAGATAATTTCTGAACAATTGCTTTATCAAACTCAAATAAAATAGATTTAATAGGTAATTGACCTTCATTTTTAAGTTGCATTTCTTCTGTCATAGTGTTTCTTGCCTCTGCAATTTTTTCGATAAAAACAGTATCAACACGTGTAATATAGACAGTATCAATTTGAATGATTGGTTCCACTTTTGCAATTTGCGCAGAGTCTTTTGGTTCCACTTTAACAACTTCAGGTTTTGTCTTTTCTTTTTTACAGAAACGTAGACCCAACATGATTTCATGTGAACCTGCACTGTATCCTGCGATGTTGCTCATTGGTGTTTCGTACGCATAACCAACGAAGAATAAATCTTGAATGTTCACTCCAGCTCTAGCAATTAATCCCACTCGTGTTCTATAACCTAAACCTGCATAAATGAAATTTTTGTAAATCGCATCTGCATTAATATCTAATTGGTAACCATTATTTGTTCCTTTAGCGAAAAGTGAAGGCCTCATGGTCCATTTGTCATTGATGTCGATGTTGTAAGAAGCATACATTGTTGCATGTCTTCTTAAACCATAACCATTCAATCCGGCATATCCGAAATTAGAATAAGCTTGAATCAATTGTTTTGATGCCATTGAGATTTCTAAGTTGTTCCAATTATAGGTAAAGCCAATTTCAGTATTCACAGTTCCAGCGGATTGATTTCCTCCAGTTACGATTGGATCGTTCGGGTCAAAAACGATTGCAGAGGATGGGTCTAATCGATATTGATTGAATCCTAATGAAAGTCCAGCTCTTACTTTGTGAACGTTAGCGAAGGTAAAACCGTAGGAAACAGAGCCCAAACCAGAGACTTGTTGCAACATTCCAATTTTATCAATTAGCACTTGTCCACCAACTCCAAGCGATTTTCCAATTCTTGTATTGGCACTCAATAAACTTGTTAAAGGTGCACCTTCAATTTTCACCCATTGATTTAAGTGAGAAAAATTGATTTCTGTACAACCACTTGCTCCCGCATAAGCTGGATTGATGGCGTATTTGTTGTATCCATAAACATTGGTCTGTGGCATTTGCTGCGTGAAACCAACTACTGAAAGTAATAAAATGGTAATTATTAGAATATTTTTCATGATCGTATTTTTAAGGTTTTTAATTTCTTTTACTTGTTAATAATTACTGCTTAAATCGTAAAAGATTTATTGAACCTGTGTATTCTTTGGAATCACATTTTATAGAGTAGAAATAAACACCATCTGGCAGATTTTCACCATTTTTCGTTCCTCCCCATTCGTTGTTATAGTCAATTGTTTCGAAAACAGGTTGTCCCCAACGATTGTAGATTTTTACTGTACAACCAGCAATTACAGTTGGATCACTTACTTTCCAAGTGTCGTTTTGTCCGTCGCCATTTGGAGTAATGACATTACTGATTAAAAACTCACAATTTTCAACTGTCAAGACAAGTGTTCGAATTGTATCACATGAACCAGGTGTTAAAACGGTATCTTGATAAATACCAGCTTCTGTTAATTCTAAGCCGCCAAATAAATAAGTTCCACCTTCACAGAATGAAGCTTCTATTGTGGTAGTTGGATAAGGTAACATAAACACAATTGTTGTCACAACACTATCACAACCATCAACTGATTGTAAAACGTCAGTGTAAACTCCCTGCGTAGAATAAGTAGAAGTTCCAATTTGCACGCTTGTTCCTGGACAAATAGATTGTTCATTTGTTGAAGAAAGCGCTTGAAGTACTGTTAAAGTGGTAATAACGGTACTATCGCATCCAGATGGAGTTGGGAAAATATCCGTATAAACTCCAGAAAGAGTTTGAAGCTGTCCGCCCAACAAAATACTTGCACCTTGACAAATTGCTTTAGAAACGTTCACGGTAACAGGTACACAAGGATTTCCACAGTTTGTTGCATCAAAAGTGAATGTTTTCGGACAAGAACCATCGTTGATTGTTAAGGTATAAATTCCTGCGATTGAACCTGTATAGTTAATGGTTGCTCCGGGAGTTAAGTTTCCTGTTTGTGCAACACCACCGAGAGGATTTGTGATTGTATAGCTATAAGGTTGATTATTGAAACTACTCAAACCACCAGTCGCAGAGAACGAAACGGTACAAGTAACATTGTCATAATCAACTACTGCATTTAGATTTTGCAAGAAGACAATAGGAATTCCTGGTTCAACGGTAGAACTAATACAACTGAAATCCCCCCATGAAGCAGGTAAATCGCCAGCAGGAGATAGGTAATATATTTGATTAAAGTTAGGATTCCCAAAAGAACCATTACCTAAACCATTGTTAACAAATACACCGTCAATTGCTTGAATAGTATCAATCGCAACAATTGTAGTCAAGTTGGTTGGAATTGTTGATGAAGAATGTAAAATGTATCCTGCTAATAAACAGCTTGGTAAATCTGCAGTAGATTGACCGATGCCATTTAATAAAATTCCTGGATTGACACTATCACCAAAACAAACGTAAGCAGTATCTTGTTGAGTCACTTTTACTGTGTCGCCGTTTGCTAAGGTAGCATAAATATCTCCTGCATCGCTTGCTACTTCACGAATATATTCAATTATGTATTGACCAACATCACCAGGTGACCCACCGTCAATTTGAATAGCATATTTTTTACCTGGTACTAAACAACAAGCTGAAGTTTGTGCTCCTGTAAAGCCTGCTGATCCTGAGATGATTGGTGTGATTGTAGCTGTTTGTTGAGTTCCGTCTTCGGTGAAAGTTGCAGGATTTAATCCTCCATAACAATCGATACCATTTAATAATTCAAAAACATTGTAACGCAATAGATTTAATCCAACATAGGCACGAATACTCATTTCTACTGCTCCGGTTGCTGGTGCAGTAAAATAGTGCCAAACAGTTTGATCTGCTCTATTTGCTGGGTCCGAATCAACCGCAGGTTCACCAGCTAAAAACTCTCTACAAGCATATTTGTTTGTTCCGGCAACTGCTTGAAAAGTTGGATTAGTACCAGCTAAAATAACTGGAACTTCAAACAATGTATCTTGCATTGCTAAACATAAAATATCGTTTGCTGGTGAATTGTTTATAATATCCTCTGTACTTGGATCGTATAACCAAACTTTTCCAGAAGAAACAGTAGAAAAAGCTTGTGGATCTAATGTTCCATAATAAGTATACCCTGGCTCTAAACAAGAAGCTGTAATTTTTGCCGTTCTATTTGAACCAGAAACACTACCACTTGAAGCATCTAACTGCGTTAAGTTCGAACAGAATAAATCAGTAGGTTGACCTGGAGCAAAACGATCATCTAAACCATAAAGTGCAATGTCTTCAGCCTCTGAAATACTCAATAAACCAGTAACTTCACCTTCAAAGTAAATTCTTCCACTGTTAGGTGCAACAAAATTAAACCAAACGTTTTCATCAATGCTATTTGATGTTCCAGCATCTGGAGTGTAGAAATAACCAACATAATTTTCAGCTTGAGTACCAGTGAAGGTTGAACCTGCTTCTCTATCAGTTGCTCTTGAATAACTTAAACTTAAAGTAGGAGAATTAGCATTCGTCAATTCACTTGAAACTGTTGTTGAAATGGAGGTTGATGCTACTGAAACGGATGTACAAGGGATATCATTAAAATCAGTTGGAGTTCCACCTAGATCTGTAATTCTAATTCCAACAGAACCTTTTTGATTGGGCTCATCCGAGTTGAATTGTAGGTAATAAGTTTCGCCAGGAATCAATGGATCACCTTCAGAAATTAAACCACCATTCCAATTTCCTGTTGCTTTACCTTGTGGTGCAATAAGAGGAATATCATCATCTGCATAACTGTGTTCCGATAAATAATTGAATTTCTCCTTGATTTGAAGATTGTTGAAATTATTTGTTCCTTGCAAACATCCAACACCGTCTGTGGCATGGTACAATGCGATTTCTGTTCCGAAATTAGTTTCGGGTAAATCAGTATTAATTCTTATGTTTCCACTTGAATTGGCAGGTAAAGTGAAATAAAACCAAGCTGAACCATGACCTGCATCGCCAATACTTTGGAAAATTGGTTCACCATTTTCAATCGTGTAATTCCCACAATAAGCATAAGAATTTGTATTCCCATCTGCTGTAATTAAAAGTGCGTCACAGATATTATCTTCCATGATTTGAATCGATAAATCAGTGCGTATTACTTCAAAGGTGATGGTGTAAGTTTGAGTTCCACAACCACTTGTTCCAGTTGCTGTTAAGTTTATTGGGGTGATTGTTCCTGTTGAAGTCGGCACAAGTACTGGATAAATTTGAACACCTGTTCTTACTTCAGAAAGGTTACCAAATAAATCCCAATTTACAATCGGTGCGTCATTTTCATAACCTTGCCAATTAATATAAATTGAGTCTGGAACATCTGTTGGACACAAATAGTCGTGGTCAAAAAATACACTATTTACATTCAAACTCCATGGACCGTTATCTCCATTTTTATAGGAGAAATTAAAATCTCCAGTTAGTCCAAATGCCGCTGGATTATTATTCCCTAGCAATAATGTGTTATCCAAAGCACTATATTCAAAAGCATAATCAGATTCTCCAGAAACAAATCCATCACAATCAACATCACCTGTTGTTGCAACCGAAAGTACTTTAACTTTAATATTGGCTTGAGAAAATGCATTTAAGCACGAAAAGGAAATCAGTAAGGCTATCAACTTTACTTTGAGTGTAATTTTTTTATCCATAATTTTCATTTAGATTAAATTGCTTGATTTTACAAGCTAGCGAAGATACATTTTTTAATTTTTTAACAATTGAACTTGTTGATAACTCAGCATATTGTTAACAACTCATTCCAGTTTCTTGATTAAAAAAAGTCTTTTTCGAGAATAACGAACTTCAAAGCAAGTGTAAAAAAAGCCTTAATTTTTTTCTCCGATTTCCTTAAGTAGTTGTTCCAAAGCAATATGCTGAAAGTCAATTTTAGGGTTTTGGTTTTTACCTAAATTATTTTTCAATTTTTGTAATATATCAGTAAATGAACTAGTTGTCACCTTATCTAAAGAGTTTATATTTATTAGCTTTTGATTTTTTTTTGACCAATATACCGCGGAATAACTTCCACTCAAGGAAGAACCTTTTATTGAAACTAACTTTAATCCTTCCTTTTTATATTTTGCTTCTGTTTAATCTGTGTATTCCAGTTTAAAAGTGGACAATAAACTCTCTTCAACTTTGTTTACCGAAATAATTTCTTTCGGAACTTCTGCTTTTATACCATTTTCATTTATGATTTGAATTGAATGATCATTCTGGGAGTTAATTTGACAGGTTGGATTTTTAGAAATTATCCATTGCATTTCATCCAATATCAAATTTTCGCCATTGATTACTTGTATATCCATCGTTCGTTGATTTTACCGCAATGATAATTCAACAAAACGCCAAAAAGTGACTTTGTAAAAAAAAAGAATTTATCTTGTTTTTAAGGAACAGTAATCTCTATTGAAACGGGTAAATGGTCGCTGTAACCACCAAGATATTTAGTGCCTGCATAGGTTCTAAATGGAACAATTTGACCTTTGAATTCTTCCAATAAATAAGGAAAAGAGTGAATTTTACCCGATTTTTCTACTACTTTAATTTTGCCAGTGCTTTTTAATCCTTCGGAAACAAAAATATGATCCATGATTTCCCATGCACTTTTGTAATTGTATGTTCCACCAAATTTTCCTGATTCTTTAACAATCATCGGATTCAAGGATTTTGATATTAGTTGAGGAGCTTTATCTGTTGGATAATCATTCAAATCTCCCATTAGTATGATTTTTGCATTTTTATCACTCGTTAAAACTGAATCGATAAATGATTTTGCACTTTCAGCAGCTTTAACTCTTCTTGCTTCACTTGCTTCTGTTCCACCACGACGACTAGGCCAATGATTTACAAGTACGAAAAATGTCTCTTTTTTAACTTTGTATTTCGCCCAAACTATATCTCTAGAAGTTGGAATCGTATCACCTGGAAGTACATAACGAATGAAACCTGATTGCAGTAATTTTAATTTACAACTATCATAAATAAGTGCAACATCAATACCTCTAGCATCTTTACTGTCATAATGAACAAGTCCATAGTTTTTATACGCTTTTTGGTTTTTAATAACATCACGAACAACTGCTGCATTTTCAATTTCACTAAAACCTACAACTATTGGTTTATCCATATCATTTAACACTTGATGAATATGATTTAGTTTTTCATTGTATCTTTTTGTAATCCATTCTGATTTAGAATTAGGTAAATATTCAGCGTCGTCATTTGCACCATCAATTGTGTCGAATAAATTTTCAACATTGTAGAATGCAACCGTTCTAGTTTTTTGAGAAAAATTAAAAACGGTAATCGAAATAAAAAAGGACAATACTAATAGACGCATGATTTTATTTTTTGGACACAAATGTACTAAAGTTCGTTCATTCAAATTAAAAATTCAAATTATCAATAGGTTAATACCAACTTGGTATTTAAAAATTATTAGCGAATATTTTGTCCATTAACACTATTGAATCAATCAATTATCCATTGGATTTACAGGGAATTTTGACATCATCCTAAAACGTTCTCCTTGTAATTCCAAACAATTCGACCAAAATTTAGTATCGTCTGTGTTGAAAATCATATCTAAAGGAATATTACTTACTGGAATCCATGATTTTTCTTTCAACTCTTCTTCTAACTGTCCAATCGACCAACCAGAATAACCGATGAAAAATCGAACTTGATTTTTAAGCAAAGCGTTTTCTTTTAAAAGTTGCGTTAATTGGTCAAAATCTCCGCCGTAATAAATTCCTGGAGCAATAATAGTTGAACCTTGAATTTGTTGACCAAGACGATGTATAAAAAACAGGTTTTCTTTAGACATCGGACCACCAATACTTAATCGTGAAGCAATGTCAGGAAATTTCTCGTCCAATTTATGCAAGTCGAGCTCAATGTAATTGTTCAATACAAAACCAAAACTTCCTTCCTGATTGTGTTCACAAAGTAAAACAACGGAGCGACCAAAATAATGGTCATCCATAAAAGGATCTGAAATTAGCAAACTACCTTTTTTGGCTATTTCATTATTTTGAAACGAAAGATTTAGTTTTTTCATAGTCTAATTACAACGTAGCTATCAATTTTGTTTTAAAACGCAATTCAGAATTAGTTGGTGGGGAGTTAATAAAAGATTTCTAGTTATTCAAAATCATTTGCTCTCAAAATCAAATGTCAAAATAACTAAATATTCGACGAAACATATATAATATTCAAATTTCATCTACCAATAAACATTTACCAACAAGTTTAACTTATTTTTTACGTCTATAACATTAACTAAACGAACACTTTACGTTTTAAGGTTAGAAAATTATAATTCTATTTTTATGAGACAATTAAAAATTGCAAAACAGGTTACCAATCGTGAAACGGCTTCTTTGGATAAATATCTTCAAGAAATTGGTAGGGTTGATTTGATTAGTGCTGATGAAGAAGTAGAATTGGCACGCAGAATTAGAAATGGTGATCGAGCAGCCTTGGAACGCTTAACTAAAGCAAATTTACGTTTCGTGGTTTCCGTTTCTAAACAATATCAGAATCAAGGTTTGGCGCTTCCAGATTTGATAAACGAAGGAAATTTAGGTTTAATTAAAGCAGCAGAACGATTCGACGAGACACGTGGATTTAAATTTATTTCTTATGCTGTATGGTGGATACGTCAATCAATCTTACAAGCTTTAGCCGAGCAAGCACGAATTGTACGCCTTCCCTTAAATAAAATTGGAAATATAAATCGTATTAACAAGGCATTTTCAGAATTAGAGCAAAAGTTTGAACGTCCACCATCTGCAGATGAATTAGCTGAGTTTTTAGACTGTGCAACAGAAGAAGTAAAACAATCACTTTCACATACTGGAAGACATGTTTCAATGGACGCGCCTTTGATTGATGGTGATGAATCTTCTTCAAGTATGTATGATGTACTGACAACTGACTCATTGCCAAACCCTGACTCTGGGTTGGTTTTGGAGTCCCTGCGAAAAGATATTCGTACTTCATTAAGAACTTTAACTACTCGTGAAAGTGAAGTTGTTTCGATGTTTTATGGTTTAGAAGGAAAAATGCCCATGTCCTTGGAGGAGATTGGTTCTAAATTTGATTTAACACGAGAAAGAGTGAGACAAATCAAAGAAAAAGCAATTAGAAGATTAAAACACACCTCAAAAAACAGAATGCTTAAAACGTATTTAGGATAAGTCAAAGTTGGTCGGCATTACCACCACCACCAAACCACAATGTTGGCCGGCTTTGAATGGTTTGAGAAAGTCAATGAATAGCAATATTTGTTGACTTTTTTTGTTTTTAGGATTTTCGTATTAAAAAATAGACAAGATTAAATGATTATCTTTGTGTTTATTCGGATCGATTGCTAATAATCTTTCTTTCCAAAAGCAGTGAAATTCCATGAAATTTAAAGATTACAACCTTTCCCAATCCATAGTCAAACAACTTGATATTATGGGTTTTAATCGCCCGACAGATATTCAGTTTCGTGCAATTAAACACATATTAGATGGTGAAGACGTGATGGCAGTTGCACAGACTGGTACGGGAAAAACTGCTGCTTTTGTGATTCCGATGTTGAACCGTTTATTGGTGAAACCTCGTGGGAAATATGCAGGTATTCGTGCTTTAATTTTGGTTCCAACGCGTGAATTGTGTAAACAAATAGCTCAAGTTGTGGAAGAAATTGGAGCACAAACACATCTTAGAGCACTCGGATTATATGGTGGTGTCGAACAAGACAAACAAATTAAATCATTAAAGGATGGTTTAGACGTTTTGGTTGCAACGCCAGGTCGGATGTTTGATCTTATTTCGCAAGGCTTTGTAGATATTTCACAGCTAGAAATGTTCGTTTTGGACGAAGCAGACTTGATGTTGGATTTGGGTTTTAATAAAGATATTCAAGATGTTATTCGCAAAATTCCAAAGCAAAGACAAACGTTGTTTTTCACAGCCACAATTTCAAAAAAGATTAAATCGCTTGCTTATGATGTAGTGCGAGATGCAATTCGAATTCAAATCTCACCACAAAATCCTGTTTCTAAAAATGTAGATCATGCTGTTTGTTTGGTTGAAATGGATGATAAACGCTTTTTTCTTGAAAACCTGTTAAAAGAATACCCTGAGTATAAATTTATTGTTTTTGTCCGCACGAAAGTTAGAGCAGAACGAGTAGTCGCTGCTATGGAGCGTGTTGATATAAAGTCTGAAGCGCTTCACGGCGGAATTGAACAACAAGAGCGATTTGCAATTTTAGATCGTTTTAGAAATGCGGAAAATAAAGTGTTAATAACAACGGATGTAGCTTGTCGAGGAATTGATATTCCAAACATGGATTATGTTGTAAACTACGATTTACCTGAAAATCCGGAGAATTATGTTCACCGCTGTGGAAGAACAGGACGCGGAAATAACAAAGGTCAAGCGATGTCTTTTTGCAGTAAAGAGGAAATTCCATTTTTGGAAGCAATCGAAGTTTACACAGGCGAAGAAGTTGAACGTTACTCCATTTCTGAAAGCGAATATCAAGCGATTTTAAGTGATTCTGATGTTGACTTATTTAAAAATGGCGATTACGATTGGCAGAAATTACTCGCTAAAAATGAAAATCCAGAGGCTTGGGATTGATTTTAAATCGGAATCAAATTTAGGAACTCAATTTTTTTTAGCTTTACACTATGTTAGAAATCATTGAAGTCTCAAAGTCTTTCAATCGAAAATTGGCTTTAGATGCTGTTTCACTCAAAGTGGAAAAAGGCGAAATATACGGTTTACTTGGTCCAAATGGCGCTGGAAAAACGACGCTAATCCGAATCATCAATCAAATCATTGAAGCTGATAAAGGAACCTTGCGTTTTGATGGTAAACTTATGAATACCGAACATTTACGGGCAATCGGTTATTTGCCTGAAGAACGTGGACTTTATAAAACGATGGGAGTTTTAGAACAACTCGTTTTTATAGCTCAATTACGCGGTTTATCTAAAGAAAATGCTCGAAAAAATGCGAATTTTTGGTTAGAGAAATTATCAATTGAAGATTGGTCCAAAAAACGAATCGAAGAGCTTTCAAAAGGAATGGCACAAAAAGTTCAATTCATTGCCGCGCTTGTTCATGAACCTGATTTATTGATTTTGGATGAACCGTTAAGTGGTTTCGATCCGTTGAACGTGGAATTGATTTTGAATGAATTAAAAGAGCTAAAAACACAAGGGAAAACTATTATTCTTTCTACACACAATATGCGAAGTGTTGAGGAAATATGTGACCGTGCAGCTTTAATTCATCACTCTAAAAAGTTAGCTGAAGACAGTGTTTGGAATTTAAGAGATGCCCAAAAAAGCGGTGAATTTACGATTCGTTTTAGTGGTAATATGATTGCATTTGCGAACGCACTTTGGACTGATTTTGAATTAATTGATAAAAACGAATTAGGGGATAATCGCTTTCTGGTCGTGGTTAAAATGCGTGGAAAAAATCAAATTAATGACTTACTCAATGCATTAATGGGACAAATTAAAATAGAAGCAGTTGAAGAAAGAATTCCAACAATGCAAGAAGTATTTATGCACTTAATCAGTGGAAAGGAGGCACAAAATGCGTAATAGTTGGTTGATAGCACTTCGCGAATTAAAAGAACGTTTTTCAAATGGAACTTTCCTGTGGATGATGATTTTAGGACCTTTATTTTTCTTGGTTTTATTATTCTTTTTATTCAAATCAGGCGATGAAGGGAAAAAATCGTTGAAAGTTTTAATCGCAGACCCAGTTGGTTTGATGGATTCAAGAATTGTAGCAGCCGAAGGAAAGACAATTAATTACTATTTTATCGGTGATTATTTGGAAATTGAAGAATTTAGAGATGGAAAGGATTATCAGAAATTCGATGCATTAATTGAAGTAAATGAGAAGGTTTTAATGAATAAAAAGTCGTTTGTTTTTTACCGTGAAAATCCTTCATCAGATGTTAAAATGCAACTTAAATTTCAACTTGAAAGAAGGGTAGAGGAGGTGATGATTGAAAATTTCACGAATCTTTCAGTAGATCAGTTTCGTCAAATTAAACAGCCTTTAAATGTTGATTTTCGAAATGTATATGATCCTAAAAATGAAGCTTCAGACTTAGAAGGTTATGTCGGTTTAGTTTTTGGGTTTTTGATAGTGCTTTTCGTTTTGCTTTTTGGAATGACAATTTTAAGAAGTACGTCAAAAGAAAAAAGTAATCGAATTGTAGAGGTGATTTTAGCTTCTGTTAAGCCTTATCAATTTATGTTAGGAAAAATTACAGGCATTGGTTTAGCGGCTTTAATTCAAATTTTCGTTTGGACTTTTTTTATCGCAATTGGTTTAATCGTTTTTCGTCAATATATTTTCCCTGACATGTTCGATCCAAGCAATTGGGAAGGGATTCAAGTAAGTGCAGAAGTACAGCAACAATTAATGGAGACTAACTCTGCCGAACGCTATAATCAGTTTGTTGAACTGATTTATGAACGCATCAATTTCGGTTTCATGTTCATTCATTTCTTATTGTTTTTTATTGCTGCTTACTATTTTTATGGTGCCTTTTTTAGTACTATTGGTGCAATTTCTGGTACAGAAAGTGACGGTCAACAATTTGTGCTTCCAATAGTAATACTGCTTGGTTTATCTGTTTATTTAGGCTTTTTAGCAATAGTTATTCCTGATGCAACTATCGTTAAGTGGGCAAGTTTTATTCCATTTACAGCACCTGTTGTAATGATGGTTAAATTAGCACAAGGTTTACCGGTCGGAAGTTATTATTTTGTTTTTCTTTCATTATTAATTCTAATGATTTCAACCGTTGTTTTCCTTTGGTTAGGAGGAAGAATTTATAAAAATGGAATCTTACAATTTGGACATCGTGCTAGATTAAAAAATATCTTTCAAGGATTAAAAGCCAAATAAATGCGAAAAGCAGTCATTGATTTAGGAACAAACACCTTTAATTTAGCAATAGCTGAGGTTAAAAATAAATCCATTCAATTGCTTCATGCTGAAAAAGAAGGTGTTGCAATAGGAATGGGTGGAATCAATGATAAATTATTGTCTGAAGATGCAATTAGTCGTGCTGTGTCTTGTTTGGAACGATTTAAAAGACGTTGTGATGAATTTCAAGTATCCAAAATTGAAGCAATTGGAACCTCTGCTATTCGCGATGCAAGTAATAAGACCTCTTTTTTAAAAGCTGTCAAAGATGCCACAACTATTGAGATTGAGGTCATCAATGGAATACAAGAAGCCAATTTGATTTATCAAGGAATTGCATACACTTACGATTTTGAATCGCCTAGTTTGATAATGGATATTGGAGGAGGAAGTACGGAATTTATTGCTGCTAATTCTGCAGGAATCAAAGATTTAATCTCTTTAAACATTGGTGTTTCTCGAATTTTTCAATTGTTTTCCTTTTCAAATCCAATGACTTCGGAAGATATTTTGAACGTAGAAAGCTATTTAGAAGCTCATGAACATGACTTTTTTAATCGCGTTAATTGTCAAACATTAGTAGGTGCTTCAGGTAGTTTTGAAACACTTTACGAACTCGTTCATCAAATGAAATATCCACAAGGGTTTAACACACAAGAAATTGAATTCAAAGAGTTTG
>JBILHL010000043.1:0-22261 GCA_044350515.1 Crocinitomicaceae bacterium | reverse complement strand
CACAAGAAGAGAGAGATACGAATAATTTTATAATTCCGATTCGAAAAAAAATGGCTCCTATTGCTGCAATAAAAACGCGTTGGGTTCTAAAAAAGATGAATGCCAACCGTATTATTATTTCTCCTTGCTCCTTGAAAGAAGGGGTTTTATTGCGCGAAGATTAGATTTTTTTTCAAGTAGAATTAAAAGATAGGATTTAAAAAAGTACTATTGAATTTAGTTTAAATCAATATTTAGTTGATTTTTTTTAGTTTGATTGATGTCCAAAATGATTTAAACTTACGCTTACTTAGTTTCTTTTATCATAATGCTAAACAATACAGCATCGTAAGAAAAATGGGCTGCTATTGCAAACCAAATCCCAAAATGTTCAAAACCGAGTGAAATGATAAAAATAAAAGGTAGAACAATTAATCCGTAAACCGAAAAACGCCAATTCCAAGGATTTAAATAACCGTGAAGTGCGACAAAAAATATAGATGTCAGTAGCCAACCAAGATACGGTTGAATTCCAGCACGAAATAAAAATTCTTCTCCAACACCTGCGCACAAAGAAAGAAAAATTCCATAGTGAAATTTAAGGTTCATTTCTCCAACTAATTTGTCAATTTTCATTGGAACAGCATCAAAAAATGGAGCTTGCATAAAAAGGTAAGCTATAAAACCATAGACAAAACCAAACTCTAAACCATAGCCAATTGGAAGAATTTGAATGTTTTCGGGTTCCAAAAAATTAAGGAGTGAAACATCATCTAAAATGTATCGCAAAAGAAAACCAGGAATAGGAAAAACAAGCAAAGTTATCCAACCAAAAAACAAAATTTTTCCACGAATCGACATTATTTTTTTAACTTTTATTTGCTTGATTGGTTTCTAATACTTACTTTAGCTGAAATTTAAATCTAAAAGCCTATAGTCCAAATTTACTTTTAATTGTTGATTTCCGACAGAATTTGTAAATTATGTTTTTAACAAACGACAACGATTGTAGCTTAATTCAATTGTATATTGCTGGTAATGAGAAAGCTTTTGAGGTATTATTACTTCGTCACAAAGACCGTATTTTTCGATTTATCAAACACAAAGTCAAAGATTTTGATTTAGCAAATGACCTTTTTCAGGAGACTTTTGTGAAAATTATCAATACCTTAAAATTAGGTAATTACAACGAAGAAGGAAAATTTCTTCCTTGGGCATTGCGCATAGCTCATAACTTAATCATTGATTTTTATCGCCGTCAAAGTAAAGTGCGAATGGTTTCAGAAAGTAATTCATTGGATGAGGATTACTCTGTTTTCTACAAAATTGCAGCCGAAGAGAAAAATTATTTGCAACAAGTAACTTATGATGAGTTGGAAGGACAGATGGTTAAATTGGTAAGTCATTTACCAAAACCCCAACGCGAAATGATTGAAATGCGTATTTTTCAAGATATGTCTTTTAAAGAAATAGCTGAGTTGGAAAATATAAGTATCAACACTGCTCTAGGAAGAATGCGCTATGCATTAATAAATATACGAAAATTGATTGAAAAGCACAATATTGTTACTGAAATCGCCTGATATTTTGATTCAGAAGTAAGAATTAACTTGCAAGATACAACAGCAATATTGCTAAAAGAGAAGTAAGAATTCCAAATCCTTTCGTAAGGTTTATTTTTTCTTTAAAGATTAAAAAACCTGTGAGTGCTGAAATGCAAACAATTGAAACATTAATGATTGATAGCACTGTTGAATCTGCCCAGCCTGTTTCTTTGTATGATTTAATTAACAGGTAAATCGAAAAGTAATTTGGAATCCCAAGTGCTATACCTCCCAAAACATTTTTGAACGCAAATTTTGTTTTCTTTTGTTGCAATTGAATCAAGAAAACAACCAATCCAATAATTCCAGCCATTCCAAATCCAATAGCGGAAAATAATGATGGTGTTAGCTGTTGTAATGCATTGTTTTGAACATAATTCAAAACCAAATCTAAAATACCACTACCAAAAAATAGAACAAATAACATCCATAAAGATTGCTTAGCAGCTGATTTTTCATTTTTTCCTTGCCAAGACACTAAAACAACACCAGCAAAAGCCAATAGAATTCCGAAAATTTTTAAAGCAGAAACCGATTCATTGTAAAGAAAAATCATTCCCAAAACACTTGCTGCCATACTCATTTTAACAGCTACAGAAGTAATCGCTACGCCATTCTTCTGTGCACTTAAACCCATCAAAATAAAAAGTGAAATAAACAAAACGGCTGCTACAATAGCAAAATAGAACCAAGTGATATCTTCCAAAGCTTCAGGTTTCCATTCACTTCCATATAATAGGATTCCGCATAAGAAAGCTGTAAAATAATTAAAGACGATAGCTTGAAAAACATCAATTTTAAAGCGATCAAATAATTTAAAAATTACAAAAATGAAACTTGAAAATAGGATAGCAAGAAATAAAGAAATCATCTGCGCGAATAATAGTAAACCATATCTTCTCCAAATGGATGAGAGGCTATTGGTACACGGTTAATAATTGGTGCTTTCATTCCTTCATCAAAACGGTTATTACCAACAATAACGCGGGCTTCATCCCAAACATTGTCAATAATAAAGTACTGCAAGGTTCTACTTCCACCCTCAACAAATACGGAAATTATCCCACGATTATAAAGTTCATCGAGGATGTTTTTAGTACTTGTTTCCTTAATTTTTACCCATTCAACATTCTCCTTTTTCTCATTTCGAATGCGATTAAAAACAATTGTTGGTGCTTCTGAAGAATAAATATTTACGTCACCACTGATTTGTAGTTGACTGTCAATCACAATTCTAATTGGATTTTTTCCTTTGTATTCGCGCACTGTTAAAGAAGGATTGTCGTTGATGATTGTATTTCTACCAACCAAAATACTTTGCTCTTCTCCACGCCATTTATGCACCAATGATTTTGTCTCTTCGCCAGTAATCCAATTAATTCCTGTTTCGTTCTCAAGTCTTGCCTTATCGAGGTATCCATCAAGTGTTTGTGCCCATTTTAAAATTATGTAAGGACGTTGTTTTTCATGGAAAGTAAAAAAACGTTTATTTAATTCGCGACTTTCTTTTTCTAAAACACCTTCTATTACCTCAATTCCAGCTTTTTTTAATCGATCAATTCCTCTTCCAGCCACAGCAGGATTAGTGTCTCGGCAAGCAATAACAACAGTTTTTACACCAGATTGTACCAATAAATCAGCGCAGGGTGGTGTTTTTCCAAAATGGGAACAGGGTTCTAAAGAAACATAAACAGTTGCACCTTCAAGTTCATTTTTATTAAAAACCGATTGAATGGCATTTACTTCAGCATGAGCTTTACTATATTCTTGATGATATCCTTCACCAATGATTAAGTCGTTTTTCACGATTACACAGCCCACCATTGGATTTGGAGCTGTAAAACCTTTACCCAATTGAGCGAGTTCCAAGCAACGTTGCATATATAAAGTATGATCCATTGGGTAAATTATTTAGTTCGTAATCCTGTAAATTCAGAATATACGAAATTGTTTAAAGTTGAGGTTGTTAAAAGCTAAAACCCAAAATTATCATAGCCATGTTGCGTTAATTCTTGGTATTTCTCTTCGTTGAATTTGTATAGCTCTGACGGTTTATGTGGAACACCTTCTTGCTTTTCATTCAATTGAGTTAAAATATTCAATTTTTGTACTTTTCTTCTGAAATTTCGCTTATCGAGGTCTTTATCTAAAATGCTTTCGTACAATTTATGTAATTGACTAAGGGTAAATTTTTCTGGTAAAAGATTAAACCCAATAGGTTGAATTTTAATTTTCTCTTTTAATTTGTTACGCGCAGCTTGCAAAATATCGTAATGGTCAAAAGCTAAATCTGTAATTTCATTTGCAGGAATCCAAGCGGCATTTTTTGCGAAAGAAGCAGCGTATGGCATATAATCTTCCATTTTTACCAAGGAAAAATAAGCAACGGTAATTACTCGCGCCTCCGGTTCCGCACGAATTGATTGTAACCAAGCTCGATCCGCTTCTTTACAAATTCGGTTTGGATCGCCAAAAGCGCCAATTTGCTCGAGGTAAATATCTTTCAAACTTGTTAACTCTTCCAAAACGCGGTATGCTGCTTGTTCGAGGTTCTCGTTGTTGTAAATTAAGTTACCTGGAAGTGCTAATCGAGCATTTTCTGCCAGTTGATTTTCACCTCTGTCTATTACCAAAACATTAAGCTTTTCTAGGTCAAATCCGAATATGACGCAGTCAACGGATACATTTGGATTTAACTCAGAAACAATTTTTTTTTGCATAATTTATACTTCTTTTGTGATAATCCTTATATTTGAAAGTGTAAAAATGACACACAGACCATTAAATCAATATTAAATTTATGTATTTCATAGCAGAAAGTGGATCAACAAAATGTGACTGGATGTTAGTCGATGGCAAAAATAACCAAAGTTTTTGTTCAACGATGGGCTTTAACCCATATTTTCATTCTTCGGATTTAATTGAAACAGAATTAAAAAAAGTAAAAGAGATTATTTCAATAGCGGCTGAAATTAAGGGAGTTTACTTCTACGGCGCTGGTTGTTCGAGTGACGAATTGAATGCAAAAGTTGAAGAAGGATTAAAACGCGTTTTTGTAAATGCAAAAGTTTTAGTAGATCACGATTTGTTGGCTTGTGCTTATGCAACCTACAGTGGGCGACCTCAAATCTCTTGTATTATTGGAACAGGATCGAATTCTTGTTATTTTGATGGAGAAAATCTTTCGGAAGAAGTTCCTGCTTTGGGTTATATACTTGGAGATGAAGGAAGTGGAAGTTATTTTGGGAAACAATTGATAGCAAATTTCTTGTATCATCGTTTGCCAGCTGAAATCGAGGAGGATTTTATTGCAACATATCACTTTTCCAAAGACGATTTGGTGGAACATGTTTACATGAAGCCAAATGCAAATGTTTTCATTGCATCATTTATGCCTTTCATCGCAAAACATAAAGACAATTCCTATTTCAAAGACATGGTGCGCGAAGGTTTTAAAAAATTTATCGATGTTCACGTGACTTGCTATAAGAATTACAAAGAGGTAGAGGTGAATTTCGTAGGTTCCATTTCTCAGATTTTTGAAAAAGAATTAAGAGAAGCGGCTGATTTTTACAATGTTACGATTGGTTCATTGATTCGTCGTCCAGCTGAAGCTTTGGTGGCTTATCATTTAAAATATATTCTAAACACTGAAATAGTATAATATGAGAAATAGCAACTTGCTTTTATTTGTTTTTCTAATTCTAATGAATTTCAAGAACATCGCTCAAAATGTAACTCCTGAGTGGTCAAAAAATGCCACAATATATGAGGTAAACATTCGACAATTCACACCTGAAGGAACATTCAAAGCATTTGAAACACACTTGCCTAGATTGAAAAAAATGGGTGTTGATATTTTATGGTTAATGCCAATTCATCCAATTGGAGTTGAAAATCGCAAAGGTGGTTTGGGAAGTTATTATGCAATTAGCGATTATAAGGCTGTGAATCCTGAATTTGGGACTTTAGATGATTTCAAACAACTAGTGAAGTCAGCTCATGCACAAGGAATGAAAATCATCATTGATTGGGTTGCAAATCATTCATCTCCTGATAACGTATGGGTTAAACAAGGTCACAAAGATTGGTATACGCTTGATTCATTGGGAAGATTGCAACCAACTATCGGAACAGATTGGTGGGATGTAGCTGATTTGAATTACGACAATAAAGAAATGCGCAAAGAAATGATTGCTTCTATGAAATATTGGTTGACGGAAGCAAATATTGACGGATTCCGTTGCGATGTAGCAAGCTGGGTTCCGATTGATTTTTGGGTAGATGCACGTAAAGAATTAGATGCGACAAAAAAAGTATTTATGCTTGCAGAAGCTGAAGAAGTGGAAATGCACAAAGCATTTGATATGACGTATGGTTGGAATTTACACCATATTATGAACGATGTTGCTAAAGGAAAAAAGGATGTTACTGCCTTTTACAATTATGCAAAAGACAATAAACACCCAAAGTCAGCATACAGAATGAACTTTACATCAAATCACGATGAAAATTCTTGGAATGGTACTGAAATGGAGCGAATGGGGGAATCTCGATTTGCTTTTGCCGTTTTTGCAGCAACATTTGAAGGAATGCCTTTAGTTTACAACGGTCAAGAAACTTCATTAGACAGAAGATTAAAATTCTTCGAGAAAGATTCAATTGATTGGATAAAAATGGATTTAGTTCCTTTTTACACCAAACTTTTGCAGTTAAATCGTTCAAATAAAGCACTGTGGAATGGAGAAAATGGGGGAGAAGTAAAGTTTATTTCTGCTGCTGATGAAAAAAATGTTTTAGTTTTCACAAGAGAAAAAGACGGTAATAAAGTTTTAGTAATGATAAATATGACTGGAAATGACCAAAAAGTAAAATTGAATAACGTTTTACTTGCTGGAAAATATAAAGAATTGTTTTCTGGAAAGAAAGCAAAATTGAAAACAGAAGTAGAAACAGAATTAGAAGCTTGGGGATATCGGGTTTATTATAAATAAGCGATTGCGGATTGCGAATTGCAAAATCCTCATTCTCTCATTCCTCGTTTTCTCATTCATCTTAAAGTCCTAAAATCCTGATGTCCTAAAGTCTTAAATTCCTAAATAAAACTAAAATGCAAAAAACTAAACCTAACTTATCCTTTTGGCAAATCTGGAATATGAGTTTTGGGTTCCTAGGAATTCAAATGGGATTTGCACTTCAAAACGGCAACGCAAGTCGAATTTTAACCGATTTCGGAGCAGATGTTGAAAGTCTTTCTTGGTTCTGGCTCGTTGCACCCCTAACTGGAATGATTGTTCAACCTATTATTGGTTACTGGAGTGATCGTACATGGTCTAAAACGCTAGGTAGAAGAAGACCTTATTTTTTAGCTGGAGCAATCTTGGCTTGTATAGCACTCGTATTATTGCCAAATGCCGATAAATTTACAGGTGTTTTTCCAGCCTTATTAGTAGGAGCTGGATTCCTAATGATGATGGATACATCATTTAACATTTCAATGGAACCTTTCCGTGCATTAGTTGCGGATAATTTACCTGAAAGTCAAAGCACACAAGGTTTTTCAATTCAAACGGCATTAATTGGAATTGGGGCTGTTGTGGGGTCATTTCTACCATGGATCCTAAACAATTGGTTCGGCGTAGCGAATAATCTTCCCAATGTAAAAGTACAACCAAACGTTGTTTACTCTTTTTACATCGGGGCGATTGTGTTTATGGGAGCAATTCTTTGGACTATTTTTAAAACAAAGGAATACTCGCCTCAAGAACGGATTGATATGGGAATTGTAGAGGCTGAAAAACCAAAGGAAAAATTCACAATTCCAATGACTATGTGGAAGTTAGGATTGATTCAGTTTTTTTCTTGGTTTGGATTATTTTGTATGTGGGTTTACACAACCACTGCTTTGAGAGAACACACGTATGATTTACCTTCTATCGATTCTTTAAAAGAAACTTTATCAGAAAATCCGAAGGATAAAATTGCACTTGGACAATTGGCTTTAAGTGAAAATTTAGGAGATTGGGTAGGTATTTTATTTGGGATTTACAATGGTGTTTCTGCGATTTTTGCGCTATTAATTCCAATGATTGCAGCTAAAATTGGTAAATCTCGAACACACATGGTTTCACTTGTAATGGGAGGATTTGGATTGATTTTAATGTATTTTATGCCCGATAAAAATGCAATGATTTTACCAATGATATTTATAGGTGTTGCTTGGGCTAGTATTCTTGCAATGCCATATTCAATGTTGTCAGGTGTGATTCCAGCGGACAAAATGGGTGTTTTTATGGGCATCTTCAATTTCTTTATCACCTTACCTCAAATCGTAAGTGCCCTGTTTTCTGGACCAATTGTTAAACACCTTTTTGGTGGAAATGCAGCATACGCACTTATGCTTGGCGGTGGATTAATGATTTTAGCAGGAATATTGAATTTTACAATTAAAAATGAAAATTAAAGGATTAATATTTGATTTAGATGGGGTGCTCGTAACCACAGAACACAATCATTTCGATGCTTGGAAAAGAACAGCTGACGAATTAGGCGTGCCATTTACGGAGCGTGAAAATGAAGAATTAAAAGGAATTAGCCGCATTGATTCTTTGAAAATGATTCTTAAAATGGGGAATGTTTTCATTTCTGAATCTGAATTTGATGCACTATTAAAAAGTAAAAATGATTTTTACCTTGATTCTATTCAAGAGTTAAATCAATCAGATTTATTACCTGGAGTGATGGAATTATTGGTTTATGCCAAAGCTAATGGAATAAAATTAGGAGTTGGTTCTTCGAGTAAAAACGCAAATTTCATCCTTGGACTATTAGGAATTTCTAATTTCTTCGATGTAGTTGTTGATGGAAATGGAGTAAGTGATCCGAAACCACATCCAGAAGTGTTTTTAAACGGTGCAAAAGCACTAGAATTATCGCCTGCGGAATGTATCGTTTTTGAAGATGCAGCAAGTGGAATTCAAGCAGCAAAAGCGGGCGGATTTTTAGACATTGGTGTTGGAAATCCGGAGGTAAAAGAAATAGCAACAAAATATTATAACAATTTAACTGAATTCAGATTAGAAGACTATGCGTAATTTATTTGAAATTGATAATTGGAAAATAAGTGAGAAATCGTTTGATCCTATGAAACAAAAACAAGCTGAAAGTATTTTCAGTATTGGAAATGGTTCGTTTGGTCAACGTGCAAATTTTGAAGAGAAATACACTGGCGATTCCTTACAAGGAAGCTATGTGGGAGGAGTTTATTATCCAGATAAAACGCGTGTAGGTTGGTGGAAAAATGGTTACCCAGAATATTTTGCAAAAGTTTTAAATTCTTGTAATTGGATTGGAATCAATATTGAAATTGACGGAATTCAATTGGATTTGAATACGTGTGAAGTGAGTTCTTTTTACCGTGAATTGGATATGTTCAAAGGTACTTTGACAAGAAAATTCAAAGCAAAATTTCCAAATGGAAAAGAAATTGAAGTGAATTCTATTCGGTTTTGTTCGATGGCTCGCGAAGAGGTTGCCGCAATTTCTTATTCTGTGACTCCATTAAATTTTAGTGGAAATATCAAGTTTACCCCTTATTTAGATGGAAAAGTAAGTAATCATGATTCCAACTATAACGAATTTTTCTGGGAGGAAGACAGCCGAAAAGTAGATATTAAAAAAGGAGTCGTTTGTGCGAAAACAAAAAAAACAAATTTCGTCGTTGCAACAGCAATGCGTTTTTCTTTCTGGCGAGAAAGTGAATTGTTGGAAATCCATCCAAATATAGCGCAACATGAATTTTATGTAGAGAATAACTTTGAACATTACTTAGAGAAAGGAGTAAAGTTCACATTAAAAAAATACGTTTCTATAATTTCAACTTTAAGTCATTCTGAATTTTCTTTAATTCCAAGAGCGATAAATCAAGTTAGAGACGCTTATATCGCTGGTTTTGATTTGCTTTTAGCTGAACACGAAAGTGCTTGGTCTGAAATTTGGAAAAATGCTGATATACAAATCGAAGGAGACACAGCAGCACAACAAGGTATTCGGTTCAATATTTTCCAACTGTATCAGACTTACACGGGAAAAAATGCAAAATTAAACATCGGTCCTAAAGGATTTACTGGAGAAAAATATGGTGGCGCAACATATTGGGATACAGAAGCTTATTGTTTGCCATTTTATCTAAAAACTTCATCGCCAGAGATTTCAAAACAATTATTGATTTACCGATATAATCACTTAGAAAAAGCGATTGAAAATGCGGCTAAATTAGGTTTTACAGACGGAGCAGCTTTGTATCCAATGGTTACAATGAACGGTGAAGAATGCCACAACGAATGGGAAATTACCTTTGAAGAAATCCACCGAAATGGTGCTATTGCTTTTGGTATTTACAATTACGTACGCCACACGGGTGATGTTTCTTATTTAACCCAATATGGTCGTCCTGTTTTAGTTGGAATCGCTCGTTTTTGGGCGCAACGTTTTAATTGGTCGGAAAGCAAAAAAGCGTATGTAATGCTTGGAGTTACTGGTCCAAATGAATACGAAAACAACGTCAATAATAACTGGTACACTAATTATTTAGCTAAATGGTGTATCCAATATGCTTTAGATGTTGATAAACAACTTCGCAACGAATCGCAATCAGTTTTAACTGCTGGTGAAGAGGATAAATGGCAACATATTATAAATAATGTTTATTTCCCGACCCTTGAAGGAACAAACGTTTACTTGCAGCAAGACGGATTTATGGATAAAGAACAATTATCAGCAAATGATATTCCAGAAAATCAACGTCCGATAAATCAGCATTGGTCTTGGGATCGTATTTTGCGTTCTATTTTCATCAAGCAAGCAGACGTACTTCAAGGTTTGTATTTATTTGAAGATCATTTTGATATTGAGACTTTACGTGAAAACTTTGACTTTTACGAACCGAAAACAGTTCATGAATCCTCTTTATCGCCATGTGTTCACGTTATACTAGCAGCTAAGATTGGGAACATGAACAAAGCTTATGAATTGTATTTACGTACTTCTCGTTTAGATTTGGACGATTACAATCACGAAGCGGATGAAGGTTTGCATATTACTTCAATGGCTGGTACTTGGATGAGTGTTGTGGAAGGAATGGCGGGTGTTAGAATCTATGAAAACGGATTGAGCATTGACCCAAAAATTCCAGAAGCTTGGAAATCTTATAAATTTCAGATACTTTACAAGAACAATCCGATCACAATAGCTGTTTCTCAATCAGAAATTAAAATTAAAAACACTGGTGATTTATCCTTGGAAATGAATGTTTTAACAGAGAAAATCACCCTGAATGCGGCGGAGGAAAGAACAATTAATTTGACATCACAAACCGTTTAAATTTTAAGAAATGAAAAGAATTTTGCTATCCGTATTTGTTCTAATTGCTTTTTTGCAAGCTACAAATGCACAAGTAAATCCAACAAATCGTCAAATTGTCCTTCAAGGATTTTGGTGGGATTATTGGAATTCTAATTATCCAAATGGTTGGGCGAATTACTTAACGGATCTTGCGCCTCGTTTGAAAGAAATGGGGGTGGATGCCGTTTGGATTCCGCCAACTATTAAAAATTCAGGAACAAATAGTGTAGGATATTCTCCATTTGACCATTATGATTTAGGTGATAAATGGCAAAAAAATTCATTGAAAACGCGCGTTGGAGACAAAGACGAAGTTTTACGTATGGTCGCTGTTTTGAAAGCTAATGGAATAGATGTTATTCAAGATATTGTATTAAATCACGTTACAAACGCAGGTAGCGCAACAGGTTCTGGTGGTGCTGACCCGGCTGCAATGGACGATGGTTCTACATCTAAGTTTAAAAACTTTCGCTATGTAGCATACGGAAGTCCAGCAACGAATGAATCAAGTACACAGTATTTTACACGTGAAGGACGCTTTCCGAAAAATTGGCAGAATTTCTATCCAAATAACAACAATGTTTGCTGTTCAAATGCGATTAATTCACCTTACTGGGGTCCAGATGTATCTTATGAAAGTAATGCTTTTGGTTTGAGTTCGAACGCAACTTATAATCCTGCACAATCAGCTGATTATATGCGAAATAATATGCGTAATTGGATGATTTGGTACAAGAAACAAGTGGGTTGGGATGGAATTAGGATTGATGCAGTTAAGCATTTCCCTGCGTATGTGACTGAGGATATTTTGTGGAATTTGCAAAACAATTCAGGTTGGGCAAGTGGAGGAGAAGGTTTGTTCTCTGTAGGAGAGTGGGTTGGGGGAGCATCTGAATTGGATTCTTGGGTAAGTTCTGTTCAAGATCGTTCAGGAACTTTTGATTTTGCAATTCGTGGAGCAATTCAAAATATGGTAAATGGAAACGGAAATTTTGATTTAAGTACAATTCCATCCGCGCAACAATCAAATAGAAATAGAACAGTTCCATTTGTGAATAATCACGATACTTTCAGACCTATTTTAACCTCTTCAGGAAATTACAATGGTTGGAACTCTGGTTCTCAATTAGGAACACAAATCGAACCAAACGACGGTAGAAATAGTGCAGCACACGCCATCGCACTTTCTGTCGATGGTGCGCCACAAATTTTCTTTGAAGATTTATTTAATATTGGTTACAACGGAAATCGTTTCAATCACCGACCAAATGTAGATTCAACACTTCCAGCAAGAAGCGATATTGAAAATTTAATTTGGTGTCACCAAAATTTACGTTTCAAAGAAGGCGCTTACTTCGTTCGTTGGCAAGCTGCAGATGCTCTTGTAATTGAAAGAGGTGGAAAGGCATTAATCGGAGTAACAGATAATTGGACGGTTTGGCAAGACTTGAATGGCGTTCAAACTTCTTGGGCGGATGGAACGGTCTTAATAGATTATTCTGGAGCTAATGGAACAGCTACAAGAACTGTTTACGGTGGTGGAAAAGTTAATATTAGCATTCCTCCATGTAATGGTACAGCTGCGCAAGGTCGTCGTGGTTATTGCGTTTGGGCACCTGAGGGAATTACAGAAAATTATGTTCGTCCAGCTAAGTCTGTTACCCAAGAATGGGAAATGGAAGATGATCTAGGTGACAGCCACATTAAATCACTGGAGCAGGGTGGAAGATTGCCAAATAATAGCCGCGATTGTAGAACAGTAGGTAGAATTTTCGCTAAATCTGGTTCGCAAATTGGCTTAGAATTATATCCTTCTTCTCCTTTAAATTCGATTACGTTGATTTTAGTAGATAAAGATTGTAACCAAATTGACTCTATCTCTGGTGCAGGAAATTTAGTGTTTAATAAAGTTGCAACTTATGACGGTTGGCATACGATTCGAATCAGAAACTCAACAGCAACTCAAAATGGTCAAAAATGCTGGGTTAAAGCAACTTACACAGCGCCCGAAGTAATTCAAACGAATGTTGTGAAAAACAAATGTTCTTGCACGGCTCCATCAACAGCATCAATTGAGGAATTGATAGAAGAAAACGGAATGTTGGTTTATCCAAATCCTTCTAAAGAGTCAATAACTATTGAATTTACGGGGAATTTTTCAATTCAACCTGAGTGGAATGTTTTAGACCTAAGTGGTAAGAAAGTACTATCTGGAACTGATGCCAATTTCTTATTCAACATAGATATTTCAAGCTTAATGAATGGTTACTATGTCTTCTCTGCAAAAGTGAATGGAGTAGAAGTGCGTAAGAAATTTGTGAAGATGGGGGAGTAGAGGGTTGATTTTTAGTTTTTTAGATTATTTATTTCTTTAATGGTTTAAATCTTATGAATTATTTTTCAAGTACCTCAAGTACTATAAATGCATCAGTTTTTCAAATTTTATTGAGTACTTAATTTTTGAAAAACACAAAAAAGTAATTACGTCAAGGAAAACCGATATAAATAGTGTACCTTTGTATAAATTCTAGGTCTTTCATTTAATTTAGTGTGTCAAACTTAGAATCGAATCTATTTTATGACATTTAAAGAACTAAATCTTTTAGAGCCGATTTTAAACGCTCTTGACACTCAAGGTTATACACAACCAACTCCAATCCAAGAACAAGCAATTCCAATTGTATTAGCAGGAAAAGACATTATGGGATGTGCCCAAACGGGAACTGGTAAAACAGCAGCTTTTGCGATTCCAATTTTACAACGTTTAGAAAACACAAAACCTACCAATGGTAGAAGAGTAATTCGTGCCTTAATCGTAACTCCAACAAGAGAATTGGCGATTCAAATTCACGAAAGTTTTAAAGACTATGGACAAAATTTGAAGCAACAAAGCGCAGTGATTTTTGGAGGAGTAAATCAACATTCTCAAGTAAATCGTTTAAAAGCAGGTGTTGACATTCTAATTGCTACTCCAGGACGTTTGTTGGATTTGATTCAACAAGGGTTTATTAGTTTAAAAACATTAGAGATTTTTGTTTTGGATGAAGCAGATCGAATGTTGGACATGGGATTCATTCATGACGTTAAGAAAATTATTAAAATTATACCTGAAAAACGTCAAACACTTTTCTTTTCTGCAACCATGCCGAAGGAAATTACTTCTTTGGCAAATTCAATTTTAACCAATCCGAGCCATATAGAAGTGAGTCCTGTTTCGTCAACTGCAGAAACAATTCAACAGGAAATGTACTTTGTAGATACCGATCAGAAAAAAGATTTGATTCTTCATGTATTAGAAGAACAAAATATCGAAACGGCTCTGGTTTTCACAAGAACGAAACATGGCGCAGACAAATTGGTGAAAATTCTTTTGAAAAACGATATCAAAGCAGAAGCAATTCACGGAAATAAGTCCCAAAACGCACGTCAAAATGCCTTGAAAAACTTTAAAGAAAGAACATCACGTGTTTTAGTTGCAACTGATATTGCAGCTCGAGGAATTGATATTGATTCTTTGGCTTATGTTATTAACTATGATATTCCGAACATTCCTGAAACATACGTTCACCGTATTGGTAGAACAGGTCGTGCAGGCGCTTCTGGTAAGTCGATTTCTTTTTGTAACACGGAAGAAAAAGCATATTTAAAAGACATACAAAAAGTGATTGGAATGACGGTTCCTGTGGTTAGTAATCATCCATTTCCTTCAACTGGTAAAATTGACGAAGTTGAAAAACGTATATTCTCTAGACCAAAACCAACATCTCAACAACGCAAGAGAAAAACAGTTTAATTGCTTTCCTTAATTTCGCAAGCAATTCACATAGGAATCTAGAAAGTCATTAAAATAAGTTACTTAAAGGCTTTTTTATCCTATAATACCAATTAACAAGAACATTGTCATAAATAAAAACTTGTTTGGTATAATACCGACTACGGTTTGACAAAATTAATTTGAATTTTCTACATGATATTTTAAGTATTTTTAGGTTTAAATACTTAAAAATCAATTGATTAATAATTATTTTTATTTAGTGTGATTTGCATAATCATCGGCTTATAGTTCATTTGAACAATAAAAATAGTGGTGTAAATAAAGAGGAATTTTCAAAACTTATTATTAATATCAGTTTTTGATAAAAAAGAATTTTAAATTTTTCTCTAGGACCCTAAATAAAAACGCGTTCAACATTCAATTCGCCAAATGAGTAAGGCAAATAAGCCAATGAAGGAATTTCTTTAGTTAAAATTAATGGCGATTTGCTTCCTAAACAGATTTTACCATGTGTTTGTGAAAGTCCCATTGCACATGCAGCGTTAATGGTTAATGCATTGAAAGCTTCTTCTGGTGTCATTTTAAGTTTGATACACGCTAAAGACCAAATTGTAAAAAGATTATAATTCGGAGTTGAACCTGGATTAAAGTCGCTTGCGAGTGCTACCGGTAAATTTTCATTTATCATTCTTCTAGCATCTCCAAAAGGAATTCCTAAGAAGTGTGAACAGCCGGGAAGAATTGTTGGAATACAAGACGAATTTTGTAGCGCAAGTACATCCGCATCACCTAATTCTTCCAAATGATCAACAGAAAGTGCACCTAATTCAATAGCTTTTGAAACGGCTCCCATTACTGAAAATTGATTCACATGCACTTTGGGTAGTAAACCGATACGTTTTCCAGCTTCCAAAATTTGGGTCATTTCTTCAACTGAAAAGTAATTTCGTTCACAAAAAACATCGATGTAATCAGCTAAATTTTCTTCTTTGATTACGGGTAGCATTTCATTGATAATCAAATCAATATATCCCTGGTGATTTTCTTTGAATTCTTGAGGGAAAGCATGAGCCCCTAAGAAGGTCGCTTTAATGGAAATGGAATTTGTTACTTTCAAGCGTTTGATAACACGCAACATTTTAAGTTCAGCTTCTACGCTTAAACCATAACCTGATTTGATTTCAATTGCACCTGTACCACAGGCAATCATTTTGTGGATGCGTTTTTGTGCTAAATCATACAATTCATCTTCCGACATGAGAGCCAGTTTGCGTGCGGAATTTAAAATCCCACCACCTTTCGCTGCAATTTCTTCATACCCTAAACCATTTATTTTATCCACAAATTCTTCTTCGCGTGTTTTTGCGAAAACGGTGTGTGTATGTGAATCACAAAATGAGGGAAGCACATATCGTCCTTCAGCATCAACAACTTCTAAGTCGCGCCAATCTGTAATACCTTCCCAATCTTCCATCAGGCCATAAGCAATCACTTCATTGTCTTCAAGAGCGAGAAAAGCGTCTTCCAAAATCGGTAGTTCTTGCATTTCTTTTCCTTTTCGGATAGAAGGTAAATTTTCACCTACTTGCACTAAGCCTTTGATGTTTTTGATGAGGATTTTCTGCATGAACGATTTTTAATGCAAATATACAATTTGGAATTACGCTATTGAATTTGTGAAAAGCTAATTCATAGTTGAAGTTGGAATTTAATGCAGAATAAAATTCAAAGTTATTAAATGAAAAAACATGTATTTGTTAAAATTAAGGTTGAAAATAAACAGCCGATAAATTGTAGATTACAAAAAATTTGATTTTTAAGTATCAGTTTACAAATAATTGAGTTTTTTATTCAGAACTTTCCTTCAATTGAAAATTCTTATATTTGTGTATATTAAAACGTAACAAATTGAACCTATTAAAAGAAGATAAAATCAATTACCTCAATATTGGGTTGATGATTATCACAGCTATTTTAGCTTATTTTTTCCCTTTCGAAACTTTTTTATTGGCTTATGCTTATTTAGGTCCTTTACATTATCTAACGGAAATAAGTTGGCTTCACGACCGCAATTATTTCTCAAAAGGAAAATATGATTTTTTGATCTTGTTAATAGTGGGAATTTTACTTTCTTACGCTGCTTTTGCTAAAGATTTTGGTGTAAGCATGGAAGTTTATGACTATTTCGTTGAAATGAATTTGTTTGATAAACTGCTTGTATTCGCCTTGTTTAGCTCGATTTTGTTTGCATTAGTGAAGAATTTAATTGTGAAAATTGTTGCTATTCTTTTTCTATATGTATTTGTTTCGGGTTGGTTGAGTCCAGATAATTCAGATGTCAACAGTGGAAGTACAATGGTATTCGCTTTGACTTCACTTGTCCCAACTTTAATTCATGTTTATTTATTTACTGGTTTATTCATGCTTTTTGGAGCACTGAAATCAAGAAGTAAATCTGGTTTGTGGCAAATGGTTGGCTTCGTATTAGTTCCTGTATTTCTCGTTTTCTTTACACCTGTTGATGTCAAAAAAAGTAACTTAACAGAATATGGAAAAAATGCATATTACGCAAACGGTGATGGTTTTTTCTATACGAGTATCAGTATTTTAGAGCACTTTAAATTGGTTGAAGAGCCTAAGTTAACGAACAAACAGTTTTTGGCAAACTTTGTAAATGATGCAAAATCAAAAAAGAACATTCCTTCAGCAGAACGAAAAAGATTGAATGATTCATTAAAAACTAAATTAAATGAACCTTTTATCATACAAGATGCAACGAATGAATACTACCAACGACCGATTCCTATAAAGAAAGCTTTGGGTTATGATAAAGATACTTATTGGGGAATCGTTTTTTATTCAAGCATTGGTATTATGTTAATGCGATTCATTGCTTTTGCTTATTTGTATCATTACTTGAATTGGTTCAGTAAAACGGAAGTTATTCGATGGCACAAAGTTCCAAAAGCACGTTTTGCAGCTGTAATCATATTGTGGATAGGAGCAAGTGTTTTTTATGCATACGACTATTCTTTAGGATTAAGTTTACTCTTTTTCTTAAGTTTTTCTCACGTTTTATTAGAATTTCCGCTGAATATTGTTTCCATCGTTGGAATTGGTAAAGAATCCTTTGCTATTGCAAGGAAAGGATTTAAAAAAGTTGAAGGATAATTCTCCTCTGCAATTAAGTTAACGTTTTAGCAACTAAATGCTATAGTTTACGTTTGATTTTAGTTGGTTCATTTTTATTTTTTTCTTAATTTGAAAAGTTACTTAATTGTATTGTATTTATTTGTTTTGCTTTTTGCAAACGATATTTCTGCACAATTGATTGCTCCTTTCAATGCTCGTTATTCCACCAATCAAAAAGGAGGGATTCGAATTCTTTCAAATGTTTCAGTGACTTGTAATTCAGGTACTTCTTGTACATCCGCAAAAAATCAAGTGCCTCCAAATGGAACAAATCAAAATGGTGATTTCACTATGAATTACCTCGATATAGATTCTGATAATTCAACTTTTATGTCCTCGAGTGATAGTATGAATTTAGCAAATTGCAGTGAAATTCTTTGGGCAGGATTGTATTGGGCAGGAAGAATTACTAGTTCGGTTATCAATTATTCAACAAGAAATAGAGCTAAAATTAAAGTGAATACTGGTGGCTATCAAACATTAATTGCTGATGAAACGATTGATGCACCAAGTCTTTCTACACACGCAAGTTATTTCTGCTATAAAAATATAACTTCAATAGTTCAATCTGCCGGAACGAGAGGACGTTTCACCGTTGCGGATGTGGTAACCCAGACTGGTGGCGGAAATCTTTGGGGAAGTTGGTCAATTGTGGTTGTTTATAAAAATGTGTTTCAATCCATGCGAAACCTCACTGTTTTTGATGGGTTTGCAAATGTTGGAATTGGAAATTCACTCGATATTCCAATTACAGGATTTTTAACTCCGCTTTCCGGACCTGTAAGTTTTGAGTTGGGAGTGATTTCTTATGAAGGCGATAGAGGTTCAACAGGAGATCAATTACAATTTAATGGAGCTGGAACTTTTGTTAATGTTTCTGACGCTCTGCATCCAGTGAATGATTTTTTTAACAGTACCGTTTCTTACGACGCAACAATTACTCCTTTCAGAAATCCAAATTATAACAATACACTGGCTTTAGATGCAAGTATTTTTATTCCAAACAATACGACTTTTAATTATCTAGGAAACAATGTAAGTAACGCCACAATTCGAGTTACAACCTCCTCCGAAAATATTTTAACAAGGGTTTTAACCTCTGCCATTGACATTTTCGAACCCGACCTTCGCGCTGATGTTCGTATCCGTGACATCAACGGAGGTAATGTTACTCCAGGTGACGTATTGGAATATACTGTTGTAGGAAAAAACATTGGTTCTGATTTATCGATAAATACGTATATGGTTGATACTTTGGATCCCCGTACGACCTATGTTCCTGGTTCTATTTCGATTACTCACGGGCCTAATTCAGGCAACAAAACGGACGTCGTTTCTGACGACCAAGCAGAGTATATTGCCTCTTCACGAACCATTCGTGCTCGAGTAGGGACGGGGGCAAACGGATCAACTGGAGGACAAATGCAAGCCTCTGGAACGGGTGCTGACAGTACCGTTTTAAAATTTCGAGTAACCGTTTTAAACGATTGCCCCGCCTTTCTGTGTAATCCAACGATTTCCAACTCTGCCTACATTTACGGGACAGGAAATATTTCGGGCAATCAATACAACAATGGCGGTGTTTCGGATAGTTACAACAGCCAAGGATGTCCGCTCACAGCTAGTAATGCCTTGCTGATAAGCGTCGCCTCGTGTCCACCTTTTGCCATTACGAATAACACCGTTTGTATTGGTCAGACCTTAAACCTTGGCGCCACTTCGTCTTCTACGATCGCCACTTATTCATGGTCAGGACCAAATGGATTCACTTCCACTTTGAGTAATCCAACTATAAGTAATGTCACCGCTGCTAGTGCTGGAACTTATACCTTGACGATTGCTTTTCCAAGTTTAGGAGGTTGCAGCATCACCGTTTCCAAAACTATCACGATTCAAAGTCCCCCAGTTTTAAACTTAGTGAACTTAACCAATGTCACTTGCTTTGGATTGAACAATGGATCTATTCAGATTTCTACGACAGGAAATTCACCTTTTTCGTACTTATGGTCGAACAACGCTACAAGCACCACTATTTCCAATTTAGCCCCCAATAATTACAGCATAACAGCAACCGATAATTTAGGCTGTACTGCCAGTCAAAGTTATACGATTACCCAACCAACTTTATTAACAGCTAGCGCCAGTATCACTTCTAATTACAATGGAAAAGATATTTCGTGCAACGGCGCAGCAGACGGAAGTGCTTTGGTGACTTTTAGTGGAGGTACTGCACCTTATTCGATTTCTTGGAGTAATGGCGCAACAACAGCAGCTATTTCCAACCTTGGTCCAGGAACTTACACAGCCACCATTACGGATGCCAACGGTTGTATTAAAGCCGCTTCTGTAACCTTGACCCAACCAACAGTTGTTATACTTTCCAGTACCCAAGTAAACATCGATTGCTTTGGACAAAACACTGGCTCTATCGATTTAAGCGTTTCAGGTGGCACACCAGGTTACAGTTATTCTTGGTCCAACACCGCAACCACAGAAGACATCGTAAGCCTCATTGCAGGAACTTATACTGTAACGGTCAACGATTTAAACAATTGTACGAAAACACGAACGGTTACAATTACGCAACCAGCTGCACCATTGGCACTCACGATGAGCTATGTAGATGTAGCTTGTTTTGGTAATTCAACTGGCTCCATCAATTTAAGTGTTTCAGGCGGAACAGCACCTTATTCTTACCTGTGGTCGAATGCAGCAAGCACCCAAGATTTGAACAATCGACCAGCAGGTAATTATTCCGTTACTGTAACCGATAACAAAGGTTGTACACAAACACTTGCCACAACAATTTCACAACCACCAGCTCCATTGAGTTCCACACTTTCGGCAACCAATATCGCTTGTTTTGGCAATGCAACAGGTTCTATCGACTTGACGCCGGCAGGCGGTACACCACCTTACACCTACCTTTGGTCGAACACTTCTATCACTCAAGATTTGAGCGGACGCACCCCTGGAACATACACTGTAACAATCAGAGATGCAAATAATTGTACTGCGACAAACACTGCCACTTTAACCCAACCCACAGCCGCACTCAACGCAATAGCCACTTCGACTAATCCAACTTGTTTTGGAGCAACGAATGGAAGTGTTGACGTCACCGTTAGCGGTGGAACAGCACCTTATTTTTATGCTTGGTCGAATAGTGCTACCACTCAAGATTTAACAGCAGTTGGTGCAGGAACGTACAATTTAGTTATCACTGATTCGCAAGGTTGTACTTTCAATATCCAGCGTATTTTGGGACAGCCTACACCCACGGGAATTGGGCTGAGTCCGACGGCTGTTTTATGTTTTGGAGCGAATACAGGATCAATTAACCTAACAGTAATAGGCGGAACAGCCCCTTACACGTATTCTTGGTCGAATAACGCAACAACTCAAAATATCCTAGACCTACTAGCGGGAACTTATTCCGTAACGGTTACCGATGCTCAAAATTGTCAAATCAATGGTAGCACAACAGTCACCCAACCAACAGCCCCACTTTTCATTTCTGAAACGCATATTGATGCTTTGTGTGTTGGAGCCCAGCAAGGTTCAATCGATTTGACGGTAACAGGAGGAACAGGAATTTACAGCTACCAATGGAACAACAGCGCAATAACGGAAGATTTGGCGAGTCTCGTTGCAGGAACTTATTCAGTGACAGTGACCGATGAAAATAATTGTCAAGAAACGAGCTCAATTACGATTTTAGACCCATCGAACACAATGTTATTAAGTGAAACCCACACCAACGTCACGTGCTTTGGAGCTGATAATGGAACGATTAATTTAAACGTAATAGGAGGAGCAGGAAATTACACCTATCTGTGGAACAACACTTCCACTACACAGGATCTTTCTAATCTTGCAGCAGGAAACTACTTCGTCACCGTCACCGATGCAAATACTTGTCAGTCGTTTATTTCTACAATCATTACGACGCCTTTAGCACCTTTAGCAGTCACAGGATTTAGCACCGATATGCGTTGCTTTGACGAAGCTTCAGGTTCCTTTACATTAACGACAACTGGCGGAACACAACCCTATGCCTACACGTGGAATACGGGTTCAACCACCGAAGATTTAACAAATTTAGACCAAGGCGATTACACCTTACTAGTGCGGGATAGTAACAATTGCACAACCACCTACAGCGCAACGATTTACGAACCCTTGGATTTAGTAATAGGACGAGCAATCACATCTGTTAGCTGTTTAAGCGGAAGCGATGGCGCAATTGATATGACCCCAGCAGGGGGAATTACTCCTTATACTTACCAATGGAGTAATGGCTCTACGA
>JBILHL010000063.1:0-11278 GCA_044350515.1 Crocinitomicaceae bacterium | reverse complement strand
CTATTCGTGATTGGGGAACAATACTTAACCAATTTATGATTATTTTTGAAGATAGACTGATTTTATGAAAATTTCAGTTTACACACTTAGTGGGATGGTGTCTTTCTCGATTTAGCCCGCTACAGCGTAAGCAGCACAACAGGATTCCTTCAAGAGAACGCCTTGAATACATATTTTTAACTCAATCTGAGTTCCGATTTTACTATCGATCTCCTCTGGTTAGTTGTAAAAAACAACCTTTTCCTGCTAAAGGAAACGAATTTAGCTCAACGAGATTCATGTAATCATTTTGAATTAAATCTAAACTCTTGTCACGAATACAATCCTGTTTCTCAAATAAAAAGATAAACAAATCTTAATCCCTTTTATCAATTTAGGCAATTGAAAAAGAATTTAATATTTCTTGAGGGACAAATAAACTGTGCAATTGTGATTGAATTGATGTTTGATTTTCGCTCTTTTTTTACATGAATCCAAATTATGAATGATAAGTTAACCCTAGCACCTCAAAATAATTTTTATACAGTATGTTAAACGAAATTGTTTTTTCTTATTCCTTATCTCTGGATTATAGAATACCAAATTACATAATAAATGTCGTCCTTGAAATTAATAATATATAACATTATCACCGATGCGGCCTTGACTAAATCACAGTAATTCCTTAATTACTTTATCACTTGAAACTGAAGTATGGTTGGTTCTGTTGAAGTTTCATGAATTGTTAGAAAATACATCCCATCCTCCAGTTTTAACAAATCAATCGTATTTGTGGCACTCGTCACTTCTCTAACAGCTACAATTCGACCTAGTTCATCCATTATGGATATTGAAGCAATAGATTTTCCTTTTGGCACGTATAATTTAAGAAAATCATTTGCTGGATTTGGATAGACAAAATAGGCTTCATTTTCATTGATTTGGGATGTTGACACAGTACTAAAAGTGAAGCAATCAGAAATCCATGTGCACTCATTATTGGTAACCTCAACGGCATAATTTCCATCATTTATTGGAGTATATTCGTTCGTAACAGCACCATTAATTGCTGAGTTATTATTACAATCAATCCATTGGAAATTATCTCCCAAAGCTGAAGTAGAGAGAACACCATCAGTTTCTGTAATAATTGGGTTCAAAGCATTTTCTATCGTTAGTTGAATTGTATGTGTACTATCACAACCATTTTGCGCTTGAAAAACATATTCATATTCATTTCCAAGGGTTAGCGTATCGCCATTATAAACTAAATAATTGCCCTCACAAATTGTTTGTTGTTCTGAAGTTACCAAAGGGCCTAATATCGTCAACTGTGTGTTAATTGTACTATCGCAACCAGCTTGTGATGTTAAAATTGTTTGGTAGTTTCCGGATTGAGAATAAGTGGAATTGCCAATTTGTAAACTTTCACCGGCACACAATGAAATGGCTTGATTCAAGGAATAAGTTGGTAAAACAGTTAAGGTAAGATTTACTAAGCTATCACAACCTTCTGAATTATTAAAAACTTCACTATATGAACCGATAGTGTTAAGGGTTTGGCTACCAAAATTATAGCTTTGCCCTTGACAAATTGTTTGTTGGTCTGAAGTTACTTGTGGGTTCAATATCGTCAATTGCGTGTAAATTGTACTATCACAACCAGCTTGTGATGTTAAAATTGTTTGGTAGTTTCCGGATTGAGTATAAGTAGAATTCCCGATTTGTACGCTTTCACCGTCACACAAAGTAATGGATTGATTCAAAGAATATATTGGTGAAATAGTCAAGGAAAGATTTACCAAGCTATCACAGCCATCTGAATTAATAAAAACTTCGCTATACGAACCGGCAGTGTTAAGGGTTTGGCTTCCAAAATTATAGTTTTGACCTTGACAAATTGTGTTGCTAGCTTGTGATGTTTCACTCGTACAGAATTTTTTAACATTCAATTTGTATCCATTATATAGATTATTGTAAGCCGCAAAAATGGTATTGTCATTTCTAATTGCTAATGCATGTGAATTTCCTAAACCTAGAACTGCTCCATAGTTAGACCAAACACCGTTTTCAAATTGCATTACTTGAGAAATGTTGTTTTGGTAAAAAACGGTTGGGATTCCGTTTGCAATTAAAAAATCTGAAAAACCTATACCTGACACAGAAAAACCTGAATTACCTACAAGTTCCCAATCAGTCCCGTTCCATTTGCGAACAGTTGCAGCGTCATTAAAAGCGAATTCTCCGTAAAAAATATACGGAACATTTAAAGCGTTAATTGCAATTTTTGGGAAACTTGCCATTCCATTAGCAATATTAGCAGTTGGTCCAACCATACTCCAAACCGTTCCATTTGATTTATAGACAGACAAAAAGCTTCCGTTCGAATTTTTTGCAGCAACGTATAAGGTATTATCAGATGCAATTTTAAAGTCGATTTGAATTGCTTGAAAATTCGTTACAAATGTTGAAATGTAATAGGTCCAAACGCCACCAGTTAGATTCATAACAGAACATTTTCCACCAAATACAGAATAGTTACTAAATGCTACAAAGGGTTCGTTTAAGCTATTAAATTTCAAGATGGCATTGTTTCCTTTATTTACATAACCTGATGTGCTGCCAAAATTTTCCCACGAGGTGCCATTCCATTTTTTAATAAAAATGCTATCGTTTACATTTCTATAAATAACATGCGGTATATCATTTTGATCTAGAGCGAGTTGCGGATCGTAAGCCGTAGTTGGAGCAACTGCTAATCCAGAAAGTTGAACCCAACTATTATTTATATTCTCGAATGCATAAATAGAATCTGATGCGAGACTTCTATAAAGTACAATAGGTGTTCCATTTTGCTTGATTTGCAAACTAATATCTAATGCTCCCGCACTGGTAAAATCTGGTGCTCCAACTGAGGTCCACTGAGCGAAATTTATTGATGCAAGAAGTGAAAACAGGGTTGATAGGATTAAATTAACTTTTTTCATAGTGCGTTTTTCTTACAATTTTACGCACGGCAAATTAAGTCCATAAAAATAATGGGCGAACTAGAAAACTTGATGGGTGAAATACGAATTTATTGGGGTGAAATATTTAGCATTTTAAGGATTTGCTCTTTATAGCTTTCACTAATTGGGATAACTTCTTGACCGATTTTTAATTCAGTACTTTGAATTTGATCAATCTTTAAAATGTTTATTACAAACGATCTGTGCACGCGAAATACGTTTGGGTTTGAAAATTTTAAGATAAATTCCTTTAGCGGAAGCATGATAAGCCTTTTTTCCTTTGTTGTCTTAATGGTAATGTAGTTGTCTTCAGCCTTGGCCCAAAGGAAATCTTCAATCGTTATTTTAAAAAATGTATGACCATCTTTTAAGAATAACTCGTTGATGATGGGATTTTTGAATACTTCAGGCAATCGTGCTAAACAAATTTTAATGTCTTCATTTCGAAAAGGTTTAGCTAAAAAATCCGCTATTTTTAATTGCTTACTTTTGGATATTACACGATCGTCCACATTAGACGTCAAGAATACTAAATTCATCTTGTGCCGATTTTGAAGCAGTTCAGCGACATCTGTTCCGTCGTACGAACTTGCCAATTGAATGTCAATAAAAGCTAAATCCACCGATTCAAATTCTTCTAGATGTCTTTCAACCTCCTCATAACGTTCAAATTCTCCAACGACCTCGTGACCTAATTCTAGTAACAATAACCTCAATTCAATTTGAATTAAGGGATCATCTTCAATGAGTATAATTTTCATTTGAATAAAATTGGGTGGTTAGTTGTGAGGTTAAATTGAATCCATTTTGACCGGTGATTTTTGTATTACTTCCAATTTTCTTGAGAAGTGCAGACAATAATTCAGAACCAAAGGAGCTGTTTTTGGTGGAAGTATCAAATCCAATTCCATTGTCCAAGTAAGTTAATTCTAATTTACCTTCAATTTCTTTTAACATTATTGTTATTTCAGGGTTTTCAATCTGAAAAAAAGCATGTTTCATAGAGTTAGTGATCAGCTCATTAATTACAATTCCCAACGAAATCCCGGCATTAATGTCTAAGAGTTTATCTTCAAAATCCAAATTGATTTTTAGATTAGGAAGCAAGTTTGTAGATTGATTTTTTAGTTCGTTTAAAATTTCTGAAAGTTTAATTTTCTCCCATTTTTTTGATTCAAAAAGTTTTTCATGTAGCCGACCAATTACGTGAAGTGAATCCTTGACTTTCAATAACTTATTTTTGTCGTTGCCAGCTAAATGGTGTAATTCGATCGTTAGTAAACTAGAAACGAGTTGTAAATTATTTTTAATGCGATGATGCAATTCTCTGGAAAGTAAATCTGTTTCATTTAGCATACGCATAGCAATTTCATGATTCCGTCTTTTTAGTCGAAAGGCAAGAAATAAAATAATTGAAAGCGCTATTAGAATCAAAATGATGATGACACCGATCTGTATTTTATTTTGCTGTTCAGTACTTCGATTTTTTGCTTGTAGTAGTTGTATGTTCTTCTGTTTAATGGATTGTTCTTTTTCGGCAAGTTTGAACTTATTTTCATATTTTGCCATGAAATCATTCCTTTCAGTGTTGTACATAAAGTCGCGCAAAGAATCGTATTTTTTGTACCATTCGATGCACTCTTTGAATAGATTTTGACTTTCTTTTAATTCAGCCAATGATTTGTAGAAGTATTGAATCCTTTCATTGTTCGAGGATTTAACTGCGAGCTCTAATCCTACTTTATATGCTTTTTCAGCTTGAAGAAATTGGTCCATTCCCTTATAAATCTCACCCCTCGAAAACCAAATAGTTATTCGGGTGTAATTGTCATTTTTAGTAACAAACAACTCACTTTTCAAATTGTATATTAAAGCTGAGTCAAGTTCGTTTAATTCAATAAAAAGACCAGAAATACTGGCATTTGCAATCGAAATCATGAGTGAATCTTTGTGCTTTATTCCGAGCGACAGGGATTGAATGTAAGTAGACTTAGCGAGATCTAGTTTTCCTAAATTTTTATAGCATATGCCAATGTTATTTAAGGCTTTTGAAATTCCTTCACGTTCTTTGGCTCGCTTGAAGTATCGAATGGCATCGCGATGTGCCGAAATAGCTTTATTATATTCAAATTGATAGTAATAATGCGCTCCAAGATTATTGTAAGCATCACCTAAATCACTATATGCAGTTGTTTTTTTTAATTTGTCAATACCATTAAACAAGAATATTCGAGCAGAATCACTTTTCATTTTTATATCGTAATAGATTCCCATTCGATAAAGTGCTCCACCTTCGCCTGCGATATATTTGATTTTTCTTGATTCTTTCAAAGCTCGTTTAGCGATGATAAAAGCTTTGTCTAAATCTTGGTCATAAGTTTTATAAAAAGTAGCATTCCAAGCATCAATTTGACTTTTGTTAATTTGACAATTAACGGCAAATATGAATGAAACAAAAAGTACTAAAAAGAATTTTTTCATGTGAAAAGTTGGAATACCAAGATACTAAATGTTTTTGAAGAAAACAGTTGTCGAACAATTTATTTTAGTTGATTGATTGACCCAGGTTGTTCCTTCTTTTCCATCTTTATAGAAGTAAAGATCGTAAATCCTAATTGTACAATAGTAAAACTGTTCAGTCACAAAATCAGATAGATAAAGCGTTTCGTTTTTTGCAAGTACTTCAAAAATCGTATTAAAGAACGCCAATTTATGAATCGGAATCAGCACACAAAATAATTTTTCAAAAGCTACAATACCCATTGCATTTACTAAATTGCTTAGCATTATACCTGCAATTTCTTCACTGGCAAAACGTCCACCTCGTTGTAGTTTTTTAATAAAATGCAGTTCTATTTTAAACAGTTTTTCATTTAACTTTCCAGTTAGTATGTATCGTTCAGGAATGAAATCATGTTCATTCTTTGTATGGAAACGAATGAATAATTCATTGTCTAATTCCAGTCATTAAATCTCATAGAATTTCAAGAGAACCTGCTAAAACATCACTAAGTGTTAAAGTAAGAATTTGTTGTAAATCAAAAAAGTTATTTAATTTAGTTCATGCGCAACATCCTTAACATTTATATTGGCGGAAATATAAAACCGACGAACGCTTAAAATGTCGTATAGAAAATTCAAATTAATTTTGTCAAACCGTTTCCGCCGTGGCGGAGGGATTATACCATATAAGTTTTTATTTATGACAATATTCTTGTTAATTGATATAACCACCGAAGCAGCTTTGACTAAATTGCAGTATTTAGTGGGTTTAAATTGTTCTCTTGAAGAAATCAAAATCCGTCTTGCAACTTCACTCGTTGGTGAAATGGGATAATGTAGAAGCTATCATCTTACCAAAAACCACACTATACCTTTTTAACACACCAACAAAAACATAGCCAATTGAAAAAAGAAAATCAGAATTTTTTGGATTTAATGTATTTGGTAGCAAGATTCAGATTTATCAACTACAAAATAGAGGAGGCAAAAAAAGTTGGGGATGTTGACCTAAACTTAAAAATGGAGTATGATAGATTATCATTATCAATAGCATCGCGAGTTGATTCATTAAAAATTGCTGATAACCAAAAATATGGAAAGGCTACTATTAATTCCATTCTTTTAGGAGATGAATCGATTTATCCACTTCCTTTTGAAAGATCGTATTGGATTATACCCGGTTTTTTAATGGCGGGAGAAATTCCATCCTCTAGACTAAAAAAAGAAAGAATCCAAAAATTAAAGAGATTAATTCATTCAGGTGTTCAATCAATTGTCAACCTAATGGAAAGTGAAGAATTTGATTTCAACGGCAAAAAACTTGTAGATTATTCATTAGAATTACAAGAAATAGCTAATATAAAAAAGGTCGAAATAACCATAAAACGCTTTGAAATTGTAGATTTAGGTATTCCAGAAAGAGCATTTATGGCTGATGTTTTAACACATATTCAAACATGCCTATTGAATGAGCAGACGTTGTATATTCATTGTTGGGGAGGTATAGGAAGAACTGGAACGACAGTTGGTTGTTTTTTAGTTAACGAGGGAATATGTTCAAATAGCGAAGTGTTAGACTTCATTAATTTTTTGAAAAGGAATACAAATATTGCACTCAGAAACTCACCTGAAACATTAGAGCAGATGGCATTTATTGAAAGCTGGTAATGAAAATTTGTATTTTAAAAAAATTGTGTTTTAAGTATTGATTAATAATAATCAAATAAAATACTTTTTTTACTCGAATTAAATTAATATATTTAAATCCATCAGTTAATTTATTCAAAATCTTTCTTGTGCCAATTATAGAATTTGGCTACCCATTTTATTGTCTAATTTTTAACTAAAAGGTGAGGTAAAATATAGTAATGTCTGGTTGATGTACAAAAAGGAATATTAATAAAACTATAGAAATAAATTTTAATTACTCAATTAATTATCATGCTAAACATTAAGCTAACAAATGCTATCATCCTTGGTTTTGCTGTAGGGGATGCACTAGGTGTTCCATTTGAATTTTTAGAAGCAGACGAAATAGAATTTAAGTATTCCGATGAAATGCAAGGGAATGGAACTTATGATCAACCTATAGGAACATTTTCAGATGATACTTCTACGATGTGTTGCACAATTGAAGCACTCATAAAGGATGGAACAACAGAAACCATGGCCGATAATTTCTTGAAATGGAAAAATGAAAATTTCTGGTCTGCTCGAGGTGAAGTTTTCGATATTGGTAACACCACACTAGTAGCATTAAAAGCATACGAAGAAACAGGTGATTTGACAGGTTCTTCAACAAATAATGAATACAGCTGTGGTAATGGTTCACTCATGCGCGTTTTACCTTTGTTGCCGTACACAATGAAAATGAACATGGAGGAGAAATTTGAATTTATCCAGCGAGTTTCTATTATTACACATGGACATATTCGTTGTACGATTGCTTGTTTTATTTACCTCGAGTTAGCAGAGAAGATTTGGAAAGACGATACAGGAAGTAAGAGTATTATTTATAGTAGAATGCTTCAATCTGTTAGGCCATTTTTAAATTCTAAAGAAGAAACAAAAAATGAAATACATCACTTTGAAAACATCTTTAGAAGACCACAAGGTATTCCAAAAGAAGAATTGTCCAATTCTGGATATGTGGTTGATTCATTGATTTTGGTTTTACATTGTTTTATGAAGTACAATCGTTATGAAATGGGTGTTTGGTACGCTGTGAGTTTTGGTGGAGATACCGATACCAACGCTGCGCTTACGGGTGCACTTTTTACGTTGAATGGAGGAAAAAAAGAAATACCAGAAAGGTGGTTAGCTCCTCTTGCTAAAAAAGAAGAACTGATTGATTTAGCAAAACGGTGGAGTGAGTCTATTGATAAAAAACAACTAGTATGAGATACTTAACAAAAAAAGAGTTTACTTTTCATGGGATAAGGTGGAAGATTTGTGTTTTTTTGGAATGGGTGTGAAGGTTAAATTAATAATTCACTTTTAAGAATACGATAACGGAAATTACATACTTTTAAACTTAAATATAAAAAAAGATGCCTTGTAAACACAAATTTTCAGACTCTAAAGATTTTAAAGAATTATTACCATTATGGAAATGCAAAACACTAATTATTGGAACGTTTAATCCCGAAAATGCATATCATGAAAATAATACTGCAAATTTTTTCTATCAGAGAAGAAAAAACTATTTTTGGGATGTACTTCCGTTATTAAGTGGTAAGAGAGCTATAGAAAAGTCAGATACTGAAGCCCAAATCGAATATTTAAAATCCCACAGCATCGGGATAACCGACATTTTACTTTGTATAAATGATGCTGAACTAACTAATCAAAAACACATATCACTTATCTCAACAGTAAATGATGATGATATTGAGAGCTTTCATCAACTTAAATGGAATACTGAAAATATCATTGAATTTATTGGAGAAAAGAATATTGAAGCCGTTTTTTTTACAAAGCTAGGTAAATTAACACAAATTAATCCGGAAGGTAATACATTTGAATTTCAAATGCGATTAATCGAATCATTTTGCTCAGATAACAACATTTATTGTTCACGATTACACAGTCCTACTGGGATGGGATTGGGTAAAGGGCCCAGGATTGAAACTTTATTTAATAGATGGGTAAATGAAAATGGCGCAAACTTGGCATTTTTTAGAAACAATATAGTTTAAAATTGATCAAATAAATCTAAACAATTATGAAACTTTACACAGTAAAATTTATTTTAAATGGAAGGCATATGAAAGATACTTTTTATGCTAACTCACCCAATCAGGCAGCAATATTTTGTAAAGAGCGCTATCCAGGATGTTCTTCTGTGAGCGTGCATTATATTTAAATAAAATAAAATTTAATATGGAACAAATAATTTATAAAATTCTTGCAGATGATTTAAGTTTTGAATTTTCAAAATCTAGTGCAGAACCAACAAAGCATTTAAAGAATGTGACTGAAAAAATCCCTAATGATTCGGGACTATATTTAGTCTTTTGTTTGGAAGATTTAAACAATGAAAATTCTCACTTGGTTTTCAACTTTAATAATAGAAAATTAACTCTCGTATATTTTGGAAAAGCAGGTGGATACACAAAGACTGGCAAAAAATTAAGTCAGGGATTAAATGGTCGAATCAATAATGTAGTATCTAATGATGTAAGAAGAGCTTTATATTGGATAAAAGAAATGGAAGCTAATAATATTAGCGAATATTTTGTTTATTGTCTATTAGATGAAAATCCAGCAATTATTGAAAATGAAATTTATGATTTTTTGGATAGAAATAATTTATCTTACCCACTAATGAATAAGAAAAGAGGCAAAAAACCGAAATTATAATAATTTATTAATTTTCAAGATTCCCCAACATCCTTCAACCAACAAGTGTAAACACCTTTTTCATCTTTATAGAAGTAAAGGTCATACATCCCAATGGTGCAGGAGTAAAACTGTTCCGTCACAAAATCAGATAGATAAAGCGTTTCGTTTTTTGCAAGTACTTCAAAAATCGTATTAAAGAACGCCAATTTATGAATCGGAATCAGCACACAAAATAATTTTTCAAAAGCTACAATACCCATTGCATTCACTAAATTACTTAGCATTATACCTGCAATTTCTTCACTGGCAAAACGTCCACCTCGTTGTAGTTTTTTGATAAAATGCAGTTCTGTTTTAAACAGTTTTTCATTTAATATGCCATTTAGAATGTAGCGTTCAGGAATGAAATCGTGTACATTTTTTGGATGGAAATGGATGAATAATTCACTGTCTAATTCCAGTAATTCAAAAAAATGTTTTTTATCAAACGGATAATCTTCAACCACGCTATTGCGTGCATAAGTAATCGCTCGCTCAAAATAGCCTTCAGTTTTATCACTAAAAAAAGAAGTTTCAAATAATGAAAAACAAGTGTTTGGCTCAAAATCAAAATAATACAAGGGTATTCCTATTTCATTGTACTTACAATAAAACAGTTCTTCTTTTGTTTCTTTCATTTTTCTATAATTCAGTATATGGTCTAAACTCATCAATTCCTCTATAATGAATAGCCCCTTTTTCTCCTTTAAATTCCCACGTTTCTTCGTTTTGAAAACGAAATAATGTCAAAGAACGAAGCGATACATCTTTATTTGTATATACATACATTGATTTAGGATCATATCCTAAAACACCCTTAAAATCTCCTCTAGCAGCATAATCAATAAACCATTCGTTATTAATTTGATGGGTATCAATTCTCCAATAATCAAATTCTCTCAAAGGATTACCCATCAACATTTTTTCAAATGGATAAAATATTTCAAATTCATAACACCAAACAAAAGGATACCAATCAAGTGTTGGTTTTGATAATAAATTATGCGCATAAACCCCTTCAGGGATAACTGAATTCTCTTTTCCATTTGTTAATAATCCCCATTTTAAAATTCCTTTTCTAAATGCTGGGTGTGCTACATGAAATAAGTAGCGATGTGTTTTAATTTTTGTAATTGGATAATAGCTCATTTTGTAAAAGTCTTTAAGGTGAATACCAAACCAGTCTGGCTTTAAAAAGTCAGTTTCTGGTTAAAAACTTTACAGATGAACTGTAGTACTTATTTCTAGATTTTTCAAATATAAAGAAGCGATTTTATACATTTTATTCTTTTTTATAACTTTTTTAAAACAATACTTCGTTAAGTAATCAAGCGGCGATTTTACCATAATCAAGGAGTTCAAGTGCTTTAGCTTTATTTTTTGCAAGGTTTGGGTTAATTCCGAAC
>JBILHL010000051.1:0-17873 GCA_044350515.1 Crocinitomicaceae bacterium | reverse complement strand
CTTCATTATTATTTTACTTTGATTACTTAAACAATTTTATTAGAAATTCAAATAGGACTCTATTTATCGTTATTTTTAACAATAAATAAAGAATTTTTTTTTAATTCATCTGATTAAAAAATGGGGAAATCTCAATAATGTCATCTTTTGAAATTGTAAAAAAACACCTTCTTTTTTTAAATAAAAATTAGTTTATTTATAATATCAAAACTCAATTAGTTTTAGAATGATTATAATAAACTTATTTTTTAACTTAAGATTGAGCGAAAAGAATAACTAACAATAACAAACATTAGAAAAATAAAAATTATAGAAAATTTAAATAAAAAAAATAATCATGAACGTTTGGAAAATTGCAACAAGATGGAGTGGGGATGGAAATCCAAATTCCTCAGTTTTAGATATTTTCAGAAAGTACCAAGTTGTATTTGCTGGGAGAGAAATTGAATATATTAAAAATCAAGTAAAACCTGGTGATTATATCGCACTATCTGATGGATTGAATATCGTTTCAGTTGGTAAAGTACTTTCTGATCCAAAAAAATTAACTGATTTCGAATTCAGTGAAGAAGATATTGCTTCAGATAGATTCGATTACGAAGGTTGGGTAATTGCATTTAAAGTTCAACTTATTGATTTACTTCCAGAAGAAGTTTTCTCATACCGTCAAGGTACTTTTCATGCGATTCATGGAGAATATAAAGAAAAAGTGATTTCGTTTTACAATAACAGTTTTATAGAAACAGTAGATGAATCAAAATTCGCAATTTTTGCCAAAACTTGTACTTTAGGAGTTAATCCTCAATCTCCAGAAGATACTATTTTTGGAAAAAGTCGAAAATACATAATTCCTATTTATCAAAGACCTTACTCTTGGACTGAAGATCAAATAACCAAATTCCTTACAGATATTTTTAAATCTTATCATGGTTACGATAAAATTTCAAGACCTGAACCCATGTTTATTGGTACAATGCAACTTTCAGCTCCACGTTATGACAAAGTGGTGCTAACGGAGCAAGATATTGTTGATGGTCAACAACGATTATCTACTTTTTTAATATTATTGAAAGTGTTGAAATCTAAATATGTTAATATTCCAGCACTTCGAAATATATCTTTTGATTGGATTGAAACACGCGTAAATAACGGAGAACAACAAAAATTAATCTCTGAATTTTTAAGCCTATCATTAGCTGAAATTCAACAAATTGAATCTCAAAACAGATATGTACTAAATGCTCGACTTATTGATAGTTTTATCGAAACTGAGTTAAAAGAAGAAGATGATGCAAAAATTGAATTTTCGATAGAATCTTTTATTAATCATCTTCTATCAAATATCTATTTTGTAGTTATTGAAACACATGCAGGACTTTCTAAAACATTGCAAATTTTCAATGCTATTAATACTACAGGATTAGACTTAAATGGTGGAGACGTTTTCAAAATCCGAATGTATGAGTACATGCGAGATAAACAAAATTATGGAGAAGAAGCGTTTGAATTAATAAGTGAATTATATGCAAAAATTGATTCTGAAAATAAATCAAATGGATACAATCTTTCTATCAATCAAATTTTGAGTAGTTATCAGAATTTGTTAATTGCGCGCCACAAATTACCACCTGTTTTATTTGAGTTAGGAACAGAAACATTTTTTGAAAGATTATTTGATACCATATTTTTAATTAATGAGTGGAAGAATTTTTCAAAAGTTCGTGGAATAGAATTCGACTTGCAACTTAGTGAATTAAATGAGTTACTTAATTTTCATATTTTGTGGCGTCAAGTTGAATACCCCACATTTGAAGACTATTGCATGATGCATGCAATTTGGCATTCCAGATATGGAAAACATTGGAACATTATTTTCTTGTTTTTATATAGGTTCAAAAATGAACCTAATAAAACGCAAATGATGTTTGATTTCATTAAAAAACTAAGTAAACTCTTCGTAACTTATAGTGTAATATTTGATAAGGCAATTGGAAACATTCATTCTTTCGTTTATTCATTAACCTCCAAATTAATTGACGAAAAAGAAAAATTTGAAGAAATATTAAAATTCATTGATGGAAAACAAAATGGTTTGATTCCATATTTTAATCAACCAAACAAGGAAGTTTTTCAATCGTCAATTAGCGGAAACATTTTTTATAATCATAAAAAGAAAGGACTTCTTTGCAGATTATCAGCCATGTTAGAAGAAGATTATCAAAGATCTTATTCCAAAGATGAAGAAATAAGTAATTTGTTTTCAAATGATAAACTTGATATTGAACACATAGAATCATTTAATCATAAAGATGAAAATGAAAGAAATCGAATTCATACAGAATGGGGTTTTGATTTATTGAATAGTATTGGGAATTTAATGGTTCTTGAATATGATATCAATAGAGGTGCAGCCAGCAACAACCCTTATGAAATAAAAGTTCAGGAAAGCTGTTACTTAAAAAGTAAATACAGTATTGTTCATAAGCAGGTTAGTGATTACGAGGAATGGAATAAAGTGAAATGTGAATCAAGAAAAGAAAAAGAAATTGATAAACTATCCAAATACTTTTTCTCCTAAATAAAATCAAAAAACAGCTAAAGAATCTATTGAATTCTTTAGCTGTTTTTTAAAATGTATCTGGACTATCATTTAAGCCTCCACCTCAACCGCTTTCTTCGATTTACGATATAAAAAGCTTTCGTAGATGAATCTTTTTGCGAAACGAACTTGTTTGTCGGCGTTGATGAGTTTTTTGTAAACGTTAGCATTAACACCGAAGTATTCGTAGCTTGAACCGTCTGTGAATGTGATTTCTAACAATAAACCTTTGTGTTTGAAGTCAGCGATACCGCATTCCATGATTGTTTTTTGGTATTCTGGAAGATTTGCTGCTTTCGTTTCTGGTGCAATGCTCACTAAGAAATGATAACCATCCGTTACTTGTCTTCCCATCACTAAAGCTTCTTCTTTTAATGGGTCTTCATCTTGAAATTTATCGGGATGCCATTGTTTTACCAATTTACGGTAAGTCAATTTCAATGCTGCCAAATCGATTTCGTTTTCAATTTGAAATAGTTTCTTGTACTCGTTGATGCGTTTCATTTGTAATTTTTCTTTGATTTTTTTCCTATGGAAGTAAATCATAATGATTTTAAAAACAAAACCCTCAAGACATTGATACATCTTGAGGGTCTCTAATCCCACAGCCATATGGGCTTTTCTTAAATGCTTTTAACAGTGCGGTCTGGACGGGACTCGAACCCGCGACCCCCTGCGTGACAGGCAGGTATTCTAACCAACTGAACTACCAAACCAATTTTTTAACTCTCTTTCGAAAATTTCTAGAAACATCTAGATTCAAAATTGTGTGAATGCCTTTCGTTAAAAGCGAGTACAAAATTACATCAATATTTCTAATAAGCAAGGGAAAAGGTAAAAAAATTGAAATAATTTTCAAGATCAAAAGAAGTGGAACTTATTCAATTCAGATTTTCTTGTTTTTGTAGCATAAAAAAACCGCACCAAGACTGATGCTGTTTTAAAATTTTAGTTAATTGTTTACATTACCATATTGGTTAACGATTAATTAATTGGAAAAAGATTTTATTTACTTTGCCTTTCTTTTTGCATGATCAAAAAGAAACACCGCGTAAGCAGCACCGAAGGTAAAAAATCTAGGCTCTGAATTTCTCTTTGTTCGCAAGTCTTTGTCCTATAAATATTTACAACTCGTTGCAAACAATTTTAACTCCTTTCTGAAACTGAAATTTTTTAATCCGTCAGCTGACGGAACAGAAATTTTAAAAATTAACAGTTTCAGTGCACTAGCTAAAACCTAGAAATTCAAGGCCGATTAGGTTCGCTATCATTTGTTTATGGTTTCAACTCAATTCATTAGTCTAGACCATAAATCATTGTTCCGACCACAAAAAAGAATCTATTAATGTTTCTAAAAACAAAAAAACCGCACCAAAACTGATGCGGTTTTCGATACATTCTTATTTTTTAGTTTCTTAGGATTTTTCCTTTATTAACTAAGCTTTCCAATCGCTCAAGTGTTTTACGCTCAGCACATAATTCAACAAATGCTTTGCGCTCTAAGTCTAATAAATACTGCTCTGATACAACCGTATTTTCAGATAAATCACCTCCGCAAAGTACGAAACCTAATTTCTCAGAAATTACTCTATCATGCTCCGACATATAGTTTCCAGAAAGCATTGAATGCGCTCCAACGTAAACGATTCCTAATCCTTCTTGACCAACAACCGTGATGTTTTTCTCGCGTTTAGGAGCGATATAACCTTTATCTGCCATTTCTAAACAAGCAGCTTTCGCTCGTGTCAATTGGTAGTCTCTACTTACGATTACTTCGTCAATTCCTTCACGTAAATAACCATAATCAAAAGCTTCATACGCTGACATTGAAACTTTTGCTTGTCCAACTGTCAAGAAACGATCTCTCAAACGGTTGATTTTGATATCTCCAGCGTGCAATTCATCCGAAAGGCGTTTTGCAAATTCTTTCGAACCACCACCACCTGGGATCAATCCAACTCCAAATTCTACCAAGCCCATGTACAATTCTGCGTGTGCAACTACTTTATCAGCATGCATTGACATTTCACAACCACCTCCTAAAGCCATGTTGTGAGGCGCAACGATAACAGGAATATTTGAATAGCGAATACGCATCATTGTGTCTTGGAATGCTTTCACAGCGAAATTCAACTCGTCAAAATCTTGCTCGGCAGCCATCATGAAAATCATTCCAACGTTTGCACCAGCTGAGAAATTTTGACCCGTATTAGAAATTACTAATCCTTTGTGGTCTTTTTCTGCAATGTCAATCGCTTTGTTGATTCCTTCGATAACACCACCGCCAATTGTATTCATTTTTGTGTGGAATTCAAGGTTCAATACACCGTCTCCTAAATTTACAAGTGTCACGTCTGAATTACCCCAAATTTTATTTTCTGAACGCAAAGAATCCAAATGCACAATGTTTTCTGTTCCAGGGATGATTTTGTAGCCTTTAGAAGCAATATCGTAATACATACGTTTGCCGTTCTCTGTTTTGTAGAAAGAAGAGCAACCTGCAGCTTTCATTTCTTCAATCCAAGCAGCGGCTGTTTTGTTGTTGTCTTTGATTAATTTCAATCCTTGCTCAAAACCAATAGTGTCCCACGTTTCAAATGGACCTAATTCCCAACCGAAACCAGCTTTCAATGCATCGTCAATTTTGAATAAATCGTCAGAAATTTCAGGAATACGGTTTGAAACATACGCAAACAATCCACCAAAAATTTGACGGTAGAATTGTCCTGCTTTGTCCATTCCCATCACCAACATTTTTGTACGTTGGCGCAAATCATCAATTGGTTTTGCCATTTCTAAAGTCGGGAATTTCACTTTTTCCGCTACTTTGTATTCCAATGTTTTTAAGTCCAATGACAAAATTTGTTTTTTGCCATTTTCATCTTTTGATTTTTTATAGAATCCTTGTCCAGATTTAGAACCCAACCAATTATTCTCAACCATTTTAGCGATGTAATCTGGTAAGTCAAATAAGTGTTTTTCTTCGTCGTCAGGACAATTTGCTTTTAAACCATTCGCCACGTGAACCAAGGTATCCAAACCAACAACGTCACATGTTCTGAAAGTTGCCGATTTCGGACGACCTAAAACAGGTCCTGATAATTTATCTACTTCGTCAATTGTGAAACCTAATTCATTTACAGCGTGGAATAAAGCCATAATCGAATAAACCCCAACTCTGTTTGCGATAAATGCTGGCGTATCTTTACATAAAACTGTTTTCTTACCCAACATTCTCATTCCGTAATCCATCAAGAAATCAACAACTTCTTGGTTTGTTTTTGGCGTTGGAATAATTTCTAATAATTGCAAATAACGTGGCGGGTTGAAGAAATGTGTTCCAACAAAATTTGCTTGGAAATCTTCACTTCTACCTTCCAACATCATGTGAATAGGAATTCCAGAAGTATTGGAAGAAATAATTGTTCCTGGCTTTCTGTATTTTTCTACTTTTTCGAATAACGATTGTTTAATGTCTAAACGTTCGATTACTACCTCGATTACCCAATCACATTCAGCGATTTTAGCTAAATCATCGTCAAAGTTTCCAGTAACGATTCTTTTCGCAAAAGATTTTCTGTAAATCGGTGATGGATTTGATTTCAAGGCAAAAGCCAAAGCTCCATCCACAATTTTATTGCGAATTACTTTCGATTCAAGTGTCAAACCTTTAGCTTCTTCTTGTGGAGTAACTTCTCTTGGTACGATGTCTAACAAAACTACTTCGCAACCAATATTTGCAAAATGGCAAGCAATTCTTGATCCCATAACGCCTGAGCCTAAAACGGCTACTTTTCGAATGTGTCTATTCATTTTTTATAATTTTTCGTTTATCACTTTTTTACTGTCTACAATTTCATCTACTGATTCATCTAAAGCATTCATCACGGTAAAAAAACCTTCTAAATCCCTCTTTTTCAATTTCGTAGTTAATTTTTCATTAAACTCTAAAATGAACTGTTTTACCATTTTACGCTTTTGAACTCCTAGTTCTGTTAAGAAAACAAGCGTAATTCGTTTGTCTTTTTCAGAACTTGAGCGACGGATTAAACCATCCTTTTCCATTGCATTGATAGTGCGAGAAAGTGAAGTTGCTTCCATTCCCATTTTTGGACCCAATTGCGTACTTGGCGTTCCTTCTTTTTCCACCATCATTAAGATAAAACCGTAAGACATCGTCATGCCTTCCACAGCCGCCATCTGATTGTACATTCTAGAAATTCGATGCCACGAATGACGAATAATAAAATCTATTAAGTCGGAATTAGCGCTGTTCATTTTTTCACACTAAAAGTAATAAAAATAATTATGCGTGCATACGTTTTTTTGAAAATATGATATTGAAGTAATGTGCTAATGGATTAATGTGCTAATGAAGTAATGTGCTAATGTCCTAATGGTTTGATTGAATAATTAGTAAGTTGACACATTAGTAAATCAACAAATGAATACAAATCTTACTTATTGCTTAGTACATTTTTCCACAATTCACTTCTTTTATTAAGAATCATTCTAAATACCGTTTTTAAGGTATTGTTTAGACTAATTCTAAATAAGAGCTTTGCAGAAAAAAAATAGTATGAAAAAAATCGTTTTACTTATCGCGCTAACATTGACATTTTGTGGTCATTTGTATAGTCAAAATTCTGAAATCTATGGCAAAGTTGTAACTTCATTGAACGAGCCAATTAGTGATATAAACCTTAAAATTCTGGAAATAGATTTTAATATTAGGACAGATAAACAAGGGAATTACGCCATCGAAAATTTAAATCCAGGAACTTACACACTTTCCTTAAAAAAGCTGGGGTTTGATGCACAGACGAAAACAGTTAAACTCACTGAAAATCAGCGTTTAGAAGTTAATTTTTTACTTGTGGAAAAGGAAAAATTATTAGAAGAAGTGAATGTTAGAGGTTTTAGCACGAACAACTATTACGAAGATTCTAGTTCAACCATAGCTAAATTACCGCTGAAAAATCTTGAAAATGCCCAAGTTTATAATTCCATTCCAAAGAAATTATTGCAAGATCAAGTGGTGACAGAGATGAATGATGCTTTAAAAAATGCAACTGGCGTAACACGACTATGGGAATCAACAGGAAGAGGAGGCGATGGTGCAGAATATTACACAATGAGAGGTTTTAGTGTTCAACCTACAATGATTAATGGTGTACCAGGTGTCAATAATGGTGCAATTGACCCGATTAATATCGAAACAATTGATGTGCTAAAAGGTCCTTCGGGAACTTTATTTGGAAGTCCAATGATTTCTTATGGCGGTTTAATAAACATCACAACTAAAAAACCACACGAAAAATTAGCTGGTTCCTTTGGGTATGTAGTTGGAAGTTTCGGACAGAATAGATTAACTGGTGACATCAATATTCCTTTGGATAAAAAGACTGCAATACGAATCAATACTGCTTTTAATCACCAAAATTCCTTTCAAGATGCAGGATTTAGAAAATCATTTTTCATCGCACCAAGTTTTAAATTTACGCCTTCAGAAAGGGTCACATTCTTAATCAATACCGAATTTCAAAATGCAGAATCTGCTAATGCTCCAATGATTTTCCTGAATCGAAATGCACCATTGTCGCACACGGATTTAGATGAGTTTGAGAAATTGTACGAAAAATCATTCACATCTAATGATTTAACCATTAAAAATCCAACGATGAGCATCCAAGCACAGGGATTAGTGAAACTTTCAAAAAATTGGAATTCTCAAACGATTCTTTCTCGAAGCCAATCTAAAAACAATGGATATTATCATTATTTCTGGGATTTTTCTGACGGAAATACGTTTGGAAGATACATTTCAAAACGAAATGGGGAAACACAAACAACAGATATTCAGCAAAATTTTATCGGTGATTTTCAGCTTGGAAAAATTAGAAATCGCATGGTTATTGGGTTGGATTTTTTCAATTCTACGATTATCAATGCTTCAAGTAATTGGGTTTACAACGGAAGTTTGACTGTACTTGACGGTAATGACACCGGATTTTTAACTCAAAACGGAGTTGATAGTTTGCTTTCAACAAGTTTTGAAGGAGTTAGTCAAGCTAAAAATCAAGTTATAAGTGCGTATGTTTCCGATGTTATCAATTTCACACCAACATTATCAGCAATGGCGAGTGTTCGAATAGATCGCTTTTCAGGGTTGACAAATTATTGGTCAACAGATGAGGTTGAAAATCAAGTGACCATTTCACCAAAATTTGGTCTTGTATATCAACCTATTAAAGATAAAGTTGCTCTTTTTGTAAATTACATGAATGGTTTTGTCAATCAAGCTCCTGTTCAAGTGGCAGATGCAAATGGACAAAATGTACGTATGAAATCATTGGAACCTGAACAAGCAAACCAATACGAGTTTGGGCTTAAAACAAATGTATGGAAAGAAAAAATTGCACTTACAGCAAGCTATTATAACATTCTTGTCAGCAATAAAGTGATGTCAGATCCAACCAACATCAATGATATCATCCAAGGTGGGAAAGTAAATTCTAAAGGTGTAGAAGTGAGTTTAATTGCCAACCCGATTCGTGGTTTAAATGTAGTTGCAGGATATAGTTTCAACCAAGCTGAAGTAACGCAAGACGATCCAGCAAATGGCTATCTTGGTCTTCGTCCAGAAGAAGCAGGTCCAAGTCGTTTGGGTAATTTTTGGTTGCAATATACGCTACCGAGTACAAAATTGCAAGGTTTAGGAATTGGTTTTGGAGGCAATTATGCGAGTGAACACTTAACCTTAAATCGTTTAGTGACAGGTCAATTCTCACTTCCAGCCTATACAATTCTGAATGGTGCTTTAAGTTATAACATAAAGAGCTACGACTTGATCTTAAAATGTAATAACCTTTTGAATAGACGCTATTATTCAGGCTGGTCAACGATTACACCTCAACAATTACGAAGTATTTCATTGAGTTTTAATTATAAATTCTAAGGATGAATTTGCTTTTCATTTTGAAGAAGATACACCTTTGGCTTGGTTTAATTACCGGGCCTTTGGTGTTTGTTATTGCTATTACTGGTTGTTTGTATGCTTTCCAAGAGGAAATACAAAATAAAACGCAAGCGTTTCACTTTTATGAAGAAAAGGAAACTAAACAGTTAACAGTTAGTGAACTAAAAGCAATTGCCGAAAAAGAAAACCCAGGTAAAAAAGTTCATGCTGTTCAAACCTTTGCTGATAATCATACTGCAAAAGTGATTTTTTATGAATATGAAAAATATTACCTAACCGCTTATCTGAACCCAGAAACAGGCAAGTTACTCGCGACAAAAGACCAAGAAAAAGGATTTTTCCAATTTGTGTTGAAAGGACATTTTTACCTTTGGTTGGCTCCAGAAATTGGACAACCTTTGGTGGCTTCCGTAACATTGATATTTACTTTCATTGTACTTTCTGGATTAGTGATTTGGTGGCCAAGAAAAGGAAATAAAAGCCAGCGATTTAAAATTAAATGGTATGCTTCCTGGAAAAGAAGAAATTTTGATTTACACAGTGTTCTTGGTTTTTACACCTTAGTTTTTGCCTTAATTTTCTCGATAACAGGATTAGTTTGGGGTTTTCAATGGTTCAAAAATTCCTATTATTCACTTGCATCTTTTGGAGGAAAATATGTTGATTATTATGAACCCTCTTCGCTGAAAAAAACCGATTCTCTCAATCTTCAAATAAATCGTGTGCATATGCTGTTGGTTAAAAATCACCCAAATTATCACGCAGTTGAAGTTCATTTTCCAGAATCAGCGAAAGGAACAATCGCTGCAAATGTTAATTACGAATCTGGAACCTACTGGAAAACAGACTATTTTTATTTTGATCAAACGACCTTAGAAGAGTTACCAGTAAATCATTACTGGGGAAAATTAGGCACTGCCACTTTTGCTGATATGTTGTTTAGAATGAACTACGACATCCACACAGGAGCAATTTTTGGTTTAGCTGGAAAAATTTTTGCTTTTCTCGTGAGTTTAGTAATTGCTAGTCTTCCTGTAACGGGTTTTATTTTTTACTTGGGGAAGAGAAAAAGGTGAATGAGGTAATGTGCTAATGGTTTAATTGAATAATTAACGAATTAGCATATTAGCATATTAGCACATTAATAAAATAACTCAAAAATCACTATAACTCAACACGTGTGCACCTTTTTCTGCTTTTCTGTGATGATTCAATAGCGCTTGTGCTAGTTTCAGAGCGGTTACACTGTGGTATTTAGCGTTTTTTCCACGCAGAAATAAATCAAAAAAGGGCATTAATTTCTGGAAAAACAATTCTGCTGGGCGCGATTCATTTCTTGAACCAATTAGCATTGAAGGCTGGTAAATATAAGTGGATGCAAAACCAATGTTCTTGAGTTCAGTCTCAATTTCGCCCTTCAATCGGTTGTAAAAAATGCGTGAATTGGAATCAGCACCAATTGCACTAATTAAATGCACTTCTTCTACACCAGCTGATTTTGCCAATTTTGCTGCTCGTAAAGTAATTCCGTAATCGATTGCACGGTAGTCTTCAAGATTTGGTGTTTTTTTGCGCGTTGTTCCTAAACAAAGAAACAGAACCGAACCGTCAAATTGATTTTGATGTTTTTCTAAGTCGTTGAAATTCAGTATTATTTGTTGGAATTTATTACTTGAAAAAGAAAGTTCTTTGCGCACGAAAAGTGTTACTTGTGAGAAGGAATCATCTTCCAATAACAAGCTAACTAATTGATTTCCGATGAGTCCACTTGCTCCTAGAACGATTGCCTTTTTATTCATTTTCTCCATTTGAAATCATTGATTGTTGGTCAAATGTAAGGTGATTTTTTACAAGTCCAATTGATAAACTTCTGAAAGGTTCTTGTTGTCTTTAATCGTAATTTTTAAATCGTTGATTAAACCATCTTTCACATCGTAAACCCAACCGTGAACATGAACTTCTTGCCCACTTTCCCAAGCGCCTTGAACAATAGATGTTTTTGCCAAATCAAGCACTTGTTCCACCACGTTTAATTCAACAAAACGATTGAATCTTGCTTTTTCATCTTCGATTTCATTCAGCTCTTTTTGGTGAAAACGATACACATCTTTTATGTGACGAATCCAGTTGTCAATTATTCCAACGTGTTTATTCGTCATTGCAGTTTGAACCCCACCACAGCCATAATGACCACAAACAATGATGTGTTTTACTTGCAAAACATTTACTGCATAATCCAACACTGACAATAGGTTCATGTCTGAATGCACAACCATATTTGCTATGTTTCGGTGCACAAAAACTTCTCCTGGTTCGGCGCCAATAATCTCATTTGCAGGTACACGGCTGTCTGAGCAGCCAATCCATAAAACAGGTGGTTTTTGTCCATTTGCAAGTCGGTTGAAATAATCAGGGTCTTGCTTTGTTTTTCTTGCCACCCATTCTTTATTGTTTTCTAGTAATTTGTTATAAAATGCTTCCATGTTTAATGTTTGTTTAAGTCAATATTTATGATCTCTAATTGTATGTTTTTATTTTTCGAACCAAACAGCTGAAATTCAGTGAGTAATTCAAGCACGTCGTAGTCGATTGATTTACAGTTGCTACCGTCAATAATTAATTTTGAATTTTTTGGAATAGTTTCTAAAATTTCAATGATTCCAGCCTTGTTTAGGAAAGTAACTTCCTCTGAAAGTGTCACTTTGATTTGGTTATTTGAAATCTCTTTTTTGAAATTGTTTTTGTAATTCTTTTTGAGAATATAAAAAATTGAAATTGCCAAACCGATTCCAATCCCTTTCAATAAATCCGTTAAAAGAACTCCAATTATTGTTGCAACAAAAGGAATAAATTGTTCCCAACCTAATTTATACATTGAAGTGAAAAGTGAAACTTTAGCCAATTTATAACCCACCATTATCAATATCGCAGCCAAGGCAGCAAGAGGAATTAAGTTGAGAAATTGTGGAATAAAAACGATAGCTACAAAAAGTAGAATTCCGTGAAATATCGTTGCCAATTTGGATTGTCCACCCGAATTAATGTTGGCAGAACTTCTAACAATTACTTGAGTAATGGGAAGACCGCCTAAAAATCCACTGATTATGTTTCCAATTCCTTGTGCTTTTAACTCCCGATTGGTTGGCGTTGAAAATTTCTCAGGATCCAATTTGTCCGTTGCCTCAACACTTAAGAGCGTTTCCAAACTGCCAACGATAGCAATTGTAAATGCAATAATGTAAACGTTTGGATTGGCTAAAAAAGAAAAATCAGGAAATTTAAAGAAACTTAAAAAGTCATTAATTGATTTAGGAACAGGTAATTGAACTAAATGAATGCTTGAAACTTTTAGGTTTTTATCAATTGTTCCAAACAGACTATTCATTAAAATAGACACAACAACAACAATTAAAGCGCCTGGAATAAAAGATAAAACTTTGTTTTTCTTCAACCATTTTGTGTCAAATAGAAGCAGAATTAAAAGCGAGAAAATCCCAATTACAACAGCGCCAGGCTGCAGTGCTTGTAAGGAATAATAAATTTCTGAGAAAGTGTTATGGCCGTCAGGTTGTGCGAACGATTCATCGCCAAAAAAATCCCTATCGTAGCCAATTAAATGCGGAATTTCTTTCAAAATTAAAGTGATTCCGATGGCTGCCAACATCCCTTTTATAACCGAAGAAGGAATATAGTTGGCAATAATTCCAGCTTTTAGAAAGCCGGCAATTAATTGAAAAATTCCAGAAATTACAACGGCTACTAAAAAAGCTTCATAGCTTCCAAGCGTGGTGATTGCAGCAACTATTATTGTTATTAGTCCAGCCGCAGGACCAGAAACACCCAACCGCGAATCGCTGAAAAATCCAACTACAACTCCTCCAATTATGCCAGCAACTAAACCTGAAAATAAATTGGGTAAACCGTCTATTCCTTCAACGGAAGTGGAAGCTAAACCAACGCCTAAACACAAAGGAAGCGCAACTAAAAATACAACTAAACCCGCAGGCAAGTCCTTTTGCCAAGTTTTAAAATGAATCATGAAAAATAAATTAATTAAAGAATGTGATTAGCTTTAACTAACTTTTTCAGGGGGAGAATAAGGGGTGAGAGCGAAATTTTTGGAGTTCAAATTTCCATGAACAGCAAACCAAGCAGTTGAACTGAAATTTTCAACATGCGCCAAGCTGTAACTAAAATCATTCAATTCTATTTCTTCTGTTGTCTCCTCAATCAGCACAAATAGACTTTCTGTTTCTTCGATTGCTTGTGAATTAGAATCTTGTTGTTTCAGAATTGTTTCGTTTGGGTGGTGAGAAAATTTGGTTTGAAAATCAGATAAGTGAATAGCCGAAAGTACCAATTGCGCGACTATTACGCACATAAGTAAAATAGACCATTTCTTTGTATTGATTTTCATGGAACCAAAAATAGTATTTAAAGTTGCTTTTATTCAATTGATAAATTATTTTTATGATTGTTTGGCTTTAAATAATGAAAGCATCAAAACAAATTATCATAAAAAATGTTATTACTAACTAAAACAATAGTATTACTATCAAAAAGAAAAGTATTTTTGTTTACATGAAGGATTTATTAGAAACAGTAAGTATTAAAGTCAATCAAAAATTATTTTTGAAGGATCCAGCAAGTTCCGACTTAGGAATGAAGATTATTAATTCCGGAATTTTGTTGTTGGATGAAGTAGGTTTTGAGCATTTTACTTTTAAAAAGTTGGCTGCAAAAATTGATACAACAGAAGCATCCGTTTATAGGTATTTCGAAAGTAAGCATACTTTTTTGTTGTATTTAATCAACTGGTATTGGGGAATGATAGAATATCGTTTGTTGATAGAAACGGCAAACATCGACGACCCAATTCGGAAGCTTTACAAATCACTCCATGTGATTACTTCGGTACCAAATCCAGAAAATGAACTTGTTTTTCAATGGGAATTGAGCCTTAAAAGCATCGTTATTAACGAATCAGCAAAGATTTATCGAACCAAAGAAGTAGACAAAGAAAATGAAATTGGAATTTATGGTGTTTATAAATCAATTGTTTCGCGCGTTTCAAGCATCATTGAAGAAGTAAATCCAAATTATCCGTTTCCCGCTATGTTAATTTCTACAATTATTGAAAGTAGTAATCACCAACGTTTTTTTAAAGATCATTTACCTCGATTAACCAATACCTTAGCTAATCAAGATGCATTTGAAGATTTTGCATTAGACCTTATTAACAAAACCTTAGAAATAAATGGAACAAAGTAATACATCACCCATCAACCGCTTTTGGATGTTGCTAAAACCCGATAGCGTCGAAATTCGAAACGTTTATATTTTTGCTGTTTTAAGTGGAATCCTTTCACTGGCATTGCCTCTTGGTATCCAAGCAATAATCAATTTTATCCAAATGGGGCAAGTGAGCACCTCTTGGATTGTTTTGGTTTTTCTGGTTGTTTTGGCAATCGGATTTTCTGGTGTGCTAACAATCGCTCAAATGCGCATTACCGAAAACTTGCAACAACGCATTTTTGTTAAATCAGCTTTTGAATTTGCCGATCGTATTCCTAAAATTAAAATGGAGGAATTGATTAAAAAATATGCTCCTGAATTAACCAACCGCTTCTTTGACACATTAACCATTCAGAAAGGCTTATCAAAATTATTAATTGATTTTACCGCAGCGAGTTTGCAAATCATCTTTGGTTTGGTATTGCTTTCTTTCTACAATAGTTTCTTCATTTTCTTTGGTTTAACGCTTGTTCTTTTACTAGCTCTAATTTTAAAAATCACCTCCAAAAAAGGTTTTGAATCGAGCTTGAATGAATCCAAATACAAGTATAAAATCGCTCATTGGTTAGAAGAAATTGCCCACGCTAGATTTAGTTTTAAGATGGCTGGAAATCCAGAATTGTCACTTACCAAAACAGATGAACACTTAAGAGGCTATTTGACTGCAAGAAATATTCACTTTAAAGTGCTTGTTCAACAGTTTTCATTTTTGGTTGCTTTCAAAGTATTGATTGCGCTTGCATTGTTGATTATTGGTGGATTTCTGGTACTAAATCAAAGTATGAATATTGGTCAATTTATCGCTGCTGAAATCATTATTTTGTTGGTTTTAAATTCGGTTGAAAAATTGATTATGAGTTTGGAAGTTGTGTATGACGTGATGACAGCGGTTGAAAAAATTGGACAAGTAACAGATATTGAATTAGAGAATTACGATGGTATAAAAATCCCTGAAAGAGAAGGCGGTTTTGAGCTTGTAATAGACAAGGTTTCTTTCCAAACAGATTTGTATAGAAATCCAATTTTGAAGGAAATCACGCTCGAAGTTGCTACAAATCAGCGCGTTTGTATTGTTTCAGATTCTACTGTGAGTATAAATACGCTCTTTTGTTTAGTGGGCGGAATGTATCCCGTAAGTTCTGGAAATATTTCTGTTGAAGGATTACCAATTGGAAATTTAGACATTCAAGACTTGAGAAATGATGTTGGTAATTTATTGTTCCAAGATCGATTATTTCATTCAAGTATTTTAGACAATATAACGCTTGGAAGAAAATACGCAACCTTTGAAGAGGTACAACGAATAGCTAAAATCCTAAATTTATCAGAAGCCATCAATAATTTTTCGGAAGGATATAACACTGTTTTGAATCCTGAAGCTCATTTTGTTCCAAAGGATATTGTTAGAAAAATTCTTTTACTTCGAGCTTTTGTTGGAAATCCAAAACTTGTTTTACTGGAAGACCCAACTGAAGGATTAAATGATATTCAAAAAGATCAACTCATTGAATTAATTTCCACTCAACAAAATGTGTCTGTTTTGTATTCTTCAAATGATGAAAAAATGATGGAATTCGCAGATAAAATTGTTGAAATCGAAAAAGGGAAAGTGATTTTCGAAGGTACTTATCAATCATATAAAGCAAAAAAATAGGCGATGTTAAATTTATCACCAACTAATAAAAATCAATTGCCCAGAGAGGATTTTTGGGCTTTGAAATCAGTTATCAAAGAGAAATCATCTAAAAAAATCATTCGTGTTTTTTACGTGTTTTTCTTTCTTGCAGTTGTCTTTATGTTTATTCCTTGGACGCAAAATGTGCGTTCGAATGGTAAGCTAATTACACTACGTCCAGAACAACGTCCGCAAACAATCAATACCATAATTGCTGGTAGAATTGAGAAATGGTATGTGAAAGATGGAGATATTGTTAAAAAAGGTGATACCTTGCTTTTCATTTCGGAGGTAAAAGATGGCTATTTCGACCCAAAATTGATAGAGCGAACGAAAGACCAAATTCGAGTGAAAGAACAATCAGTTAGAACTTATGGTGACAAGGTAGTCTCACTCGACAACCGAATTGATGCATTGATTGAATCAGGAAAGTTGAAGTTGCAACAAGCTCAAATTAAATTGAAGCAAACGCGTTTGAAATTAATTAGTGATAGTATTGATTATCAAGTTGCAAGAAATAATTACGACATCGCAAAAGATCAGTTTGAACGTTTTGAAAAACTAACGAAAGAAGGCCTGAAATCGCAAACAGATTTAGAAATTCGTAAGGTTTCAATGCAACGTGCGCAAGGAAGTATGATTAGTGCACAACAGAAACTATTGCAATCGCGAAACGATATAATTGATGCGAAAGTTGAATTGTCTTCCATCGAAGCGAAGTATCGTGACGAGATTTCAAAAGCTGAATCAGACAAGTTTTCTGCGATGACAAGTATGTTTGAAACGGAGGTAGATGTAACCAAACTCCAAACACAATCAGCTAATTATTCGATTCGAAATGGTATGTATGTGATTACTGCACCACAAGATGGCGTAGTCACAAAAGTCATTCAAAGTGGAATTGGAGAAACGGTAAAGCAAGGTGAACAAGTATTGACAATTATGCCAAGAGTTTATGATTTGGCAGTTGAAATGTACATTCGCCCGATGGATTTGCCACTTATACAGAAAGGACAAAAAGTTAGAATCCAATTTGATGGATGGCCCGCAATTGTTTTCTCGGGATGGCCTAACACCAGCCACGGAACTTATGGTGGAGAAGTGTTTGCGGTTGATAATTTTGCGCAAGAAGATGGTACATTTAGAGTATTAATTTCTCCAGATAAAAATGATTACAAATGGCCAAGCGAACTTCGTGTTGGTGGTGGAACGAATTCAATGATTTTATTAAAAGATGTTCCAGTATGGTATGAGTTGTGGCGAATCATCAATGGTTTCCCACCAGATTTCTATAAAAAATCAGACGTTAAAGCTAACAAAGAGAA
>JBILHL010000011.1:0-83538 GCA_044350515.1 Crocinitomicaceae bacterium | reverse complement strand
GTCAAGTTGTTTTCTCTGAACAAGGGTTTCAAGAGGTGGTTTTGCGCAACCATCCCTTGGCAAAACTGGCCAACTTACAACCTGAAATGGGGGAAAGCAATTTGTTAAAGGCTAAAGGTGGTTTTGACCCAAAAGTGTACAATCAAATCGATCAGAAATATTTCAAAGGTTCACAATACTACAGTATGATTAATTCTGGTTTGAAGTTGCCAACGTGGTACGGAATTAAAGTGAAATCAGGCTTGGAAAACAACCGTGGAACTTATCTGGATTTGCAAAACAAAACGCCTAATAGTGGATTGTGGTATGGAGGTTTGGCGGTAAATTTAGGTCAAGGATTGTTCATCGATCAACGAAGAGCAGAATTGTTTAAAGCACGCATTTACCAGCAAAGTTCATTGGCGGAGCAGAAATTGCAGCTCAATGAATTGTTTTATGAATCGGGTTACACGTATTGGAATTGGTTCTTGGCGCATCATTCTAGTATGATTTTGCGAGAAGCATTATCCTTAGCGGAAGTTCGTTACGATGCGATTAAAAGAACAGCAGACCTGGGAGATCGACCGGGAATCGACAGTGTGGAAGCGCGCATTCAAGTGCAATCGCGTCAAGTGATGCTGCAACAATTTGAAGCTGATTTACAAAATTCAAAGTTCAAGTTAGCGACTTTTTTATGGGGCGAAAACGAGGAACCTTTGGAGTTGGAAGAAGGAACTTTGCCTTTACAAAAAGATTCGATTGAACTTCAAAATCCTATTTTGTATCGTTCCTTGTTGACGGATTCTGTTTTGCAAGCACACCCGTATTTGCAAATCGCTAATTTCAAAGTTGAAACCTTGGAAGTTGAAAAACGATTGAAGAGAGAACAGTTGAAACCACAATTGAATTTGCAATATAATTTCCTTAATGAGCCGATTAATTACAATCCTTTTGATGGAATTTCAGTTAATAATTACAAGTGGGGATTAACGTTTGAAATGCCTTTGTTCTTGCGTAAAGAGCGTGGTGATCTACAATTGGCAGAACTGAAGTTGCAATCCGCAGAATTTCAACTAGACAATACCTTCGCCGCTTTGAATTTCAAAATTAAAAGTTCGATGGTAGATTTAGAGAATGTAAGTGCACAAATCGAAGTTTACCGAAAAACAGTTGAAGACACCAAAACTTTATTAGAAGCTGAAAAAAGAATGTTTGAAAATGGTGAAAGTTCTTTGTTTTTAATCAACGTTCGCGAAATGACTTACATTCAAGCGCAACTAAAATACATTGAATTAATCACCAAAAACCAACAAGCAGCAATTGCTTTGAAATTTGCGTTGGCGAGGTTGTTTTGATTTATAATCAACCAAACAATTCTCCTGGATTCATTCTAAGAAAAGCTTCAATTCCAATTCCACCTGTTCCTATAAGTAGTACTTTTTTAGGTTTAAAAGTTTGAGCAAAAACGCGCATTCCGTTGTTTTCAGCTCTTCTACCAGTTTTCACTTCCAGCGCAATCAACGTGTTTTTTCGTTCAAGTATAAAGTCAACTTCATCATTTTTTTCGCGCCAATAATAGACAGTGTAATTATTTGTTATTGCGTTGTTTATGAGATGTGCTCCAATTGCAGATTCCGCCAATCTTCCCCAAATTTTTGAATCTGAAACTGCCTTTTCAAAAGTTAAATCATCTTGCGCTGTCAGCAAGGCATTATTGAAAACTTGAAACTTTGGTTTTGAAGCACGTTTTCGAATGACGTTTCCTGCATATTTTTCAGTTGCTCCCAACAAGCCTGAATCTGAAAGCAAGGTTAAGTAATGCGACAAAGTAGTTGTGTTTCCTGCGTCTTGTAATTCGCCTAATAATTTTGTATAGGCTAGAATTTGTCCTGAATACAAACAACCTAATTCAAACAAACGACGTAAAACTGCTGGTTTATCAACGCGCGTTAACATCAAAATATCTTTTGAAATACTCGTTTCAATTAAGGAATCTTTGATATAATTTTTCCAACGTTCTTCCTCTTGAATTAAACTTGCTGCTCCTGGATAGGAACCGTAGTAAATGTATTGATTCACATTCCAACCGAAAGCTTCTTCCATTTCTGAAAAAGACCAATGACCGACATACGTAACTTCAAACCTTCCTGCAAGCGATTCAGTTAGACCTTTCTGAATCATCAAGCGCGAAGAGCCGAGCAAGATAACTTTGATGTTGTTATTTTCTTTGGTGTCAAAATCCCATTGTTCTTTGACGATTTCACTCCAATTATCTAATTTTTGAATTTCATCGATGATTAGAATTAATTCATTGCTTGTTACGTTTTTGAGTTGAATACGTGCATTTTCCCAAATTTGTTGAATCCATAACCAATTCGAATTGATTACTCCATCTGCAGAAACAGATATCGTTTCAATTTCCACTTCTTCCGTCAATTGTTTCATCATTGTTGTTTTACCAACCTGACGAGGGCCCATCAAAACTTGAATGAATTTTCGTGGCTCATTCATCCTTGATTTAACAGTTTCTAACTGATTTCTTTGTATCATAATTCAACTTTACAACACAAAATTAATAAATTACTCAATAGAATTAGTTATTTTACTCAATTAAGTGAGTAATTTTACTCAACCTATTGAGTAAAATGATAATAATAGACTTAATTAGTTGTATATCAGAAATTTGAAAACTTAAAAAAATAGGATTTTTCAGTTCAAAGTATAGAAATAACAAGAGTTTAATTAGATTTCAGCAAATGTTAACTTGTTTATTCAAACAGATCTATCGATTTTTTTCTTTTCTCGTTGATTTCCAATATTCTCTACAATTTCAAATAAGTGGTTGGCGTTGTCAATTAAGCGTTCAATTTCAAGATCGAAGAATTGCGCAATGTGTTCGTTCCATTTTCCTGGATTTTTATCCAAATCTCTGAAACTGTTTCCAAGCACGTGGATGTATTCCTTTTTCTCAGTCGCATCGCTAATAAAAGTTGGAGGAAAAAGGTCGTACATCAAAATCCAGTTTTTCGCCACGCGCGTCACTCGACCATTTCCATCTGCAAACGGATGAATGCGTATCAATTCGTGGTGGAAGTAAATCGCACGAATGATTGGGTTAGAAATTTGCTTCATTTGGTAAAACAAATCTGCTACCAAACTCGGAACTTCGCTTCCATTTGGACAGATGTGTGCGCCAATTTGCACCAATGAACTTCTGTACTTATTCGGATGAATGCTATTCGTTTCAGGAGAAATTAAACGCAATAACTGAAACAATTGCACTTCGCTATCAAAACGGTTGTGGTCATTGATTTCATCCACCACAAAATCCAAAGACTTTTTTAAGTTAATGATGTATTCTTCCAATTCTTCCTCCGTTTGCGCTTCCATTTGCGCATTTTTTATTCCCACTAATTCCTTCAAATTGTGCATCCCAGTCAAGTAAGAATCCAATAAGTCGTCGTCGAAATGATAACGACTGTAAATTATTAATCGGTAAATCTTTCTAACTGTGTCTTCTAATTGCTGAATTTTGGAAAAATTAAAAACGATTTCCGAAGGAGGAAGTAGTTGCATTGCGAAGAGTTTATCGCAAAAATAGGAATAGTTGGAGCTTAAAGGAGCTATTCTAAATTCAATTTTTTCTCTGATCGCTGATTAGTTTTAAAACAATCTTTCATACTCCTTGTTAAAATTGTAAATTTGGAAACTAAAAAAATTAAATATGAAAAAATTATTGATAGCATCTTTCGCATTATTGACACTTTCTTTGAATGCACAAATCACTGTTCCTAAGGCAAGTCCAGCAGGGAAAATCGAACAAAGAGTTGGTTTAGCTGACCTTTCCATTACTTACAATCGTCCTGCGAAAAGAGAACGAGTTGTATTTGGTGATGTTGTTCCTTACGGTGAAATGTGGCGTTTTGGTGCGAATGAAACAACGAATTTAACGACAAGTCAAGCTTTGATTTTCGGAAAAGACACGTTGAAATCAGGTTCTTACGCGATTTACACGAAACCAACGAAAGATAATTGGGAAGTTGTTTTCTATAAAGAAACAACTAATTGGGGTTTACCTGAAACTTGGGACGAAAAGAAAGTTGCTCTTAGAACTACAGCTCCCGTTGTTGCGTTAAATGACGTTGTTGAGAATTTAACTATCAATTTTGACAATATCCAAAATAGTAGTGCAGTGTTTCAAATTTCTTGGGATAAAACAAGAATCAACTTACCATTTACTTTGAACACGAAAGAGAAAGTAATGGCGAGCATCAAAAAAACAATGGATGGTCCTTCGGCAAATGATTACCACCAAGCTGCAAACTATTATTTTACCGAAAAAGTGGATATGAAACAAGCATTAGCTTGGTCAACGAAAGCAGTTGAATTACGTCCAGAAGCTTATTGGATGTCGCGTTTAAAAGCGCAAATTCAAGCAGCAACTGGTGATTACAAAGGTGCCATCGAAACAGCTAATTTCTCAATTGCAGCAGCTGAAAAAGACGGAGATCAAAACTACGTTAAAATGAACAAAGCTTCCATCGAAGAATGGAGTAAGAAAAAATAGAAAGGTTTGTTCCAAAAATACAAGTACCATTTAATGATGCACGTCATCATTTTTATTTGGGGATTTACTGGAATTTTAGGGAAATTAATTCATTTAGATGCCATCGTAATTGTATGGTATAGAGTTATTATTGCACCTGTTTTTTTGGCTTTGTTTTTTCTTTTCACAAATCGCTCTTTTAAAATTGAGTTGAAACATTTGTGGAAAATAGCAATTGTTGGTGTTACTGTTGCCTCACATTGGTTAACATTCTATTATTCAATACAGCTTTCTACAGCATCTTTGGGTGTCTTGTGTTTATCAACCACAACGCTCCATGTAACTTGGTTGGAGCCAATTGTTATGAAACGCAAATTTTCGTGGTTGGAATTCGGTATGGGAGCGATTGTTATTTTTGGAATTTATTTCATTTCGGGAGATTTTAATCCACAAGAAACCAAAGCAATGTATTTTGGTCTAGGTTCGGCTTTGTGTGCTGCTTTATTTTCCGTTTTTAACGCCAAGATTTCGGAGGAAGTTCCATCAACTCAAATGACGTTTTACGAGTTATTAGTTGGATTTCTATTTGTAAGTGTGTTCCTTCTTTGGCAAGGGAAACTGAATGTTGAAATTCTTGAAATGACGTGGTCAGATTTTGCTTGGCTGCTCTTTTTAGGGATTGTTTGTACTTCTTTTGCCTTTTTGGTAATGATCGAAATTGTAAAGAAATTAGGCGCATTTACAGCTTCTTTAAGTATTAATTTAGAGCCCGTTTACACCATTTTGTTGGCAATTGTAATTTTAAATGAACACGAATTGCTTAATTTGAAATTTTACATTGGATCATTTATAATTATTTTGGTCGTGCTCCTAAATGGCATTGTGAAACATCACCAAAAGAAACGAATGATAGCAAATTTGAATTAATGAAAAAACGATGGAATACAACAATTTAGGAAAGTCAGGATTACAAATAAGCCGCTTATCTTTAGGTTCTTGGTTGACATTTGGCAAACAAATCAGTGATGCGCAAGCTCAACGATTAATGGAAATTGCCTACGAAAATGGTGTAAACTTTTTCGATAATGCTGAGGTTTATGCCAATGGTGAAAGCGAACGTGTTATGGGTAGAATTTTAAAAAACACGAATTGGACGCGCGACAGTTACATAGTTAGTAGTAAAGCATTTTTTGGAAATGGCGGACAATTACCTACGCAACTTGGTTGTAGTCGAAAACATCTATTTGAAGCATGTCATCAAGCATTAGAGCGTTTTCAGTTAGACTATTTGGATTTGTTTCTATGTCACCGTCCAGATAAAAAAACGCCGATTGAAGAAACGGTTTGGGCGATGCACCAGTTGATTATGCAAGGTAAAATTTTGTACTGGGGAACTTCTGAATGGAGCGCACAAGAAATCATGGAAGCACACATGTTTGCGAAACAAAATCATTTGATTGGTCCAGTTGTTGAACAGCCCGAATACAACTTATTCACACGTCACAAAGTAGAGGTAGAGTTTGCTCAAATCTATAAAACTGCAGGTTTAGGAACAACCGTTTGGTCGCCATTAGCTAGTGGAATTTTGAGTGGAAAGTACAATAATGCATTTCCAGAAGGTACGCGTCTAGGAATCGAAGGATTGGAATGGTTACGTGATAAAAACTTAACAGAAGAACGTTTGGTTGTCATCAAAAAGTTGGCTGAACTAGCTAAAGAACATGATTTAACCTTACCAGTTATGAGTTTAGCTTGGATTTTAAAGAATCCGAACGTAAGTACGATAATTTTGGGAGCAAGTAAAGAAACTCAATTACTCGAAAACTTAAAGTCCATAGAAGCACAAGAAAAGATGACTAATGAAGTGATGGAAAAGATTGAGGAAGTGTTAACCTTTAGGTAATAGTATCCTATTTAAATTAAATTCCACCGAGTAAATGCTTGATGGTTTTTTTTAACCTTTTACTAAAGAACAAAATCAAATTCTATCTGTTTGAAAAAGAAAACCTTATGAATAAATATATATGGATTTCACTTTCTGTTTTGGTAATAATTGGAATAAGCTATTTAGTTGTGTCCTTTAAAAATATAGAAACTCCTGATTACAAGGTTGTTAAAACCATCGATGAAGTTGAAATTCGAGTATATCCTAAGATGCTTGTAGCGAAAACTAGTTTAGCAGATAAATCCTTTGATAGTGAGGGAAGTAATGGTTTTCGAACAATTGCGAATTACATTTTTGGAGGAAATGAAAAAAATGAAAAAATCGCAATGACGGCTCCTGTTGTGATGAATATGGGAGATTCAGCTTCAATGTATTTCGTAATGCCTAAATCGTATAAAAAAGAAGAACTTCCAAACCCAAATTCAAAGAACGTTCAAATTGTAGAAGAGGCTTCAAAAACCTTAGCGGTTATAACTTATGGCGGTTATTCTTCCGATGAGAAAATTGAAAAACATTGCAATAAACTAAGAAAAACATTAGCCAAAAATCAAGTTAAAACTATCGGTTCATTTATGTACATGGGCTACAACGCTCCTTGGGATTTCATCAATCGTAAAAATGAAGTAGCGATTGAAGTCGATTTGAAGTAATTGTTGTAAGACCTTTTCAACTTTTTTGTTTTACTATTCACATTAACCCAATTGAAGTTTGGAATAATGATTTATAAGGTGTGATGGTGATGGTGGAGCTCTGCAGTGGATTTTAATTTACTGCGATTAAATAGAGGCATTTCTCTTTTTTTCATTCCAATAACTGACTGTTTTACCATCAACAAGTGTGGAATCTTCCTGTACTAAACCCATCTTCCAAATTAGGTTGGACTGGCGCCCAAAGAAAAAGTATAGTTACACCAATAAAATCAATTGACAAACCAATAATATTTAAAATTTGTGTTTTCTCCAAAATATTATTTTTCTTTTCCTAAAAAGTCTTTCCAACCTTTCCAACCTTTATCACTATAAACGTTATGAACTGCTGTAGGTATGTCAAGTGGTTTCTTACCTGTTTTACAATGAATCATCCAATCTTTTTGATTTTTTAACCTAAGAGATTGAGTATACTTTTTAACCTCCTTAAAATCACGATAAATCATTTTATTTACCGAGACATTCTTTGTTCCAAGCCAATCAGACCAATCTATCCACCCATCATTCTTGTATGTTGTATTTGGATTTGAAGGGATGTTCGATGGCCTATCTTCTCCTTTACAATATTCTCTCCATTGATTCGAAGATTCTAAGTTGAGTTCCCTTACAATTTTCTTTGCATCAACATACGGGAGATATTTTCGCTCTCTTGGAGATACATATCCAGTTCCAAGCCAATCTCCCCAATTAGTCCAACCGTAATTTTCATAATAATTACTTGGTGATGCCGGAATATCTTTAGGTTTATTATCTCTTTTACTGTATATCTGCCATTCGTCACGAGTCTTTAATCCTAAACTATTAACGAATTTCTTTGCTTGATCATAGTCTCGCATTTGTTTTCTATTGCTACCTCTTCCTTTAGACCCCAAAAAGTCCGTCCAACCCAACCATCCTTCTTCTACGTATGTTGCATTTGCAGATGAAGGAATATCTTTCGGTTTGGCGTTCGTACTTGCAAATATTCTCCATTCACTATGCTTCTTAAATCCAAGATTACGAGCAAACTCTCTCGCTTTTTCAAATTCTCTCCATTCTTTCTTTTTACCAGCTCTTCCTTTTGATCCCAAAAAATCTGGCCAAGTAATCCAACCTTCATTAATATATACCATATGTGGTGCCCTTGGAATATCTTTAGGCAAATTGCCACTCTTACAATGTGCAAACCATTCAATTTGGTTATTTAAGTTTAATGAATGGGCGTAATCTCTTGCTTTTTCGAATCCAATGAATGTTATTTTTTTATTCCCCGTCCAATCTTCCCAACTTATCCATCCTTTATTTTTATAAGTACTTTGAGGGTTTTTTGGAATTCTGTCTGATTTTTCCTTTGTTTCGCTATATTCGAACCATTCTTTTCGGTTATTTAAATTTAAGGTATGAACAAAATATCTGGCCTCATTAAATGGGAGATATGATTTCTCTTTCCAAGACTTTTCACCCGTACCAAGCCAGTCTGACAGTGAAACCCAGCCTTTACCCTTGTAATACTTTTCGGGGGTTGCGGGTATATTAATAGGTCTTTTTCCAGATTTTTTAAAATTGATCCAATCGATATTGTTCTTTAAGTGTAGACTATGCACAAATTCCCTTGCTTCCTCAAATGGCTTATATGATCTATGGCTTGTTGCAATAATTCCAGTACCTAACCAATCTCCAAATCCTTTCCATTCATTTGGATATTGATTTTTAGGAGAAGAAGGAATGTGGTTTGGTTTCTCACCACTTTTACAATACAATCTCCATTCCGATTCTCCTTTCAGCCCAAGTTTCTGAACAAATTCTCTGGCATCATTGAAATTAATAAATTCTTTTAGCCAACTCGCAACATTGCCAGTCCCACACCAATCTCCATAACCCTTCCATTCATTTTCTGAATAGACTAAATGTGGTGCTGAAGGTATATTGTATGGTCTTTTATCAGATTTTGCAAATAATCTCCATAGAGACTGTCCACTTAATCCTAAACTCCAAACAAATTCCCTTGCCTCCTCAAAAGGCAACCAATCGAACTGAGAAAGTTTATCCCAAAGTTTTATTTGAAGTTGTTCAGATAATTGATTTGCATCGATATAATCAGAGAACACTTCAAATTGGAATTGGTCAATCTTTTCTTTTTTATTTGAAGAACCAACCTCTTTTTTATCTTTAAAATACTCAATAATCCGATCATCATTTGATGCCAAACCTCTAACAATAGCAAGAATCTCATTGAAATTCTCATTGTCAATTTCTTGAGTAATATCATCATAGACTAAAGGTAGAATAACATAACCCCAGTCTTTACCTTTCTTTTTTCTAAGAGCTCTTCCGAGCGCTTGCACAATATCAACTTTACTTTTTCTTGGATCAGCAAAGACAATACAATCTATATTTGGAACGTCAACTCCTTCTGTTAAACACCTTGCATTTGTAATTAAAGATTGTGATGAATCGGCAAACTCTTTAACTATAATATTCCTCTTAGTTGTTGGCATTTTACCCGAAACAGTAAAAGTGTCAATTGGAGCGTAATTATAAGTTTCAGTTATGTAAGATTGCAGTTCCTTGTTCCGAACTGCCTTATCGATTGATGAATGAAAAGAAACTGCATTTTTAATTGGAAAAATCTTCATTGCTTTTCGAAGTGCCAACATTGAAGCAAGTGAACGTGCTTCTGTTTCTTTCTTCCATTTATCATTCAATTGAACGAGGTTGTTATCTTTGATGAACTCAGCAATTTCAGATTTCTTTACATCGATTGTAATTACTTTATAATCTGTAAGCAATTCCATTTCAATTGCTTCTTTAAAACTCATTTGAGCAAATGTGTCTCCGTAGATGTCTTCATCATCCATCGAAATGATATCGTCCTTTGAGCCTGCATAGAATCTTTCAGTTGCAGTCATAAAGATTCTCTTTTCAATAGAGATGTTTTCTTCAAATAGTAAATGACTAAACAATTTTTTATCTGAACCAACCGTTTTATGAGCTTCATCAAAAATCCCTACATTGAATGTAAAGTTTAAATTCTTCGATACTTCAGCAATGATTCGTCCACTTTGGTAAGTGGTGAAAATGACAATGTTTTCATTTTTATTTTCAAGAAGCCAATTTTTGATGTAAATCGGATCAGTTTGACAAGGAACACCTAAGTTTTCTGTTTTAAAAACAATATCTTCTTCAGAACCAATCCCTTCATCTGAACAGATACAAAGCCATTTTACCTTTTTTCCTTTGGCAACAATTTCTCTCAAATAAACATCAAGCGTTTGTTTTACTAATGACAAACTTGGAACTGCAATGATTGTTGCTTTTGACTTCAACTCTTGTGTCATCCAATAACCGGTTAAACTTTTTCCAGCTCCACACGGAAATATAAGTTTACCTCTAGAGTTATTTTCTTTTATAAAGTAATTTAATGCTTGCTTAAGTGCTTTTTTCTGATGCTCCTTTGGCTTGTAAGCAATTGGAGTAAACTTCTCTTTATTCAAGAAATGGCGAGCCTTATCGAAGAAGTCTTTATCTAAATTTTGCCAAGTATCAGCTAAAATAGTAGTAATAGGCTTAGTTTCTATTTTTTCAAAATTTCTAGAAGTGATATTTGCACTTGAACAAATATATCCTTGAGTAAAGTTTTTGTTTCCCTCAAGCAAAGAAATAAACGTAGCAACCTCTTTAAATGATACTGAAGAGTCAATTTCTGAATGGAATTTACATTGAATCGCATGATACTCATCTCCATTTTTTGCAATAAGATCTATACCTAAATCGTGTGAAGGAATATTTAAATATTCCAAAGTTTTTTGAGGTACTTCAGATAGCATCCAAACTTCTTCATAAAAGCTAAAAACGGGATTTATTTTGAAATAAAGTTTTGTGAGTAATTCAAAAGCATCTCCTTTCTCTTTTTTATTTAGTGAATTTAGTTTGATTTGGAAATCACCCCAAGAGTTACAATCAATAAAAAATGTGTTATTAGTCATTTACAAATAATGGAATTATAATTCATAAAGTTAAAGAAAAAACAAATATCCCTTTTTCAATGGATTCTGGGAAAATTTCTTTCGGGTTTTGTAAATCGACCACTGCTTTCCGCTAAACTGATTTTTTATATAAATTTTAGAGCGAGAATGAGTCTTAGTATAAAGAAAAAAACCAGAGTGTCAAACTTCGCTTTCGCTCTGTTTCTCACTCTGGTTTTTGTACCCCGGGCCGGAATCGAACCGGCACTCCCGAAAGAACAGGATTTTGAATCCAGCGCGTCTACCAGTTCCGCCACCGGGGCATTGTTGATATTCAATCGGACGGCAAAGATATTGATTTTTTTTAATTGGAATAAGATTTTACAGACTTTCGTCCAAGAATTTAATCCATTCTTCAACTGTTTTTGCATTTTCGATTGAAAATTCACCTGATTGTGTTCTTCGAAGTGCAATGAGTGTTGCTCCTGAGTTTAGTTTTTTACCAAAATCACTTGCAATCGAGCGGATATAAGTTCCTTTAGAACAGACAATTTCAAAATCAACTTCTGGAAATCGCTCGGTGTTAATTTCAAATTTTTCAATCGTTACCAAATTGCGTTTCATTTCTACTTCTTTTCCAGCACGAGCCAAATCATAAGCACGTTTTCCATCAATGAGTTTGGCAGAAAAAATTGGTGGAGTTTGTAATTGTTCACCTAAAAACGATTTTCGAACTTCTTCCATCAAATCGTTGGTTATGTGAGATGTTTCAAATTCTCTATTGAATTCCGTTTCTAAATCAAATGAAGGCGTTGTTTTTCCTATTAAAATTGTTCCTGTGTAGGTTTTGGTTGCATTGGTAAATCCTTCGATTAACTTGGTGTTTTTACCTGTACATATTACTAAAAGTCCAGTAGCTAATGGATCTAAAGTTCCTGCGTGACCAACTTTGATTTTTTTGACTTTCAGTGCTTGTTTTAAATTCCAACGAATTTTGTTCACAGCATCAAAGGAAGTCCAATGAAGTGGTTTGTCAACGAGGATTGTTGCGCCAGAAATAAAATCCATTAAACGGTGAAATAGATTAATAAAGCAATACCAACAACTATTCGATACCAACCCCAAATTTTGAAGCCATATTTTTGAATCAACCCGATGAATAGTTTAATTGCAAAAGCGGCAACTACAAATGCAATAACATTTCCTAGCGTAAACATCATAATATTATCGTTCGAAGAAAGAATCATTTCATAGCCTTTTTGTTCTTCGCCTTGGTAATTCCAATTTTTCAAAACAATTGAATAAACAGTTACAGCAAGCATCGTAGGCACTGCTAAAAAGAATGAAAATTCAGCTGCCATTTTGCGTGTCAATCCTTGTTGCATTCCTCCAATGATCGATGCTGCAGCACGACTTGTTCCCGGCATCATCGCTAAACATTGCCAAAAGCCAATAGTTACGGCTTTGCGAATGGTAATTTTCTCTTCCGTATCCAATGTTGTTCTTAGGAAAAGCCGATCTATAAAAAGTAAAACAATACCACCTAATATTAAAACTATCGCAATTGGAATAGGTTTTTCAAGTACCGCTTCAATTTTGTCATCAAATAATTTTCCAAGTACTAACGCTGGAATAACAGCCAAAGCTAATTTAATGTAAAAATCAAAAGATTTGAAGTTGAAGAATTTTTTCCAAAAGAGCATAACGACAGCTAAAATTGCTCCGAATTGTATGGAAACTTGGAACATTTTAACGAATTCGTCTTTTTCGTTTCCAGAGATTGCACTGATGAAAATCATGTGTGCAGTGGAAGAAACAGGTAAAAATTCGGTTAGACCCTCAACAATTGCGAGGATAATAGCATCAATAACACTCATGAAAAATTATTATTTATTTTTTTTTGGAGCTTCTGTTTCGCTTTTTTCAGCTGAAATTGAAGAAGAGTTTGAACTGCTACTACGTTTCATTATTGAATAAAAAATAACAATATAACCAGCTAAAATAAGGATTGGAGCAATTGTAATTCTAGTAGTACTAAACAACTCATTGGCATCAAATTTAGCAGGATCTTCTGAACCTCCACCAATCATTAAAATGTAACCTAAGATATTGATTGCTAAACCAATAAGTAACCATTTGTAGTTTTCTGAATTAAAACCAAAGTGTTTAATAGGATTTTCCATAGCATTAATATAAGTCGTCTAATTTCATACGAAGATACTTGTTTAATGCAAATAAAGTGGAAATTACGGTAATAAAAACACCAATTATAATCAAACTTGCTACCAATAAAAGGAAACTTGGAAGCGTATAACTAATTTCAACTGTTTCAAAAAGGTTGTTTAAACCGAAGAAAACTGTGAGTAAAAGTGCCAAACCAATGAAGGCAGAAACCACACCTTGAAGGATTGCTTGAACAATAAATGGTTTACGAATATAACCGCTTGTCGCACCAACTAATTGCATCGTTTTAATGGTGAAACGCTTGGAATATAAAGAAAGACGAATAGTATTGTTTATCATCGCAATGGCAATTATCACCAATAGAAATGCAACAGAAAGGAACAAAAATGCAAATTGCTTGAAACCAAGATTTACTTTTTCTACACTTGATTTGTCGTAGTTTACTTCGTCGATTTCGGTGCTGAATTTTGCCAATAATTTTTTCTTGATTTTTTCCATTCCACTTTTGGTAGCGAATTCCTCTTTAGGTCTGAAACCGATTGTTGCAGGAAGCGGGTTTTCACCATTAAAAATCGTCAGCATTTCTTTTTCATCTTGACTTTCACCACCAAATTCTTGAATCGCTCGTTCTGGTGAAACGAAGTAAACTTCACTGAATTCATTCCAACTTTTCAACTGTTGCTCCACTTGTTTGATGTCCGCATCGTTCAATTCTGATTTAAAGAAAATATCACCTTGCAGACTTTCTTTGGCTTGTTTTTCAAAACTTCGAAGTCCAAAAACCCCACCTAGAACAAGTCCAATCATGAATAAAACGAGAGAAATTCCAATAACGGTTGAAAGGTAACTTGTCCGCAATCCTTTTTTACTATAATCTTCGGCCTTTTTTGACATGCTACGAAAATAGTGATTCAAGCACTAGCGATTTTCAGAAAATTCACAAGTATTGAACGGTGGAATGTGGATTTCGGAGGTATAATTTAATTGATACAGGTAATTCCAACAAAGCAGACAAAAAGGAATTTGGATTTATGTTTCATTGAATTGGTAGTATATTGCAAAAAATGTATCTTTGAACAAGAAACGATTTCAGAATGTTTCGTTAAAAAATAAGCACCATCGAACTATGAAACAAGTTAGTATAACCATAAATGTTACTGATAATAAGTTCAATCAATTAATTGAATTTTTAACACAACAATTTGGTGTTGAATGCTTGACTAAGGTTGAAGATTTTGAGGTTCCTGAGTGGCAAAAAGAAATCGTTTTGGAACGAATGAAGAATTCAAAAGCAGAGGATTTCTTTTCATTGGAAGACTTGGATAGTAAAATTAAATTATAAAGGTGAAAGATTATAATTTCAACGTGATATTAAATGAAGCGTTGGTTTAAGATATTCAGAATGCTGTTGACTATTACAGTAATATCAGTGAAAATTTAGGAAAACGGTTTTACAAATTAGTAAAAGGTGAGCTAAAATCCTTGAAAAAGGACGCTTTACTTTATCAAATTCGCTACAAAAATATACGTTGTTTGGCTGTTGAGAAATTCCCCTATTTAATTCATTTCAATGTTAATCAGAAGACGAATACCGTTTTCGTTTTTGCATTAATTTGCACTTACAAAAACCCAAATGAGCATTGGATAAAATGAGATTTATTGATTGAGTTTTCATTTTGATTTCCAAATTATTCAAAAATCAATTTTTTAAGTTCCATTGAAGTTGTTAGTTATTAATCAAATATTCTTTACTTTCGTTTTATGAAATTAGTTATGTTTCTTTTCGCTTGCACTTTTGCATTTGGCACTTTCGGTCAATCTGTAAAGTTGAAGAAAAAGTATTTGAAAGCATACGATGGAACTTTACCTGCTTATTCAATCAACTTGGGTGAAGAAATAGTGAATGTAAATTCTGAATATTTAAAAGTGACACTGAAAAAAGACAGTTTATATGTCTTGGTTGGAAAGGTCAAATATTCAGGTACTTATAAAGTCGAAAAAATCACTAAGAAGGAATATAAAATCACTGGAGTAATAGAAGAAACAGGAATTCCAGCCTTGTTTTTCTTGGATTTAAAGAATAAAACTTTATTGAGAAAAGGCGTTTTTCCGCAACCAGAAGCATTGTTAACTATTCCAGATTAATTTTTATTAAGCGGCTGGTAACCAAATACTAAACGTTGTCCCTTTTCCAACTGAGCTTTTAACGTCAATTTTACCTTGATGAGCTTCAACAATTAATTTAACGTAATACAATCCAAGCCCGAAACCTTTAACGTTGTGAATGTTTCCTGTTGGAACACGATAGAATTTATCAAAAATTAGTTTACTGTGCTCGCGTTTCATACCGATTCCATTATCAGTGATTTCTAATGATAAACCACTTTTTTCATTGCGAGTTGTAATTTGAATTTTAGGTTTTTCAGCGCAATATTTCACCGCATTATCCAATAAATTATAAACCACATTTGTGATATGAACTGGATCTGCTTGAATGCAAAAATTAGTTGCATTTTTTAATAATTCAATTTCACCGCCAGCCTCGGAATGGTTAAACTCAAAGTTGTCTTTTACTTCATCCAATAATTCGTGAATATTAAAATTTTCTTTGTTTAACACCACTTTATCTTTGTCTAATTTAGCGACATTTAAAACTCGTTCTACTTGATTTTCAAGGCGTTTGTTTTCTTTGTAAATGATTCCAGCATAACGACGTACTTTTTCAATATTGTTTTCTTCGTCCATTCTTAAAAGCAATTCACTCGATAAACTAATGGTTGAAATCGGTGTTTTGAGCTCATGCGTCATATTGTTTATGAAGTCGTTTTTTACTTCGGATAATCGTTTTTGGCGAATGATAATTGTTAAACTATAAGCAAAGAAAACTAAAACCAATACTACAATAATTGAAATGTAAATCCAAGGAGAAATAAAAACAGCCGGTTCAATCGATTTTGCCTTCACTTTTGGAAAGAAAACAGTAAAGTAATGCCCATCTTTTTTTAGACGTAATTTGGCAGAAGTTAAACCAGGGATAGATTCATTTACAGGCGCATAAAGCGAATCTTTGGAGAATTTAATTAAATTACTAAAAACCAATGTATCGGTGAAACAATCATATATTCCGTAAACGAAATCTTGATGGATATTTTGATTGTAAAGGGCTTTCTTTAGTAAAGTTTCTAAGTAAAAAGGTTGTAATTCTTGATTGATATCAACAGTGAAATGATTTGTACGCAATTGTTTTACAGCACCATACAAATCTGAATTATCATCTGTTTTTTGAGTGATGATTTCCAAAACATTTGTCAAAGCGATGTGTGCTTGTTCTGAAAATTCTTTTAGGTTCAAGCTGTCTTCTTTTTCTTGGATGGCGATATTTTTTGCTTGCATTTCCATTGTTTTGCCTACCCAAACAAGTTGGACAAATAAAATACTTATCAAGGAAAGAACTCCTAGAATAACAACAGCATTAATGGTTTTATTTTTCATATTGTAAATGTAATTTATACGGTCTTTAAAACAGTTAAATTACTTCAAGATTCTTTATTAAATTAGATTTTCAAGTATGCTTAATCGGTTGTTTCTAAAAACTAAAAAAGGTGCAATTCCAAAGAAAAGCACCTTTCATTAAAGTATCAGATGATTTTTTATTTCAAGTAATTCTCGTAAAAATCGTTAGCAGTATAAACACGACCTTCAACAATTACGTTTTGAATTTGATTCGCAGAAAGAAAGCGTAAAATTACTCTTCTGTTATTTGGGTCGTTCACAACCATATTGTACACAATTTCGTGTGTTGTTGCGTTGTAATCAATCGTAAACATTTTTTCGTAGTAACTTGCGTAGCTTCTAACATCCTCTTCTGAAACTGTTGCTGGTAATTTCATTTTTATTTTACCTGCGTTTTTCTCAGCTGTAAGTGCTGCTTTAGTACCACAAACTGCTGTATTGTTATCTTGAGCAGAAGAAACGAATGTTCCAATCAAAAATACTAGTGCTAAAAGAACCTTTTTCATAACTTAAATTATTAGATTTAACGCTAAGCTACAAATTATATTCCAAAAACAGAGCAATGGGAAATTTATTCGCTTTTTTTAAAGACAATCAGTTGGAGGCTGGGTGTGATGAAGCAGGTCGCGGATGTCTTGCTGGACCTGTCGTTGCAGCGGCTGTAATACTCGACAAATCACAGTTGATAGAGGGATTAAATGATTCAAAAAAGTTAAGTGAGAAGGGTAGAAATTTGCTTCAACCTGAAATTATTTCAAAAGCTTTGGCCTATGGAATTGCCTCCGTTGACGAAAAAGGAATAGATCAAATCAATATCTTGAATGCCAGTATAAAAGCCATGCATTTAGCTGTAGATAAGTTGGTTATACGTCCAAATTTTCTTTTAATCGATGGGAATAGATTTCATAAATATCCAGAAATGGAGCATGCTTGCATCGTTAAAGGTGATTCTAAATACCAAGCAATCGCAGCCGCTTCTATTTTAGCAAAAACACAGCGAGATTTGATTATGGAACAATTACATGAGGAGTATCCCATGTACAATTGGAAAAAAAACAAAGGTTACCCAACCAAAGATCATCGAGAAGCTATAGCAAAGTTTGGCGTCTCACCATACCACCGTCTCACGTTTCGCTTACTTCCAGATAAAACATTGTTTGAGGATATCGATTTTTAAGAATCTTGGCTTAACAACTTATTGTTAATTTATACTTCTGGATGCAAGTTTAAAAGGATAGAATACAGTTACTTTTGCCCAAAAAGCTTATGTTCAAACGAATTCTTCCCATTTCTGTCTTGTTGATTTGTATCGCTTGGTCAGTATTCGTTTCTATTGATTTGTTGTCCAACGAGCAATCTGTTGATTTCAAAAGCTATTTCGACGAAACCGATCAAAAAGTGGTGGTTATCCATCAAGCTAATGAAGTGGATTGGAATAATTCAAACCTCCAAATTCTACCAAGCAATCAAACGTTAGCATTATCACTTTTATCGCGTTCAAAAGCTTCGACTTCCTTATATGTCAGTTCAAAACGTGCATTGTTTTTACTTGAACGAAAAGATAATTGGTCAAAAAAATCGGTTGAAAAACTCTTAGCAAATGGTATTTACAATTTTGAGTTTTCAGGTAGAAGAACATTTAAGTTTGGAAGCTTTAATGGAGAATTTAAAAAGAATCAATTAGTAATTTATTTGGGAGAAATGACTCCTAAAAGCAAAGGTTTACCTAAAGTTGACCTTAAATCATCTTACAGTATTATTGATTTAATAGCGAAAACTCCAACTGTAACAGATGTTTATGAAAAGTTTGACAAAACCTTAAGTTACAAAAAGTCAAGTATAAAAAATTCGAAAGCAAAACAATGTGACGATAAGTTACTTTTCGCAAGTGTGATTTCAACTAATTTCTCTGAATATACTTTTTTTGAAACTAATTTCTTCTCAGAAGCGGATTTGACTTTTAAGAAAAGTGACTTCAAAAAATGGATGAAAACAGGCGTTGTTTTTTTATCAAACGGAAGAGCTGAAGTGGCTATTTTTGATTTTAAGGAAGGTCAAAATCCGGTACAAAATCTTAATGATAAATTTGGGTTACCTGAAAAAAATGAGGCCTTTGGGCAATACGAAGAATTGAAGTTTTGTGATAAATGGAAAAAGGATAGCACTTCAATTTACTATGTCGTAGAGCAAGAAGGAATTTGTTTACTTTCTTCGAATAAAGCATATTTGGATGAAGTTTTAACAGAAATGAGTTTGGGAAAAACACTTTCGCAAAACCCTGAAAAAACGCAATTTATTTTTAGTAATCTTCCAAAAAAAGTTGTTTTTCGAAATGTATCAGCAAGCAAGAGTTTTGCAAAAAGTATTCTGAACAAAACCTTGATTGAAACGGCTTTAATTTTTAAAGATAATTCAGGTCAAAAGGTTTCGAAAGACGAGAAAATAAAGGAATACTTTTCGATGAATCCAGGGGAGCGCATTCTGAATTTTGTAACGTTTAATGGAAGAGGAAATGTGGTGTTACTTACAGAAACGAATAAATTAATAGGCTATTCAAATGGCTCAAAACGTTGGGAAAAACAATTGACCGAAATTCCTTCAGCTTTCTCTATTTTCTCCTTTCAAAATGGAACATTTTCTTTGTGTTTAAGTACAGAAACCCAAATATTAGATTTGAATGGAAGATTAATTTACCGCTTCAAACCAATAGGATTTGTTGCACCTTCTAGTTTAAACGTAGAAAATAAGGAAGTGTTTTTCGTAGGAGACGGCATCGACAATGTTAGCGTTTTCAATACTGCAGGAAAAACATTGAAAAGATTGCGTTTGACAGAAACGATTCGTGGAATTTACAGCTATGCCCAAAAAGGGAAAGCCTACTGCGTTTCAGTGGGAAGAACAACAGCTTGGATTTCTGAAATCGCAAAAAGAAACAACACAAAATCGATTGCGATTGACTCAAGTACACAAGTTTTTTCATACAATAGCAACTTATTTTTTGGTACAATTTCAAATGGAACACTCACCTTACAACAAGTAAATGGATCTAAAAGCTTAGTTAAAGTCAACAGAGAAGTAAAATTAATGGCAGCATTTACACATAATTATCAAGCTTATTTTTTGTTGGCACAAGGCAAGAAATTAACAGCGATAGATTTCAAAGGTGTTAAATTATGGGAACGTAATCTTGCAGTTGAGGAAATAACAAAAATTCATGTGGCTGTAAATCAAGGAGGGAAAACTATTTTAGGAATCCTTGATGGAATAGAAAATCGCTTATATTTGCATGATTCTAAAGGGAATAAATTAGACGAATCTGAAAGACATGGTGAACAAAAAGTGGAGATTTCTCCATTTGGAACGAACGCTTTTTCGATTACCACTTACTTAGGCTCTTATTTAATTCAATATACCAAACAATAACCTAACCTATGAAAAAACAATTACTCTCTTTGTTCTTTTTTGCCCTTTCATTCAACTTTTTAAGTCAAAATTACTTAGGCGTTATGTCTAGTAATTTCGCTGGTGTAATGGGAAATGATGTAAATCCAGCGAATTTTGTCGATGGTCGATTTAAATTCGATTTGAATCTTTTTAGCACAAATTTCAATGTCTATCAAAATTTTGGCTACTTCGACGCAGCAGCAATGCGTACAGCTCAACAAAATGCATTAGGTGAAACGTATTGGTGGAAAGGTTCTTTTTCAAAAGACATTTTAAACGCTTGGTCGAAGCCTGATTCCACTTTTATCGATCGTTTTATTGTTCATAAATATGATCAAAATACAAAAACAACACTTGGTATGAATATGAATCTTCAAGTTGATATCTTGAATTTCATGTTTCATATCAACCCGAAAATAGCAGTTGGACTTAATGTTAAAGCACGTTCGATTACAAATGTTGATAATATGGACCCTAAACTAGCAGTTCTTGCTGAAGAAGGTTTGGAATATCCCGATTTATGGAATTTAAAATTAAATGAAGAGTTATTAAACATCAATCATTTATCTTGGACAGAATATGGTTTAAACTATTCACAAGTTGTTCTGGATCAAAAAGAACATTTTTTCAAAGCAGGAGGGAAGGTTAAGTATTTGCAAGGATATTCTGCTGCTTACATGTACACAAATAATTTTTCGTACAATTTGGTGAATGAAGACACTTCTCAATATTTAGCGGGGGATTTTGCTTACGGTTATTCAAAAAACATCGATCAATTAGTTGCTGATGGTGGTGGAATTCCAAAAGCTTCTGCAAAATTTGGTTTAGGTTTGGATTTAGGTTTTGTGTATGAGTGGCGTCCTGATTGGGAAAAGCACAAATACGATATGGATAACGAAACGAATCTTTGGAAACGAAACGAGAATAAATACAAAGCTAGAGTTGGTTTTTCTGTTCTTGATTTAGGTGGAATACGTTTCGAAAAAGGTGGTTTGAGCCGAGACTTTAGTGTAAATACATCTAATCTTTTCGATTTAAATCGTTTTGATGTTGCAAATAGTTTTATCAATTTTGATAGACTCATAGACACATTAATTAATGAATCGACTGCAGCAGGAAATTCCGATTGGACGGCATTAGAAGACCCCAAAGAGACATTCTACATGCGTACTCCTTCTGCATTCAGTATTCAAGCAGATTACCACATTTGGAAATGGTTCTATGTTAATGCAACAGGAATGTTCAATATCATTTCTTCGAAAAGAGCCACGAAAGTAAAAGTTGCTAATCAAGTTTCCATCACTCCTAGTTTTGATCATGCTTGGTTTGGTATTCATTTGCCAATTTCTATGAATGAATATTCTGGATTTAAAGCTGGATTAGCAACACGCTTAGGTCCTTTAACAGTTGGAATAACGGATTTCAGAACACTTGCAGGAAAAGGAAATGTGCAAGGAGCTGAGTTTTTTATGGGCTTAAGAGTTCCTGTTCTTTATGAAGCTCCAAAAGATAAAGACGGAGATAAGGTATCTGACAAACTAGATGATTGTATTACAGAACCTGGTGTATGGAGCTTCAAAGGTTGTCCCGATACAGATGGTGATGGTATCAAAGACATGGATGACGATTGTGCAACCGTTCCAGGATTAACCGAATTTAGAGGTTGTCCAGATACGGATAAAGACGGCATTCCTGACAAAGATGATGAATGTCCAACAGTGGCAGGCATCAAAGAATTCTCAGGTTGTCCTGATACAGACAAAGATGGAATTAAGGATGCTTTAGATGAATGTCCAACAATTGCAGGCTTGAAAGAATTCAAAGGTTGTCCAGATACAGACGGAGATGGAATTAGAGACTTGGATGATGATTGTCCAGAAGTGCCAGGATCAATAGAATTCCAAGGTTGTCCAGATACAGATGGTGATGGAATTAGAGATTTAGATGATGCGTGTCCAGAAGTGCCAGGATCAAAAGAATACCAAGGATGTCCAGACAAAGACGCAGATGGAATTTTTGATTTCCTAGATGCTTGTCCTGATGTCGCTGGACCGAAAGAAAATAATGGCTGTCCTTGGCCTGATACGGATGTCCAACTTTAGCTGGGCCAATATCAAACAAAGGTTGTCCATTAAAAGATACAGATAATGATGGTACTTTGGATAAAGATGACGATTGTCCGAATACACCAGGACCGAAAGATAACAAAGGATGTCCAGTTATCGAGAAAGAAATTATTGAAGTCTTGAAATTGGCATTTGATAATTTAGAATTCGAAACAGGAAAAGACATCATTAAAGAAGAATCTAAACCTACATTGGATGAGTTAGCAACGGTTCTTTTGAAAAAATCAACTTGGAAATTAGACATTTCTGGTCATACGGATAATGTTGGTGATGACAATGCAAATATGGTATTGTCTAAAAAACGTGCTGAATCTTTGAAAAACTACTTAGTTTCCAAAGGAGTTGAAACAACGCGATTGAATGCTCTTTACTTCGGTGAAACAAAACCAATTGCTGACAACAATACACCAGAAGGACGTAAGAAAAACCGTCGTGTGGAAATGAAGATTGTGATTGAATAAAAGTTAAATAGCTTAATATAGAAAAGGGATTCAGTGATGAGTCCCTTTTTTATTAAGGGTTACAAAACAAGCTATTGTTGCACATTGGTTCTTTTGATTTAGACATAAACACTAAATTTGTTTTCTAGCATGGTAAAAGCCATTTTAATTGATGATATTGAACAAGCACGTATCACTCTAAAAAGAGATTTACAAGAGTATGCGCCAGAAATTGAAGTGATTGGTGAAGCAAGTGGCGTTGTTGAAGGAGCGAAATTATTACAGAAAACGAAACCTGATATTGTATTTTTAGACATTCAAATGCAAGACGGAAATGGTTTTGATTTATTGGACTTATTACCCCAAATTCATTTTAAAATAATTTTTATTACTGCCTCTGACGCCCATGCAATTAAAGCTTTTCGATATGCGGCAATTGATTACTTATTAAAACCTGTTGATCCAGACGAATTAATTCAAGCATTGAAACGTTTTAAAGAACAGCAAGTAGATGAACAAGCAAAATATAAATTATTAAATGAAAGTTTAAAGAGTAATCATAAACCGACAGAACGTTTGGCGTTACATTCACAAGATAAAATACATATTGTTGCTATATCAGAAATTGTACGCTGTGAAAGTAGTGTTAATTATACCATTTTCTATTTTGCAGATAATAAAGAAATGGTTGTCACAAAAACTTTGAAAGAATTTGAGGATTTGTTAGCAGATCAAAAGTTTTTCCGTGTTCATCATTCCCACCTTGTTAATGCGCGCTACATCCGTGAATTTGTAAAATCAGAAGGTGGTCATTTAATTATGCAAAATGGTGCATTAGTTCCTGTTTCAACACGTAAACGAGCAGAGGTAATTAAAATGTTAGATGAACTTTAATTCGACAGCGAAGAAATTAGTATAAATTCGCAGAAGTGAACCGATAACATTTTCAAAAGTTTTAGTTGTAACTCATTGATTTTTAGCGGCTTTAATCCATTTTAATTATAAAACTAAGGTTAATATAAACATCCAATTTTCGTAAGGGTTTTGTTTAGAATTGGATAACTTTGTTGACGCTAACTCTGAAACGAATGGTGATAATCAATTTAGAAAATCTAGAAGTTAAAACAACATTTACCTGAAACTATTTAAAAAGCAAAAAATCTTACCTTATTGATTCTCCATTTTCTCTAACAAAATTGGTCGAAATTGTTTTGATAGCGGCAATTCATTAGAAGCAACTTTAATTGTCTTGGCATCCACAAAATCAATATGAGTGAAATTTACAATATAACTTCTATGTGTTCTTATAAAATCAGTATTCAATTTAGATTCAAAATCAGCCAAGCTTTCACGTAAAACATATTTCTCCTTGTCAACCATGTGTATTTCCAAATACACATGATCGCTTTTAAGAAAAAGAATGTTTTCTAATTTTAATTTTAGAAAATAATTTTTTTGCTTTATAAAAATATAGGATTTTTGCTCTGTATCTCCTTGAAGAAGTTTAGCTTGCTGATGATTAAATAAGGCCACTTCAATCGCAGAATAAAGTTCTTCTTTGGTAAATGGTTTAATCAAATATGCAGGAGGATTGACAATTTTTGCTCTTTCAACAGTTGCTTTGTCTGCGTGGGCAGTTAAAAAAATGAAAGGGATATCATAGGTATCTTTGATGTATAATGCTAAATCCACTCCATCCTTTCGACCTGATAGATGAATGTCCAGAATAGCAATATCAGGTAATTCAGCATCTATCAGCTCTTTTCCTTCAGTAAACGTTATTGCTGGTTCTAAAACATAATAACCCAATGCTTCTAGTGATTCGCAAATATTATCCGCAATAATAATTTCATCTTCAACAACCGCAATTTTGACTTTATTCATAATTTGCATTATTTATGTTAATCAACATTTGATCTACGTGTAGAATCCTTAAAGGTTACTTCAAAAACAGCTCCATTATCGTAATGATAATTTAATTTTCCGTGCAATTGCTTGGTAAGCCTTTTAACAAGAAGCAATCCTAAACTTTTAATGTTTTCCCAAGTTAGATCTTTTGGTAAACCCTTACCATTATCTCTAAATGTTAACTTGTAGTTACCTATTGTAATAACATCTAGACAGACTTTTATTTCATTTGAATTACGTTTGTTAAGTCCATACTTAAATGCGTTAGATGTTAATTCATTTAATATTAAACCTAACGGAATTGCGGTGTCGACATCTATCATAACATCTTCCATGCAAATATCCAAAAGGAAATCTTTTACATTGAAAAGTTTCGCATTTTCAATAACTAAATCTCTACAATAATCTTTAAAACTGATAGCAGATATATCATTTGATTGATACAATCTATTATGAATCATAGACATAGCATTAATTCGATTTTGACCTTCCTTCAAAATCTCTTTAAGATTTTCGTTTTCTAAATTCTTATATTGCAATTCTAAAAGGCTACTAATTCTTTGAAAATTATTTTTGATGCGGTGATGTATTTCCTTAAGTAATAGTTCATTTTCGCGGTTTTTATCTGCAAGAATTTTACTATTACTTCTAATCATAAAAACTAAAAATGATAAAACAATAAGCAATCCAAAAATGACACCGCTAAAGATAAAATAGAATCTGTTTTTGTCTTTCTCAATACGTATTTCTTTTTCTTTATTTTTTAATGATTCGCTTGTTTGGTACTCTGCTAAAATTTCTGTTAAATCTTGTGAATAAATTTTCTTTGTCAAAATGTTAGCATCTTTTAAGTATTTGAATGCTTCCTTTTGTTCTCCATCTTTTAGTAATGCATCTGCACAAAAAGTATGTAAATCAATTAAGAATTTATTATTGAGTTTATCGTATGAATCTTCAACAAAATAGTTACACAATTCCTTAATATTATTCACTCCAAACTTTTTAAAAACCCTTGCTTTTGCTGGTTCTTTCGTGTCTAAAGAAGCGAGGTATTTAGCATATAATATGTTATTATAGTACCTACTATTTAAATCTTTGGAAAGTATATCTAATTGATTTTCCACATAAACTTGGTCGAATTCGCCTTTAAAAATATAAGCATCTATTAACTGATATACAGTAGAATTATAGTAAAAATATCCTCCGTTAATTTTTTCAGCCAAATACAAAATCTCCTTACAATTATTAATATAACTTTCCAATTGTCCAGATTGAACATAGTATTCATTGAAATAATACTTGTGAGTGATTAGTAAAAAAGTGTCTTTGAATTTAGCTGAAATTGCAATGTCTTTTAAGCTTATTTTTTTTGATTGCTCGATTTTTCCTTGAATATCAAGAATCACTATATTATGAATATCAGCATATGCTTTAGCAAGTTTAACTTTCTTAGAATTACGATCTGAAAATTGATTTATATAGGTTAGTAATTTCTCGTTTTCTTTTGTGGCTCTTTCTAATGAAACATCATTTCTTAAATCATTAATTTGAACCCACTTTAATTTCACATAGTCAATATCAAGATTTTTAGTTGACTTTGGAGGTTCAATTTGTTTGATAAATTTATAAAAACGTTCATGTTGAGGTTTTCCACTTAATTCAAGTCTTGTCACAAAATCAAAATAGTCCTTATAACTCGCTTTTTTATAAATTACTCTTTTTAAAAGATAGTAATTGTTGTCTTTGGGTATTTTTTGAAGTTCTATAATGGCATCACTTTTATTTCCATTTAAAATGTATCCTTCAATTTTTTGCAATACATTTTTAGCAGAGGCACTATAATTTGAGCCTAAAAAAAGTAGAGCAAAAGTTAAAAATTTAAAAATTCGCATAAATAATTTCATATTTTATTAGTTTTTTTTCTAAAGAATTGAAATTAAAATAATTATTCAAAATGACTTCAGTTTAAAAAAAGTTGATTAACCATAAGTTAACTTCATAATTGACGAAATAAAAATAATAATTCAACAATAAATAATAATTCATTTGAAAATAAATAACAAAATTCAAATAGATAAATTTTGTTATTTCACGCGCAACACATTACCATAAAACAAAAACTTATCTGTTTTCGTCTCCATGTAGAGGTCTGCGATTTCTTTTTCGCGATTTTCAAAATAGATTTCGGAAAGTTCTGTAATAAAATTTACATCCACCATTGGTGAATACGTGTTCATTATTAAGAATCCATCTTTGTCCAAAACATGCGCTGCTGCGCCCATCAACTCATCGATTTTATCTTCCAATTTCCATTTTTCGCCCTTAGCACCGATTCCCCAAGCGGGAGGATCCATGACAATTCCTTGGAATTTATTGCCTCTTTTTTCTTCGCGCTGAATGAATTTGAGTGCATCCTCGTGTACCCATCGAATGTTCAACAAGCGACTTTCTTCCATGTTTTGACTTGCCCAATTCATGACTGATTTTGCAGAATCAACGTGAATGGTATCAGCGCCAATATTTCGTGCTACACAAGAAGCCGCACCTGTATAAGCGAAAAGGTTTAAAAAACGGTCGTCTGATTTTAAATGTTGGTCGATAAAATCCCAATTGGATTGCTGCTCGGGAAACAAACCGATGTGTTTGAATTTCGTCAATTCTAAGACAAATTTCAATCGTTTATAGGTGATTACCCACTTGCGAGGTGCATCTTTTTTTAGGTTTTTCCATTTACCCGTTTGTCCTTTGGTATCTTCCACGAATTCCCAATGCGCAAGCTCACGCCATTCAGGAAACGGTTTGCCACTATGGAAATAAGCTTGCATTTCTGGACGAATCGTAATGATTTTTCCCCAACGCTCCAACTTTTTACCACCTCCGGCATCAAGCAATTCATAATCTTCCCAAGATTTGGAATAGATACGCGGATTTTCTGACATAATAGTTGAGTGTTAAATCTTGTTTTTTGATTAACGCATTTTTGGCGTTTTCTTTCTTCCTCCCATCATTTGCGCCATACGCATTTGATTTTTAGAAGGTGCTGCTTGTAATTGCGTTTGCATTTGTTTGATTTGGTCGCGCATCATGCCGCTCTTATCCAATTTTTTCGCTTCTGCCAATAATGAAACAGCCTCAGGACGACGACCTGTTTGTGCGCAAATTCCAGCTAAATGCATTCTTGCAACCGCGTTATCTTCTGATTGGCGCAAACCTAAATCTAACGCTTTTCGCAGCATTTGTTCACTTTTCGCAAAACCTAATTCTTGTGCGCCCATTACTGCTTTCAAAAACAAAACGTACGCATGTTGACGACGAGGTAAAAATTGTGGAGCAGTAATTCGATCGATGTATTTCTTTGCTTTATCTGTATTTCCAACTCGCATTTGGTTTAAAGCCAAAATCATGTTTTCATTTCTGAAGAAAGACAAAATGATGATTGCTGTCACTAATAAAAAAGTGATGCCCCAACCCCAATGTCCTGTTGCAAATAACCAAACATTAAATCCTAGAGAAAGCGCTGCGATAGCAATACGAATGATGAAACCTGTCATGTTAAATTAATTTAGAATTTAGAATGTAAAATGTAGAATTATGATGATTCATTATCTATTTCACATTCTTCAATTTACATTTTTATTTTTTTAGTTTATTTTTTTCAATTTTTTTCGAAGTGAGATTTAGTTTTTCCCTTCCGTCAGCTGACGGAGATTAAGGGAGGTGACTATCACAAAAGATTTGTGTCATCCCCCTCATTCCCCCTTCAAAGGGGGAAGTATGGTTCACTCTCAATTCTGCATTTAATTTAAATCGTTGCAATACACTTCAACTCAATCGCTATTGGTGTTGGAAGTGAATTGATTTCTACTGTTGTTCTACAAGGTAAATTGTCCTTAAAATACTCTGCATAAATGCGGTTATAGGTATGGAAATCACGTTTCATATTGACTAAGAAAACGGTAACATCTACCAATTGGTCCCAGCTAGAACCAGATTCTTCTAAAATGATGCGAACGTTGTCAAACACACTTCTACATTGTGCTTCGAAATCGAATTGAATGAAGTTTCCGTTTTTATCTAATTCCAATCCTGGTACAGCTGAATCAGTAGCATCTGAACCTGCAGTGCGTGGACCAACCCCAGACAAAAACAATAAATTTCCTACTTTTCGAGCGTGAGGATATAATCCTACTGGCTTTGGGGCTTTATTTGTTGAAATACGTTCTTGATTTGACATCGCAAAATTTTGTGCAAATATAATAGAACTAAAGGAAATAAAGCGAAAAGCAAATTGCGATTACAGGTAAAAATCAACGGATGATATGGAGGAAGCCACTTTTAACTCTTTTAGGATCTAAGTCAGAATCAGGTTAGAAAAAAATAGAAATAATTAATTGAAAAACAAAAAGACTACTCTGTAAATCTCGATTAAAACCAAATTGAAAGATTAGCAAAAAGCTGAAATTCATCTGAAACTCTTGTTCCATTAGATCTTTCAAAAGCTTCATTCCCTGCCTTAAAATACCTACCTTCTACCCTGAAAAGGCACTTTTCAGAAAATTTATAAGCAGCTGAAAGTCCAGAACTCCAACATTTGAAGGAGTTATTTAAATAATTTCCAATCTGAACAGGAATAACTGCATTTTGAGCATCATTGAAATATTCTACTCGAGCACTTATGCTCCAATTATCGTTGATTTGTCTTCGACCAATGAGATTTGCCTGCCACCACCTTTTGACATCTTCTGCTCCAAAAATTGTTTTGTACTCTTGAAATCCAAAATAAGCGCATGAAGTCACTTTCCATTTTCCTTTCTCAAAAATCCAATATAAATCAGAAAAATAGCGCATTCCATAATTCGGATTGAAACTTGATTGTTCATTTCCAAGGTAGGTGTCCCAGTTAAACAAATTGTTTTTATTTGGGCGAATTTCTAACTGAGTACCGAGCGATTTTTGCTTATTTTGATCATAAATCTGTTGCCATCCGTTCAATAAATAGGCATAAAAAGTAATTTTTTCCTTTATCGGAACAGCTAATTTCAATCCACTTAAATAGTAAGGTACATTTTCAGCCGAAAAGCTACGACTATACATTAAATGATCTTTCGAGATAGCACTTTCATTCGTGTATGGAGACCCAAGTACACCAGCATCTAACCAAATATCGTGTTTTTTGAAAAGTTTTACGCCAATATTTCCCTCCAAAATAAACTTTAACGCCCCTTTTTCTTGTGCATAATTTGCATTCATGTACGTTCCAAAAGCGGGAGTAAATCTTGCCCTAACGCGTTTATCCGTGAATTTCAAATCCAAATAAGCAAGGTTTACTTGAAATGAATTGTGTTGGTTGGCCGAAACGAAATAATTGTTTTCTCCTGAATTTGGCTGGTTGAAATTAAAACCATAGTACACGTCCATGTAAACGCCAAGGCTAACATTGCCAATTTTTAAACCGCTGGTGGTGTCCATTAATCCTGTATTTGTTACTTGAGAAAACAAACTTCCGCCAAAATAATTAGCGCTGAAAAACATCAAAACGAATGCAATTAATTTCATTTAGCAAGTTTAAAAAGAAAATACTTAGCATTCTACACTTTTTTGAAGCACGTCATTCGTTTAAAAATGCGTTTCTTTTTTTTAACTATAGAATTTAGACAACCATTTTTATGTGTACTTTTTTTATTTTTCTGTCTAAGCGTTAATTAGATTCAAAGTATAAGAAATATTTTTTATTACATTTTTTTAAATGTTTAAACAAGTTTCGGTAAACAGAGTGTTTTAGCAATATTATTTTTAAATGAACAGTTAATTTTCTTATCGATAAATTTTATATTTACCTGATTTATAATTAACTATGAAAAAGACTTTCCTTTTATCCGAAATTGTTCTTTTAGTTTCATTTTTTTTCTTTTCAAGTTCTGGTTTTACTCAAAAGCACATTGAAAGTGAAGAAACAATTTACCAATTAAAAAAAGCACTTTCTGTTCATCTTGGAACTGTTTCAAATGACACGATTCCTTCAAATGACATAATTGAAGATATCAATAAAGAAACGCTTCGTCATCAGATTAAAAATGAAAAAATATTAATTTGTGGAGCACCTTTTTTACACAGCGTTGCCTCTGGTGACCCATTAGAAGACCGAGTAATTATTTGGACAAGATGGACACCTCCTATTTCTTTTGAAGGTTCAAAAACAGTAAATTATCAGATTTCAAATACCATTGATTTCGCGCAAATTCTTCAAGAAAATGCTGTTTTAACCGATTCTTCAAAAGATTTTACTGTTAAAGTTGATGTTCTAAATCTTGAACCTGGCACTTATTATTATTATCGATTTATTGCTGATTCAGATACTTCAGTTATTGGTCGTACTAAAACAGCAAGCGTTGGAAATATTGATAATGTAAGATTAGCGTTTGTTAATTGCAATGATTATCGTCGTGGTTATTTCAACGCCTATAAAACCTTAGCAAACCAAAATAATGTCGATGCAGTTGTTCATTTAGGAGACTACATCTACGAAACAGGTGGTGGTCCAGAAGGACGCAAACATGAACCTGATGCAGAAATTTGGAAGTTAAATGATTACCGAATGCGCTATTCCCAGTATAAATTAGATAGCAATTTGGCACGATGTCATCAAGTTTATCCTTTTATACAAATTTGGGATGATCATGACATTGTCGTAGATGCTGTAACAGACACGTCTTTGCGACATGGTGAACAATTTGGTAGTTATCAATTAAGAAAAAATAGAGCGATTCAAGCTTTTAGAGAATGGAATCCTATTCGTGAAGTTTCAACAACAGATCAAATTAAAAACTGGCGAAAATTTACTTATGGTTCCATGTTGGATTTATTTATGCTGGATGTTCGACTTTATGACAGAAGTTCTTTTGCAACGGGTACAAGTGATACAATTTACAATTCTCCTTATGCTAAAATGTGCGGCCCCGAACAATTAGAGTGGTTAAAAGATGGATTATATAATTCAACGGCAAAATGGAAAGTAATAGCTAATGGTTTGATGTTTGGTCAATTGCAAGTAGCAAATGTTCCATTAGTTTTTGAAAATTGGGATGGATATAATTATGAAAGAGATCAATTATTCAATTTGATTGACACTGCTGAGATAAAAAATGTAATTGTTTATTCAGGTGATTTTCACTGTTCTTTTGCTTCTAATTTGGCTAAAAACCCATACAATTTTGCAAGTTACAACCCTTTAAATGGAAATGGGTCACTGGCAGTTGAGTTTATTCCTCCTAGTTTATCATCTGATAATTTTGATGAAGGAAATGATTTTGGTTTAGGTGCAGGAAATGCAGGAGTAGCCCAAACCTTAATAACCACTAGCAATTCACACATTCGTTTTTGTGATTTAACCAAACATGGTTATGGCTTGCTTGATTTACAAAATGATCGGGCTCAAAATGAATTTTGGTTTTTGCAAAATATTATGGACCCGTTAAACATGAACGAGTCTGCAGCATCAATTTGGCGTGTTTTAAATAACGAACGAAAATTAACAAATGGCGGAACTGTTTCAACTGCAAATTTTAGTACACCCGAAGCTCCAAAAGCGTGCATTGATCCTTTTGCGAGTATTTCAGAGGTAGCACCATTTGTAATTCATTTATTTCCAAATCCTTTTCACGACTGGATCAAAGTTGAATTTGTTTCAAATGATGGAACTCCGATTAGTTTTTCAATTACAGATTGTAGTGGAAAGGTCTTAAAATCACAAAAAGAAACTTCTTTTAACTTAGGACAAAATACGTTTTGGATTCCAACTTCTGAATTGAGTACAGGTTGTTATTTACTAAAAATCAAACAAGGTTCAAGTGAACAAATTAAAAAACTCATCAAAGTTTAGGGGTTTGATTTCAAGTTTATAACAACTTTTTAAATTCTTCTATCGATTGAACAGGAGCATAACAAACTCCTTTTTTACACACATAAATTCCGTCGCTTTTGTGGTTTTCTGAGTTTGGAATTTCTAAATGAAACGTTGCAACTGAGTAGATATTAAGATTAAAAGCAATCGATTGTTGAACTTCGCGGGTGTTGTCGATTGTAACAATTTCATCCACACTGTGAAGAAGTCTTAAAAGTAAAAGCCCCCAATTAGAATAACCAGAACCATATTGTTCCATTCCATCGTAAACATTGGCTAACATTTGTTCTGCATTTGATAACCAATTCTCATTTCTGAAATAGTGTCCCATGAACAAAAAGTTATTTGCCATGATTGAATTACTTGCCGGAAGTACGTTGTCGTTTAGTTCCATTTTGCGCGTTATCAACTCCGAATTTTTGGTCGTGAAAAAACACATTTTACTTTCTTCGTGTTGAAATTCATGCTCCACTTTTTCTGTTAATTGTTTTGCAGCGTCCAACCATTTCAGTTCTGCTGTTAGCTGGTATAATTGAATGAACGCTTCAATTACTGTTGCATAATCTTCCAAAAACCCTTCAATTGACGTTTTTCCTTGTGCGTAGTTGCGGTACAATATTCCGTTGGTAATTTGTTTTTCAAGTATCCAATTTCCTGTTTTTCTCGCAAGTAATAAAAATTGTTCATCTTCAAATGCTTTATAAGCACTACAAAGTCCTGTTATCGTTAATGCGTTCCAAGAACTTAAACATTTAGTATCCAATCCTGGGCGAGTTCGTTTATTGCGTTCGTGAAGTAAGGTGTCATTTACTTCATTCACTTTTTTGCGCAACGTTTCCATCGACCAATTTTGTTTTTTTGCAAAGTATTCGTCACTTTCGGTTTTTAATAAAATGTACTTCTCATCTTCCCAATATCCCCGTTGATTGACGTTGTAATAGTCTTTCACCCACTCAAAATCCTCGTCCAATAATTGCTGCAACTCTTCTTTCGACCAGCAATAGAATTTACCTTCTTCGCCTTCTGTATCTGCGTCCAAAGCACTGTAAAAAGCTCCCGATTCATCTTGCATTTCGCGCTGTAACCAAGCAACTGTTTGATAAACCAAGTCTTTGTAACTGTCTTTTTTGAAAAAACGATATGCTTCGCTGTACAATTGAATGAGTTGACCATTGTCGTACAGCATTTTCTCGAAGTGAGGAACTTTCCAAAGCATATCTACCGAATAGCGCGCAAAACCACCTCCAATTTGGTCGTAAATTCCTCCTTGAAGCATTTTGTCTAAAGTCAATTCAACGTGATTCTTAACCTTTTCATCCTGAAAATAGCGTGCAAATTCTAGCAGGAAAAGGTAATTATTTGGCAATGGAAATTTCGGAGCTTTTGTTGGTCCACCTTCCAAACTATCAAAATTGCGCGACCAACGCACCAACATTTCGTGGAGTTTTTCATCACTCCATTTTTCTATTGGACTTGGAACTGCAATCAATTCACTTTTAGAAACACCTTCTTCCAATTGTGCAGCATATTCCAACACGCGCTCAGGGTCTTTTTCTTGCGTGTAAACCAACGATTTTAACACATTCATCCATTGATCTTTTGGAAAATACGTTCCACCATAAATCGGACGGCCATCAGGCAACGTGAAACAATTCAGTGGCCAACCACCACGTTGCGTCATCAATTGTACAGCTGTCATATATATTTGGTCGATGTCTGGGCGCTCTTCTCGATCTACTTTGATACACACAAAGTGTTGATTCATATAGCTTGCTAGTTCTTCGTTCTCAAAGCATTCGTGCTCCATAACGTGACACCAATGACAAGCAGAATAACCAATACTTACCAAAACCAATTTATTTTCTTGTTTTGCTTGTTCAAAAGCTTCCTGACTCCAAGGCTTCCAATCAACTGGATTATGAGCGTGTTGCTGTAAATAAAGTGATGACTCGTGAATTAGGTCGTTTGGTTTCATACAATTAACATTTTTTTTAAATGATTATCCATTTATTTCCCTGACTTGAAAAAGTACTTACAGATTCCTCGCTTTGCTCGGTATGAACATTGAATGGGGTTAAATGCGAAAATGAAAAGCATTTTCGCTGAAGTCCCAACCGAACAGTCATTCCGAATGAAGTGAGGAATCCTTCTTGAATATCCATTATTTCAAATAGAGGAAATATGCGGTCAAACATCTTTTTTTGTTTTCTTTTTGTGAAAATTACTTATTTGAGTTGTAATTTCATCAAAATTTTAAATACAGTTTACTTAAAATAGATTTATGACAGAACAATCAATTGCTAAAAAAGTCTTTTACAAACGAAAGAAATTTTGGATAAGATTTACACTTTTACTTTTGTTGATTCCCACTTTGTTGTTTTCAACGGTTGTGGCTGTTGTTTACGTAAAGCAAGATGAAATCGTCAAAGATTTGATTACCAGAGCAAACGAAGACTTCGAAGGTGCAATTCGTATAAAAGATAGTCATGTTTCTCCTTTTGCTAATTTTCCTTACATCTCCATTGATTTAGAAGATTTGGAAATTTTTGAAGGAAAGGATGCACAGTTAAAAAATCGACTTTTACACCTAGGTGATGTGTATGTTGGCTTCAATTTAATGAGTTTAATCAATGGTAATTACAAGATAAAATCCATTAAATTAAAAAATGGAAAAATTAGATTGGTGCAACACGTGGATGGTTCTTTTAACATTGCAAACGCGCTTAAATCCAAGAAGCCAATTGAAAAAGTAGAAGAAGAATTACACTTGGATTTGCAATCAATCAAATTAGATAACGTTGACATTACAAAATTAAACGAAGCAACAAATCAGCTCGTAGATGCTTACATAACAGAGGCCAATACCGCATTTTCTACTTCCAACAAACACACAAGCGTTGATATTGAATCCATCTTTGAACTCAGTATAATTGATGGAAAAGATACATCTTTCATTAAGCGCAAGCACTTTTATGTTGACACAGAAGTAGATATTGATCACCTCAAAAAACAAATGGTTATTGCACCAACGGAAATAGAACTTGAAAAAGCGACATTTGGCTTTAAGGGTAAAATCGATTTAACTAAAGACATGAATTTGGATTTGCACTTTGATGGTGAAAAACCCGATTTCAATTTATTCATTGCACTTGCTCCAGAAGAATTAGCAACAACGCTTGAGAAATTCAATAATAAAGGCAAGATTTTCTTTGAAGCAAGCGTAGTAGGTCCTTCTTTAAATGGAAATACGCCAGCAATCAATGCGCGTTTTGGTTGTAAAGAAGGTTTTTTTGACAATACGGAGACAGGAAAAAAACTAGATAAAATCGGCTTCAAGGGTTCGTTTACCAATGGAAAAGCACGAAATACTTCCACCATGAAATTTGAGTTGGAAAATTTTTCAGCCAAACCAGAAGCTGGCGTATTTAGTGGAAAATTAGTGGTGAAAAATTTCGATTCTCCAGATATTGACATGAAATTGAGGTCAGATTTTGACTTAGATTACCTCACCAAATTTCTCAATCTAAAAGAGCTAAAAGGACTTTCGGGAAGAGTTGCTTTGACTATGAATTTCCACGACATTATTGATTTTGCTCATCCAGAGAAAAGTATAGAAAAGCTCAACGAATCCTACTACAGCGTTCTAGATATTGAGAATCTAAAATTTAATTCGAAGGATTTTCACTTGCCGCTGGAACGATTGAATATGAAAGCAACCCTCAAAGGACATAAGGCAGTAATTGAAAAATTCAACCTTCAAATCGGAAAATCTGATGTGTCAATCACAGGAAAAGTGAGCGATTTACCCGCCATTATTCACCACACAGATATTCCTGTTCAAACAGATTTGAAAATCACTTCCAAGTTTCTTGATATTGAAGAATTGACAAAAACATCAGATGAGGTGAAAGGAATCGATGAACAAATTGAGAATCTAAGTTTAGGATTGAAATTTTTGAGTTCAGCAAAAGCAATGACAGAATCACCTAACTTACCAATCGGTGAGTTTTTTATTGAAAATCTTTATGCAAAATTGAAGCATTACCCTCACACCTTGCACGATTTTCATGCAGATGTTTACATTAAAGACAAAGATTTCAGAGTAGTAGATTTTACTGGATTTATTGACAAATCAGATTTTCATTTTTCGGGGCAACTAGAAAATTACAGCCTTTGGTTGGATGATAAAATGAATGGTGAAACGAAAATCGATTTTGATTTAACGTCTAAATTATTGCAATTCGATAATTTGTTTACCTATGGCGGTGAACGTTTTGTACCCGAAGATTATCGACATGAAGAAGTCAAAAATTTAAAACTTCATGGAAATGCCATTCTTGAGTTCAACCATGGACTAAAAGCTACAGATTTGCAACTAACGCAATTGGAAGGGAATTTGAAAGTTCATCCTTTGCATTTCGAGAAATTTAGCGGAAGAATTCATTATCAAGACGATCAATTATCCATTAAAAAGCTGAAAGGAACGCTCGGAAAATCGAATTTTGTTGCCGATATGGAATACTTTTTAGGTGAAGGTAAAGGCAAAAAGGAGAATTTTGTCTATTTGTCGAGTTCGCGTTTTGACTTCGATGAATTAATGAATTTTCAGCTACCACCAAGTCCAAAAGAATCAAATACGAAAGTGGATCACGATGCTGTTTTTTCCATTTATGACTTTGATTTTCCAGATTTACACTTGAAGTTGGACATCGCACATTTAAATTATCACCATCATTTATTGGATCATTTTAAGTCGGATATCAAAGTGGCAAAAAATCATACGATTCACTTCAATACTTTTTCTTTTGACGCAGCGGGTGGACATTTCGATGTGAAAGGTTATTTAAGTGGAAGTGACAAAAAACACATTTATTTCAAACCTGATATTCGAGTCAAAAATGTTGATTTAGATAAGTTTATGGTCAAGTTTGAAAATTTCGGACAAGATTATTTAGTTTCGGATAACCTTCACGGAAAGTTCACGGGACATATCACAGGAAAAGTTCAATTACACGCTGATTTAGTCCCAAAATTGGATGATTCTGAACTTTCAATTGAAATGTTGGTCTTAAACGGACGTTTGGAAAACTATGCGCCAATTGTTGCTTTGGGTGAATATTTCCAAGACAAGAACGTGAACAAAGTACTTTTCGACACACTCTCAAACACCTTAACAGTAAAGAAATCTGTTCTAACCATTCCAAAAATGACCATTAATTCCAGTTTAGGTTTTATGGAAATCAGAGGGAAGCAACATATAGATGATGAAATGAAAATGGATTATGTGATTGGTGTTCCATGGAAAATGATTGGAAAAGTGGGTGGGCAAAAGCTTTTTGGTAAAGGGAAAAAAGAAGCTGAAGAAAGTGAAGATGAAATCCAATACCGAACGAAGAATGCGAAGATGGTTTACGTAAAAATAACAGGCGACATCGAAAACTATAAAATTGGCTTGGGGAAAAAGGAGAAGTAAAAGAGGTTAAAACGATTTCATTATTTAAAGAGATAGTTGCTTCAACTTTGCGAAAATATTTTTGAGTTTTAAATTTTAATTACTTTAGACTACTGTTTTAGTTCCCAAATCTTGACAAAATATTTGTTTTTAAATCTGAACCTTATCCTTTGAAAAATAGTAGTCACTTTTCTTTTTTAGTTCTTGTTTACTTTTTCAATTTCTTATTAATTTCTGTTCATGCGCAACAATTTATTTTTAGGAATTATTCTGTTGAAGATGGCATTGCGCAATCGCAAGTATATAGTGTTATTCAAGACCGCAGAGGGATCTTATGGTTTGGAACACAAGGTGGAGGTTTAACTTGCTTCGATGGTGTGCGATTTAAAACGTTTACAGAACGCGATGGCTTACTAAACAACACAGTCAATCAAATTAAAGAAGACGCAAAAGGGAATTTATGGATTGCAACAAAATCAGGTTTATCTTACTACGATGGCGTGCGTTTTCAATCGTTTCAATTGCCAGGAAAGCAAAATTTACAAATAGCACATTTCGATATTGATGCAAGAGGAAAACTTTGGTTAGCAACGAATGTAGGTGTTTATCTTTTTGACGGGAAGTATTTTAATAATCTTTTTTCAGAGCTAAAAGTCAAAGAACAAATTATCAATACAATCCTTGTATCTGATGAAAAACACATTTTTTTTGGTGGAGAACTGGGTTTATTCTGTTTGAAAAATGAAAATTCAAGGTTATCTTTAATCGATTACAGCAAGCAATCACGCTATATGTTGAATTCGATTGCTTCGCTGAAAAAAGACAGAAATGGAACTTTGTGGATTGGAACTTTTGGCGACGGAATGTATGGTTTCAACGGTAAAAAATTCTTTCGAATCGACTTTCAACAGGAATTATATCAGTCTTCAGTGTTGGATATTTACTGTGATAATCAAAACAATTTATGGTTAGGAACCTTGAATAAAGGTGTTTTGCACTACCATTCTAAAACAGGAAAATTTCAGCAATTTGACGAATCCGATGGATTAAGTAGCAGACATATTCGAAGTATTATTCAAGATAACAAAGGGAATTTTTGGTTTGGGACTTCTGGAGGTGGTGTTTGCAACTATTTGGGAAGGCAGTTTACTACTTACAACCGTTCGAGTGGATTGTATGGAAAATTGGTTTATGCCATTTTACAAGATAATTCTGGTGCACATTGGTTAGGAACAGACAAGGGAGTAACTGTTTTTAAAAGTGGAAAATGCTCTAATTATAATGCATCAAATGGTTTTAAAGACATCAGCGTAAAAGCAATTGTTCAAAGTCAAACAGGTGAGTTGTATTTTGGAACAGAAGGAAAAGGGTTATTTGTACTCAAAGATTCTGTATTTAAGCAATTAGATATACTGAAAACCACACACATTCGTGGGCTTGTTTGCGATCAGAACAATGTGCTTTGGGTCGCCACAGCAGGTTTAGGTTTGTACCGTTTGGAATTTGCAAATGAAGGAATTCAAGTAAAGAATTATACCGTAAAAAATGGTTTATTGAGCAATCGTTTAACATCTCTGATTCAAGATAGAAAGGGTGATTTATGGTATGGAACAGAAAAATTTGGAGTGGCTTGTTTGAATCTTGATGGAAAAACAAAATTCCGGTTCACACTAAAAAATGGATTGAAATCGAATGAAATTGTAACTGTGGCGGAAGACCCAAAAGGTAATATTTGGCTAGGAACTTTAGGTGCAGGAATACATTCCATTGAACGCAATCGCAACAACAAACTAAATCATTACGGTTACGAAGAAGGCTTGACATCAACTATAGCTTATTTGTTGACCTTTGATAAAGCTGGAAATGTACTTGTTGGTTCTGAAAAAGGATTGGATTACCTGTTTTTAAGGAATGGATTAAGTATTAGTAAGGTTAAACATTTTAGCAAGGGTGATGGGTTTTCGGGTGTTGAAACCTGTCGAAATTCTGTTTTAAAAGATAAGGAAGGCACGCTTTGGTTTGGAACAATTAACGGTGTTATTCGCTTTTTCCCTTCAAGTCAGCTTAAAAACACACAAGCCCCAATTTTAAGATTGACGGACATTCGATTGTTTTACGAAAGTTTATCTAAAACTCCTTACCGAGATTGTTTAGGTCCATGGCAACAAGTAAAAAAACTAGAACTTCCATCCAACCAAAACCACATAACTTTTGAGTTTTTTGGTGTGAATTTAAGCAACCCTGATGCCGTTCGATATCGTTGGAAACTGGAAGGATTTGATGAACAATGGTCGCCTCCATCAACGGAAAAAAGCATTTTGTACTCCAACTTGAATCCAGGGAATTATCGATTTTTGGTGAAAGCTTGTAACGAGGATCAACAATGGTCAAAGCAACCGTATGTAGTTGAATTTTCGATTGCAACACCGTTTTGGTACCAGTGGTGGTTTATTTTATTAAGCGTTGGGACTGGAGTTTATGTTCTTTATTTTATCGTTCGAAAACGCGTTCAACGCATTGAAAAAACAGCTAAAGAAGCGCAGAACAAATTGCAATTAGAAAAAGAATTGGTTGAATTAGAACAAAAAGCCTTGCGATTACAAATGAATCCGCATTTTATTTTCAACGCAATGAATTCCATTCAATCGCAAATAGGTATTGGAAAAGATAAAGAAGCGCGCTATTATTTGGCAAAGTTTTCACGATTGATGCGCCAGATTCTCGACCATTCACGGAGCACTACGATTGCATTGCAGGCAGAAATTGCCACCTTGGAAAATTACTTGTTGATTGAACAATTTTGTAATGGTGACCGATTTGATTACGAAATTTTAGTTCCAGAAAATTTGGAAATTGATTTCGTTCAAATTCCTCCGATGATTTTACAACCTTTCGTTGAAAATTCCATCAAGCATGGATTTCGTCAATTAGAAGAGACGGGTAGGAAAGGGAAAATCGAAATTCAATTTCAAGAATTTAAAGGTTATTTAGAATGCCTTGTAATCGATAACGGAATTGGCAGAAAACGAGCCAAAGCATTAAATCAAAATTCAAATGATTCAACGCATAATTCTGTAGCGCTCACAATCACAAAAGAACGTTTAGAATTATTAGGAGAAATACCATTTAAAATCCCCATTGAAATAATTGACTTGGAAAAAGATGGAGAAGCAGAAGGAACAAAAGTAATTGTTCGAATTGCATTAGTTTAAATGAATATCTAACAATCTTAAAATTGAATTATTCCTCCAAAAACAATTTTTTTAGTTCGGTAGCTTCACTGGCCTTCATCTTTCCTGCAAGTATTAGACTTAATTGTTTTCTTCTCAAAGCACCTTCGTAACGTTCTTTTTCTTGGTCTGTTTCTGGAATCAACTCAGGAACTTGAATGGGACCACCGTTTTGATCAACAGCCACAAACGTATAAATCGCTTCGTTACTTTTTTCAAGAACACCTGTAACTTGATCCTCTACAAAAACATCAACAAAAATTTCCATGGAGGAATTAAATGCACGAGAAACTTTTGCTTCTAAAGTAATGATTGAAGCATGTTTAATTGGTTTCTGAAAAGACACATTGTTTACGGATGCTGTAACTACCACGCGCTTACTGTGTCTATGTGCAGAAACACTTGCAATGACATCCATCCAGGCTAAAAGTTGACCTCCGAAAAGGTTTCCAAGTGTATTCGTATCGTTTGGAAGTACGATTTTTGTTGTTATTGCTAACGTTTCAACAGCTCTTTTTGATTTCATAATGCAAAGTTAATTATTCGATTACCATTTATCCTCAAAATAAAAAGTTCCTGTAAAAGAATTAGCATTTATTAAATATTTGCTTAATTTAGGGCAACTATTTAACTCGTATTAACCCTTAAAATCAATATTAAATTATGAAAAATAATTTTTTACTTCTGATTTCGATTTTTGTTTTTTCATTGTTTCAGCAACTAAATGCGCAACAAAAACCCACTTTCGATGCAAGTAACGCAAGAGATGGAGAAAAAGTAGAATATTGTCATCAACACAAAAAACAAGCGCTTTTAGAGCAAAATGAAGTGTATTTGAAATCCAAGTTACAGGATGAAATTGAATTTCAAAAAGCACTAAAAAAACCAGTTCCAAAAGGTACGGTTTACAAAATACCAGTCGTTTTTCACGTACTACACAACAATGGTGTGGAAAATATTTCTGATGAACAGATCATGGATGCGGTGAACATTCTAAACAGAGATTTTAGAAAGTTGAATGCTGACACAGCAACTGTTCATGCAGATTTTCAAGGTATGCCAACTGATGCTGAAATTGAATTTGTTTTAGCAACAAAAGCACCAAACGGAGCTTGTTTCAAAGGAATCACAAGAACAATGTCGCCTTTGTCTTATCAAGGAGATGATGGAGGTGATCAAGTTACAGCTATTAGAAATGGAAATGATGTTTTCAATGGAACATGGGCTGGAAATAGATATATGAATGTTTTCATTTGTGGAGAAATTGGAGGTGCAGCTGGTTATACAACAAATCCAGCTTCATGGTCAGGAACTGCAATGACAAATGGAATTTGGATTTTACATGATTATGTTGGTTCAATCGGTACGGGTTCGCTTAATGGTAGTCGTGCATTGACACACGAAGTTGGACATTGGTTAAACTTATCACACACTTGGGGACCAAATAATAACCCAGGAAATGCATCTTCTTGTTCTTCTGATGATCAAGTTGCTGACACTCCTACATGTATTGGTGTTACATCTTGTAATTTGAATGCTAACACATGTAGCGATGATAACGCTTATTGGGGATTCAATATCCGCGATAATGTAGAAAATTATATGGATTATTCTTACTGTTCAAAAATGTACACTGCAGGCCAAGTTGCTAGAATGAGAGCCGCATTACTTGTTGGATCAACAGGAAGAGCAAATCTATGGACAGCAAACAATTTAGCTTTAACCGGAGCGACAAATGATTTGGTATTATGTAAAGCTGATTTTGGTGCAGATAAAAAAACGGTTTGTGCAGGAGAGCAAGTTCAATTATTAGATGATTCTTACAACGCGGCAACTGGTTGGAATTGGGAAATTACACCTGCTACTGGTTGGTCATATACAGACGGAACATCAGCAACTTCTCAAAATCCAAAAATGATTTTTACGCAATCTGGATTGTACACAGTGAAATTAACTTCAACTGATGGAACAACAACAGACGATGAAACTAAAAATAATTTCTTAAGAATTTTACCTATGGCAAGTACAATTCCTTATTGGGAAGGATTTGAAGGATATTCTTCACTTGATAATTTAACAAATTGGGAAGTTTTTAATCCAAATAATAACAATGCTTATACAGTAGAAAATACAACTTCTCATTCTGGCACACAGTGTGCGAAATTGGTAAACTTTGGTCAAACACCATCTAATATTGACGAATTAATCTCTGCTCCAATTGATTTATCAGTTGTTCCTTCTAATGGTTCAGTTACTTTGAGTTTTAGATATGCATATAGAAAAAGAGTTGCTGCAGATTATGAATTTCTTAAAGTATTTATCTCTGGAGATTGTGGCACAGATTGGGCACAAAGAAAAACAATTGGTGGAGGACAACTTTCTAGTTTAACTTCGACTACTTCTTGGAAACCAACTCAGCAAAGTGATTGGACAACTGTTCACATGATCAACGTAACAAATAACTATTTCACTGAAAACTTTAGAATGAGATTCCGTTTTGAAGGAGAAGGAGGAAATAATTTCTACTTAGATGATATTAATTTATATCCAGGTTCACCGTCTGATAATTTGGTTATTGGAATTGATGAAATGAATACTTTAAATTCTTTAGAGTTATTCCCTAATCCAACAGAAGGTGAGTTGAATTTAAGATTTACATTGAACAACAAAGAAGATTTAAACTTTATTGTTACAGACTTAAGTGGTAAAGTTTCTCAGCAACATTCTTTCAAAGCAAACGAGGGCTCTAACTTAGTTATGTTTGATACGAATAGTCTATCAGCAGGAATGTACTTCTTGACAATTGCATCAGGAACTTCTTCTAAAACAATGCAATTTGTAGTTAAATAAGAATTAATTTTCTTTGAAAAAATTAAATAGGATGGTCGCTTTTGATCGTCCTATTTTTTTTTCTAATAATTCCAAAGGGGTTTCACGCATCACTTTAATGGTTTTGAATTCTTTGAAGAGTTCATTCATCGTTTTTTCTCCGATGCCTTTGATTTCTAGTAATTCAGATTGAATAGAATTTTTACTGCGCTTATTTCTGTGATGCGTAATTCCAAAGCGATGTGCTTCGTTTCGCATGAATTGAATTAACTTTAAACTCTCAGAACGTTTATCGATATAAATTGGATACTGGTCGCCAGGGTAAAATATTTCTTCAAGGCGTTTTGCTATGCCAACAATGACAACTTTTCCGCGCAAAGATAGTTCATCCAAAGCTTCCAATGCAGCCCCCAGTTGGCCTTTCCCTCCATCAATTATAATTAATTGAGGCAAAGACTGGTTTTCTTCCAATATTCGTTTGTATCTTCTATAAACAACCTCGCGCATGGTTGCAAAATCATCAGGTCCTTCCACTGTTTTCACATTGAAATGGCGGTAGTCGTTTTTAGCAGGTTTACCATTTTTGAAAACAACACAAGCCGAAACAGCATTTGTACCTTGAAAGTTCGAGTTATCGAAGCATTCCATGTGAACAGGTAATTCATTCAATTTGAAGTCAACTTGTACTTGTTTTAAAACTCGATTCGGGTCGCGTTCTGTTAGATTTAATTGTTCTTTTTTCAATTTATCTAAGCGATAGTAGCTTACATTTCGCAAAGAGAGTTCGATCAATTTTTTCTTTTCACCAATTTGAGGAACAGAAAATTGAATGCCTGGGAGATTTATTCCTAAATTGTACTGAACAATTACCTCTTTCGAAGTGCTTTCAAAACGCTGTCTAATTTCTGGTAGAACGTATGAAATTATTGTTTCTAAATCTTCATCCAATTTTTTTACGACTTCTGATGTGTAAGCATGAATGATTGCCCCTTCTTGAATCATTAAAAAATTGAAAAAGAAGCGATTATCTGTTTCTTCTATTGTGAAAACATCAATATCAGAAATAGTTGCTGAAACAACAGACGATTTGGAACGATATTTTTCAATTTGTTCGATTAATGTTTTCATCTCATGCGCCTTTTCAAATAAAAATTTATCTGAAAACTCCATCATTTTTGATTTCAATAATTGAATTAAATAATACGTTTTGCCTTTAAGTAGCAATTCAATTTCCTCAACCATTTTGTCGTACGCTGGCATTGATTGATTTCCAACACAAGGTCCCAAACATCTGCCAATATGAAACTCCAAGCAGGTTTTAAATTTTCCTTCGTCTATTTTATATTGTTGTAAATCCAATGGACAAGTTCTCAAAGGATACAATTCCTTTATCAATCCCAATAAAGACTGCATGACTTTAACATTTGGATAAGGTCCAAAGTATTTAGAACCATCATTTCGTTTTTGACGTGTTTGAAAGATGCGAGGAAATGGTTCTTTTTTGATGACAATCCAAGGGTAGGTTTTATCGTCTTTTAAAGCAATATTATATTTAGGTTGATAGGTTTTAATTAAATTGTTTTCCAACAATAAAGCATCTAGCTCGGACTCAACGACAATAAATTTTAATTGATGGATGTGACTAACAAGAATGCGGGTTTTATTATTTTCTTGATTTTTATTGAAATAAGAGCTAACCCTTTTTTTAAGGTTTTTTGCTTTCCCAACATAGATGATTTTTCCTGTTTTGTCAAAATACTGATACACTCCAGGTGCATCGGGTAAAAGCGAAATCTTAATCTTTAAATCGGGGTCATTTGTTGACATGGCATAAAATTAGAAACAAAAATTTAGCATTTGCACTTATAACTATATCTTTGCTTTATGTTAGATGAAATTATTCGAATTGCGCTCCTTGAAGATATAGGAGAAGGCGATCATTCCACATTAGCTTGTGTTCCTAAAGATGCCCAGGGAAGTGCAAAATTACTGGTAAAAGAGAATGGTATCCTTGCTGGAGTTGGGGTAGCAAAGCGAATTTATGAACTGTTTGATTCAAGTTTAGAAGTTGAATATTATAAAAAAGATGGTGATTCAATTGTAATAGGAGATATCGTTTACGTTGTTAAAGGTAATTCGCAATCCATTTTGTCAACAGAACGATTAGTTTTAAATATCATGCAACGAATGAGTGGAATTGCAACTCAAACTGCTGATATTTTAAAAGTTATAGATGGCTGTTCAACTAAATTATTAGACACGCGAAAAACCACACCTGTAATACGCTATTTGGAAAAAATGGCAGTTAAAATAGGAGGAGGGGAGAACCATCGTTTTGCATTATATGATATGATAATGTTGAAAGATAATCATGTTGATTATGCTGGAGGAATTAAGCCAGCTATTCAAAAAACGAAGGAATATTTGGTTGCGAATAATAAATGTCTTCGAATTGAAATTGAGGTGAGGAACATGGAGGAATTGAAAGAGGTATTAGAAATTGGTGGTGTAGATAGAATTATGTTAGATAATTTCTCTCCTGAACTATTAAAAGAAGCTTTGCAATTGATTCCTGATCAATACGAGACAGAAGCCTCTGGAGGTATCACAATTAATACTATTCGAGCTTATGCAGAAACTGGAGTTCAATTTATTTCTGTTGGTGCTTTGACGCATTCTGTAAAAAGTTTAGACCTTAGTTTAAAAGCCAGTTTTTAGAGTTGATCAACTAAATCGGAATCATCCTTTTTTGTATCCTTGTAGAATTTAGAAATAACAAAGGAACTTACACTTATAAAAATCCCCGCAATTATCATTAATGAATGATAAGGATAATGTAGCATTTTAAATACAATACCGAAAAAAATAGCAATTGCTCCAAACCAAAAAACAAAATTAAAAAGGGAATTTCCTTGTTTGGTATTATTGTAACTCAATAAATTAAGTGCCATTCCTAAAGCACCAAAAATGAGAAAGGCTGTTTTAAGCTCACTTTTGTATTCAACGAATGGTGAAATCTTTACAAATAACAAGGCAGCAAAAATAAATGAGAGCGCAAAACATAATCCACCGATTTTTTTAATTAACTCCATTTTTTTGATTTTGAAGATTGGCAATGTCGAGTAAAAAATCCAAATTCTCTTCAATTTTATTCCCAATAACGACAACGTTTGCCCCTGCTTGATGTAATTCCTCAATTTTTTCAATGGAACGAATCCCACCACCAACAATTAAAGGTAAACCAATGGATTTTACCTGTTGAATCATTTTTACTGAAACAGTTTGATTTGCTCCGCTTCCACAATCGAGGTAAGTTAATTTCTTTCCTTGCAATTTACCTGCTAGCGCAATTTTACGCGCAATTTCTGCTTGGTCATTCGGAATTGGTGTGGTTTGAGAAACATATTCTACTGATGTTTTCTTTCCTCCATCTATTAATAAGTAGGAAGTTGGAATAATTTCAATATCCATGTTTTCTAATTCTTCAGCGGCTTGAATGTGATGACCAATTAAATAATCTGGATTTCTACCAGAAATTAAAGATAAAAAAAGTAAAGCATCTGCTCCATCGTGTATTTGATGAGATGCTCCTGGAAAAATAACCAAAGGAATTGTTGTACTTCTTTTTAATAGTTCTATACAACTACTAAAGTCTTTTCTTGTAACCGTGCTTCCACCAATAAATAAGAAATCTGGTTTTGCTATCTCAATTTTTTTAAAAAAAGCTTGATTGTCGCCCTTCATAAATTTTTCAGGATCAACTAAAACTGCAATTGAATTTTGGGCATCTTGAAGCTTTGTTAGAATTTGACTCATAGTAGTATTGAAGGCTCAAAGTTATAACTTATAATTAAGTTATCTTTTTCAATGACTTTTAATTTAACGAAGCGCCAACCATCAGCATCTAACATTTTGCAATTGTAGCCCACCAAAGTTTTTTCTTCGATTAGTAATTCCGTTCTAAAATCAATACCATTCCTAGTATTTAATTTAAAAAGTGCTTCTTTTAGCGTCCAAGCAATTGTTAAGTTTTTAATGGAGTTTCCCAACAAGTACAATTCAGTATCATTCAAAAATCGATCTTTTACCTTCAGAATTCGTTCGTTTTTTTCTTCGATGTCTAATCCAATATCAAATGGAGCTTTAAGAAGACCAATATAGTTTTCGGAATGACTAATCGAAAGATAATCAGAAGAACCGACAAAAAATGGTTTACCATTCGCTGAATAATCAATTTCGATTTCACCAATCGTTTTGTTGCGTAATTCTCTTATTTGAATAAATTCATTCTTTCTTACAGGATTTTTTAACTGTTTTAAAGTAAACTGCTCTTGTTGTGTTAGTCTAATGAAACCAACATCCGTTTTAGTTTCAATATAAAGAAATAAAAAATTATTTTCAACTAGGTATATGGATTCTGTTGTTTTTTGCATCTAATTATCAGTGAATTATTTTTAAAACCAAATGTTACAGGCAAAGATGTTAAAATAAATTCAATTTAATTTTTTTTAACATGAAGCGTTGCAACTTGTTTTTTTCTATATTTACGGGCTTAAATTTGCAAAAACTATAACATTTTATACGCATAATTATGGTGGGTAAGATTAAAATATTGTTAATAAGTGTATTGATGTCAAGCACTTATCTCTTTTCTCAATCGGGTTTGGGAACAGTAAAAGGAACGGTAAAAGACGAAGCCAATGGTCAAACATTGCCTTTGAGTAAAGTTTTACTAATTCAGAATGGTAACATTAAAGGTGGGGCAAACACAGATTTTGACGGAAAATTCCAAATAAATGGTGTTCAACCCGGAACTTATGATGTTGAAGTTCGAAATGCAGATGGGTATCAACCATCAGTTATTACTGGTGTAAATGTTTCACCAGATAAAATAACCTTCTTAGACAACTTAACCTTGGCAAAACCAAAGGATGTTAAAGAACTAGAAGAAGTTAAAGTCATAGCTTATCGTGTACCACTAATTGATAAAGATGGTGGGGCATCGGGGGCAACTGTAACAAGAGAGGATATTACTCGATTACCAGTTCGTTCTGCAGCAGGTGTGGCTTCAACAGTTGGTGGTGTAAACACAAACGAAGGTTCTGGAGAAATTTCAGTTCGTGGTTCTCGTTCAGATGGTACTTACTATTATATAGATGGTATCAAAGTTCGTGGTTCTGCAAGTTTACCAAAATCTGCATTGGAAGAAGTATCGGTTATTACCGGTGGTGTTCCTGCGAATTATGGGGACGTTACAGGTGGTATTATTTCCATTACTACAAGAGGCCCTTCAGCAACTTACTTTGGTAGTATCGAAGCAGTTTCTTCAGGTATTTATATTAATGGTGCGGATCCTGATGGTTACGATGGTAAAGTTTTTGGATTAGATAAATTCGGTTACAATCTTTTTGAAGGAATGCTTTCTGGTCCATTATTGATGTCTAAAGATTCAACCGGAAAAAAAACAAAACCGAAATTAGGTTTTTTAATTTCTGCTAACTTCACAGACCAATTAGACAGTCGCCCACTAGCTGAAGGTGGTTATAGAATTAAAAAAGACGTTCGTGATGAGTTAATTGCAAATCCACTTAGACCAACTTCAACTGGTTTTGGAACATTCCATAATGCTCTATTTTTAAGACAATCAGATTTTGAGAAAGTTGATTGGAGAATGAATGCAAGAAATACAGACTTTTCTGCACAAGCTAAAATTGATGTTAATACTGGGCCATCAGTAAATTTACAATTTGGTGGATCAATGAATTACCGTTCAGGAAATAACTACAGCTATGCAGGTTCGTTATTGAACTTCCAAAACTTCGGAATTTCACAAGGTTTAGATTATCGTGTTTTTGGTCGTTTGACTCAGCGTTTTAACAACGAAAAAGAAGGAAGCAGTTCCAAAATTAAATCTGCACTTTATAATATAATGGTAGATTATTCAAAATCTACAAACGATGTATTTGATCCTAAACACCAATACAACATATTTAATTATGGTCATGTTGGAACATTTACAACTTCCCGTCGACCATCTTATGAGTTCGATCCAGCAACTCAAACTTATGTTCACAATGGTTTCAGAGATTTAGAAGTAGCATTTACTCCATCTGAAACAAATGCGGCTTTGGCGGCAATAACAACTCAATATTTTGACATTTATCAAGATTCACCTGTTGGACGTTATGAAAACTTATTTCAAATTCAACAAGGAAACGCTTTAAGAAACGGAGATGCACCATCTTCTGTTTATGGTATTTGGAGTAATATTGGAACACCGTATAATTTCTTTGGAAAAACAGAAAATGATCAGTTCCGTGTTACAGGTGCAGGTTCAGTTGTTTTAGGTGATCACAGTATCTCTTTAGGTTTTGAATATGAGCAACGTGTAGATAGAGGTTGGACATCTGGAACAACAACCGGTGGAGGAACAAACGGACCAATTGGAATTTGGACTATTGCTCGTCAGCTTACAAACTTCCACATTACTGAGCTTGATTTGAATAGTGGAGTAATTTCTGACTCAGGTTCATTTAAAACTATTACTTACGATCGTTTAAATACTGGTTATGCAAATACGTCAGGAACTGGTAATTACGGTGGTCAATTAAACAATGACAATCAATCATTTTTTGACTTTAACTTGAGAAATAAATTAGGATTAGATGCAGCGGGAAGTGATTTTGTTGATATTGACAATTATGACCCTTCTTTATTTCAATTCGATATGTTCTCACCTGATGAGTTATTAAATGGAGGTAATTCTTTTGTTTCTTATTGGGGATTCGATCACACAGGTAAAAAAGTGAAAGGAGTAACGGATATCAATAAATACTTCAATGAGTTCGATGAGAATGGAAATTATAAAAGATTTGTAGGTGCTTTCCAACCAATTTATATGGCTGGTTACATTATGGATAAATTTGCCTTCAACGATATCGTTTTCAACGTTGGTGTTCGTGTGGATGTATTCGACGCAAACCAACCGGTATTGAAAGATCCTTATTTATTCTATAATGCAAGAACTGCAAAAGAAGCAAGAGCGTTAAAAGAAACAGATCCAAGTCAATATTCATGGGTTGAGATTCCAGAAAGTGTTGGTGATGATTACGTAGTATATGTAAATGACGTAAACAATCCATCTGCGATTAATGGATTTAGAACAGGTCAAAGCTGGTATAACTCGCTTGGTACGCCAATTGAAGATCCAAAAGTTATTAGAGGAGCTGCAGGTATTGCACCATGGTTATTAGATCCTTCATTGGAAACTCCAAATGCTTCTGCTTTCGAAGATTACAAAGCACAAATTAACGTTATGCCTCGTGTTGCTTTCTCATTCCCAATTTCTGATGAAGCATCTTTCTTTGCACATTATGATATCTTAACTAAACGTCCAACTTCTGGATTTAGATTTGATCCTTTTGATTATCAGTTTATTCAATCAAGAAATTCAATCATTGATAACTCTAATTTAAAACCAGAAACTACTGTCGATTACGAATTAGGTTTCCAACAAGTTTTATCTCGCACCTCCTCTGTTAAGATTTCTGCGTTCTATAGAGAACAAAGAAACAATGTACAGTTGTTAAATGTATTTGAGGCTTATCCAGCAACATATAGAACATTTGGTAACCGTGACTTTGGTACAGTAAAAGGGATGACAATTGCTTACGATTTAAGACAAACAGGAAACATAAGAATGACAGCTAACTATACACTTCAATTTGCCGATGGTACTGGTTCTGATGCAACTTCAGCACAATCATTAGTTAATGCTGGTTTGCCAAACTTGAGAAATATCTTCCCTTATGCTTATGATCAAAGACATGCATTTGCATTTACATTTGATTATAGATATGGTGAAGGTGAAGATTACAATGGTCCAATGTTAGGAAAAACTAAATTATTTGAAAATGTTGGTTTAAATATTTTCGCAAATGTTTACTCGGGTAATCCATATTCATCTCAAACTTTTATTACTGATGAGGGTATTGGTAACTTGGTAGCAGGTTTAAATGGTACATTAAATGGTTCTAGATTACCTTGGTCTTACAGATTAGATTTACAGTTAGATAAAACGATTAATCTAGAGTTTGAGAAAAAAGATGGTAAGAAAAAAATGGCCTTTTTGAATATTTATGTTCGTGCTACGAATTTATTTAATCAATTCAATGTCTTGAATGTTTATAGAGCAACTGGAAACTGGGATGATGATGGCTTCTTACAGGCTGCATCAAGTCAATCTTCAATTCAAAACCAAATTGATGAGCAAGCTTTCAGAGATTATTACATGATGAAAATTCAAAATCCGTTCAATATCAGTTCTCCAAGAACTGTTAGATTGGGTATAAAATTAGATTTCTAATAAAAAAAAAGAAAAACATAGCAATATGAAAAGTCAAATAATAGCGTTAGTCCTTGGTGTAGGTTTTTTCTGCTCAAATGCTTTTGGATATTATGGTCCGAATGATAAATCAGGAAAAACAAAACCGAAACCAAAAGGAGCAAATTGTAGTCCAGCAACTGCAAAGTTAATCATGGAGTTCAATGATGTGAAAGCACTTATTGAACAAGGTGGTAGTATGTTCCAAAACCGTGCTGCAGGCGTAGCTGCTTATGAAGTTCCTAAGGGAAGTAATCGTTTCGCGATTTTCGCTGGTGCTTTATGGATGGGTGGAACAGACATTAATGGTCAGTTAAAATTAGCTGCTTTGAGATTCCGTCAAGGAAATGATTTCTGGCCTGGTCCTTTAACAGTTACTCCAGGTACTGGAACTTTTAATCCAGGGAATCCAGTAGGTGACGGTGCAACAAGAGATTTTGGTGAGGCTAATATCGATCCAGATCAGTGTTTGGCTTATGATAAATTTTATACCATTCGCAAAGCAGAAGTTATTCGTTTCAATGTTTGGTGGGAATGTAATGCTGGAATCACAACGGATGGATGTGAAGATGTTGTTCAACCATCAAATGACGAGTTGAATAGAATTTATGGATGGCCTGCTCATGGGGATGTATCACGTGGTCAAGATTATTTCCTAGCTCCTTTCTATGATAGAGATGGCGATGGAAATTACAATCCAGACAATGGAGATCACCCTTGGTATGATGATATTCTTGGAAGAGACGATATTGAATGTGGCGTTGATAGAAGAGTTTCTTTATACGGTGACGAAACACATTGGTGGGTGTTCAATGATAAAGGAAATATTCACACTGAAACAAGTGGAGATCCAATTGGTATGGAAGTTAGAGCACAAGCTTTCACTTTTGCAACCAACGATGAAGTAAACAGAATGACTTTCTTCAACTACGAGTTAATAAATAGAGGTACTCAAACGCTTTTCAATACCTATTTCGCGCAATTCTTGGATGCTGACGTTGGAAATTACGCTGATGACTATGCTGGTTGTGATGTTTCTAGAGGTTTAGGTTATATGTACAATGGGGATTTGAATGATCAAAGCGACGGTGGACGTTTAGGTTATGGTGAAAATCCTCCAGCTATTGGTGTTGACTTTTTTGAAGGTCCATATCAAGATGCGGATGGCGTAGATAACCCTGGTCCTTACTTTGATGAAGCTACACAAACAGATATAGTTCCAACGGTTTTAAGTGCTCTTGCTAATAATGGTATCGTTTATAAAGGTATTGGTATTGGTTATTCTGATGGAATAATAGACAATGAGCGTTTTGGAATGCGTCGATTCACTTATTTTACTTCTACATCAGCATATCCATATAATGATCCATCAAATGCAGCGGAATACTATAATTTTATGGAAGGACAATGGGCAAATGGTTCAGAAATGTATTATGGTGGTTTAGGTTACGAAGGTTCGACAGGTGCTTCACAAGTATTGTCAGATTACATGTTCCCAGGTGCATCAGATCCATTAAATTGGTCAACAGGTGGTGAAGATATGGCTTCATTATTTCCAAATGGATGGGATGAGTCAACAAATAACAACCCTCCAGGTGACAGACGATTTGTACAGTCAGCTGGTCCATTTACTTTAAAACCAGGTGCAATAAATAACATTACAGTTGGTATAGTTTATGGTAGAAGTACAGATGGAGATTTATTTGCATCAGTTAACGCAATGAAAAGAGCGGATACAAAAGCTCAAGCTTTGTTTGATGCTTGTTTTAAAATCTTATCTCCTCCAGATGCTCCTAAATTAACAATTCAAGAGTTAAATAACGAGTTGATTTTATTATTAGAGAATCCTTCTTCTTCTAATAATTACGAGGAAAAATATGAAGAGGAAGACGAAATAAACATCGTGGATCCAACAGTAGATCGTTTTTATCGCTTTGAAGGTTATCAAATCTATCAATTAAAAACTGCAGATGTCTCTGTAGCAGATATTTCTGATGTTACTAAAGCGAGATTGGTAGCTCAAAGTGACATTAAAAATGGTGTAGCTAGAATTATCAACTTTGAATTTGATGAAGCACTTGGTTTTTCAGTGCCGGTTGAAAAAGTAAAAGGTGCTAACGAAGGAATTAAACATTCTTACAGAATTACTGAAGATGCTTTCGCTCTTGGAACTAGAACATTAGTAAATCATAAGACATACTATTACGTTGCGGTTGCTTATGCATACAATAACTTTAAAAAATATGATCCAAATGATGCATTATTCTTAGATGGTCAGAAAATACCATACATCTCTTCACGTTTGAATTTTGATGGTACTGCAATTAGTGCTGTTTCTGCTGTTCCTCACAATCCGATGCCAGAAGCTGGTGGAACCGACCAATTGATTGAATATGGTTCATCTCCTTTAATTACAAGAATTGATGGTTATGGAAATGGAAATCGTTCTTTGGAATTTACAAGTACTACTTTAAATTCAGTATTGCAAGATGGTTTTGTTGCAAATCCAACGTATGATTTCGGTAAAGGTCCTATAAATATCAAAGTAGTTGACCCTTTAAATTTAGCAAATGGTTATTTTGAATGTAAGTTCAGAGATTACACTGTTGGTAATTCTGGAAACGCTGCTGATACTGCAAGTTGGACAGTTTATAGATATGATACCAAAGGAGGAAATATTTTGGACTCAGTTAGATCTGAAAGAACTTTAGAAAGTGATAATGAGCAAATAATTCCAGAATGGGGTATTTCTGTTCAGATTTATCAAGAAAAGTATTTCTTCCCAGCAGGTTCAGGAAACTTAGCTGCTCGTTCTGCAAATATGATCGAATCTTCTATAGAATTTTCAGACTCCTCAAAAAGATGGTTGTCAGGAGTAACTGATAATGATGCTTATTTCCCAACAAACTGGATTCGTTCAGGTGATTATTCTCCAGATCCAGACGTTGATTGTTTACCTGATGGAGCAACTTATTTAAATCCTTGTAATTACAAAGATGAAGTAGGTTCAGACCCAACTCAAGCTTATGAATCTTTGTTGAATGGAACAATGGCACCTCAAAAATTGGTTGGATATCAAGCAGATTATATGCCATTGGCGTACTATAAATTACCAAATCCAGGTACTGCTAAAACTAATGCATCAATAAGCTTCCTGCCAAGTGTAAACATCGTTATGACTAGCGATAAGAGTTTGTGGACAAGATGTCCTATAATTGAACTAGGAAGAAATACTAATTTGAATATAGGTAATGCTGAGCCAGGTGGATTAAGAAAAAGTCCTAGCGTTGATAAAAACGGAAACCCAGATGGAACAGGTAATGGAATGGGCTGGTTCCCAGGATACGCAGTTGACCTTGAATCTGGTGCTCGTTTGTACATAGCTTTTGGTGAGAATTCTTTCCTAGGTGGTGAAAATGGAGCAGATATGATTTGGAATCCAACTGATCGTATAGTAAGTAATGTTGGAACTCCGTTAATGGGAGGTATGCATCCAGTTTATATTTTCAGTTATATGCAAGCAACGATTAATGGTTATTCAACTGGTTTTGATTTCCCAGCTTACATACCAAGTCAAGCTGAAGCAAACGGAACAAATTTCTTGCTTCAAAAATACCTTCAGGTTGAAACAAATGACGCACAAGCTAAAAGAGAATTGTATGGTTCATTATCTTGGATTTCATATCCAGTAGCGAGTGAAGGTTTTGATGTTGACCCTATAAATGGTTTGCCTACAGACGTAACTGTTCGATTAAGAATCAATAAAGAGTATAAAAACTTTACTGGTTCAGGTGAAAATGGTGGTAAACCAATGTACTCATGGAACATGGACGAAATTGCAACTGTTGTAGCTTCTAAAGACCAATTGAAAAAAGCTTTAGACTTGATAAATGTTGTACCGAATCCTTACTATGCTTTCTCAGAATATGAAAGAACTAGAATTGAAACTAAAGTTAAGATTACTAACTTGCCTGAAAAATGTATTGTAAGAATTTACACTACGAATGGAAAATTAGTAAGAACCTTCACAAAAGATAGTCCAGTTACTTCTTTAGATTGGGATTTAACAAATTCTAAAGCTATTCCGATTGCAAGTGGAATTTATTTAATACACGTTGAAGTGCCAGAAGTTGGAGAAAAAATCTTGAAATTCTTCGGTGGAATGAGACAAGTAGATTTACAAGGTATCTAATCTAAATACTACCATTTAAAAATCAATTAAACAGATATGAAAAGTTTAGTTCAAAAAATAACATTAGGTCTATCTTTAGTTTCAACATTGTATGTTGCTGGAGGAAATGAAGATCGAGTTGGTTCAGCTGGTGCATCACATTTACTGGTGAATCCATGGGCAAGAAGTAGTGCCCTTGCTGATGCAACTATAGCGAATGCTAATGGATTAGAGGCAACATTTACTAATATCGCTGGTTTGGCATTTACTGATAAAACCCAAATTAAATTCAACTATACAAATTGGATGGGTACGGCTGGTATTGCTTTTAATGGTGCAGGTATTGCGCAGCGTATTTCTGAATCAGATGTAATTGCGATCAGTATTCAATCAATGAATTTTGGTGATATTCCGATTACAACAGTTGAAAATCCAGAAGGAAATATTGGTTTCTTTTCACCTAGAGCAAACGTTTTTAACCTTGGTTATGCACGTGAATTTTCATCTAGTATTTATGGTGGAATTAATTTCAAAGTGATTTCTGAGAATATTTCAAACATGAAAGCTAATGGAATTGCTATTGACGCTGGTATTCGATATGTAACTGGAGAAAATGACCAAATTAAATTTGGTATTGCTTTAAAAAATGTTGGTCCAGTTATGAGATTTAAAGGTGACGGGTTAGCACAACAAGTTACTTATGTTTCTACAGGCTACATAGCTTCATTGGAACAAAGATCAGCGACTTTCGAAATGCCATCTTTATTATCCATAGGTGGCTCTTATGATTTCATATTTAATGAAGTGAGCAAATTAAATTTAGCTTTAGGCTTTACTGCCAACTCATTCATGAATGATCAATATAGAATTGGATTGGATTATGGAATGTCAACTAACAAACTTGCATTCAATGTTAGAGCAGGTTATGTTTATGAAAAAAACATCTTAAATCAAGAAAATCGTTCAAACGCTTTAGTTGGTCCAACTGCAGGTTTTTCAATCGATGCATTAGCAGGGAAAAACAAAAGCGCAATCGGATTAGAATATTGTGTTCGTTTAGCAGGTATTTTTGGTACAATTCATACAGTTGGTGCCACTATCAGTTTAAAATAATTTTATTACATTTGCATTAGTCAAGAGAGCTCAATTTGGGCTCTCTTGTTTTTGTTTAATATAATCGTAGTTATGTCACAAATAAATTATTACACAGCAGAAGGACTTCAAAAATTGAAAGATGAATTGTATCATTTGAAAACAGTTCAACGACCCTCAATTTCAGAACAAATAGCAGAGGCAAGGGATAAAGGTGATTTATCTGAGAATGCAGAATACGATGCAGCGAAAGAAGCACAAGGAATTTTAGAGATGAAAATATCTAAAATGGAGGCGATTGTAGCGAACGCTCGTTTGATTGATGAAACCCACATGGATAATTCAAAGGTGTATATCCTATCCAAGGTAAAGATTAAGAATCAATCAAACGGTATGGAGGTTGAATATACTTTGGTTGCAGAAAACGAAGCAGACATTAAATTGAAGAAAATTTCAGTTGATTCACCAATAGGAAAAGGTTTACTTGGAAAAAAAGTTAATGATGTAGCTGAGATACAAACTCCCGCGGGAATTATGAAGTTCGAAATTCTTGATATAACTAGATAATGTCAACGATTTTTGAAAAAATTATTGCACGCGAAATTCCAGCTTTTATAATCGATGAAGATGAGTTTCACATCGCTTTTTTAGATGTAAACCCACTTAAAGAAGGTCATACACTTGTTATTCCCAAAAAACCCATCGATTATATTTTTGATATTGAAAATGGTGATTTATCAGCCTTGGTGATTTTTGCCAAAAAAGTTGCTTCAAAGTTGAAAAGTAAAATTGATTGTACTAAAATTGGTATGACAGTAATAGGTTTAGAAGTTCCTCATGCACATATTCATTTAATACCGATTGACTCTATATCTGACATGAATTTTAATAGACCTAAACTTTCAATTACAAAAGAAAGTCTTCTTGAAATTCAAAAAAATCTTATTAATTAATGGTTTAATAGTTGTTAGGAAAAATAAAACAAACGCCATGATGAAGTCCAATCTAACGCTTCTTTTTATTCTTTCATTTTTGTTCAATGCCTTTTCGGCTTCCTCTGATTCTTTAAACATTCTTTTCATTGGTAATTCATATACGCACATGAATGTGATGCCAAAGATTTTTGAAAAGTTATGTAAGGACAAAGGAAAACCCGTTTATGTTCAAATGAATACCAGGGCAGGAGCCTCTTTTTCAGTTCATGTTACAAGAACTGATATGTTTGAAGCAATTAGAAGTAGGAAGTGGGATTACGTAATTCTTCAAGGTTATTCAAGAGAGTTTGCCTTAGGTTACGATAAAGTTGATAAAGAAACCTTACCTTATTTGAATTCAATAGTTGACTCTGTAAAAAGTTATAATCCATGTACGAATGTTTTGTTTTACTTAACTTGGGGATATAAAAATGGTTATTCTGAAATACCAGAGATTGACACCTATGATGAAATGGCATCAAATATTATAAATGGTTACACTTACGTCAGCACTTGTTATGACTTTCCAATTGTTCCAGTTGGTATAGTTTGGAAAAATGTGAGAAGTAAATTCCCAGATATTAACTTGTACGATGCAGACGAACAACACCCAAATAAAAATGGTTCCTACTTATCTGCTTGTACTTTTTATGCTGCTATTTTTAAAGAGTCACCTGAAGGGGCAATAACTTCGACAATTGACGGGAAGACAGCCGCAATAATTCAAAGAGAAGCAGGGAATTATGTACTTTCAAATCTTGAAAGTTTAGGTTTAAATAAAAACTATTTCCAAATACTTTCCGAGCGAACGAATACAGGTAAGTTTAAATTGATGTTAAACGCTAATTATTCTCATTTAGCCACATATCGTTGGGATTTAGGAAATGGAGTTGTTAAAACGGATAAAAATGTTGTCTATTATTACAAAAATCCTGGTAAGTACAAAGTGAAATTGATAGTGAACGATTTATGTGGTGAACGTGTATATACGCGAATGGTTAGATTTGATGCAATACCTAAACCACTTTCAAAGAAAAACTCTAAGCCTTCCAAAAAAGGAAAAGTTCAACGAAAAAATTAGAAGAATTGTTTCGTTAATCTATCATCTTATTCCAAATAGAGCGTCATTCCAGTTTGATAATCAACGCTATAATCAAAAGTAAAGGATTGTGAGCCCGTTATTCCTTTTAAGAAAGACCAAGTAATAATACCTGTTTTTTCATCTAAATTTCCTGAAGGAAACTCACCGTTTTTCACTTTAATATCCGCATTGTTAGAAATCGGAAATTGATCTTTTACAATCAGCGGAATCATTGCGCCACCGTTATTTTTCACTTTAATTTCCCAAGTCACTTCAAATTTCTGACGAGAACCAATAGTTTTAGATTTCGATTTTTCTTTAATTCTAGTTCTATCCACACTGATTTTGTTGTCTTTTCCGAAAGAAAAAGAAAGCGTGTCTTTGGTTGAATTAACATCTAAATACGATTTCCCCATAAACGTTCCATCGAAGTAAATGTTAGATTCACCACTCATTAAATTCAATTTTTCCCAACCACTAACTTGTGCAGCTAAATAAACGCTCGGGTCAATTTTTGGAATCACATGATACTCATAACTTGCGTTCAAATCGAAGCTACCAATACTTACACGGTGGTCCATACCATCTGTAGGAATCGACATTTTTGAAAGAATCGTATATTCCATTCGCATATCTTTTTTCTGAACAATTGTTGCAACAGTTGGCGACCAATTACTTTGCTGTTGTACTGATTTTTCATCAAAAAGCGCCTTATTTTTCTTTCCGTTACTTTTACTTCTAGCACCACGAGAAATTTCCATTGCTTCTAATTCATAATCGCCAGTTACCGTTGAACTCGCTACTCCTGCATAATTATTCATTGGTGTATTTCTAATTTCTTGACGATAAGCAGAAACTTTCACTTCCTCCAATTGAAGTTCGTTTGGTTTCAAGAAAAATTTCAAATACGCAGCTGTGATTTGTAACTGAACATCCGAATATCCGACGTATGAGGCTTTAGCATAATTTGCTCCTTTTGGCACCGTAATTTCAAATTTTCCATCAAAATCAGTTACAACACCAACATTTGGGAAATTCGGGAAAGTGATTTTTGTAAATGGTAAAGCTTCACCTGTTGACGCATCGATAACTTCTCCACGTAATTTCTCCCCTGAATAATCAATAGTTGGAATATTGCGTGCACTTTGTGTTTTTTGCTGTGGCGCATTATTGTAATAAATATACCAAGGACTCATTGTTGGCTCTTGTGCATTTTGATAAGGATCATTAGTAGAAAGTACTAAATCCACGTTTTTCCATTCAATCCCTGTGGTTTGGCTCACATTTGCTTTTGCTTCTAGGCGAACTGGTTTTCCGATACCATCACTACGCATATCGTAGTAGGGTTTCCAAGTTGCACGAGGAGAAATGTAGTTAAAAACGAAAGTTGCATTGGTGGTTTTTTCAACATCAACTTCCACGACAATTTCTGAATAATTGATAACAGGTTTACTTCTTTGAGAAATAATTTCTTGTTCTAATTGATTCATTTTCTTTTGTAAATTTTCCAATTCTTCTACAATAACCGATTGTCTATTTGTGATTTCGGATAATTTGGTGTGCATGAACGTATACGTTTCTTTCAATTCGGCAACTTTCAAACCCTCGTTATACCCTTTTAAATCGCGGTTGCGCATCAAAAGATTTTTATCTAATTCAAGGATTGTATATTCATCGCGTAACGTTTGGTCTTGCGTATTAAGTGATTTTCGTTTAGCGTTTAATTGATTGATTTCTTCGGTTGAAATCTTTTGATCTTCGTAGTTTTTCTTGGTACGAACGGAAAGAATTGTCAAATCACCCATTGCTTTTACTTGCACCGTATTTGGATCGATGAAATCAGTTAGTTTTTGAAAAATCAATTCTTGTTTTCCTGCTTTCAATTCGATTTTATGCTCGTGCTGTATTTGAGCTCCAGTAAAGAAAACAGTTACTTTTTTCATTTCTGCAATCGCGCTAACTTCTTTTTGAGAAAAAGAAAAATTCGCTGCAAACAGTGCAATTAGGGATATAAAAAGATTTTTCATAGAATATATTTTTCTTAAAGATGCGCTTACATCTTAGAATCCATAAAGTTCAGTAAAAAAATCTAATGAACGGCTTAATTAGTTTTATAAGCTGATTTGAATTTATAAAAGAATCAAAGTTAAAGTCAAATAACTTTGTTCATAGTTGAATTCATATATTCTAAATGACTTAAAATCAGTTTAACTTCTTACTAATAAAAAGTTTTTACACGAAATCATGTATTCCAAAAGTAAAATGCAGACAACAAAACGAATTGAAAAAGCGGAAAGTTTTGGAAATCTATTTAATTTATTATAATTTTTTTTCAATAGCTCGAATCCAGTTCATTTTATATTTTCAAAATTCTCTGAACAGAAATACCATTGTTCGTTTTTATTTCAACGAAATAAAAACCAGGAAGAAATTCAGTAGTTTCAATGTCTAATAAATCTTTATAATCAATTGAGTATTCTTTAATTTTTGTTCCGACTGAAGAATATATATTAATTTGAAAAATACTTGAATTTTGCACTGATATAGTTATCTCATCGACAAATGGATTGGGAGCAATTGAAATTTCACTTTCTAAATCAGTAATCCCTAAAATGGTTGTAATACAATTAGTTGTTATTGGGCTTTGAAACAATTGAATCAACAAACTATCGTAACAGAGTAATTGAAAACTTTGCTCGCATCCATCCATTAAGCAATTGAAAGAATAAAAAGGATGAATATCAGAGCCAATTCCTTTTATCCAATACATCGAACGTCCAAACCACCCTTGATTACTTGGGTCGTATTTCATTTTAAATCGCTGACGATCAACTCCGAAGAAATTAACGGTATCTATACTTTCAAGAACAAATTCAGAAGTGTCTTTTTCATTAAACAAATTTAGATTGAAACCTACAAAAGCGGTATCGCCAACAGTTAGTGAATAGTCATAAATTAGATACTCTTTGTCAGAACAATTCGATGTTTTCCTGAAATAAGTTTTCAAGCTATCAGACCTGAAATAGCCAATTTGATTGTAATCATAAAAGTTCATTTTTGAGTAATTCTTCCCACAAAATACTGTGTCGTATTGATAATTGTATTGCCTTGTGTGACAATCCAACCAAAAACATTCGTAAACATGCCATTTTGCACCATCCGAATAACTTGGAAATACTTGTTGAGCAAACAAAGTTAAATTGATTGTCAAAAATGATAAAATGAAAACCAATTTCTTGTATTTACTCATAAAAAATTCGAAAAATAAAAACGAAAAACGTTATTTCAAGAAAGGAAAATCCATACCCTCAACGTTAACTTCAAAGATGTCGTAGTTGTAAACGCCTTCATTTTCTTCAATTCCAGCCAATACTGCTTTTTTGATATTTACATAAATTTGGAAGTGACTGTCATCGTTTACAGTATTAAATTTAGCACCTAGATTTACTGGTTTCCCCCAAGTTGCGCCTAAATTTTCTGAGTAATAAATATCATATCCACCCATTCCAGGAAGTGCGTCTGAACTAAAAAACAAATACTTCCCATCAGGAGTAATGAAAGGTGTTGTTTCACGACCATTGGTATTAATTTCCTTCGGAAGCACTTTTGGTGTTTGCCATACACCATTCTTTTTTTCAACGGAATAAATATCGGTCAAGGTTTTGTCTCCAGTGCGATCTGAAACAAAATACATCGTCTGTGTAAAAGTTTCATCTTCATTGTATAAAGTATCAGTTATGGAAGAAGAACCATCAAAAAAAGTATTGTTGATTCCAGTGTTTTTGATAATTTCAACACCACCCCAAGTTCCTGGGATATCAGTATTAATTTCAAAAACATCCGAACTTGTTGTTGTTTTTTCTTTTGAAGCACTTGTATTTACAGTCCCTAAACCATATAAACCATCTCTAGAAACAAAAGATAATGCATCAAATCCTTCTGTGTTAATCCCGTCGAATGTTTCCGCATTTATGACCCATTCTCCATTTGTAGCATCCCAAACAGCGTGATACATATCTTCGAAGAAACGTTGATCTTCAGGATTTAAATTTCCACCAGTTGTTTCAGAATTTCGAGCTGTGAAAAATAATTGTTTTCCACCATCGATTAGAATGGGTGCGTACTCATCGTATTTTGTGTTTAACTTACTTGAAATAGAAATTCGTTTGTTTTGCACCCCATTTTTTTGTTCGTTTAAAGCAAATTCACATTGCGCTAAATAAATAGGAATGTCATAATCAACTGCTAATTTATCACCAAAATCCATTTTTGCATTTTTGAAATGAGTGATTGCACTTTCAATCATATTCAATTTGTGATTGATTTTGCCAAGAAGTAGTTGTAATTCGCCGTCTGATTTTTCTTTTGTTAATTCTAACGCTTTACTTGCGTTCATTAAAGCTTGGTCGTAACTATTCAATTCAAATTCGGTAGTCGCTAACCAAAAATAAGCTTTCCAGTTAGTTGGATTTTTAACTTTCGCTTGTCTGAAAAACATTAATGCATCGGAAGTTCTACCTACATTGTACATTTCAGAGCCATCACTAATATATTTGGAACTAGCAAGTTTGTCAAAAAATTTAACCTTAGTTGTTTGTGAAAATCCTGAAAGTGAAATCCCAAGAATAACTACTAAAAGAAAACGAATCATGTTATTATTTTAAAGTTTAACAAAGAAACATAAACAAATGTTACAATGGAAGATGGAATTGGTTTATTTATGAAAAATAGAAAGTTGAGAAGCAAAAAAAATATTTTTTTCCAAGCATTAAAATCAAGAACCAAATCGCTGCGAAAAATCAAGAATCAATTCCACGAATATCCTTAATATTGAATTGAATACTTTTTTTTCCATTGAATTCATTTGTTTCAAGAGTGTAAGCCATTTCAAACGGAATTCCGCTAACAGTTTCCAGCTCTTTGTGGGCTAAATTAAAACCAATTGCGTCGTAACTTAGCTTAGAATTGGGTTGAATCACTTTTAGCTTCAAATGTGCTTCTTTCAACAATCGTGAATCAGATGCAAACAAATTAGTGCTGTAAAAAACAGGTTTCATATTACCAGGTCCGTACGGTTCAAAGGATTCGATTATTCGTTTCAAACGAGGAATTTTGTAGTATTCTTCGTCTCCATGTATTTCGTTTAAGTCAATTTGGATATCTATTTCTTGAATTGGTAGTTTGTTGTCAGAGCTTAAATTTTTTCTCACCACCTCATCAAATCGTTTTCTGAAAGCTTCAAGTTTTTCTTTTTTTAACGTCATTCCTGCAGCGTGTTGATGTCCGCCAAATTGCTCCAATAAATCTTCACATTCTGTTAAAGCTTTGTAAAGGTCAAAATTGGCAACACTTCTAGCAGAACCTCCCACAATTCCATTACTTTCTGTTAAGACAATTGTTGGACGATAATAGCTTTCAATCAAGCGAGAAGCAACAATTCCAACAACTCCTTTGTGCCAATTTGAATCAAAAACTACAGTTGAAACTTTGGAAGAAAAACTGGTATCTTCCTCGATTTGTTCGAGCGCCTCTTGTGTTATTTGCTGATCTAATCCTCTCCGTTCTAAGTTGTCCGCATTTATTTCTTTTGCTAGGCGTTTCATTTCTTCTTGGTCATCTGAAATCATTAATTCAACAGCCATTCTCCCACTACGGATACGACCAGCGGCATTGATTCTTGGCGCAATTATAAAGACTACATCTGTCAAAGTCAATGGAAACTTTTTGCCAGAAACTTCCAACAATTCTTTAAATGCAACACGAGGAGCTTCATTCAGAATTTTTAAACCATGGTAACATAAAATGCGATTTTCACCTGTTATTGCAACGATATCAGCTCCGATACTAATTGCTAGTAAATCCAAAAAAGGATATAATTTTTCAATTGATTCTCCACGATTTTGTAAGAAACCTTGTAATAATTTAAAGCCAACTCCACATCCTGAAAGTTCTTTGTAAGGATAAGCACAATCTTTTTGCTTTTGGTCGAGCACGATACACTCTGGAATTTCATTGCCAGGCTCATGGTGATCACAAATGATAAAATCAATTCCTTTTTCTTTGGCATAATTCACTTTATCGAGTGCTTTTATCCCACAATCGAGGGCTATAATCAACGATTGACCATTTTCGGCTGCGTAATCTATTCCTTGAAAACTAATTCCATAACCTTCCGCATATCTATCAGGGATGTAAAAATCAATGGTTGGAGAATAATTTTTTAGGAAGCCATATAAAAGTGCAACCGCTGTTGTTCCATCGACATCATAATCTCCAAAAAGCAAGATTTTTTCCTCATTTTGTAAAGCTATTTCCAAGCGATTCACAGCTAAATCCATATTCTTCATTAGAAAAGGATTGTGTAAATTTTCTAATTTAGGTCTAAAAAAAGCTTCAGCGGCTTCAAACGTTTCGATTCCACGTTGCAATAAAAGTTCTGCTACAATTCGATCTACTTTTAACGCATCTCTTATTTCCTTGATTTTCTCTTCGTTCTGTTGCGTTTTTACTAACCATTTCTTTTCCATTTCTACTCGATTTTTAGCTTAAGTTAGTGAAAAAAGTGATTTTGAAACAACTATTGAAGAAAAAAAACGAACAATTTTTATCCGCCACCAACTTTGAATGCAGCGTTATCTTCTTGTTCTTGTTGCTGTTTCCAACCATCAAGGGTTTTCTTGAGCTTGGATTCTTTTTTCTGTTTTTTCTCTTCAATAAATTCTTGTTTTGTAGCTGGACCAAATTGAATTTTTAAATCTTCTTTCGGCACATCTTTCGGTACATATACCTTCACGGAAGTGTCTTTTTGAAACAAACCAAATTCAGATTTTAAGATTGATTTGGCATCTTGTTTGGCTTGTTCGCGATTTTCTTTTGCTTGCTCCTTGCGCGATGTATTGTCCCATTCGATGATTGGATTATCCAAAGTTCCATGCATTCGCATATACATTTTGATTCCAGTTCCATCGTCGATTACTTGCCCAAATTCGCTATCTCTTTCATTTTGCATCAAATCTCTAAAACGGAAAATAAATCGGTAATCAATTTCGTTTTCAAAGGTATGGGTTCCTGCTACGTCCATATCTAGAGCCGTTGAGCCAATGTGCATTTTAGGAATTCGCAAGATACCGTCTTTTATCAAAATACTATTTTCGAGTGTGTTGAATGAAATACTCCCTAGTTTTTGTTCTAACAAATCAATATTCTTCTTACCGAGTACTAATTTTCCTGAGCTTGTTTTAAGACTTTGCGTTATGTCATTAAAGGAACTTACATTTTTCAATTGACCATCATACACACGTAAGTCGAGTTTTGCATCAATTGATTTCATTATGATTCCTGAACGCAAGTCAAATGGAGCGAAGAAATACAATTCAGCTTCAGCTCTACCAGAAATGTTTTGATCCGTTAGAACGCTTTGCTCAAAATTATCCCACTCTTTGAATAATGGTTTGAATTTCAAGTTTTTCGTTGCAACCTGAGCAGTAATTGTAAAAATTTCCGGTAATTTTTCTTCAATAACCAAAGCACCACTCACCAAAGCTTCAGCATTCACCAAACTCAACTGCGGAAAATGTAAGCGTCGTTTTTGGATTTGCATTTTACCCAAAATATTGGAGAAAATATGTTGTTCGTAACGCAAAGTTCCAACAGTTAATTTCACTGAACCACTTATATCATCTGGAATTACAAAAATTCTACTTTCTTCAATTTTTTCTTCTTTGGTAGTAGTTCCTAAATCTTCAATTTTTAAGTTATTGCTTTCAATATCAATATCGGTTAACAAAGGACTTAACCCTTTTAAATAATCGTAAATATTTGAAAATAAACCATCCACTTTCAAATCACTCGAACCTACTTTTAAAGAAGCATTTTGAATTCCTGCTTCACTTCCGCGAAGAAAAACGCTTCCATTTATACTTTCAAAAGTACGTTTATCGTCGAGTAATTTCAACCAAACATTCCGCATCACAACGTTTCCATCGCATTTACGAACATCAACCGTTCCAGATTCTGTAACACTTTGAACTGCAAAATCTGTATTCACAGAAACAGCGCCATTCACCGTTTCGATTACTGGAAATTTAAAAATTGCGTGTGCAACATTCAAATCAATATTGCCACTTGCGTTTCCTTCGATAAGTGGATTTTCAAATTCCGTCATTCGAATGGCTCCATTGAATGGACCTCCTGCCGTTTTAAAATGTAGTTTTCGCAGTTCCAGAAATTCATCCTGCACGCCTCCTTCGTTGGAGTATTTTCCTTCCACATTAATTTCACGAATCTTTAAGCCTTGATAAGGTTCTGTAAGTGAGCCGTTTTCAACACCGAAATCGCAAGTTATGGTCGTTGGTTCGGTAGATTCCACTGCACCATTTATCGCTAAATCAAAGTCAACGAGCCCATCGCCTTGGAATTTTTTGATGTCGTCAGTTGCTGAAAGTGAAAATTTATTGACCACATCTGCCAATTGAATATCTTTTGATTGCACCCTAAAATTCAAGCTGTCTCGATCCACTTTTCCATTGATTTCGAAAGGTAAACCCGCCACATTTATAATTGCTTTTGGAAGCGAGAATAGACCTTTTTCTGTGTCCACATCTACTTTTAAATCGTATTTTAAAGATTTATTTCTAAGTAAAGTCACCTCGCCACTTTTCGCTCGAAGTACTTTTGCATTTCCAACAGCAACTACAGAAAATTTACTAGCTGAAAAATCGCCAGCGAGGGTTGATTCAATAAATTTAGTGTTATAGAATTGCTTGGTCAGTCTGTTTTCATAAGCAAATCGCACGTTTTCAAGTTCGATTTTTTCCAGTTTTAAATCAAAAGTTGTAGTTGATTTGCTATCACTTGGTTTGAAAATATCGTAGTTAACCTTACCGTCTTTGTCAATTCTTAAATTCAAAGTTCCAGGAGAAATTTCAATAGCCTTGACGTGGTAATTTTTATTCCATAAATCTATCGGATTGAATTTTAGTCGAATACGTTCGGTATACAGCAAAGTATCCCTGAAAGCAGCATTTTCAAACGCATCTTGGATGTAAACGTTCTTAAAATCAACGGATAAGTTCGGAAAACTTCCCCAGAAAGCGAGGTCCACTTCAGAAACCGAAACGGGAACTTTTAGATGGGTGTTGACTTCTGTGATAACAACACCAATAATGCGGTCTTTAAATAAATACAACGAGCCAGAAATGAGCAAAACAATGCTCAAAATTATTCCAACAATCCACTTGCCTATTTTAAAAACGGTTTTCCACATCTGCAACGAATTTAGTAGCTCTCCGCTTATCTTTTAAGCGACTGTAATGGAATTATTAACGGGAGTTTGTTTGTTGGTTGCGGATTTTCTTATCTTAAATAAGGTAATTACTAAATCTTATCAAATCCTGCGTATGGTCGAAGCACTTCTGGAATGTTAATACCATCTTCCGTTTGGTAGTTTTCCAACAATGCTGCCACGATTCTTGGCAAGGCCAAAGCCGAACCATTCAAGGTATGACAGAATTGTGTTTTCTTGTCTTCACCTTTAAAACGTAGTTTCAAACGATTTGCTTGGAAAGTGTCAAAACGAGAAACAGAACTCACTTCCAACCACTTTTCTTGAGCTGCAGAATATACTTCGAAGTCGTAAGTCATTGCAGAAGCAAAACCCATATCTCCACCACACAGGCGTAAAATACGGAACTGTAAACCTAATTTTTCCAACAAGCCTTTAACGTGCTCCATCATTTCGTCTAATGCTGCGGCTGTGTTTGATGGATGTTCGATTCGTACGATTTCAACTTTATCAAATTGATGTAAACGGTTCAAACCACGAACGTCTTTTCCATAAGAGCCAGCTTCACGACGGAAACAAGGTGTGTAACCAGTCATTTTGATAGAAAAATCAGCAGAAGGTAAAATCACATCGCGATAAATATTAGTCAAAGGAACTTCAGCAGTTGGAATCATATAAAAATCATCCGCTTTCATATAGTACATTTGACCTTCTTTATCAGGTAGTTGTCCTGTTCCGATTCCACTTGCTTCGTTCACCATCAAAGGCGCTTGAATTTCTTCATAACCTGCTTTTGATGCTTCTTCTAAGAAAAATGAAATCAAAGCACGTTGTAATTTTGCACCTTTTCCTCTGTAAAAAGGAAAACCAGCACCAGTTACTTTTACCCCTAATTCAAAATCAATTAAGTCGTATTTTTTAGCCAAATCCCAATGAGGAACAGCTGTAAATTGAAAATTTGGTGTTTCTCCAAATTCGTAAACTGTTTGGTTGTCGTTTGCGTCACGTCCAGCAGGAACCAATTCATTGGGTACATTTGGGATCGTGTAAAGTAATTGCTGAATTTCAGCTTCAAGTGTATCCACTTTTATTTTTAAAGCTGCTTCTTTTTCCTTTAATTCAGTTGTTTTTGCTTTTAATTCATTCGCTTCAGTTTGTTGTCCTGCTTTGAATAAGTCACCAATTTGTCGAGCTAATTGATTTAATTCTGCGGAAATAAGATCAGACTCTGTTTTAGTAGAACGCCATTCTGAATCTTTCGATAGGATTGCATCAATGGTTTCTTGAGCGTTGATATTTCTTTTTTGAAGACCAACTAAAATGGCTTCTTTTTCTGCGCGAATTCGTTGAATTTCTAACATAAATTGATGTACTTTTTAAGGAGTACAAAATTAGTCAAAGGAAATGAAAATAGAATTCTATTGCTGAATTATATTCGTTTAAAACGAATCACTTAATAAAAATCGATTGCTTCACATCTTTTTTGAGGTCAAAACTTGCTTCCTGAAAACTTGGCGCACTGAAAGTTCTTCGGGCATTATTTGAAAAACCGTAGTATTCAGTTGGAACACCCAGCATGTTTTTATCGAGTTTACTGTTTTTATTTTCGTCGTGATAAATTGCTAACGCATATTCACCTTGAGGTAAATCTTTGAAAGTATAGGTCATCATTTTTCCTGTAACTGGGACAACTTTACCTATGTATTGCTTGCCAAAAACCGGAAATTCATTTTTCGGCTGATACAACCCAATGAATAGATTTCCTTTTGTTGATGGAATATTTTTTATTTCAATTGTTAATTGATGGGTCTTCGATTCCATAAGTAGGAAAAGAATAGAACTAATTATAAGTGTTTTCATTGATTTCTTTTTCAGGAGCGACTTCAACGTCAATATCCTTATTTTGTATTTCGTTTAACACTTCAATTTTATTTTTGTTTGAATTCACTGATTTCCATTTATTAACTAAAAAACCCAAAGCCACCGCAAATCCAAGAATATACACAAACATCCGAACAATATATGCTTTTCCGAAACGCTGTGGAATATACTGCTTGAAATTGAATTGAGGTTTTTCGTCTTCTTCCATAAGGTCAACAAAGATATAATACTGATCTAAAAATGAGTGAAATTCTTCGCTAAAACTAATTGTTGAGAATTTTGTTTTAATAAATGTTTGTTACAATATCTTAAAAGTGGTATTTTTGCAACCAAATACTTCGTTATTTATAATTAATCTAAATAAAAATAAGCAATGATTACGGTCACAGATACAGCTAAAAAGCAGGCAGTCAGATTGATGGAAGACGAGGGTAAAGATGGATACTTTATTCGCGTTGGTGTTCAAGGAGGTGGATGTTCTGGATTGATGTACCAACTAACATTCGACAACGAAGAAAAAGAAGGAGACAAGACCTTTGAAGACAATGGGGTAAAAGTGGTTGTTGACACAAAAAGTTATTTGTATTTACTCGGAACTACACTTGATTTCTCGGGTGGTTTGAATGGAAAAGGTTTTATTTTCATCAATCCAAATGCAGATAGAACTTGTGGTTGCGGCGAATCTTTTTCAGTTTAAACGAACGCAATGGCAAATTATACCGAAAACGAGTTAGCGAAAGACCTCGAAAATCAAGAATACAAATTTGGTTTTGTTACTGATATTGAAACAGATACCGTTCCTATTGGACTGAATGAAGACATTATTCGTTTGATTTCAGATAAGAAAAATGAACCTGAATGGTTGTTGGAACATCGATTAAAAGCTTTTGCAATTTGGAAAACAATGACAGAACCTGAATGGGCGCACGTTCAGTATAAAAAACCAGATTTTCAAGCAATTGCTTATTACTCAGCTCCAAAGCAAACAAAAAAATACGAGTCATGGGACGATGTTGATCCTGAAATGAAAGCCACCATGGCGAAGTTGGGAATTTCCATGGAAGAACAAAAACGCCTAACGGGTGTCGCCGTCGATTTCGTGATGGATTCCGTTTCAGTTGCGACTTCCTTCAAAGAAAAATTAGGCGAATTAGGAATTATTTTTTGCTCGTTTTCTGACGCTGTACAAGAACATCCTGAATTGGTTAAAAAATACATGGGAACCGTTGTTCCAACTACTGATAATTTCTACGCAGCTTTGAATTCAGCTGTTTTTACAGACGGTTCATTTTGCTATATTCCAAAAGGCGTTCGTTGTCCAATGGAATTATCAACGTATTTCCGCATCAATGCTGGAGGTACAGGACAATTTGAACGTACACTTGTAGTTGCAGACGAAGGTTCGTATGTTTCTTACTTGGAAGGTTGTACAGCTCCACAACGCGATGAAAATCAATTGCACGCAGCTGTTGTTGAATTAATTGCTTTGGAAAATGCCGAAATCAAGTATTCGACGGTTCAAAACTGGTATCCGGGCGACAAAAATGGTCTTGGAGGCGTTTTCAATTTCGTAACTAAACGTGGGGTTTGTGAGCGCAACGCAAAAATTTCGTGGACGCAAGTAGAAACTGGTTCGGCTGTGACTTGGAAATATCCTTCGTGTATTTTGAAAGGTGACAATTCCATTGGAGAATTTTATTCTGTGGCTGTGACGAATAATTACCAACAAGCGGACACAGGAACGAAAATGATACACTTGGGGAAAAACACGAAAAGTACAATCATATCAAAAGGAATTTCAGCTGGAAAATCTCAAAATTCATACAGAGGTTTGGTGCAAATCAGTAAGAACGCACAAAATGCTCGAAATTTCTCTCAATGTGATTCCCTGTTAATGACGGACGAATGTGGTGCGCATACGTTTCCATATATCGAATGTAAAAATCCAAGTGCGAAAATAGAACACGAAGCAACGACCTCAAAAATCGGAGAAGATCAGTTGTTTTATTGTATGCAACGCGGAATTAGTGAAGAAAAAGCGATTAGTTTAATTGTAAATGGATATTGTAAAGAAGTGTTGAATCAGTTGCCGATGGAATTTGCTGTGGAAGCACAGAAGTTGTTGGCGATTAGTTTGGAGGGCTCGGTAGGGTAACCAGAAACATTGCACGAAGCGAGAGCGTACTTCTCCCCTTGAGGGGAGATTGAGAGGGGTGATATTATAATTTAAAGAAAAAATTAACATTAAAATCGAAGCGAGATTTAACATTTTTCCGTCAGCCGACGGAGAGATTGAGAGGGGTGAAAGTTCAATACATTAAGAGGGTGGATAAACTAATTTAAAATCATCCCCCTTAGTCCCCCTTCAAAAGGGGGAAACTTAATCTCACTTCGAATTAAAATTGTGGTATATGATAAAAATTAAAAACTTACACGCCAACATTGAAGGGAAAGAAATCCTTAAAGGCTTGAACTTAGAGGTAAACGCTGGTGAAATCCACGCGATAATGGGACCTAACGGAGCTGGGAAAAGCACACTTGCGAGCATATTAGCTGGGCGTGAAGAATACGAAGTGACTGAAGGATCTGTGGATTTTGACGGAAAAGATTTGTTGGAATTAGCAACGGAAGACAGAGCCCGTGAAGGTTTGTTTTTAGCGTTTCAATATCCAGTTGAGATTCCAGGAGTTTCAAACGTAAACTTTTTGCGTACGGCATTGAATGAAATTCGCGAGTATAAAGGTGAAGAACCAATTTCAGCGAAAGATTTTATGGCGAAAGTTCGTGAGAAATCAGCGATTGTGGAATTGGATAGCAAATTGGCTTCACGTTCTGTAAACGAAGGTTTTTCTGGTGGTGAAAAGAAGCGCAATGAAATCTTCCAAATGGCGATGTTGGAACCGAAATTGGCAATTTTAGATGAAACCGATTCAGGTTTAGATATCGACGCTTTGCGAATTGTAGCAAGTGGTGTAAATAAATTAAAAACACCAAATAACGCAACGATTGTAATTACGCATTACCAACGTTTGTTGGATTATATCGTTCCAGATTTTGTACACGTATTATATGACGGAAGAATCGTGAAAACGGGTACAAAAGAGTTGGCTTTGGAGTTAGAAGAAAAAGGCTACGATTGGATTAAAAACGAAGTGGACGCAATCTAAAAAACCATGCAAGAAGTATTTTCAACAAATAAATTAGCTGCTTTTCGTGCAAATTTAGCCAGCACAATAGTGGCTTTTCCAGACGATAAAGTAAGCGCTGCGTTTGAATTTTTAAACGAAACCGATTTTCCAACAACACGTCACGAAAACTGGAAATATACCCGTTTGGCGCGCATTGCGAACTTGCGTTTTGATCAAACTGACGAAAGTAAAATCGATACGTCTTTACGCATTTGTGCTGAATCTTTACAATTCGTTTTTCACAACGGAAACTTAATTCAACAACCCCAAATTCTTCCAAATGGATTGACGGTTAAAAGCATTCAAGATTGTTCTGCTGAAGAATTAGCGAATGTTTCTAGTGAATTAACAACATTCGAAGCATTGAATTTAGCGTATGCAAGTAATGGTTTATTTATTCAAATTGCAGCTAAAACGAATCTTGAACAAGCAATTGAAATCATATATTACACTACTGGAAATGAATTTGTTGCATTGAGAAACGTTATTCAAACTGGTGCACTTTCAAAGGCAGAAATTATTTTAAATTATTTGTCTGTAGAAGAAAGTAATTCATTGATAAATGTGGTTACCGACGTTGAAGTGGGGACAGGAACACATTTGACTTTACACAAAATCCAAGCGGAGGCAGGAACTAATTTCCACGTTTCAAAAGAGAATATCAAACAAGAAAAAGATTCCAATTTCACTCTTCACACAACGACTTTGAATGGAAACTTCGTGCGCAATGACGTAAATGCAGCTGTAAACGGTCAAAATTGTGAAACAAATCTTTACGGTGCTTACATTTTAAACGGTGCGCAACACGTAGATAATCATACAGTTATTGATCATAAAGTAGCGCATTGTTTGTCGAATGAATTGTACAAAGGTGTAATTGATGACAAAGCTACAACAGTATTCAACGGGAAAGTTTTCGTGCGCAAAGACGCTCAAAAAATCAATGCTTTTCAATCGAATGCAAATGTGTTGATGAGCGACGATGCCACTGTAAATTCAAAACCGGAATTGGAAATCTACGCAGACGATGTGAAATGTTCGCACGGTTCGACAACAGGTCAATTAGATGAAGAAGCAGTTTTCTACTTGCGTGCAAGAGGAATTTCTGAAAAATCAGCGCGCAATTTGGTGGTTAGTGCGTTCGTAAATGACGCTTTAGAAAAAACGGAAAACGAAGAAGTTCTAGCTTATATTTATTCTTTGGTGAAAGAGCGATTTGGGTGGGAGTTTTGATGATGAATATTTGAGGTATTTTATTTGTTTAATCGCAAAAGGTATTTTTTAATATCACTTTTATTAGCTAAAAACTTATAGTTGTTTGTCTTAATGATATACAATCAAATCCACTTCAATTTATAATTCTTAATTTTCCAATTAGTCTTTTTTCCATTAACACTTCTTTAACAAATGCCTCTAATTATTTGAAATATAGCGCTATAAGTTGTTTTGTTTCTCAAAAACACTATATTTATTTCAAAAATCAAGGCTATAAAACTTTTTATTCGGAATTTTGGCACGAAAATCGGATAGACCTTTCAGCTTAATTACCTTATTATGAAATAAGCCATAATGAGATTCGTCACAAACAAGTATGAATTTAGTTGGCGATTCCATATGACAGTTAAAAAAAAAATTAAACACATATGAAAAATTTCTACATTACTCTCGTTCTTTGCTTTAGCTTTTTCCAACTTCAAGCCCAAAAAGTAGATTACGACAATACCTCCAAATGGTTTATGGGTTTCAATATCGGTGGAACTTGGAACACAACCGATGTTAAAAATCAAACTTCAACAGGTTGGGGATTGGTCTTAGGAAAATCTTTCAACTACAATTATGGTAGTGTCATTTCATTTGACTTGCGTGCGCGCTACTTACGTGGAATGTGGTACGGTCAAGATAACGACACCACTTCTTTGCTGAATTATACAGGTACAGCCTTAAACGATTATACAAATGTAGATGGTAATACAGGTCCAGGTTTTACTGTAAATAATTTCCAAGCGGACGTTCATAGAGTGGCCTTAGAATTGGCTTTGCATTTAAATTCAATTAGAGAACGCTCAGGTTGGGATCCATATATTTTTGGTGGAGTTGGGTTAACTTTTAATCAAACGTTTGGCGATTTGTTAGATCAAAATGGCAGCCAAGGAATCTATGATTACAGCTCAATGTTGGCAAATGGTTCACTTGCACCTCAACTATCTTCCAATCTAGATAAAATCTATGATTCTCCGCTTGATGGAAGTACAAACGCTTACAAAGCCTATTTTATGCCTAGCCTTGGTTTTGGTTTAGGTTATCAAATTGGTAAACGCGTTTCTTTAGGTTTAGAACACAAAACAACTTTCACACGTGGCGATGATTTTGATGGTTTCGTTTCTACAACCCCTAGATTAAAAAATGATTTATACCATTATACTTCCCTTTACTTAAATTTTAGATTTAGAACAAGAGGAAATGGTAACACCACAACACCAACAGATGGCACCAATAGCACTGGAAATATTAATAACTTCAATACCAATTGTCCAGCTCCAGTTATTTCCTTCAATTCTCAAAATAACAATGTGGTTAACTTTCCACAATTTAAATTAGATGCCTCTGTAACCGAATTACAAAATGCACAAAACGTAACGGTTTACAATAACTTAAATCAGATTGTACCTTCCAATTACAATACAGTTACGAAAAGAGTTACTGCCGATCTTGTTTTAGTTGAAGGTGTGAATACAATCACCATAAAAGCGCAAAACAATTGTGGAACAGATACAAAAACGTTCACGGTAACCTATAATCCTTGTGTTGCTGCAAAAGTTACTTTCACAAATCCAGTGCAAGTTACGACTGTAAAAAATGCAAACTTCACGGTTAATGCAATCATTAATAATGTTGCAAATGTTGCTAACATTCGTTTTTATGAAAATAACATTCAAGTTAATGCGTTCAGTTTTGATCCCATTTCAGGATTGTTTACAAGTAATGTATTGCTAACACCGGGTCTAAATACCTTTAGAATTGAAGCAACTAATCTTTGTGGAACAGTTACTTCTTCAGCTTCTGTTTCTTTTGATAATTGTGTAACGCCAACTGTGCAATTAATTACTCCAAGTGCAACAGGAACTACTACAAGTAATGCGAACATAACCATTCAAGCTTTTTTGAAAAATGTGCTTTCCAATCAAAATGCGACATTGACGCAAAACGGAGTACAAGTGACAAATTTCACTATCACAAATGGTCAATTGATTTTCCCAACTACCTTAGTTAACGGTATCAATACTTTTACTATTACGGTAACTTCCTCTTGTGGAAATGCAACTGAAACATTCAACATCAATTATCAGAATTGTGCTGCGCCAGTAGTTACTGTTACTAATCCAGTGAATAATACAACCCTTAACACAGCAGCATTGGTTTTCAAATCGCGCATTGATAATATTGCAGGAAAACAAAATGCTTCGTTGAAATTAAATGGTATCGACATTACGAATTTCACTTACAATGCGACAACAAAATTGGTACAAGCTTCCTTGCAATTACAGCCTGGAATGAACGTAATTACTTTGGGTGCAATCAATAATTGTGGAAGTGATATCGAAACAATTTATGTAAACTACGACAATTGTATTGCGCCAAATGTATTGATAGCAAATACAAATACAACAGTTACTAATGCAGCTTTTGTTTTAAATGCAACACTTCAAAACATGGCGGATGCACAAGGAATTTCTTTGACACAAAATGGAAATCCAGTTAATTTCAATTATTTTAATTCGCAGTTAACAAGTGCACTTACACTCGTTCCAGGAAACAACACCTTTGTTTTAACAGCCACAAAAGCATGTGGAACTTCTTCTAAAACTTTAGTTATAAATTATAATAATTGTATTGCACCAAGCGTATTTATTTTGAATCCAACAGCAAGTGGATCAGTTGTGAATGCAAGTACTTTAGCTTTTAAAGCATCTGTAACGAATATTTCGAATGCACAGCAAATCGTTTTAAAACAAAACAACCAAGTTATTCCATTTAATTACAACAATGGTTTAATTGAAGCGAATGCAACTCTTTCAAATGGAGTGAACAATTTCCAAATTACAGTAACAAATGCATGTGGAACGGACACTAAATCAACAGCGATAAGTTTTGTGAATTGTACGCCGCCATCCATTGCGATTGTTAGTCCAGTGATGAATAATACAACGATTAATTATTCACAATTTCAATTTAAAGCAACAATTTCAGGTTCAACAAACGCGCAAGCAGTAGGTTTGAAAGTCAATGGTCAAGATGTGACTTTTAACTTAGCAAGTTCAGTTTTAACAGCTAATTTGAATTTAGTTCCTGGAGTCAATTCAATCATCGTTTCAGCTTCTAATTCTTGCGGAACAGTTATCGAAACTTCAACAATTAATTATGACAACTGTATTCAACCTTCAATTCAGTTCAACGGAATTACGAATACTACACAAACGGTTACTAATCCAAATTTCAATGTTTCAGCTACTATTGTTGGAATTCAGTTGGCTTCAAATATTTCTTTCACACAAAATGGTCAAAGTAAATCGTTTAATTTCTCTAATTCTAATTTTACTGCTAATCTTCAATTAGTTGAAGGATTGAATACGATTACTTTAACTTCAACAAATTCGTGTGGTGTTGCTATCAAAACGTTAAACATCACTTTGAATACCTGTGTTCCTCCATCTGTTTCTTTTGTAAATCCAAGTGCTTCAGGTTCTACGGTTGCAACAGCAGCTTATAATTTCAAAGCAACAGTTCAAAATATAGCAAACGTTCAAGGAATTTCATTAAAACAAAACGGTGCAACGATTTCTAACTTTAGTTTCGTAAATGGACAAATTGCTGCGAATGTAACTTTACAAGCAGGATTGAATACGTTCACGGTTGTAGCTACAAATGCATGTGGAGTTGCTACCGAAACTACTTCGATAACTTTGAATAATTGCGTTCCTCCAACGGTTGCGTTTGTAAATCCAAGTGTTTCAGGTTCTACAGTTGCAACAGCAGCTTATAACTTCAAAGCAACAGTTCAAAATATAGCTAACGCTCAAGGAATTTCATTGAAACAAAACGGTGCAACAATTTCTAACTTTAGTTTCGTAAATGGACAGATTGCTGCGAATGTAACTTTACAAGCAGGATTAAATACATTCACTGTTATTGCTACTAATGCATGTGGGGTTGCTACCGAAACAACCTCGATAACTTTGAATAATTGCGTTCCACCAACGGTTGCGTTTTTGAATCCAAGTGCTTCAGGTTCTACGGTTGCAACAGCAGCTTATAATTTTAAAGCTACAGTTCAAAATATTACAAGTGCTCAAGGAATTTCATTGAAACAAAACGGTGCAACAATTTCTAACTTTAGTTTCGTAAATGGACAGATTGCTGCGAATGTAACTTTACAAGCAGGATTGAATACGTTCACTGTTATTGCTACCAATGCATGTGGAGTTGCTACCGAAACAACATCAATTACTTTTGACAATTGTGTTCCACCAACGGTTAATTTCACTAATCCTTCCACAAGTGGTGTGACTGTTTCTCGACCAAGTTTTAATTTAGAAGCAGTGATTCAAAATATGCCAAGCACTAATGGTATTTCATTTAGTCAAAATGGCACTGCGCTTTCTAACTTTACTGTGAATAACAATCAACTTAGCTCAGCAGTAACGCTACAAGATGGACTGAATACCTTTGTGATAGTTGCAACGAATACTTGCGGAACGGCAACACAAACAATAACGGTCAATTATAGTAGTTGTGTAACTCCTGTAGTTGCTATAACTAATCCTTCCAATGGAGCAGCAGCGGTGTCAACAGCTGGGTATAATTTCACAGCAACAATTCAAAATATTACGTCAGCACAAGGAATTTCGTTAAAATTGAATGGAACAACAATTTCAAATTTCACTTTTGCAAATGGAAACGTCCAAGCAAATGTTACCTTAACGCCTGGATTAAACACTTTTGTTTTAACAGCAACAAACGCTTGTGGAACAGTTACGGATACGAAGACAATTACATTTAACAATTGTGTTCCTCCAACAGCATCTATCACTTCACCAAGTGCGAATGGCACAACTGTTTCTTCTGCTGGGTATAATTTCACTGCCACAGTTCAAAATATTACATCAGCACAAGGAATTTCCTTGAAATTGAATGGTATAACGATTTCTAATTTTACTTTCAATAATGGAACTGTTCAAGCGAGTGTGAACCTTCAAGCAGGATTGAACACCTTTATACTAACCGCAACAAACGCTTGTGGAACAGTTACGGATACAAAAACAATTACATACAATAATTGTGTTCCGCCAACAGCATCTATCACTTCACCAAGTGCGAATGGCACAACTGTTTCTTCAGCAGGGTATAATTTCACAGCAACAGTTCAAAACATTACGTCAGCACAAGGAATTTCTTTGAAATTGAATGGAACAACGATTTCTAATTTTTCTTTCAATAATGGAACAGTTCAAGCAAATGTGAATTTAGTTCCTGGATTAAACATTTTTGTTTTAATAGTAACAAACGCTTGTAGAACTGCTACAGAAACTCAATCAGTTACATTTAATAATTGTGTAGCGCCAACAGCTGTTATTAATACACCAAGTGCAAATGGAACGACAGTAAACGCAAGTGCTTACAATTTCACAGCTAGCGTTCAAAACATTACTTCTGCGCAAGGGATTTCTTTGAAATTGAATGGAAATACTATCTCAAACTTCACTTTCGCAAATGGAAACATTCAAGCAAATGTTACCTTACAAGAAGGTCTAAATACCTTTGTTTTGATTGCAACGAATGCGTGTGGAACTGTTACGGAAACAAGAACAGCAATTTATGCATGTCAACTTCCGACAATAGTTTTTAACCCTACGATTTCAAGAGGTTCAACTTTGACTTATTTCTTTTCAGCAACTGTTACAAATGTACCAAGTCAACAAGGAATTAATTTCACATTGAATAATGCACCAGTTACAGATTACACGTATCAAAGTGGAAACATTCAAACTACTTTAACTTTGCAAAATGGTGCAAATACAGTTAGAATCACGGCAACAAACTTATGTGGAACGGCAACAAGAGATACTGTAATTAACTTTGGATCTTGCGATGCGCCTGTAATTAATTTTGCAAGTCCTTCTGCAGCAGGAACAACCGTAAATGCACCAAGTTTTAGTTTTAGCGCAAATGTTGACAATATGACAAGTGCGCAAGGAATTACTTTGAAATTGAACAATGTTACTATCTCAAACTTAAACTATTCAAATGGAACAATTCAGAAAAATGTTACGCTTCAACCAGGATTAAACACCTTTGTTTTGTCAGCGGTTAACAATTGTGGGAATAGCTCAGAAACTATCACTCTCAATTATGTTAATTGTATTGCACCAACAATTGCTTTTGTCAAACCAGCAGCGAATGCATCTACCGTAACAAATGCTTTATATAATTTTTCAGCAGCAATCGCCAATGTAACCAACCCTCAAGGAATTGGTCTGCAGTTAAATGGTGTGAATATCGCAGCAAATTTCTCCAATGGACTATTGCAAGCGACGGTAACTTTACAACCTGGGAATAACACATTTATTGTATCTGCAATCAATGAATGTGGAAATGCTAATCTTTCAACAACCTTGATTTATCAAAATTGTATTGCTCCAGTGATAAACAACACCACAAGTCCAGCATCAGGTTCAACAACTTCCAATACAAGTTTGAGCGTAAGTGCTGTAATCCAAAACTACACGCCAGAAACTGTTGTTCAAGTGAAAGTAAACGGAAATGTGGTTAGTGCCTACTCCAATAATAATGGTATCATAACCGGTAATCTACCTTTACAAAATGGAATGACAACGCTAGAGATTAGTGCTACAAATGCTTGTGGAACAGATACAGATGTTTATACTATTACAAGATGTAAACCATCAACTTTTTCATTGATTAATCCAGCTGCAAGAAATTCAACAGTAAGCACACCAAATCAAGTAATTCAATTCAATTTGTTCAATGTGGATGCGCAAACAGCCATAAACATTTCACAAAACGGAACTCCAAATAACAATTTCTCTTTAAACGGACAAACTGTTGTTGGAAATGTAACTCTGGTTCCTGGTGTAAATACTTTCACTATTTCTGTGGCAAATGCATGTAATCAATTATCTGAAACAATCACGATTAATTACATTAATTCTACCTCACCGAATACACCTTCTAATACGTCGCCGAATAGTCCTTCTAATACATCTCCAAATAGTCCGCCAAGCAATAACAATCGTGGGGAACCAAACCCATCAAATGAAAACAATAACGGTGGAGGAACCAATAATGGAGGTCAACGCGTGAATAACGGTGGAAAAGTTAACGCTACGCCAAGCAAAGATGATGGTAAGATTAACAATGGCGGGAAAACGCCTTCAAATAGTGGGACAGTAACGCCTCCAAAGAACCCAACTTCAACACCAACGCCAACGGTCACTAAGCCAGCAGCAACAAAAGTGAATACGGACACAAAAGTGACAACTCCCACGGTAAAAGACCCTAAGAAAGTGGAAGCAAAACCCACAGAAAAAGAAGGTACTAAAGGCGTAGAAACACCGAAACCAAAAACCGAAATTAAACCACAGATTAAAGGAGGAGGCAGGTAGCCTCCTTTTTTCGTTTGAAATAGTGTTATTTATACATTTCTTTCTATCTTCGCAAACTTAAATTTTTTGAGAAATGGCATTAATAGGAAAAATACGTTCAAAATCAGGTTTATTAGTTGGAGTTATAGGACTCGCTCTTTTATCATTTATTTTGTCCGATTATAAAAACATGTTTGGTTTCAGCGAAGGAGCTTACGGAATTGGAACTGTTTTCGGTGATAAAATAGATGCAAATAAGTATTCAATGACAAGTCAACGTGTACAAGATCAAGAAAGATCGCAAGCAGAACAAAGTCAAAAACCTTTCGGAGAGCAAGAAATGGAAGCTGCAAGTGATAAAGCTTGGAATTTTATGGTTGATTCTACCATCCTTGCTAAAGAATATGAGCAATTGGGAGTAAGTGTTTCTGAAAGAGAGTTCAATGCTTATTTAATGGCAACTGACGGATTCAATGTATTGCAAGATTTAGCTCAATTTTTTACTGACTCGTTAACAAATACCATCACTGACGCTTCAACAATTGCTGGTAGAACTAAACTTCAAAACACTATCAATCAGTTAAAAACGAGCAAAGAGCCGCAGGCAAAACAACAGTGGGAAAATACAAAACAATATTACACAGATAGAAGAAAACAAGAGAAATATTTCGCTTTGTT
>JBILHL010000044.1:0-21718 GCA_044350515.1 Crocinitomicaceae bacterium | reverse complement strand
AGTGTATGTAACTAAATTAGAAGCAGAGCAAGAGTATTACGGTCAGAAAGAAATGAAAAGTATTTCTTTCGTGTTGAGAAGATACACAGAAATCAATGATGAAGATGTAAAAATCAGCGATGCAGAATTAGAAAAATACTACGAAGAGCATAAAGACGATAGCAAATATCGCGTTAGATCTGATGCTAGAGAAGTGAAGATGTTTGATGTTGTAATTGCTCCATCAAGAAAAGATTCGGTTACTTTCAATAGAGATTTATCAAAATTAAAAGCCGATTTTACAAAAACAACAAGTGATTCTCTTTTTGTACTGAAAAACAGTGACGCTAAAATGTATTTCGGTGACAAACGTGCAACTGCTGTTCCTGAAGGTCATCCGAAAGCTGAGCGTTTCCAAACTTACCCAAGAGATTACGATACGATTTTCAAATTAGCAAGTGTTGGTCAAGTTGTTGGCCCATACATGAACAAGGAAAACGTAATTATCTCTAAAGTGATTGGGTTTACACCTTCTAGCTTAAAAGCACGTCACTTATTGATTTCAACAAATGGTTCGAAAGATGAAAAAGTGATAGCTGCTAAAAGAAAAACAGCTGATAGCTTATTAAAAGTAATCAACAAAGACAATTTTGCTGAGTTAGTTGCAAAACACACAGAAGATCCAGGGTCTAAAACCACAGGTGGCTTGTATGAAGATTTCTTAGAAGGTGAAATGGTTGCTGAATTTGGTGGATTCTGTGCTACTGCTCCGATTGGTAAAATTGGAATCGTAAAAACAGATTTCGGTTTCCATATCATTGAAGTAATGGATAGAGGAGCTTCTAAATTCCCATTAATTGTCTCTGTTTCTAAAGTATTTAAAGCTTCAGAGGAAACGATTGCAAATAAGGAAAGTGAAGTAAATAGTATCCTTTATAAATTGGATGCTAAAATTTCCAAAGAAACGGACAATGTTAAGAAAGTAGCTTTATTTGATACAATCGTAAGAAAAGCAAATTACTTCGCGCGTCCATTGGCATTGGAAGATAACAATCCTCGTGTTTATGGATTCACAACAACTTTGGCTGCTGATAAAATTTTAGAGCTTGCTTATTCTGAAAACGTTGCTGTAGGTTCTTTGACTTCTTACCCAATTAAAGACAAAGATAAATACGTTATCGCAATGGTAACTTCGATTAAAGAAAAAGGGACGCCTAAGTTTGAAGATGTACGTTCACAAATGGAACGCGATTTAAGAGAAGAGAAAAAAGCGAAACGTTTGATGAATCAAATGGCGAAAGGTAAAAAGTTAGAAGACCTTGCTAGAAAAGGAAATACAACTGTAATGAACGCTGAGGTAACTTTCAGCAACCCTCAAATCATGGGTGCAGGATATGAGCCAGAAATAATTGGTACTCTTTTCTCAGCTGCTATCAAAGATGGAAACAGAACTTTGCCTTTGAAAGGGAAAACGGGAGTTTATGTTATCAAAGTTGTTAAAACAACGAAAGCACCAGCTGCTGCTAATTATAAAATCGAGAAAGATCAAATGCTATCGAATTTGAAAAATAGCATGCAAGGTCAAATCATGGGTGGTTTAAGAAAAGCTGCTGATGTAGTTGACAATAGAAAACTTAACAACTTAAGAATAAGATTATAAATCATTTCATTGTATCTCTACAATGTTAAAATCTGAAATAAGAGCCCTTTTCAAAGAAAAACGAAAAGGGCTTTCTTTTTTTGAATTAAATCGTCGCTCAACGCAACTTACGCAACTTATTGTTACACAATTCGAATTCAAAAATAAACATGTAAGTATCTTCTTACCAATTGAAAAACAAAAGGAATTTGATTCTTATCCGTTGTTGGAAGAATTGATTGTACGGGGAGCGATACCAGTTATTTCAAAATCAAATTTTGAAGATTCGAGCTTGACATTATACAAGTACGAAAACGCTTCACAGTTGGAAGTAAATTCTTTTGGAATACCTGAACCTAAACATGGGTCAATAGTGCCTGAAATCGTTTTGAATTTCGTTTTTGTGCCACTTTTAGCAATTGATAAGAATGGTCACAGAGTTGGTTATGGAAAAGGTTTTTATGACAAGCTATTAGCCAAGTGCCATCCAGATTGTCTTTTTATAGGAATTAGTTTGTTTGATGAATTCGTGGAGATTGAAGATTTAAATCCTTTTGACATTTCCTTACATGCTAGTTTTACTCCCAATCGTTACTATGAATTCAGATAATAAAAACCAAGGACGTTATCATCTTTTGGCAATTTTCTTGATTCCCATTAATTTGATGGCTTTATTTCTTTTTGAATCGATTGGATTAAAAATCGGAATTCCAGCTGTAAGTATAATTATAGCCTATTTTCTTTTGAAGAAATGATTTTTCTGAATGTTAACACAGAATCTAAGGGTTAATAAATCTCAATAACTATTTTCTATTTTGTTATTTAAATCCCTTGAATTATGAAATAATATATGGGCATTCCTAAGGTGATATTGAATGGGAACGTGACTCCAAGTGCCATTGGAATATACAATCCAGGGTCAGCTTTGGGTGCAGCTAAACGCATCGCAGCTGGAACGGCAATGTAAGAAGCACTTGCAGCAAGAATTGCAAATATGAAGCGGTTACCAATTTCTTGTGTTACAAATTGACTTAAAAATGCCACCAAACACCCATTTACCAAAGGAATCAGTATAGAAAAGAAGAATACAAACTTTCCATTTTGTCGAAAGGCTGAAAAACGTTTTGCTGTTGTCATTCCCATTTCTAATAGGAAAAGAGCTAAAAATCCTTTGAAAATGTCAGTAGTAAATGGCTTAATATCTTCTGCTTGCTTGGAATCAGAAATAATTCCTATAACTAAACTACCCATGATCATCAAAACACTACCATTTGAAAGTGAGTGTTTTACAATAGATTTTACGCTAACTTGATTATCAGCATCTTTATCGTATTTTTTCATCAAAATTACTCCAACAATAATTGCTGGAAATTCCATCATTGCCATTACCGCAACCATGTGACCCCCAAACTGAATATTTTGTAGTTGGATAAATGAAACAGCAGAAACAAATGTAACGGCGCTCACCGAACCATAAGCGGCAGCAATTGCTCCTGAATCACTGATACTTACTTTTCGTTTAAGAATAAAAAAGGTATAAAAAGGAATAGCAGCTGAAATGAGTATTCCGAAAATCAAACTAAAAAGAATTTCCCAATCTAGTGCGCTGTGCTGTAGTTCTTGTCCTCCTTTAAATCCAATTGAAAACAACAAATAAAGAGAAATAAATTTGAATGAAGACTCAGGTATTTCAAGGTCGCTTTTAATTAAAGCAGCAATGATTCCAAGAATAAAAAAAAGAAGAGTTGGGTTTGTTAAGTTGCTAATTAATAGATGTATATCCATTATAATTTTTAATTATTAGTTTTTAATGTTTAATGAAGGATTCAACATTTATCTTTTATAAATCAACAAATTGATTAGCAATTACTTCAATTTCGATTGTTGATTTTAACTTAACTAGTTCATTCGCATCGAAGTTTAGTGTGTTGATTTCAACTTTTAAGGCGTGGAGTTCAACAAGTCTTTTAGAAGAATTTTCATCTTCGTGTCCTTCTCTTTCAAGGCTTCTAAGGTTTTTTAAGTGATGGAAATTAATTTTATTATTAATCATCGTTAATACAACTTCTTTCATTTCAGCTGATGTGAAAATTCCATCGATTAGTGTTAGTGTCTTCATTTTTTATGGGTTACAAGTGTTACAAAATTCTGGAGATTCCGCTGTTTTATTATTCGGGTAATTTTTTTCTTCTGTGAAAGAACATTTCTTGCAAGTCAAAAGGTATTTTAAAACACTTGCCGTTGGTTTTCCACACCAATCACAAGGAAGTCCAGGAACTGCTTCTGTGATTTCGAAGCCGGGTGTTTGACACTTGGGACAACAAGATTTCATTTTTTCAATCAATTTCTGCGTTGCATTTTGAATGTTTTTCATTCTTGTTGGATTGAAAAGCGCACGCATATCTGTTTCGATGTAAACCGTTCCATTTTCTTTTTTAATTTCCTCAAAATGAAACTTTAAATCCTCCCAATTGATGATTCCTTTGTAGATTTTGGTGTAATCTTTTTCTGATTTTCGGAGAATTATTCCGTGACTTGGAAAGTGAACTTTATGTGTAAATTCTATAAGCTCAGCTTCGTTTTTAATGGTTTGTGCTGCAAAATTTGTTTCTGTGCTAAGTTCCCGAGCAATGATTTCTAGGTTGTTTTTTGTGTCTAGGAGCATTACTAATTCATCGTTAGCTTGCGCGAAAAATAGGTTTGGATGTGCTCCAAATGAGCCTTCGCTGGCAATTGCTAAATCGAGATTTGAATTTTTAAGTGCTAGCAAACACTTTTGACGAAGCGTTGAAATGGGATCTTCTTTACGTTCAATTTCGCCAGAAAAAGTTCCAAGTGAATCTGAATTAAACTCACTTGGAACTATGCATTTTAAATTAAAATTGTCTTCCAATAATGGGGCAATGACGCTTTCTTTTTTGTGCATCGTTGCAATGACAATTATTCTGTTTTCAAACATTTATTCAATTTCAATCGATGCATTAACTGTAATTGCTTTCGAACTATCATTAATTTGATTTCTCAAATCCATTAAGCTATTTTGAAGTTGTTTGATTTTTTGCTCACGCATTCTAATATCTTCAGCATTCGAGTCAGCATCGATTTTATTTTCATGAAAATCAATTTTTACTTTTATAATTTTACTAAGTAGATTGAGGGCGTCTTGTTTGTCAAAGCTACCTTCGATTAATTGTATTTTCATTTGTTTGAGCTTGAGAAATAATCAATTACTGACCCTGTCCTAGTGAAAACGCTGGTTTGCCATCAAATTCATACAGGTTTTCAGTTTTAATAACATCAATTTCGTGATTGATTGCATTATTCAAAAGTAAGATAATGTCTTCTTTTTGCATTTTAACTCCTTCTTTAGCTTTGAAACGGCATCTCCAGTGGTCCGTGCAGAATGTTTCAGAAAAACCTTCTGGCCAAACTTTAATCCCTCGGTTGGTAATCATTGATAAATTGGAATTGGAAGTTGCAATTTCAAGAATTTTAGATGCTAATTCATCTGGATTAGTATGATTCCAATGAACAAAAAGGTCAACTCCAACCAATTCTTTTTTCTTAGCTGGTTTTTTAACATATTTCGGTAAGGTAAGCGCACCAACGTTGGAATAGCTAACTTCTTTCAATAAAGTTGGTTTTGCTCCTAAATTCGCAATTATTGCCTCAGCGAATTCCTTCGTTCCAACTTTTTCTTTACTTAATCCTTCTTTGTAAATGTCATACGTATGGATACCATCTTCAATCGTTTTTAGCCAAGCATTTTGAACTTTCTCAGCCACTTCACTTTTTCCAATGTGATTTAACATCATAACTGCTCCTTGCAAAAGACCAGAAGGGTTTGCTAAATTCTGACCTGCTCTTCTAGGTGCAGAACCGTGAATAGCTTCAAACATGGCACATTCTTCTCCAATGTTTGCAGAACCAGCTAAACCAACAGAACCAGCGATTTGAGCAGCGATGTCAGAAATTACATCTCCGTATAAATTCAAGGTAACAATAACATCAAATTCTTCTGGTGAATCAGACATTTTCGCAGCACCGATATCGATTATCCAGTGTTCGTTTTCAATTTCTGAATATTCTTTTGCTATTTCATCAAAAACTTGGTGGAATAAACCATCCGTTTGTTTCATGATGTTGTCTTTGGTAAAGCAAGTTACTTTTTTACGACCGTATTGTTTGGCATACTCAAAGGCATAACGAACAATCTTCTCACAACCTGGACGGCTAATTATTTTTAAGCACTGAACCACTTCATCTGTTTGTTGATGTTCAATTCCTGCGTATAAATCTTCTTCATTCTCACGAATGATAACAATATCCATTTTTGGATGCTTTGTAGCAACATACGGCGACAAACTCACACAAGGACGAACATTTGAATATAGACCCAAGAATTTTCTTGTCGTCACGTTCAAACTTTTATATCCACCACCTTGAGGCGTTGTGATAGGAGCTTTCAAAAAAACTTTATTCTTACGAATAATATCCCAAGACTCGGCTGAGATTCCACTTGTGTTTCCCGACAAGTAAACTTTCTCACCAACTTGAATTTCTTCAAATTCGATATTTGCACCAGCAGCATCTAAAATAGCCAATGTTGCATCCATAATTTCAGGACCAATTCCGTCTCCTTTTGCAATCGTTATTTTCATGATATAAAATTTTTATGCAAAGATTAAAACTCTTTATGTATTATTGTTATTTATATTTGCAATTGAATACATAAAATTAAGTTATGAATTACACTTTAAATCAGTTACGTATTTTCTTGAAGATAGTACACACCCAAAGTATTACAAAGGCTGCTGAAGAATTGCATTTAACCCAACCAGCGGTTTCTATTCAATTAAAGAACTTTCAGGAGCAATTTGAGATTCCGTTGACTGAAATAGTTGGAAAAAAAATATTCATAACAGATTTTGGAAATGAAGTTGGTAAAGCAGCAGAATCCATTATAGATGAAGTGTATGCTATAAATCATAAAGTAAATGCGTACAAAGGATTTTTGACAGGTCGTTTGAAATTATCGGTTGCTTCAACAGGAAAGTACGTAATTCCTTATTTTCTATCTCCATTTTTAAAGAAGTACCAAAATATTGAGTTGATGCTTGATGTGACAAACAAAACGAAAGTGATCGAAAGCTTGGTAAAAGGAGAAGTTGACTTTGCTTTGGTATCCGTTTTACCTGAAAAGTTAAATGTAAACAAAATAAAATTGATGCCAAATAAATTATTTTTGGTAGGCAATATGGATCAAAAGTTTGACGCAGCAACGAATGATGCTTCCGTTCTCGAGTCGATGCCGTTGATTTTCAGAGAGGAAGGTTCGGCAACACGAGTAGCAATGGAAAACTATATTGAGAAAAATCAACTGACTGGTTTGAAAAAAATGGAACTTGTATCGAATGAGTCGATTAAGCAAGCTATGATAGCAGGTTTAGGTTATTCCATTATGCCGATGATTGGATTAAGAAATGAATTGTCAAGTAAGCAGCTTCAAATTATCCCAATGGAAGATTTACCAATTTGTACGGATTGGTACTTAATTTATCTGGAAAACAAAAAGTTGTCTCCGATAGCTCAAGCCTTTATTGATTTCGTAAATTCGGAAAAAGAGTCAATTATTGAAGAACATTTTTCGTGGGTGGATAGCTATTAGTAAAAAGGGAATTTGATGGTTTTAGGTTAAGACAAAACAAGATTTTGGAGTAACATTCCTCCTATTTTCCAATTCTTCCAACATATATCCTCTTCGGATTAATGTCTTTTTCGCCACTACCAACTGGCTCGATGCGATCTCCGATTCCATTCGTTAGTTTTTGAGAACTACGGTATTTTAAACCAGTAATTTTTCCTTTGCTATCTTTTTCCCAAGCAAGAAACACTACTGAATGTCCTGTTTTATTATTGCGCCAAAATTGAACAAAATCACCTGGTTGTGCTTCTTCTAATGGTACATTTTTTCCAAGTTGAAATTTAGTTAATGCATAGACACATTGCGTTTCAGCTCCTATTTCTGTATTTCCATACCAATGACTTTGAAATTCTTTCAATTGGTTTAATTCAAATGCATCCAATAATTTATGCTCCTTTAAAGTATTAAAAACAATCGTGAATGTAAAACCAGAGCAATGCGTTCCAACTGCGCTTTTTGTCAGCAAGGTTTGATCTTTATGAACGATATCTATTGGACAACCAGAACCTTTCCAAACATAAGTTCCGCCTTGGTACTTATTTGCTTCATTTACCACAAAATCATTAAAAGTGACTTGCGCATTGAAAATGAAGCTATTGATTAAGAAAATAAAAAGCAAGCGCATATCGGATTTTTAGGTTGAAACTTTAGACAAAAATAGTGCCTATTCTAATCAATCACAAAAACGTGTAACTTTAAATCCGAAAAATGAAAATAATTCTACTTTTTACGTCTGTTTTTGTGTTCTCAGGAATAGTTTTGAGTCAATATCAAAAAAATGTTAAATTATTAGACCATTGGTTTTCAGACACAATATTAACCAACTCTTCGCAAGTTCGCTACAGTAGTTGCTGGGCATTTGAACAAAACGGAAAAGAATATGGTGTAATTGGTTCCACAGAAGGAAGTCACTTTTTTGAACTGACAGCTGAAAATAAATTTCGATTCATTGATTTTATTCCTGGAAGGTTCGTTTCAGCTCAAGTAATTACACGTGAGTTTAAAAACTTCGGCAAGTATTTATATGCTTCTTGCGACGAAGGCCCGAGTAGTTTACAAGTAATTGATTTATCTTATTTACCTGATTCCGTTCAGTTAGTTGCTGATTACCGAAATGAATTTTTTGGAAAGATTCATAATCTTTTTGTGGACACGACAAACGAATTATTATATGCTTCTTTAGTGACACCAGTAGTTAATAATGCCGAATTGTCGACAGTTCCTTTGCGTGTTTTTTCCTTACAAGATCCCGTTTCACCAACATTGGTTTGGGAAGGTCCAAATGATATTTTAGAAGTTCACGATATTTTTGTTCGTGACAACTTAGCAATTTTGAATTGTGGATATGATGGAATTCGTGTTTATGATTTCTCTAATTCTTCAGCTCCAATTTATTTAAATAATTTAACCATTTACCAGCAACAAGGATATAATCACCAAGGATGGTTAGCGCCCAACAATGAAACCTATGTTTTTGCCGATGAAACAGCAGGTTTGAAAATTAAGAAAGCAAAACTAAAACCAGATTTCTCGATTCAAATTCAACAATTGTTTGGGACTGAAAATACACCTTACGATAAAACACCACATAATATTCAATGTACCAATGAGTTTGCTTTTGTAGCTTATTACAACGATGGTTTGCGTATTTATGATTTACGCTTCAATCCACCAAAAGAAATTGCCGCCTATGATACCTATCAAGACAATGAATTAACTAACAATTTCTCCATGTGGGGAGCTTGGGGAATTCACACGCTTTTACCGAGTGGTCGCATTCTTGTTTCGGATAGAAATAATGGTTTTTTTCTTTTTGATTTTGACCGTATTTTTTTCTTAAACCAAGCTAGTGAAACACAATTTTCTGTTTATCCAAATCCAAGCTCAAGTCAAGAGATGCTTATAATTCGATCTTTTGAAGATGCAATTAGCGATTTTGAAATTTCCATTTTTGCTTCAACGGGACAACTTATTCTGGAAGAAAGCATTTCTAATAGGTCCTTTTATAAAATAGAAGAAAAGATAAGTGCAGGATATTACTTTGCAAAGATTAAATACACAAATTACTTAGGCGAATCAATTGTTGAGGTTTTAAAAGTGTGCAGGAATTAGTCCTTTCACTAATGTGTAAATCGATAACCAACCCCTCTTATTGAATGAAAATAAACAGGATTTTTCGGGTCTTGTTCAAATAATTTACGAAACACAAGAATGTAATTATCAATCGTTCTGGAAGTTGGAAATTGATCTTTACCCCAAACTCGATCTAGAATTTCATCGCGAGAAATCACTTTCCCTTCTTTTTCTTTAAAGAGTTTCAATAATTCAACTTCGCGTTTGGAAAACAAATGCACTACTTTTCCACTTGCATTCGTCACTTCAAAAGTTTCAAAGTTCAGATTGAAGCCCCCAATTGAAATTACTTCATCAATTTTAGAAACATTCATTGTTTGAGTTAATACCTGAACTCGTAAGAGTAACTCTTCCAAATCAAACGGTTTTGGTAAATAATCATTTGCACCTAATTTAAGACCATTAACGCGATCGGCCGTTGTGCCTTTAGCAGAAAGAAATAGAATCGGAACATTGCTTTTCGAACGAATAAACCTGCATAGTTCCAAACCGCTAACATGAGGCAACATTACATCTAAAATAAATAACTGAAAATCGGTATTTTTTTCAAACGCATTTAACGCTTCTTTACCATCGTTAAAAGTAGTAACAGCATAGTTTTCAAGCTCTAAATTCAATTGAATCATTTCGCTTAAACTCTTTTCATCTTCTACCAAGCAGATTGAAATCATATTTGTTTTATTAAAATAGTCTAATATATTTGTGTGAAATTAATTAAAACATCGAAACTATGAAAAAACTGCTATTCTCCGCAGGTTTGTTTTTGATGGCTTTTGCTACTCCAGTTCAAGCTCAAAAAAATATTCCTGTAATTCCCAAATTTCAAGTAAATCAATCTGTACCAACAACTGTTCTACCCGCTCCTGATATGGATCAGATTAAGGCAGAAGATGTATTGCGCGACAAACAAGGTAAATTATACCGAATAGGTGTTGCTTCTTACGTAAACATTCGCCCAGAAAATTCAGGTTGGTGGACAACCCTTCCAAACGGAGATCGCCAATGGCAGCTTATCGTAAAATCAGAAGGTGCAGAAGCTTTAAGTTTCCTATTTGAAAGATTCATCTTAAATGGAAACTCAACTTTAGAAATTAGAAATTTAAACGGTGAAATGATCCATAAAACGCTTACAAAAGACGATGTTCAAGAGCATTTTAGACAGCATGCAGCTTTGTGTTTTGGTTCAGAAATGATTTTAATTTTAAATGAACCTAAAAATACACAAACTTCAGAAATCCATATAGATCGAGTAATGTATAACTACCGTTCAACAGGAAACCCAAATGTTGCAAAAATTAATGAATCAGAGGCATGTCAAGTAAACGTAAATTGTACACCTGTTGGTAATTCTTGGCAAGATGAAAAGAGAGGTGTTGCTAGAATTCTTGTTGTTGAAGGTAATAGCCAGGGATGGTGTACAGGTTCATTAGTTAACAATACGGCTCAAGATTGCAAACCTTATTTCTTAACAGCACTACATTGTGGTGTAACAGCAAGTGCTGCAAACATGAACCAATGGAAATTCTATTTCCGTTATGAATCAACAAATTGTAATAACCCTTCAACTGCTGGAACCTTAGATGATAACATTATTACGGGTTGTTTGCGTATTGCAGACTCTGGTGATGGAGGTGGAGATTCAGGATCAGATTTCTTATTAGTACAATTGGGAAATGCAAATAACACTTCAACCATCGTAACACAATTGAAATCTGCTAATTTCAATGCATATTGGAATGGTTGGAATGCAAATAACACTGCAACATCAGGAGGAACAGGAATTCACCATCCTGCTGGAGATATCAAAAAAATCTCAACTGCAACAGGAAATACAACTACTGCAGGTTGGAATGGAAACGGTTTACAATCACACTGGAGACTATCATGGACAGCTAACTCAAATGGACATGGAGTAACTGAAGGTGGTTCTTCAGGTTCACCTTATTTTAATAATTCTCAAGGCTACATAGTTGGAACTTTAACAGGTGGTTCGTCTTATTGTAACGCGCTCACTTCTCCAGACTTTTATGGTAAAATGTCTTACCATTGGACTTCAAATGGAACAGCAAACAACCGAAGACTTAAACCTTGGTTAGATCCAACAAATTCAGGACTTTTAGTATTAGCAGGTTCAAATGACCCTTGTTCTGCACCAACTGTTCCTGTAGCTAATTTTACAGCAAATCAAACGAATGTTGCACCAGCAACCAACGTAACTTTTACAGATCAATCTACAGGTGTTCCAACATCTTGGGCTTGGTCAATTTCGCCAGCTACAGGTTGGGCTTATGCGGCTGGTTCTACTGCTACATCACAAAATCCAGTTGTTACGTTTAACACTGTTGGTCAATATACAGTTACACTTACAGCGACTAATGCTCAAGGTTCAGACGCAGAAACGAAAACAAATTACATCATTGTTGCTCAAGCAACAGGTCCTTGTACACCATCAGTTACAAGTGCTTGTGATGAGTATATTCAAAATGTAACGTTAAACACAATTAACAACACAACAGCATGTACAACTGGTGGTTATGTAAGTTACACGTCAACTTCAACATCCTTAACTAAAGGCACTCAATATACAATGACCGTTACACCAGCAATTGGAGCTAACGCAGGAGCATACACAGGTGACGAAATTGCAATTTGGATAGATTATAACAATGACTTTACATTTTCTTCAACGGAAAGGGTAGGGTATGTTTTAGTAGCAACTGGATGGAGCAACCAATTTACATTTACAGTTCCAACAAGTGCAATTACAGGCGCAGTTAGAATGCGTGTTCGAATCTCATACTCAGTAGTTGCTGAAGGTGGTGCGCCAATCGATCCATGTGCTGTTGCTTCATTTGGTGAAACGGAGGATTATACAATCAATATTTTAGCTGGAGGCGGCTCTGGAGTTGGAATTGAAGAAAATACTTTAAATGCAGTTTCTATTTATCCAAATCCAACGGAGAATTTATTAAATGTTGACTTAAGTCAAGTAAGCGAAGAGGTTGAAACTGTTGCTTTAATCGATATTACGGGTAAAACAATTCAAACAATTTCTGTAAACGCAGCTGACAAAGTAAATTTTGATTTGTCCTCAATTGCAAGTGGATTATACTATGTACGTATCGCCTCTGCAACGAATGCAGTGATGAAACAAGTTGTAAAAAAATAGTAGATTTTAATTCAAATCAAAGCCCTATCAGCAATAGTTGGTAGGGCTTTTTTTATGAATAATTTATTAATGACTGAGTCGTAAAAATATCAGATATTTATTTCAAGTTCAATTAAATTCATAAACTCAAAAAAAGAAACGTCTATAACTTTCCATTTATACGTTTATTAAAACAAGCAACTAAAGTTCTTTTAGTCTCTCCTTCAATTGAATTTGCATCACTATTACCATGGCACACATTGCCCAAATTGGCACAGCTGCTTTATCAGTGTCTAAGAAATTATTCAAAAAGGCATGCACAAAGTAGGTCGTACTAGCAGCAATCATTCCCATTACCAAAACACGATTTTTGGTTTCAGAAAGTGGTAATTGGTTATAAAGTGTAATCATTGAAAAGAAAATGGCCACAACAATTCCAATAAAACTCACTATTCCCATAACTCCCATTTCTGCAAGCGCGCCCAAATATTCACTGTGCGCATTTCCCATATCACCAAAATTGGTAGAAATAATAGTTAAATTTTCAGGTTCTTGGAAAGGTGCATATTCAAAAGCGTAAGTTCCCGGACCATAACCAAAAACTGGGCGTTGTTCAAACATTGCAATTGCACAACTCCAGCGGTTAATTCGCTCTAAATTGGATGCGTCAGTTGTTACATTCGTTGCGCTTTGTAGGCGTTCATCAAAGGATTCTGTCGTATGTTCATATTTGTTTCTTCCTAATTCCATTTGAATTTGATCCCATTTCACAACTACAAGAACAAGTCCAATCAATCCAATACCAGCAAGGATTTTGAAGTTTATTTTGTAATAAACAACTGCGCAAACTAAAGTAGCACAGATTACACTCAACCAAGCAGCACGCGTATAAGAATAATATAATCCAACAAGTACTATTAAAATCAAGGATATTAAAATTGCTTGCGTAAGTGGTGCATGTTTTTCAGAGAAGTAAAGCGCAATAACGAGTGGTAAAACCAAAGCAACGATGGCACCATAAATAGTGTGATCTTTAAAAAGTGGCCACATTACCCAATGTCCTTCTTTTTCGCCAAATGCATACATGCTATGATGGGCGAGGGTATATAAAATAGCTATGCACGTTGCAATTACGAAAAGCCATAAGAATTGTATGCGATTTTTTTCCTTTTGAAAGAAATGAGTACCGAAAATTAAAACGGGAATTATAAACCAAAGTCGAGCGAGTAAAAACTTAAAAGAAACTAAAGGATGGCTGCTTGTTACTGCCGTAATTATAATAATAACGAGGTAAAAAAACACGGCGTGAATAATTGGGTTTCTCCAAATTTCCTTGCGAAGAAATGGATTTTGAATTTCCATAGCTACAAGCAACAACATCATTCCAAAAAGTAGTGGTTCAGTTGGAATGAACAAACCAAAACTTTGTGTGAACTCCTCGATATTTATTGAAAGAGGTGTTAAAAAAGCTAATGATATAAAGACTTTTTCGGTTTGGTAGATTGCAAAATACACCAATAACAAACCAATTGGAAAGAGTGTTAATTCAGCTGAATCTTGCCAAATTAATACGCCAAATAAAGCTGCTAAAACAGTCGCTAAAAAATAGGGAAGGGTTGCACTTGCAATCGAACGCACTACGCTTTCAATTTAAGTTCTTGAATTCTTTGTCTGATTAATAGGAAGAACACCGCAAAAATGAAACCTCCGATTGTTGCTACAAGCACAATTATCATTCTTTTCGGTTTCTCTTTTCGGTCGGCAACAACGGCTTTTTCCACTACGAATTTATGGTTGAAAGCGGCATTCGCATCTGATTCAGCTTGCTCATACGAAACGCGAAATTCTTCAATTTTAATGATTAATTCATTTCTTGTATGCTCAAGGGCGTCATAAAGCGACCCAAGTTTAGTGTTGATGGCAATCCGTTCCTTAATTTCTGCTTTTTCAGTTGTATTGTTGGCATCAACAAGTGCTTGAAATAAGTTGGAGCGAATGTCATTGGAAACAACCCCAATATTTCCAAGACTATCTAAACGAAAAAGAATAGAGTCTTTTTGATGAACTAATTGCGCCATTTTTCTTTTGTTTACTTCAAAAGCGGGAATTGTTCGCTCGCGAATCATTTCGTTTTTAACAGTATCGATTAAATCTACAATATCGTTTGCCATTTTAGCAGCTAACTTAGGATCTTTGTCTAAAACGTCAATTTGAATTGAACCAAAACGCGTTCGTGTAAATGAAAAATAGCCGTTGTATGCTTTGTTTAACTTATAGTTTTTATTCACATCATCTTTTGAAATTTCGTAATGTTCTAAAAGATTGTATTTGTTTACAATTTTATCGCGAATACGTGATGATTGAAGAATTTGAACCAATTGTTCTGCTTGTTCTTCCTCGCCAAAATCCATTGCAGCTGCTTTTACATTTCGTTGTTCAGAAAAGGATACGTTACTCGAAGCAGCAGGAAAAACAATTGCTGTAGAAAGGTATAAAGGTGTAATCAACAAAGAAACTATAACAGCAACAACAAAGGTAATCGCAGTAATAATGATGATGGGTTTTTTCTGTTGCCAAATAAATTGAACTAAATTATTGCGTTCTTGTTCTAAATTTAAATCCTGTTTTTCCATAGTGTTTTTTGCCCCGCGAAGTTAAGATTTTTATAAGTGATAACAAGTAAAACTTAAAAATCAGGATTTTATTTGATGGAATCCGTTTTAATTAAAAGGGATTTCAAAGCATTTATTTGAATAAACGAAAGAAGAAACAATAAAAGTGCACCTGAAATCATTTGGATGAATAAGACATAATCCTGTTTTTTAAACAAATAACGAATTGTAAGTAGCGAAAATATTAAAACGCAATAACGTAAAACAAGTACCCAATTAATCTTGATTTGGAATAAATTCATGCAATAAACAAACTGTAAAATTGAAATTAAGGATTGCGTTATAAAGGCTGTGAAAGCTGCGCCAAGCGCTCCATATTCTGGAATAAGGAAAAAATTTACAATTACATTAATGATTATACCAACAAGCGAACTGATATTTAAGAAACGTAGGTTACCATTAGCGGTTAGAAGTGTGCCAAAAATGAAATTCAAGCAAATCGAAAGAAAACTCAACATCAAACATTGAAAGGCAGGAACTGCTTCTTTTGCATGGTCATACACCAAGTTTAAAAGAAAATATCCATTTGTAATCGCAATAAAAACGATGACAATGGAGCCACCCATTAGTAAATTCCCGGCATTACTTAACAAATCAACGATTGATTCCCTTGATTCTTTTAATTGTTTTGAAAACATAGGGAATAGTAAACTAACGAATATCATCCCGAACATAAAAAGCGCATCTAATAAACGAAAGCCTTGTGCGTAAATACCGGATTCATACGCTCCATTTGGATGAATTCGCTCGAGCATTACCCCATCAATACGCGTATAGAGTAACATTAAAACAACGAGTAAAGCATAAGGAATACTTTGTTTCACAATAGAAAAACTAAAAGACAAATTCCATTTAAAAAAAGGTCTTTCAATGTGTTTTAAAAGAAGAGTTAAGGCTACAAAAAGAGTTATTCCGTAACATAACATTTGCACCCAAATGAATAATTCAACAGAAATTTTGAAGCCTAATTGAGGAATAAATAAAATCGCACCTCCAAAAATGATTAGGAGTGTTCGATCTAAAACAGACATCAAGGCATCGTATTTAAAAAAGTGAAAACCAGAGAAATGACTGCGACAATATGCAGTGGTCATCATTAAAAACTGATTGATTCCTAATAGTCCTAATAAGTAGAGTTGCTCACTATCGTACCCAACAAAGAGTGCAAATGTTAAAACAAGAACAAGGTATAAGACAAATAACAAAACACGAAAACTAATCATTTTTCCGAAGTAGGTTTTGGCTTCTTCGGGATTTTGTGCAATGCTTTTAATTGTATAGTTATTAATCCCAAGGTCTAATAACATGTTGAGAATCACCGAGAAATTAAGCAAAGAAAAATACAAGCCGTATTCAGCAGCTCCAACTCTGTTTTGAACTGTTGCATCAATTCCAAATAACGCTAAAGGTTTAATCAATAAATTGAGAAAAATCATTAACACCAAATTGGAAAAGAAAACGCGTTGCATTAAATAGCTTAGGCTTTAACGATTAGTTTAAAACCAACTCCATGAATATTCATGATTTCAATGCTTTCATCTTCTTTTAGCAACTTGCGTAATTTAGCAATGTACACGTCCATACTTCTACCATTGAAATAATTATCATCACCCCAAACAGCACGTAAGGTAGCTTGACGATCTAAAATTTCATTTTTGTTTTTAACCAAAAGTTGAAGTAATTGGTTTTCTTTAGTAGTGAGTTTTTTCGTTCCATCCACTAAATGCAAGGTACTTAATTCTGGTTCGTATTTAATTTTACCAACAAACATCGATTCATTTACATCTCTCGTCTCAGGGGCAGAACGACGTAAAATTGCTTGAATACGAGCTAACAATTCCTCCATAGAAAACGGTTTTGTCATGTAGTCGTCAGCTCCAATATCAAATCCTTTTAGCTTATCTTCTTTCAATGCCTTTGCAGTCAAGAATAGAATAGGAATTTGTTTGTCTAGTTCTCTAATTTCTTTTGCTAAAGTGAAACCGTCCATTTCAGGCATCATGACATCAAAAATCAAGAAGTCAAACTGAGTTTTATTGCCATTATACTTTTCATAGGCCGCTTTACCAGTTTTTGCTAAGGTTACAGAAAAACCTTTATTTTGAAGGTAGGCGTATAGTAACTGTCCTAAATTTTCATCGTCTTCAGCTAATAAAATGTTTAATTTTTTTTCCATTTTCTTTTTGTATTAAAGGTTACGGTGAAAGTTGTTCCCTCACCAATTTGACTCTTCACATTAATATTCCATCCGTATTCTTCACAAATAGATTTTACATAACTTAGACCGAGTCCGAATCCTTTCACGTTGTGCACATTTCCAGTTGGAACGCGATATAATTTATCAAAAATCTTTGGTAAATGTTCTTTATTAATTCCAATTCCCTTATCAATAACGCTTAATTGTAATCCTTTAGTATTTCGTTCCAAAAATAGTTTTATTTCGGGTGTTTCTTTACTATATTTTATTGCATTTTCTATCAGATTTGCAAGGAGGTTCGTTAAATGCATTTTATCTGCAATTAATTTAAAATCTTCTCCAATAAATTCAGTTGTTATCGTTCCATTTGTTCCCTGCAATCTGAATTTTGCATTTTCAACTAAACCTAAAATAATTTCTTTAACATCCAAGTCAACGTGGTTGTGTTGGATTTCTCCTTTGTCAATTACAGCACTATGCAAAATGCTTTCTACTAACAACTCCAATCGTTTATTTTCTTGGTGAATCATTTTAACGAAAGGAGAAATACTTTGTTTACTGTTTTCATCAACCATGTCAGAATCGCCCAAAGCTTCACAAGCTAGAGAAATAGTTGAAATTGGTGTTTTGAATTCGTGGGTCATATTGGAAATAAAATCCGACTTTAATTCAGAAAGTTTACGCTGCTCTAGAATAGTTCGGAACATGAAAACTAACGCAATTATAATGATAATAACAAGCAAAATGGTCACAAAAAAAGACGCTTTCATTTCTCTAAAGATGAACGCATTTCGATTCGGGAAATACAAATGCAAGAATAAATCCTCTTCTAGCACGTTACTTGGAAAAAGATTGATTTTACCACATTTTGTAGAGTCTAGCTTGTATTTTTGTGTTTCTGGAGAAACATCAAATTTTATAATTCTGCCATATTCATTCGTAATCATAAATGCATACTTCTGTGGTAAATCCTCTTTTTTGAGTTCCATTTTAATTATAGAATCAAGAAAAATAGCGTCAATTCTTCTTTGAGGTGTTTCATACATATTTTCTCTAAAAGCTTGTATCATCATTTCATTGACGAATTTTGCTTTCTTGAAAATATGTTGAAGTACTTTTTGATTTAACTGTATAGAAATTGCAGATGAATCTTTTTGTGCGATATGTCCTGATTTTCCTTGGAATAAGTCGCGCATTTCTCGTACATCACGAGCCAACACTTTTTGTTCTGAACGAACACCTGAAATAGAATCGAACGCATCTCCTTTGATAACGAGGTAATTTTCCATTTTCCCATTCACCATGATAACCGTATCGTGAATTGAAATAGACTCCTGAATAGGCATTAAGTTTTTGAACTCTTGTTTTAAGGCATCTTTATATTGACCACTGAAATCTTTGTTAATGATATTCATGTAACGCTTATAATCTTCTGCCTTCTCATGTCTGAAAGCGATTTTATCTAGACAATTATTCAGATTTTGGCGGAATTGAATGTTTTTCCGCTCGTATAATTGAATCATTTGGAAAGTCTGTATGATGAATAAACTCAATACAGATATAGTTAATAAGACAGTAGCAATACTTAAGCGTATTTTTTTCATAGGATAATCACGAAACTAAAGATTATTCTAGGACAGTGGTGGAATGCTTAACCTTTTTTAACAGCGATTATTTTAACGAATAATGTTTACATGACCATTAACAACAATTCTATCATCTTTTTTAGGGCTTTTAAACACTATTTTATAAGTATAAGTTCCATTTTGTACACCTCTTCCTTCAGTTCCATAAGATCCATCCCATCCTACATTAGCATCAAATGTTTCAAATACAATTTCTCCCCATCTATTAAATATTTTCATATTGAAATTATAAAGATCATAACCTGAGTAGAAAATTGGTTTAAAAACTTGATTATAGCCATCACCATCTGGCGTAAATGTATTAGGAATATAAAATATCGGATCTGAATTTACATCAATGTATATAGTGTACATGTCTATACATCCATTTGATGATGTTGTTGTTAATGTAATAGTTGCTCCTGCTTCAGTATTTGTGAAAATATGTTGAGGATTCATATCCGTTGAAGTTACCCCATCACCAAAATCCCAAATATAACTTGTTCCTCCAATTGAATTATTATAGAAATTAACTGTTTCTGTTGAATTATTAAATTCAATTGGATTTGTTTGAAACAATGCAACTGGTGGATTTTCTACACATATAAAATTTTGTATTGTTGAGGTTCCAATACAGCCTCCAACAGTTGAAGTTAGAGTAACATCATAACAACCTCCAGAAGTAAATACATAATTTACCGAATTACCATTAACCTGAGTACCATTACCAATTGACCAAACACTTGTTGATGCTCCTGAGGTTGCAGATGTGTTTGTGAAATTTACGCTCAATGGAGCACAACCTGACAACTGATCAGCATTAAATGATAGTATCGGGATCGTATTTACTGTAACAGTACTTGTGGCGATTGCACTAGTACAACCATTTAAACCATATTGAACACTATATGTGGAAGTTGTATTTGGTGATACCTGTATATTTGAAGTTGTTTCACCAGTTGACCATGCGTAAGTTCCTCCTATTATTGACGGAGTAGCCGTAATGGAAGCAGGCTGTCCTTGACAGATTGTTACATTTGTTACACTTACTGCTGGAACAATATTCACTATAACATTTCCGCTAGCTGTATTACTACATCCATTTAAGGTATATGTTACGCTATAATTTGTTGTATTAGTTGGATTTACAGTTATTGAACCAGTTGTTGATGAACTATTAGCCCAAGTATATGATCCTCCTGTAAGGTTAGGAGTAGCAGTAATAGTTGCAATCTCGCCAGCACAAATTGTAGTATTGCTAATCGTAACCGTTGGAATAGGATTAACCGTTACAATTCCTGTTCCAATTGAATTACAACCATTCAAAGTATACATAACTGAATAGGATGTAGTTGTTATTGGATTAACCGTTATTAAATTGGTTTGTTGTGAATTATTCCACAAATAAATACCTCCTAATGCTGAAGGAGTTGCTATTAATGTACTACTTTGTCCTGCACAAATTGTTGTTCCTGCAACAGTAACTACAGGGGTTGTATTTACGGTAACATTACTTGTTTGTGTACCTATACATCCATTCAATGTATACGATACTGTATAATTTGTCGATACACTAGGGTTTACCGTAATTGCAGCAGTTGTTGCTCCTGTTGACCAGAGATAAGAACCTCCGGTAGGATTGCCTGAAGCAGTAATTAAAGAAGAAGTACCTGAACAAATAGTAGGACTATTAACAGTTACAGGAGGTGTAGGATTTACAATTACTGTTCCAATTGCAGTTGTTTGATTACCATTTAAACTATAAGTAACAGTATAAGGTGTGTTACCTGTCGGACTTACGGTTATAGTTTGTCCTGTTCCTCCATTAGACCATAAATAGGTACCGTTTGCAATACTTGGATTTGCTGTTAAGGTGGTACTTTGACCTGAGCAGATTGTAGTACTGTTTACCGTTAAAACAACCGCTGGATTAACCGTAACAGTTACTGAAGCAGTAGTTAAACAACCGTTTAAATTATAAGTGACGGTGTAAGTCGTTGTCGTAGTTGGTGAAACAGAAACCGAGGATAATGATGCTGTTGTTGACCAAGAATAAGTTCCTCCAGCTGCAATTCCACTTGCCGTTAAATTTGTACTCTGACCATTAGTAATGCTAACTGAAGAAGGATTAATTGTAACACTTGGTGCAGGGTTCACAGTAACTGTACCCGAAGCAATTGCTGGTGTACAAGCCCCAAGAGAATAAGTAACAGTATAAGTAGTAGTAGCAGTAGGTGAAACCGTTATCGAATTAGTTGTACCACCTTGTGACCAAAGATAAGTTCCACCAGCTTGTGACGGAGTAGCTGTTAAAGTAGTAGAAGCACCAGAACAAATTGTTTCAGAGTTTACAGTAACTGTTGGCGCTGGATTTACTGTAACCGTACCCGAAGCTGTTGCAGGCGTACAAGCTCCTAAAGTATACGTTACAGAATAACTTGTATTCGATGTTGGATTTACTGAAATAGTAGCATTTGTACTACCCGTTGACCAAGCGTAAGTTCCTCCCAGTTGTGTCGGTGTTGCTGTAAGCGTAATTGTTGCTCCAGAACAAATTGTTTCAGAGTTTACAGTAACCGTTGGTGCTGGATTTACAGTAACCGTTCCTGTTCCATTCGCCG
>JBILHL010000031.1:0-34514 GCA_044350515.1 Crocinitomicaceae bacterium | reverse complement strand
GGTATGTTGACGCCTTTTGATTTTATTCAAAAATGGAATAATATGAAAACTGAAGATAGACCTAAAATAACTATTTTTGATGATAGAAAAGTATAACAAAACGGTCAACCTATTTTAGGGAAGTACATAAGCAGTGCCAGCGGAGGAAACCAAATTCTACTTCGAAAAACGATTTAAATATGATTTTCTTCGCCCCGATAATCTAATCAAAAATCAAGCATCAAAAATCCTTCAAACTCCTTCGGATAAAGATTTACAAGAAAACCACTTCGCTCTGAAATCCTGATTAAGCTTTAAAAATTAAGAATCAAAAATTAATTACCCTCTTTTCGTGATCTCAATATCCAACAATATAATATTCTCTTCCAACACTTTAATGTCTTTTTCGTATTGTTCAATCTGAGATGGGCTCATTGTTGATTTGGCTTTTAAGTTAAGTTTTCTAGATGTTATTTTCGAATTTTGATCTAATTTCAATTTCTTCAAATTGATTACGCTCATAGCAGCTAAATCACTAGTGTTCAATAGTTGAATTCCTTTTTCATGCTTAGCTTCAGTTTCAGATGCTTTTAAAGATTCCTCTTTGGTTTCTTTTTCTTCTTTTGATTCCATTGTTTCGGATTTCTTTTCAGTCGTCGGGGAAGTATTTACAGGCTTTGAAACTGGTGCTGTTTGAATCGTTTCTTTTTTCACTTCATAATTTACGCCATCGAAAAGAACTCCAGCTTTTTTACTTTGTTCTAATTTCGATTGACTTTCTTTGATAGCATCTTCGCGTTGATTAAAACTTTCACGTTCACTTTTGTTTAAAGGCATATTTCCTTTTGCAATCATAGCATTTGTTTTGTCGAGTTTCACTTGCGTCAATTCTTTATCCAATTCCAAATCCTTTATTTCATAACTCAAGGCTGAATGTTCTTTCGTGAAAGCTGTATATTTCGAACGTTCTGTTGTTTTTTTAGCAATTTTGCTAGTCAAATTACTGACTTTACTCTCTTGCATTGCTTTGGTACTTTGAAGTGTTTCTGCAGTAGATTTCGCAATATCAGCAGCAGATTCCTCTTTTTCTTCTTCTTTTGGAGCCGATGTGCTTGTTGATGATTCTGATTTTGCTGGAGTACTTGAGCTTGAATTACTCGAAGAAGAACTTGTATTTCCTTTCGCACAATCAGCTAAAGTCAATCCCCAAGCGGCTTCTAACATTGAAGCTGGCATTCCTGCATCTTTCACTAATGGTTCAAAGTCAAATTTCCCAACACCTTGGTCGTTTAATTGAATGTATCCTTTAACATCCCATTTCTTTTCTCCATTGTTTGTTTTCTTGATTCCACTTGCATCCACACTCAAAGAAAGCAAACCAACATTACTGAATTTTACATTCCCTTGATCATCTGTTTTTCCTTTTGAAATCGCCACATCACCATGCTTTAAAGTTACATCCCAATAACATAAAGGAGCACCTTTGTAAGTGATTGTTAAATCCACATTCATCGTTTTTTGAGCAAAAATTGAAAGGTTAATGAGTAAGAAAAATGCAAGTAATGACTTCATAATCGGTTTTTTAGAAATTTAAAATTTGAACAAAAGTTTTGACAAAAAGGATGACAAAGATAGGGAATTTGGAATTGAAAATGTAAAATTGAAAATGTAAAATTAAGTCCACCGTGGCGGAGTAAAATTTAAAGTGAAAAGTTAAAAGTTAAGAGTTAAGAGTGAAAAGTTGATTTGTCACTGTAAACAGATCGAAATCTTTCTTCGAAAGAGATTTTATAATTCATGTCTTCGAACCACTATTCTAATCAAAAACTAAGAATTTAGCATCAAAAATCCTTTAAGATTTCTTCGAAAAACAATTTTACTTTAATTTCTTCTTCGACGCGGCGAACCAAAATCCCTAATCAAAAACCAAGAATCAAGCATCAAAAATCACTTTTAGTTATTTCACCTTAAACTCAAACATCTTTTCCCCATTCAACGTTGCAGTCAACACATCGCCAATCGCAACTGGACCAACGCCTGAAGGTGTGCCTGTGTAAATTAAATCGCCTGTTTTTAGGGTTACGAATTGAGAAACATAAGCTATCAATTGATCAATTGAAAAAAGCATATCTATGGTTTTACCAACTTGACGAACTTCTCCATTTTGTGAGAAAATAAATTCTGTTTTTTCAAAATCTAGTTCAGCAATTTTTATCCATTTCGATGAAATTGGTGCGCTGTTGTCGAATGCTTTTGCTTTTTCCCAAGGCAAGCCTTTTTCTTTGCATTGACTTTGTAAATCTCGTGCTGTAAAATCGATTCCTAAAGTGATTTCAGAGTAGTATTTGGAAGCAAACTTCTCCTCGATATTTTTACCCACTTTGTCGATTTTCACTACAATCTCGCACTCAAAATGTAAATCTTTTGTGAAATTTGGATAGTAAAAATCACCTTCTTTCAATAAGGCAACATCTGGTTTCATAAAAAAGATTGGCTCCGTTGGAACAGCGCTTTTCATTTCTTTCGCGTGTTCAGCATAATTTCTTCCGATGCAAATTATCTTCATTTGGTATTGAATTTATTTTTTAAACTTTCTAAACTATTTTCGGTGATGGGCGCGTCTTTTTTCTCAGCTTCCTTCAATTTATCCATTTCGCGGCGTAAACATTCTTTGGTATAACGCGGAAAATCTGTTTGATCAGAAGTCATCCAACCAAAATAACCTGGTTCTACTTTATTCACTTCTTTAATGGTTTTTCCTTTGTGTTTGCCAAAATTATACATCGCTTCGCCTTTTTCGTTGCGAGCCAAACGGCCCGCTAAGTCAATCAATTCAAAGTTTCCTGCGCGTGAAAAATCGGCTAAACTTGTCACGTCCGTTTTACTTTTCAGTTCAGGTGTTTCTTTGTAGCGTTCCAATTGTGCGAGAAAAACATCCAAGGTTGCTTGCGTGTCGTACAAAGCGTCGTGGGCGTTTTCCATATCTTGTCCGCAGTAGAATTTGTAAGCAGCGGCAAGTGTTCTTTGCTCCATTTTGTGAAAAATATTCTGAATATCAATGAATTTACGAAAGGAAAAATCAAAGCTAATTCCAACTCGCAAAAACTCTTCAGCCAAAACGGGAATATCAAATTTATTGGAGTTGTAACCCGCTAAATCCGCATCGCCAATAAATTCCATCAAGGTTGCGGCAAATTGACCAAAAGTTGGTTTGTCTTTCACCATTTCGTCGCTTACACCATGAATGGCGACCACTTCTTGCGGAATAACCATTTCAGGATTAATCAATTGATTCAATTCGGTGCGCTCTCCAGATGGATCTAATTTTATAATCGCAATTTGAACGATTCGGTCTGTGTTGATTTGAAGTCCTGTTGTTTCTAAATCAAATACACAAAGGGGTTTTGCTAGTTGTAAATTCATTTTCTAAAAGTAATAATTACTTTGATTTTGGGGAGGTTAATCCCAACAAAAAAGCCTTCCCGAATTTCGAAAAGGCTTTTTAAGTATTTTTTGTCACTGATTATTTCATGTGACGACCATAACGGTTTTTGAACTTATCAATACGTCCTGCAGTATCCACGAACTGTGCAATACCTGTAAAGAACGGGTGAGATTTGTGAGAGATATCCAATTTCACTAAAGGATATTCGTTTCCGTCTTCCCAAGTGATTGTTTCTTTTGTTGTTGTACATGAAGGGCAAAGAAATGCGTATTCATTAGACATGTCCTTGAAAACAACTAGTCTATAATCAGATGGGTGTATATCGTTTTTCATTTTAAATGTATTTTATGTGCTAAAAATGGATTGCAAATTTAGACAAATCTTTTTAAAACACAAGCGTTTTTATTTTTTCTAATCTATTTTTTGAACAATTTGAACATTTCTAAGGTGATAACTCCACAGAATGCGCCCATTTTGTCGGTATTCAATGCTTATTTTTGAATTTACGAATACTGTTATGAAGTTACCCAAAGCCTTTACACTAGAAGAAATTAGTCAGTTGTTAGCCTGTGAGTTTGTTGGAAATCCTTCACATTCAATCACTGGAATCAATGAAATTCACATGGTTGAAGCGGGTGACATTGTTTTTGTAGATCATCCTAAATATTACGAAAAAGCCTTAAACTCAGCGGCAACAACGATTATCATTGATAAAATCGTTCCTTGTCCAGAAGGAAAAGCATTATTAATTTCTGAAAAACCTTTTGATAGCTATAATTGGTTAACCCAACATTTTGCTCCTCTAAGTGCGCCAAATTATCAGGATAATCAGTTTATCGATGACTCCGCAATTATTTATCCCAATGTTTTTATTGGTAAAAATGTACGAATTGGTAAAAATACCCGAATTTATTCAGGCGTTTCGATTTTAGACAACACAGAAATTGGCGATGATGTTGTGATTGGTGCAAATACAGTCATTGGTCATTTTGCCTTTTATTACAAAAAGAAACCCGAAGGCTACGAGCGAATGCATACGTGTGGAGGCGTTAAGATTGAAGACAATGTTGAAATTGGTGCACTGTGTACGATTGATGCAGGCGTTTCTGGAATCACGAAAATCGGTAAAGGAACAAAACTAGATAATCAAATTCAAATCGGACACGACACAGTTATTGGAGAACATTGTTTAATGGCAGCTGGTGTAGGTTTGGCGGGTTGTGTTCGTGTTGGTAACAATGTGATTCTTTGGGGTCAGGTTGGCTGTGCTAGCGACGTTACAATTGGTAATGGAGCAATCGTTTTGGCGCAATCGGGCATTTCAAAAGATTTGGAAGGCGGAAAAACCTATTTCGGAAGCCCGTGCGGCGAAGTGCGAGATAAATTTAAAGAAATGGCAGCTTTGCGAATGTTACCCGAATTTATAAAAGGCAAAAAGTGATTATTCAACACCGAAATATTCTTAATCCAGACATCAAGGACACCAAATTGCAGTCTTTGTTGGAGATTACGAATGCCATCAACTCCAATTTATCGATTGAACAACTCATTAAAATATTCTCTTTTATTCTCAAAGAACAGCTTGGTTTTTCGAAGTTTGTTCTGTTTTTATACCAAGAAGACTGGCAAGTTTTAGCAAAATCGGGTTACAAAGGAAAAATTGATTTACAATTGGTTAATCAACAATTGGTTCGCTTCAAGGAAATCACTTTGGTCGAATCTTCTAATTCATTGGTTTTGAAAGAATTTCAAGCGGTAATTCCAGTATATCACCAAGAAAAACCGTTGGCTTACCTTCTGATTTCAACCTTGGGAAATACCGATTATCTAGAAGCAAGTCACTTTAATTTTGCGCAAACTTTGTGTAATATTATTGCGGTAGCTGTTGAAAATCGACGTTTGTTCAAGCAAAGTATGATCAAGGAACGCATCTCGAAGGAATTAGAAGTTGCTTCAGAAATGCAAAAATTGTTATTCCCTTCTGATTTACCTTCCAACCGCAAGATGGATTTATCAGCTAAGTACATTCCGCGTCATGCTGTCGGTGGAGATTACTACGATTTTATTCCATTGGGCGACGAAGAATACATTATTTGCATTGCGGACGTTTCCGGAAAAGGAATCAGCGCGGCTTTGTTAATGGCAAATTTTCAAGCAACGATTCGCACACTTTTCAAATATCAGCGTTTTGAAATGCCTTTCTTGTTGGAGGAATTGAATAAAATCGTGATGCGAAGTGCTAAAGGTGAGAAATTCATTACTTTTTTCATCGCTCATTACAATGCGCACACACGCAAAATGAATTATGTTAACGCTGGTCACAATCATCCGTTTTTATTGAATGGACGAAAAGTGACGATGCTCAAAGATGGCTGCATTGGTTTAGGAATGTTAGACGAATTGCCTTATGTGAATGTTGGGAAATTGGTTTTGAATCCCAATACAACTTTCGTTCTTTTCACGGATGGCGTTGTAGAATTAGAAAACGAGGCTGGCGAACAATTTGGAATCGAGCGATTGGTCAAAAATACGCAAGCTTATTCTCCGCTAAAGATGGAAGACATGAACAACATCATCTTCTCCAAACTCGACGAATGGCGTGGTGCATTGACTTTCGTTGATGACACAGCGATTTTTAGTTGTAAGTTTTTTTAGAGGAGATAACTTTTACTATTCTGGATAAAATACCTCAAATATTCCTCCAATTTATGCGTCAAATAATACGGTAAATTCATTAAGAAATAAGTTTTTCCTCCCGGAGTAGTGTGTTTTTCAATACTGAATTTTCCTGCGTATAAACGCACAGCATACGGATGAGAAGAACGTTCCATAAATTGATGCAGTGAGCGCAACGTACCTTGTTTCCCAGATTTGATTTCTAATGGAATGAGTTTGTCATCGAAGCGGTAAATTAAGTCAACTTCCGAATTGCTATCTTTGCTTTCACGCACCCAAAAATTTGGTTTGTGTTGAACTTCATCTTGCATCGCAATCAATTCTTGCGTCACCAAATGTTGAATGATTTTTCCACGTTCAAAATCACATAAATCACTAACACCAATCATTTTACCTTGCAATAACAATGTTTGATTGAGTAAACCTGTGTCTAAGAACTGCAAACGCGGACGTTTTTTAAAGTCTGGAATTATCGGTGCTTCCATACTTGTAGTTGGGTAAATTAAACGAATCACTTTTGCCAAATCTAGTGCACGCAAAGCTTCTCCAACTTCTCTTGATTTGTAGTTGGAATTTCCAAATCCTTCAAATGAAATACGATCTTTTTCATAAGGCGCACTTTCTAGGATATGGCGTAAAATGTTCTTTTCTGTGGCGTTTTTAGCATATTTATCAGTGTCATTAAGGTATGATTGCCACAAGCGATTGTAGTGCTTTTTAAGATTCGAAAGTGGTGTTTTATCTATGTATTGTTGTAGGATTTGTGGCATTCCTCCTAATAATGCGTACGCGTGAAATTGTTCTAAAAGAATCGTATGCGCATAATCTGGAATTGGAACAGTTTGAAAGGTTTCCAACATGTTTGAAGTAGTGGTTGCAATTAAAAACTCCTCAAAATTAATGGGATGAAGGTACAAATAATCCACACGACCAACTGGAAAACTACCCACTTGTTCAAGTGCAAATTCAAGTAAAGAACCTGCGGCAATTACATAAATTTCAGGCAAATCCTCATGAAAATAACGCAACATCGCTATCGCATTGGGAGCTTCTTGAATTTCATCAATGAACAACAACGTTGAACCTGTTTTCAATTGTAAACCTTTCAACAAAACAGCAGCATTAAAAATTTCAGATGCTGAATTCAAGTCAAAAAGGGCTTTTTCGCTGACTCTTTCTAAATTCAATTCCAAATAATTGTCAAATTCTTTACTGAAATCACGAACTAAGGTTGTTTTTCCAACTTGTCTTGCGCCACGTAAAATAATTGGTAGTTTTTCATTTGATTTTTTCCAAATAAGTAATTTATTCGTTATATTTCTGTAAATCATTATTTTAATAAGTTAAAATTTAAATACAAATGTAATAAAGAGTAATCAAATATACAATAATTTTGTAATAAAAAGTAACCAATTTATTGAAATATTTGTAACAAAGAGTAACCAATTTATTAGATAACTTGTAATAAAGAGTAACCAATATTTCAAAAAAAAATGTAACAAAGAGTAGGCAATTTTAATTTATAGAATAGATTATTTGAGGTCAATCCATTAGTATGAATGATATGTTACGATCAAATTATGCCAAAAATTAATGAATGTTTCTAAAACTGAACAAGGTAATTATTGTATTATTTTCAATGATATTGACGGCTTAAGACGTAAAACGATAGACAAAAATGGAAATACGATGGAAGAATTGAGCTCAGCGTTAAATTAAACAACGGAAGGAATAGAAAGTACTTTAGATTCTTCAGGACATCAACATTACTGGTATGACACTTACTTTTTACAATCGGCATACTACATGAAAAACATAAATAAGAACGATAAAATTCTTCGTCGTGTGTTTTCGGTGAATAAAATTTAAAACTGCATTCTTTTTATAAATTGAATATCAAATAGTTAAATAATTTTCCTTTAGGTTTTCTATTCTATTTATTTGAATTCCTTTTTTTTTTGCAGATATAGAAAGTCAATTAATTGGGTCTTCTGAAGAAGTGAAAAATAATCCAGTCCCGATAGCTATAAGAACTAGATGTGTTAAATGATCAAGTTGTCATTACTAAAGTGTAATTCAATTTAACAAATCAATTCATTCCGAACGGAAAAAATCCTTCAACTGCTTTTCAACATAGTGATGAGTTTCTTAATGAATAAAAGCACGCATTCACTTCCAAATTCTTCAAGGCTTCTTCTCTAAAAATTTATGCAACGGAACTAACTCAACCACACCTAAATCATTTATAAACACATCTGCTTGGTTGACCGTTACGATAACTGCCTTTTTCAGATCGAAAAATTTCATTGCTTCATACGCACCGTTCAATTCACGCTCTTGATTTTCAAAATTGAAATCAAAACAAACTTGATAAAGTGCTTTCACTTGTTCTTTTTCGAAGACAACAAAATCACATTCAAATTTTTCTTTAAAATAATAGATGGAAGGATAAGAACGTCTCAAATGCAAGTACACCAAATTCTCTAATCTTCGACCATTTTCTTCAGTGAAAACGATGGAAAGATTTGTAAACAAACCCAAATCAATTGTGTAAACTTTCTTTGGATTGCGAACTTGAGCTTTCAATGAATAACTAAACATTGGAACACTTGCAACCAAATAGGCATTTTCCAAATGAGAGATATATTCCAACAAAGTGCTCACAGACTTAAACTGAAACAGCGCTGAAAGCTTATTAGCAGAATACGTTTTTCCGATATTCGAAAGCAAATAGATTGCCAATTTCCGCAAGGTTTGCACGTCACGAACACCGTATCTTACAGCTATATCTCGATATAAGATGTCATCCCAAAGATGGTGCAAAACCAATGGATTATTTGTTTTTAAATATTCGGGAAAACCACCAACTTGCATGTATTTCAAAGCACTTTCTGTGTTGCTTTCTAATTTAGAAAAAGTCAAAAACTCGTTGTATGAAAACGGAAATAATTCAGAAGATAAATGGCGACCTGTCAATTTCGTTCCTAATTCTTTACTTAATAAATTTGCGTTTGAACCAGTCACAACAACTTGAAATCCTTCGTCTAATTTTTGGCGTACATACCATTCCCAATTAGAAAGCATTTGTATTTCGTCAAAGAATAAATGGGTGAATTTATCGCGTTCTATGATTGCGTCCAAGCGACGAAAATCATCTAACTCAAATCCTGCAAGTCTTGGATCTTCAAAGTTTATGAATAAAGAGACTTCTTTGTTTTGAGCGATTAGTTGATACATCAAAGTGCTTTTCCCACAGCGACGTATTCCAGTTATGATATTCGCAAAATTCTCGGTAAGCACATAATTCTGAGCATCTTCACGCTCTGTTCCCAAAACGCGACGTTGCAAGCTTTTCTTTTGAAATGCTATTACTTCCTCTATTTGAAATTGACTAACCATAACTTTTATTTGACACAAAGCTATGATTTTATTCGTTAATATCAAAAATATTTATTCGATAATAAACAATATTTTTATTTTACAACAAACTACAACTTTATTCGATAGTAAACTATAACTTTATTTGATTTAATGCTATGTCTTTTATGAAATTGAATCCTTGTTAAAGGTTTTTATCTACTTCAATTGTTTAACTCCTTTCGCTGATAAAAGTGATTTCATTTGTGAAATCGCCACTTGATTGAGTTGTAAAATACGTTCTTCAGAAGTAAAATTTTGTTGAATCAAAAGCGCATTGATGCTTTCCATATTACTCAAAACTACCAACTGTTCCAATGAAGCTTGGTCGCGAATATTACCTTCCAATGTTGGATTTTTATATTTCCACTCTTGTGCTGTGATCCCAAAAAGCGCAACATTCAATAAATCAGCTTCGTTGGCATAAATGACCTTAGCTTGTTCTTTTGTTAAAGAAATTGGTATCAAATTCTCTTTAATGGCATCAGTGTGAATACGGTAATTTATTTTAGAAATCGTTCGTTGAACTGACCATTGGAGGTTTTGATTACTAGATTCAGTTTCTTTAAGGCGTTGGAATTCTTTTATTAAAAATAATTTGAAAATTGGGTTAATTGCTGAACAAAATTCGAAAGCTATGTCTTTATGTGAATACGTGCCACCATATTTTCCTTGAATAACAATAAAACCAATTGCATTTGTTTTTTCTTTCCATAAACCTGGACTTAAACCAAAAGTGGGAAGTCCAGCTTGTGTTTTAAAGTGGTCAAATTCGACCACTTTAAATTCAGGGTTGTTTAATTTTTCCCAAGTACCAATAAATTCTATTGTGGTTCTGGTTCGAATCCAGTTTTTTATCAAATCTGCAGGCCTAATATTAACTCCTTGACTTTTAGCAATATCAGTTAATGAAATGTAATCTTCACCTTTGAATCGTTTAATTTGAACCTTAGTCCCCTTTACTTCAATTTCCTTTTTCATAACCTACTTATTTTGATGTAATAGATAACATTTCTAAACCCGTCGAATTCGACGGAATTAAAACTAGGATTATAAATTTTCTCCCAAATCCCTAAAAGTTCAATTGTACTTCGAGTTTTTAGCCAGTTTTGAATAATATAGTCTGTTCGTTTTTGATCGCGGTATTTTGCAATACTAGACAAGGACACATATTCATTTTTATTTTGTTCTAATACAAGAACTTGTAAGCCATTTACTTCAATTTCCTTTTTCATATTTTAATTTTTCAATTAAATATACGAAATATTAATCAAAATAAAGATTATTAAATAATCATTTTATTTCGTAACTTCAATTGAAAAAATTATAAAAATGTCAAAATCGTATTCAAAAATTTGGGTTCATGCCGTTTGGTCAACGAAAAATCGCATGCCATTAATTCACTCTAAAATGGAACAAAAACTCTTTGATTTCCTAAAAGAAGAATTAAAAAAATCGGGTTGCATGGTCAGCATTGTTAATGGTATGCCAGACCATGTTCATTGTTTGTTTGGTATCAACCCTCAAAAATCAATAACCTATATTATCAAACAAATTAAAGGAAGTAGTTCCCATTTTGTAAATAGCAACAATTTAATTCCCGAAAAATTCATTTGGCAACGAGGATTTGGGGTATTTGGTGTTTCGCATTCAGCGGTGGATAATGTCTATCATTATATCCGGAACCAAAAACAACACCATCAAAAACGCACATTCGAATCGGAATACATTAAATACATGGAATTGCATGGGTTTAATGATGTAAAATTGGAAAATGAATAAATCATTGGTGTGGGTTTAAACCCACACCAATGAGATAATTTACACATATTCCCCAACCATTTTAATGGTTTCCCAAACCAAAAACAATCAATTGAAAATATCCAAAATTTATGGAATTGCATGGGTTGAATAATGTGAAATTAAACGATTATAAAACCCACACCTATGGGGTAAAACCCACACAAACCAAAACCATTTCAATGGTTTAATCCATCCCAATTTTAAAATCAATGCGGCGGTTTTTGGTTCTTCCTGCTGGTGTGTTATTATCCGCAATTGGTTTCGTTTCTCCGAAGTAGTTAGCTTTTATTCTACTTGCTTCAACACCGTAACTGATTAATAAATTTCGAACGGTTTCAGCCCGTTTTTTAGATAACTGTAAGTTCATTTCCTCATCGCCAACATGATCTGTGTGTCCAACAAATTCTATTGTCCATGTTGGTTCTTCTTTCAGTATTTACTCAAACACAATCACAAACTCTACCCGTCGGTTTTTTTGACGACCTTCTGGGGTTGAATTGTCGGCGATTGGTTTTGTTTCACCGAAATAATTTACTTTGATTCTGTTTTCAGCGATGCCTTTGGAAATGAAATATTTCTTTACGGCTTCAGCTCTGTTTTTAGACAAAATCATGTTCGCATCATCATCACCCACGTTATCAGTGTGTCCGGAAAGCAATAAATTCCACTCCCCTTTTTGTTTCAATTTATCAGCCAACGTATTCAATGAAGGTTTTGAACTTTCTTCTATGATGTCTTTGCTCGTTTCAAACTCAAGGTTTTTCACAGCCATATCAATCACTTCCTGATCTTTTTTCTCGATGACAGGACAACCTTTGTTCGCAACCGGCCCCACAGTTTTTGGACAAGGGTCAACATTATCATTCACGCCATCTCCATCGGTATCTCCGTATGGACAACCTCTGTTCTCAACTGGACCAGAAATCGTTGGACAATCGTCTTTGTTGTCGGACAATCCATCGTTATCAGAATCTGGCCATGGACATCCTTTGTTTTCTTTCAGACCAACAACTTTTGGACACTCATCTAAATCATCAAAAACACCATCGCCATCTGTATCGGGGCATCCTTTGTATTCTTTCAAGCCTTTTACATTCGGACATAAATCTTCATTATCCGAAACTCCGTCGCCATCAGAATCTTTTGGTTGAGATGGTTGAACAATAATTATCTCGGGGATTTTAGATTTTTTATTGAATTGGTAAGCAAATAATACTTCATGTGAGCCACTTGAATAATTACGAATTCCAGATGTGGTAAAATCATAACTATAAGCGAACATAAATTGCTTGTAATTCAAACCAATTAAACCAATTACTGCATCCTTGTTTCGGTAGCTCAAGCCTCCAAAAACAAAATCATTGTAAGTCACTTTAGCTCCTAATTCAACTTGTGGTGACGTGATGAAGGTTGTGCGCAACATGGCATACGGTTCCAACGAAATATTGGCGTTTACCTTAGCTAAATAGGATGCCGATAAATTATAATGTCTAATTAACTTATTACCTGTTGTTATTACCGGAACACTATTTAATTTATTCAAGCGACTTGAAATTAACTGGTTGGCTGCTAGACCAATAAACAACTTGTTTTTCAAATGATATACCAGTCCAAAATTCATGTCTGGTGCAACTTGTTTTACATTGGATTGCAAGGTAGCATCTGGATTGATGTTTTGAATATCTGAACCATTGTATCCATATTGATTTAAGATTCCAGCGATTCCGAAACTGATTCCAGATTGCTTGTCTATCTGCAAATTATAAGAGTAATTCAACATGACGCCATTTTGCTGAATAGCTCCACCTTGGTCATCTGAAAAAATCATTCCTCCTAAACCCATGTTGTTGTTTTTCAAACTAGTATGACCACCAATCGTGTAAGTTTTTGGGGCGCCTTTGAATCCACTCCATTGATTTCGGTAACCCAATTGAACCCTCGGAGTGTTTTTAATTCCTGTAAATGCCGGATTGATTACAAAATCATTCCAATAATATTGGCTATACATGGAAAGCTGTTGCGCAGAAAGCGAAAAGTTAACAGCAATAGCAACGAGTATTAATCCTATCTTTTTCATTTTCTTATCGTTTTAGCGTTACTACTCCGTTATACTTATCTCCATTTCCTAATTCGATTACATAGTAATAATCGGCGGTTGGAAGGTCTTTCCCATTATACTTACCATCCCATGGAGTTGAGGCGCTAGAACCTTCGTACACTTTTTGTCCCCATCTATCAAAAACTGAAATTAGAGCATTCGGATAGTTTTGTAATCCTGTAATTTCCCAAGTGTCGTTGTTGTTGTCTGAATTTGGAGAAAGTGCTCCTGGAATTTCAAAACAATACTCGGATGTTACAATTACCTCATCCGAATCTGTACAACCATTGCCGTCAGTACCTGTAACTGTATAAGTTGTTGAGCCAAGAGACGGACTAAATGCAATACCATCTGAAACACCACTGTTCCAACTGTATGTCTCTGCGCCAGAAGCCGTAAGAATTACATTTTCTCCTTTACAAACTGATTGGTCTTCGCCGCCATTAAGTGTTTGCAACTTGTTTATAGTCAAATTCAATGTAACTACTGAATCACAACCACTTACGTTTTGCAAGGTAAAAGTTGACGAATTAGTGCTTTCTGTGTAGGTATTTCCATCAATCCAGGTGTAAGAGTCGCAAGCAGTTTTGCTATCAATCCCACTATTGGAATTGTTAATTGTGAGATTTATCGTAATTGTACTATCACATCCGGTAGTATTTGGAATGATTGCCGTGTATTGCCCTGAATTCGTATAAACTTCATTATCTGGTGCGGTATAGGTATCGCAACTTACTGGAGAAATAGTACTCGAAGTCGGTTGCAATACATCTAAAAATACAGAAACGGTATTTGAACAACCCAATGTATCTGTTCCAGTAACTGTGTAATACCCATCAACAGTTGGTGTAAAAGGTTGCCCGTTAACAACTCCATTGCCCCACACATACGTATCTGCTCCCGTTGCGGTTAGTGTAGCTGTTTCTCCTTCACAAACGGAGAGATCCGAACCTGCATTGATTTGTGGATTGTTCACTTGAATAGTTATACTATCCGTGCACGTTCCAACACCATCTGATGCGGTTACGCTGTAGGTTGTAGTTTGAGAAGGTTGAGCTTGGATGCTGCTTTGGTTGGTTGTGCCATCAGACCACCAAGTATTGAGATTCCCATGATAAAACAGTTGTGCGATCTCTTGTGCAGACAAATCGCGATTCCAAATACCAACCTCATCTATTTTACCTTTAAAAAATTGCACAGTTTCTGCTCTATCAACTCCAATTAAAAGATTGGGATTATCATTCGTTGTGCTAGTTGATATTCCTGATGGTGACTCGCCTAAATATGACCCATTTAAATAATACTTAATGACTGTCGGAGTTCTTGTCATTGTTAACATGTACCATTGATTTGAGTCAATCGGAATAGCATATGATGCTAGTTCACCTCCTCCCGTTACGTAGAGAATCCCACTTTCAATTTGAGCACTTGTTCTTCCATAACTTAGAGACTGTGCATCAATATCAAAAATTTGATAGGCTGAGTTTCCTGTCTTGTAAATTTCAGCGGCATTAAACCAAGTGTTAATTGTTTTATTACTATAGTCATAGATGTTATTCACTTTTATAAAATCATTAACTCCATCAAATTGATAGCCTCTATTGACAGATTCAAACCTATCATTTGTTAAAGTTGCACCATTGTTAATTCCTTGATGGCCATTTCCGCTTTCATCGTTCGCATTACCACAAAATGTCCACCAACCAGTCAGGCCATCGAGCAAATTATTGGGATAGATATTACAGGTATTACCTTTAGTTTGAACAGATAAGGTTGTACTATCTCCAAGGCAAAAAGCAGACGCTCCTGCAATAATGGTTGGATTAATCACTGATACCAATATAGAATCTGATGAAGAACAACCAAGTGAATCTGTAACTGTTACAGAGTATTCTCCAGAACTTATAATGTCCAGTGTTGCGGTAGTTGCACCTGTATTCCATAAATAAGTACTGGAAGCAGGATTATTTGTACTTAAAGTAGTATTTGTTCCGCAAATTCTTATGGTGTCTTGTCCTAAGTCTAAATTTTGGGACAATCTTGGATAAACATAAAATGAATCAATTAAGCATTTTACGGCTCCATTTGAAATATATAAATGATTAATTTGGTTAGACGGCGCCACTTGGAAGACATTATTAATTGAAACATTGTTCAATAAATAACTCAATCCACAATTAGCGTTGATTATTACTTTTTCCACATCAATTGAAATGAATCCTGAATCATCGCCTAAACAGCAATCGTAATTACCGATATCTTGAGGCGTACCATCTCCCAAAAAATAGAAATAATAAATATGGTTTGAATTATATCCATCAGGAATTGGTCTGAATTGCGGTAATGGTCCAGGTTGATAACCATTGAATCTCCAAAAAATATCAGCAATTGGAGTTAGGGGGTAGTTAGAATAAGCGGCATCATTTTGATTTCCAGCACCTCCACCAAATGAAATAGTATTTGAAACTTTAAGTCGATAAAGTTGACCTTTATCCAATGAAAGCGTAGACTGTGTAGTGTTATTTGAAGATTGAGTTAGAGTCTGAATAAGTTGAAATGTCGTATCACAACTTAATGGATTTAACGTAATCTCCTGATTCAGATTATTACAAGAAACAAAGTCAGGCACATTTAAAGTTTGTGTAGGTATTATATTGACATAAATTGAATCATGAATATAAGGTGTACACGTATATTTAGCATAAAGATATTTCTGAGTACCAGTACAAGGATCCGGAAAATCTCCAGAATAATAGGTAAAATTAGTTTTCCCCACTAAGCTTCTATTAATTATTGAAGTAACATTTACGTTACAAGAACTTGGAGTTGGATTAGAACAATTTACATTAGGTGTTCCCCAAAGAGCAATTTGTAAACTTGTTATTTGATGTCCCAAAGGAACATTTAGTGAGGCTGAGTAAGAATTTGATAAATTAAAAACCTGACATACAGAAACATCATTTACACCAGTTGACGATGTATATAAATGATACCAACCAGAAGAGCGAAAAGTCATTGTTGATGAAACAATTACTTCCTCTTCACCCGTTTTTTTCCAAACATTAAAGTTTGAAGGAAATGGGGAAACCATGTCATAGGAATCTTGGCTACAAACGGTTAACGTGTCTTGTGTGAATAAATTCTGCCCCCAGGAAGTAATTCCAATAGACAAAAAAAGCAAACAGAATAAAGTATTTTTTTGTAGTTTTTTTTTCATTTTATGTTGTTAAATAATTTTTCTAATTCTTTCCATTGTTCTTTAAAACTCATCCCTGTGAAAAGTGGCTCAAACCATTCGTGGCAATGGTCTTTTTTACATTCGCATTCACGCATTTGGAAGATGGGATATTTATATTGCTGATTATCCTTTTTTGCAAAGTTTCGTTCCCGATTAACAAACGCAAACCAAATGTCCCATTCATCCTTTGACATTTGAGCGCCAAGAATTAAAACAGGATTTTGTGTTAGTTCATGATACCAAGAAGTACGCTTGATACCATCTTCAGATTTTGAATGCTTTCTTAATCGCTCTATTGTTTGGAAACGCTTTGCATATTCCCGAGTGCCGAGGGTTATTGGATCTTTATCATGTATGGAACCATGTGGATACCAAAAACGGATTTTTTCCTCCTTCTTGAACTCAACTTCCCAACAAGGAATTTCAAAGTTGCCATTTTCTTGTGATTCAAATATTGAAGGTTTTGATTCAGATTTTTTTAATTTCGATTTTTTAGTAGATAATATTTCCGCAGTTGTATCAAAATTCAAAGAAACTATATCTGAAACTTTTTTCGGGTTAAAAATACCGATTGGATAGTGTTTTTTATTAAACTTTACGGCTTTTTCTTGCGCACATTTTAAATCGAAACAAATCTCTTCTGAAATTCGTTTTTCCATTTCATAAGCTGCCTTCTGCCGAGATTCTTCGTCTATTTGCATTCCCGTGCGGCGTACAATCAATTGCTCAAAATCCAAAGGATAAAATCCAGTTAATGTCAATTCCGAATCTTGGTCTTTCAAGAGTTTCTCCCAATTACTTAATATTGAATTGGAACCCAATACTTCCCGATGGAATCCTGAACCAAAGATAATTGTGAATTTAACGCTCGGGTCTTTTAGTAGGGATTTAAATTTTGGGTTGATACTCATATTTTTTACCACCTTAAAATTACTGCGGCTCCTTGACCATTTAGGTTTGATTCAAGAATGAATGCCCCAACTGAATTGTATTGGTTGCCGGTTATTAATGATCCATTAGCTCCTGAACCAGCCAAAGAGCCCCATTGTGCTCCGCCTTCACCACCACCCAGCGCTTCAAAAATGAAATTTGAAGACGTTAGTGAATTAATACTTATTTTCGAAGATGTCCCTGCTGTTCCAGGTTGACCTGCATAACAACAGTTACATACCCCCGTATATATGCAGGTCGAGCAACCATTCAAACCATCAATACCTTTTTTGATATCAAGCGTATCACCTGGAGCAACATTTAATAAAAATCTAATTCCTGCACCCGTTCCGCCTGAGCCTCCTCCCCAACCGCCAGAACCTCCAGGACAAATGCTACCAGAATAACCGCCAGACCCACCATTTCCGCCTCTCAATATAACTTCAACTAGTTTACTTTGATTAGCTACAAGAATAGTGTCGCTTAAAATATTCATTAATCCATGATTCGAATTGAATCCTTGTCCCGATCCCGAAACATTTATCGATCCTCCACCATTGCACACATACTTTGTTTGACTTGCATTCACCTCACCTGCATCTAATATCGAATTTGCATTCGCATCCAATCCCGTTTCAATCTTCGTTCCTCCGTTTGGGCAATTAGCTCCCACAGGTTCAGAACTTGTTTTTATTAATGCGTTTAAACCATTTGTTCCTGCATTACCTTGAGCACCCGTAGCACCAACCGCTCCGTTACAAACGTATTTTGTTAATGAAGCGTTGATTTCTGAAACATCTAATGTTTCATTGTTATTGGCGTCTAAGCCGTATTCTATCTTTACACCCCCTGTAGTACAATTTGCTCCAGCGGCTTCTGTTGTTGTTTTCGCTAAAGTATTCTTACCATCAACACCGTTCGTTCCATTTGTTCCTGCTGCACCAGCAATTCCTTGGATTCCCTGAGAACCAGTTAAACCTTGAATTCCTTGTGCCCCAACTGCTCCGTTACAAACGTATTTCGTTAAAGTCGCGTTGATTTCAGAAACGTCCAAAGTTCCGTTGCTATTGGCATCCAAACCGTATTCGATTTTTACGCCGCCTGTTGTACAGTTTGCGCCTGCGGCTTCTGTGGTGGTTTTAGCTAAGGTATTTTTACCATCAGCACCGTTTGCTCCATTTGTTCCTGCAACACCCTGAGGCCCTTGAATTCCTTGTGCGCCTGTTGCTCCCGTTGCACCAGTAGCACCAACAGCTCCGTTACAAACGAATTTCGTTAAAGTAGCGTTGATTTCAGAAACGTCCAAAGTTCCGTTGCTATTGGCATCCAAACCGTATTCGATTTTTACGCCGCCTGTTGTACAATTTGCGCCTGCGGCTTCCGTGGTAGTTTTTGCTAAAGTGTTTTTTCCACTAGCTCCAGCTGCACCAGTTAAACCTTGAATTCCTTGTGCACCAGTTGGACCTGTCAAGCCAATTTGTCCTTGAGGGCCAGCTGCTCCGGTTGGGCCTGCAACTCCTTGGATTCCTTGTGGACCTGTCGCACCAGTTGCACCCGTTGCACCAACTGCTCCATTACACACATATTTCGTTAGAATCGCATTGATTTCAGAAACGTCTAAAGTTCCGTTGCTATTGGCATCTAATCCGTATTCGATTTTCACACCGCCAGTTGTACAATTCGCTCCTGAGGCTTCTGTGGTAGTTTTTGCTAAAGTGTTTTTTCCACTCGCTCCAGCTGCACCAGTTAAACCTTGAATTCCTTGTGCACCAGTTGGACCTGTCAAGCCAATTTGTCCTTGAGGGCCAGCTGCTCCAGTTGGGCCTGCAACTCCTTGGATTCCTTGTGGACCTGTCGCACCAGTTGCTCCTGTTGCACCCGTTGCACCAATTGCTCCGTTACAAACATATTTCGTTAGAGTTGCGTTGATTTCTGATACGTCTAATGTTCCGTTGCTATTTGCATCCAATCCGTATTCTATTTTCACACCGCCTGTTGTACAGTTTACTCCTGCTGCTTCATTGCTTGTTTTTACCAAAGTATTTTGTCCATTGCTTCCATTTACTCCTGCAACCCCTTGAGTTCCTTGCGCACCTTGTACTCCTTGAATTCCTTGAGCACCTTGTGCTCCAATAGCTCCTGATGGACCAACAGGCCCTTTGATGTTTCCAGTTAATACCCAAGTAGTTGCGCTATTTTTGTAATATACGTTTCCAGTAACAACATCCAAATAGAAATCACCTAAAACGCCCAATGTATTTAAAGGTATAGTGTTTCCGTAACGCCATTGGTTCAATTGTGCACCCGATGTTTTTGCATATAATGCATAAGGAACGCTCATTAATTGTTGTGTTCCAAAATCTTGATAATTTACACCGTTTGAAAAGTCAACAGCAAGATTTACAAAAAACGGCCCTACAGCCCAATTAATATTGTTGAAGGTTCCAACTTGTGGGGTTCCTGCGCCTATAACCATGTTGATCAATCCTTGACTAGTACAAGTTATACTTTGGCGTTCTTGGTAAACCGCACTTCCAGAGGCTGATCCTTGTCGGATTTGCACGCGAATAGCAACGGTTGAATTTGTTACTAAATTACCGCTGCTGTTGCGCATTACTGCCTGGTAATTGATGCCTTGAGGTGCTTGAGATAAAAGTAAAGTGGAGACAAAAAGGCTTAGAAAAATGATTAGTAATTTCATGTGATTTTGGGTTTTGATTTTATTTGGACAATTGATTAAATGTCCATTTTAATTAAGCGCGTTTGCTGAATAAACTGCCCTGATAAGGTATAACAATTCAATAAGTAAGTACCTGGCGCGCAATGAGATGGAATTTCTAATTGATGGTGTTTTGGAACGATCTGTTCATTAAGAATTAGTTTCCCATTTATATCAATTAATTGCACGCTTATTTCCTCTTCTACTTCAGTGTTTGTGTTAACTGTAATGAAAGTTCCAAACGGATTCGGGTAAACAACAATATCTCCAGGTGCTAGCACCATTCCTGAAGAAGGAGGTGGAGCAGTAGGAGTGATTCCAATGGGTTGAATAAAACCATTATTAAGTTGACGTGTTGAATTTGATCCTCGATAAATAATCGGTTCACCGATGGTATAGGTCATAAATCGTTGCGACAAACCTGTTAAACCATTATTCGCATCTCGACCTGCACTAGCAATGACTCTACGGTCAAAAGACTGTGCAGAAAGAGAAAGAGTTAGTAGGAAAAAGATTAAATACAAATTGACTTTAAGCATCTTATAAAGAATTTAAGTGACAAATGTAACGAAAATGAATACTATTTTACACATTAATGTATAATTTTAAAGCAAAGAGATTAATAAATTATCAAGAGCTTTCAGGGGTTTTGTTGGATGGAAGAATGTTACTGAATAATTAAAAATCAAAAAATCCAACCTAGAGGAGTTTGAAAATGAATTGGATAATTATCAAAATGGTTTACTTTAGATTAATTTCACCTTTCGACGAAAGATAAAAAAGGATTTAGAAGTTTATTTAATAGAAAATTTAGTTTCAAAAAAAAGCCTCCGAAGAGGCTTTAATCAAACTGTTTTGAATTAATAAACTTGATAATAATTACACGTGCCAGCGGTAACTAATACTGTCTCTTCATACCAAACGAAATCTGTTTCATCGGTAATTTTTACTTGAATAGATGCAGTTTTGTTCTTCCCAAAATCAATCGTGTAAGAAGATTGGCCATTGGAACTACAACTTGGTGCAACGCCAGCAACCATATAATCAGATGCCAAACACGAACCAACGTATTGACCATTAACATAAAATTTTAAGTTGTTAACTCCCAAATCTATCCAACTAGTTGCTGCAGTTGCGTCTTGCCAGAAAATTAGTTTTTCTGAATAATTACAAGAGCCATCATCCTTTTTAGCAGCTGAGGAATAATTTTGTGCTGAAGCATCTGTACAACCTTCCTTTTTACAGCTGGAAACTGCAAAAATGCTTGCAAATAGTAATATTAAACTTAAAAATTTTAGTGCTTTCATAAATATTGTTTTAAATAATTCCTACTCTTATCGCTTTTCAGATTCGCGCCGTTTGACTGGTTTCTGGACTCCGTTTCTTAATAAATCAATTACATGTTGACAAAAATAACAAATATGTTTATATTTTCAAACGTTAATATGTAATTATTAAACCATTTTTGATAACTTAATATCCACAGTATTCAAGAATTTTGTAAGATGAAAGAAATTCATATTGGTCAACAAGTGAAATTGATTCTTGAAACAAAAGGTATTTCGGTAACAGAATTTGCAAGGCGCATCAATAAATCGCGCGAAAATGTCTATTCCATATTCACAAGGAAGTCAATCGACACTGGTTTACTTTCCAAAATATCTGAAGTTTTAGAATACGATTTTTTTAAACCATTGAGTAAAACCTACAAAGCAATGGAATCTGAATTACAGGAAGTAAAGGAACAAAATGAAATGCTAAAAGAATACACTTCATTTCTTAAAAACAAATCTAAAAGTGACTCAATTAGTGATTAGAAAGGATAAAAATTGGATAAACAACTTTACTAATTCCTTTACCGCTTAATAGGAAAACACAAGAAATATTTCTCAACTGGTTGTGCCAATGCTGAAATATTCAAATTATCTGAAGCTTTGGTCAAATCCATAATTTCACCATTTTTCATCAGCATATTGATATTTTGCTTGTCCTGATTGTATGCTTTATTGGTAAGCACATCTGAGTAAACGAAATAATCCACCTCATTTCCTTGTAAATCGAACAAAGAGCGAGCAAATTCTTTTTCCATCTCAATGCGCGCTTCCGTAAATGGTTCTTTTGAAATTTCAATTTTGAATAAATTTCTGTTCACGATTGACTGAGACAAAATCGCTAGAATTTTATCCGAATCATTTTGCCATTCTTTGATTGCGCCTAAAATATCGTAATCGTCTAATTGTGCAAACTGATCTAAAACAGCTGGATTTTCTTCAAAATCTTTTTGGGTAATGTCGTTTTCAAGGAAAAATTTCAACGCTGAACTTGCAAATACACCGTGACCACTTTTCGTTAATTGTTTTGCTCGTCGCAAAGCATGTATTAACATATGTTCTGCTGAAACAACTGTTTTATGTAAGTAAACTTGCCAATACATCAAACGGCGCGCAACGATGAATTTCTCGATGGAATAGATTCCTTTTTCTTCCAAAACCAAATTTCCTTCGTGTACATTTATCATTTCAATCAAACGATCTGAACCAATAATTCCTTCGCTTACACCTGAATAAAAACTGTCGCGGTTCAAATAATCCAAGCGATCCATATCTAATTGACTGGAAACCAATTGATGTAAAAAAGGTTTAGAATAAGTATTGTTGAAAATCAAAAGAGCGCGGCTCAAATCATCGCCAAATTCTTCACTAATGCGCTCAATGAAATATCCTGAAATTTTTTCGTGACTGACACCACAAACGATATCGTATTCTAAAGCATGACTGAAAGGGCCATGACCAATATCGTGCAACAAAATCGCTAAATAAACGGCGCGTTCTTCATCGGGAGTTATCTCGTGACCTTTGCGTCGAATCGAAGAAACAGCTTGGGTCATCAAGTGCATTGCGCCCAAAACATGGTGAAAACGTGTATGAATTGCACCCGGATAAACCAAATGACTCAACCCCAATTGCATGATTCTGCGGAGGCGTTGCATATAAGGATGTTCGATCACATCAAAAATAAATTCGTCGGGAATCGAAATAAAACCATAAACTGGGTCGTTTACTATTTTCTTCTTGTTATTTCGGTTTAAATTAGGTCGCAAGTGTTTAACTTTAAATTTCTATTCAAAACTATTAAAAATAAGACAAATGCAGGGTAAAATTCTTTGGGCGGACGATGAAATTGAGTTGTTGAAACCTCATATTCTATTTTTAGAAGCGAAAGGTTACAGTGTTGATCCCGTTACAAACGGAATGGACGCAATTGATAAGGTGCAAGAAAAAACATACGATATTATTTTCTTAGATGAAAATATGCCCGGAATTTCTGGCTTAGAAGCATTAGCTAAAATAAAGGAAATCAACCCCTTGGTTCCAGTAGTGATGATTACTAAGAGTGAAGAGGAATACATCATGGAAGAAGCAATCGGCAGCAAAATCGCAGATTATTTGATTAAACCTGTGAATCCGAATCAGATTTTATTAAGTATCAAAAAGAATTTGGACCACAGCAAATTGGTTTCACAAAAAACGAATTCCAACTACCAACAAGATTTTCGCCAGTTGGGAATGTTGCTAAATGGGCGTTTAGATGCACAAGAATGGAGCGATTTATATGCAAAACTGGTCTTTTGGGAATTAGAATTGGATAAAATTGAGGATTCTGGGATGCGTGAAATCTTGGAAATGCAGAAAAAAGAAGCCAATCACTTGTTTGCGGATTTCATTGAAGACAATTATTTGGATTGGATGAACGGAACAGAAGATGCGCCGCAAATGATTCATTCCTTGCTAAAAGATAAAATCGCACCCAAAATTGGTTCGGAGAAATTAGCCGTTTTAGTAATTGATAACTTGCGCTATGACCAATGGAAAATGGTAGAACCCATCTTTACAAAATACTTTGTTAAAGAAGAGGAGGAAATCATTTATTCGATTTTACCAACGGCAACACACTATGCAAGAAATGCCTTTTTCGCTGGTTTACTTCCTTCAGAAATTGAAAAACGTTTTCCAAACTTATGGAAAAATGAAGAAGATGAAGGGGGAAAAAACATGCATGAAAAGGATTTCTTAGAAGCGAATTTGAAGCGTTTGGGAAAGAATGTAAAATGGTCGTATAATAAAATCACAAACGTTGAGGCAGGTAAAAAATTAGGTGATAGTTTCAATACCATTAAGGACAATGATGTCAATTTTATCGTTTACAATTTCGTCGATATGCTTTCCCATGCGCGAACAGAAATGGAAGTGATTCGTGAATTGGCTGAAAATGAAGCTGCGTATCGTTCGATTACCGTTTCTTGGCTGGAGCATTCGCCTTTACTCGATATCATCAAGAAAATTGCCGATGCTGGAATTCGCTTGGTGATTACAACCGATCACGGAACGATTCGTGTAAAAAATCCAGTGAAAATCGTGGGAGAACGCAATACAAACACCAATCTTCGTTACAAAGCAGGTCGTGGCTTGAATTACAATGCGAAAGAAGTTTTTGTAGTGAAAAATCCACAGGAAGCTTTTTTGCCAAAAATCAAACTTTCAGCTGAATTTGTATTTGCACGTGAACAAGATTTCTTTGTGTATCCCAATAATTACAACCATTTCGTGAATTATTACAGCGATACTTTCCAACATGGTGGCATTTCTTTGGAAGAGTTGTTGATTCCTTATATTGTAATGAAAGCAAGGAAGTAGGATTTTCGAAATTAGGAAACTATTAACTTTCAATCATTGGTATAACCATGCTTATGTTTAAATTTCTTTTACCGTTCTTTTGCTCTTAAGTAACTTTTTCTATACTACCTGAAAACCAAGTGATTGTGCTTTTCTTTTTAACTTCATTATTTCCTGATTTCTGAATCCTTCAGTATAATTTTCTATAGAAATTGGATTGAATTCTATTTTTTCGCTAACGAGTTTATAAAAAATCATTGCTATTTTTCTTGCCGTTGCGACTACTGCCTTTTGGGTACCTCGTTTATTTTTTATTCTATGAAAAAACATTGACAACCAATTCTTACTTCGCTGTATTGCAAAAGCTGCCATCTTGAATATCTGTCCTGCATTGTTTTTTTTCTTTTGAATTCTACTACTTAGTATTTTTCCACCTGAAATTCTATTATTTGGCGCAAGATTTAGCCATGAAGCGAAGTGTTTTGGGGTTGGCCACTTACTCATATCTGTTCCAACTTCACTTATAATTTCAGTAATATTTGTCTCTGTTAGTCCAAAAACTTCCGTTAAATCAGTACCAAGTAAATTCTTAAGAATCTCTTTTCCATTGAAATTCATGTTGTTTTTATTACCTTTTGGTTTAAATACATCATTGTCCTTTTTTTCTATTCCGGATTGTTGTCTCAGAATTTTTTCAATTTCAATGTCGCATTCTTTCAGCTTTGAATGGTACATTTTATAGAATTCATAACTCTGTTTTAATTCAAAAACATGTTCTTCTTTCCAAATACCTTCAAGCGACTTCATTAATGTTTTGGCTTCCGCTTTAACTCTCCCATCACATAAAGTAGCGAGTTTGTTTGAGTCTCTTTCTCCATCTAGTATTGCAGAAATAATTGCTTGACCTGATTTTCCTGTGATATCAGTTATGACATGATGTATTTTTACATTCATTTGCTCCAATGCTTTTTGCATCATTCTGATATGTGTAGCTGACATTTCGATAAGATTTTTCCTGTGACGCATATAAGTTCGTAAACTTCTTGTAAACTTATCTGGTTGAAAACTTGCAGACAATAATCCACAACTATGCAACTGTCTAATCCATTCGGCGTCACTAACATCTGTCTTTTTGCCTCTTACATTTTTGACATGTTTTGCTGTAACTAAAACTACTTCGAACCCTGCTTCTTCTAGAATTAGAAAAAGACTAATCCAATAAATACCCGTCGCTTCCATTGCAACAGACGTAACATTGCACTCCTTTAACCAATTTGAGATTGCGTGTAAATCTTCTGTAAAAGCACCAAAAGCTCTAATTGGATTTTCGCTCGATTCGGGATTAACTGCAACATAATGTTCTTTGCTTGAAATATCTATCCCTGCTGCGTTTGGGAATAGAATCGGAAACTGATGCTTTTTTTTCTTTTCCATTTTTTAAAGATTTAATTAACAAAAAGTAGCGATAGTTCCTTGGTAGTAATTTTATAAGCTCTTAATCGGGGTTCTTTTTTTTCTAAGACCACCAAACGGATTACCATTGAAGGAACAGTACCATACTTGACCAAGGGCTATAAGCACCAATCAAAAAGACGGTCTCTGTTCGCTACCCAAACACAAAGTTACTTTACCGGATAAAGAGATGCAAGCCTGTTAAAAACTTGATCAAAAGAACCAAAAATCAAGGCTCTAAATTTCATTTTGTTCGCAATTAATTATTCTATTTTTACTTACAACTCGTTGCGAACAATTTTAACTCCTTTCTGAAACTGGATTTTGGTGGATGTTCTTACAGAAATCCTTAAAATTTACCAGTTTCAGTTCAGAAGCTAAAACCATGAAATTCAAGGCCGATTAATTTCGCTATTAATCATTACACTAATTTCACTTCGTTACCAAATTTATTCTTACTCTAACATTGTTTACTCATACAATATCCGTAAACAAAAGAACCACCTCATCCTTGAAAAATTCCACTTATCTATTTGCTAATTTATTTTCTATTTTGGCTGTAACTTTACATATAATTATCAGTCTAGTCACTAAAAAATTGAATGAAACTAAATCTACTTATTAAATTTTTGGGATTCTTTTGCCTACTGATGATTCCTTATATTGGGTCAGCGCAAGTTATAAAAGGGACAGTTAAAGATTCCAAAGGACAAGAAATTCCCTTTGCGAAAATTCGCGTTGTGAATACTTCTTATGGAGTGGTTGCAAATGCGTTGGGTGTTTTTCAATTAGAACTCAAAAATGGTGTTCATGTTTTAGATTTTAGTGCTTCGGGATATAAAACAAAAAGGGACACAATTCAACTGACACAAACTATTAACTATTCGGTAATTCTGCAAGATGATATTAAAGAATTGGAGGAAGTTACTGTCGCTTATCAAACGAAACGCGAACGCGGAAAAGAAATCATGAAGGAAGTGATTGATAAACGTTCCCATTACCAAGATTTAATTGCCAATTATAACTGCGATACGTATTGTTATTCTTCGCTCGAAAAAGGGAAACTAGACAGTATTCAAAAAGACTCAATCATTGGAAAAGAGAAATTAAATATTCTTGAATGGCGTTCAAAATCCTTTGTCGGTGGATTAAACCGCTTCAAAGACGAGTTTTATGCATACAACGATTTTACCGATATCAATCAACAAATGGGAGGCGCAAGTTTTGAGGTAAGCATTGAAGGAGAAGGAAATTTAGCTTCTGTAGGCGAAACAGATTCCAAAAACCCTTATCTTTTTATAAACGGTATAAAAGACGCTCATTTTTCTATTTTAGACAATACAATCGATGCGCCTGGATTAACTCAAAATCCGCTAATTTCTCCCCTTGCTTTCAATGGAATGCTTTACTATTCCTACTATTTGGAACAAAGTATCGTTGACAGCACAGGAAAATTAATTTACGAAATCCGAGTGAAACCAAAGTTTATTCAAGAAGCTTTATTTGAAGGAACTTTATTTGTTCAAGATTCTACATGGCAATTACTTTCTTATGATTTGGCAATCAATCCTGGTGTTTTACTCTATTTCAAAGACATGCATATTTCATCGGATTATTCGGAAATCAATCAACGAATTGTTCCAACAAGAAAGGATTTTCTATATACCATAAAGGAAGGGAAAACATTAATTTATGGTTTAGCGCGCGTTCGTCACACGGAATATGATTTTCAACCGATTGAAAAACCTGCGAAGTTTTGGTTAGAAAGTAGTACGTTCACCAAAGATGCCTTCGACCGTGACTCCAGTTATTGGAAAGAAAACAGACCTTTTACTTTGAGTGACATCGAACAAAAATTTATCCGTGAACAAGATAGTATAATTACCTACCACGAAAGCGATGAATACTTACGAAAATCAGATAGTACACGAAATCGAATTACATTTCTGAGTGTAATGTTTAATGGAATTGGCCATATAAATTCATTCAAAAAATACAGCTTCACTTTCAATCCATTGATTTCGCAAGTTATTCCGTTTGGAGTAGGTGGTTATCGTCATCGCTTGCAATTCGACTTTCGAAAAGAATTTAAAGATGGAACTTATTTTACCGTTCGACCAGATATTGATTACGGATTTCTGAATAAAGACGTTAAAGGTGGAATTGGAGGAACGTATATGTACAATCCGATGAACTTTGCGAAAGTGGGTTTTGAGGTGGGTGATGTCTATGATTTTGTAACAAGCAATCAAAACATTCAAGGGACTTTTGCGCCTTCCAATCGCGTGAGAAATAAAAAAATTGAAGCGACTTATTCGCAAGAAATAACGAATGGATTATACTTAAAAACAAAGGTTCTTTTCTCTGACAGGCAATCATTAGACAGTTTAAAATATCCAAGTTGGATTTCATTTTTTGGAAATTTCCAACAAGCGCAAACATTTGACCCTTATCGTATTTTACTAGGAACCATTGAGTTAGAATATCACTTTAGACAAAAATTTTACATTCGAAAAAATCGAAAAGTGGTACTTGGTTCACCTTGGCCAGTTCTGAATCTTGTTTATAGAAAAGGAATACCATCCATTTTTGGTGCGCAAGCAAACTTCGATTTTCTAGAGTTACAAATCCGTGATGAACTTAAATTCAACTCCTTTGGAAATTCAGAAGTGAAATTTAGAGCAGGAACATTTCTTCGCAAGCAAGATTTACGAATTATCGAACATACTTTTTTCAGACCATCCGATCGCTATTTTTTCTCCAATCCGATTAATACTTTACAACTACTTGACACGGCTTTAAACACAGCTAATTCTTACTTTCAATTGAATTACATTCATCATTTTAATGGCTTTTTCTTGAATAAAGTTTGGCTGATCAATCGCTTAAAACTCGAAGAAACAGTTGGAGGAAGTATGTTATTTATTCCAGATGCTAACTTTGCTCAAATAGAACTTTATGCTGGAATTGAACGCAAAATCAGGATTCGCAAGTCGATTTTCAAATTGGGAGTTTATGCCGTAAGTCAAGCAAATAGTTTAACAAAAGCTTCCTTGAATTTTAAGATTGGTGTGAATTTTTACAATTCATTTACGGATAAGTGGGATTATTAAATTTCTTCTAATTAAACTTAAGTTGCTATTTTTGAGGTACAATCAAACCACTCATCAATGCAATTCAAAGCCAAAGAAATTAGGATAAGAAAATGGCAACTAATTGCTTTCGCTTTTCTTCTGTTTAATTCAAGTGCTTTTTTTGCTCAAACTTTCACCCAAACGGTTAAAGGACGGGTTGTTGACGAAGATACCAAAGCCCCCATTTTTGGAGCAAAGATTGTCATTCTAAATCTAACACCAACACAAGGAACCACAAGCGATTTGGATGGTTTTTTTACACTTGAAAAAGTTCCGATTGGTAGATACGATTTTAAAATTACTTACATTGGTTACGCTGATTCAAAACTTCAACAAGTGCAAGTGGTGAGCGGCAAAGAATTAATTCTCAACATTGAGTTAAGCGAAAGCATTAAGAATTTGGAAACCGTTACTGTTAAAGCAAATTCAAAAAACAAACCGCAAAACGAAATGGCAACTGTAAGTGTGCGTTCCTTTAACGTGGAAGAAACACAGCGCTACGCTGCAAGTTTTAATGACCCAGCACGAATGGCAGTTTCATTTGCGGGAGTAAACACGAGTAACGATGCGAGTAACGAAATCATTGTTCGTGGTAATTCTGCTAGAGGTATGCTTTGGCGTGTGGAAGGAATTGAAATTCCAAGTCCGAATCATTTTAGTAATGGCGAAGGTGGTTCTGGAGGTGGAATTAGTATTCTAAGTAGTCAAATTTTAGGTTCATCCGATTTTTACACGGGCGCATTTCCAGCTGAGTATGGCAATGCACTTTCAGGAGTTTTTGACATAAAATTCAGAAAAGGAAATTACCAAAAAAGAGAATATTCGTTTCAAGTCGGAATTTTAGGAATGCAAAGTTCGTTAGAAGGTCCATTCAGTAAAAAATACGCTGGTTCTTACCTAATCAATTATCGTTATTCAACCTTGATTATGTTAAATGCAATTGGCTTACCAATTGTGGAAAACGCTCTTGTACCTCAATTTCAAGATTTGAGCTATAATTTTTACTTCCCGACAAAAAAAGCGGGAAATTTCACACTTTTCGGATTGGGTGGACTTTCAACGGCTGGAGAATTAGCGATCAAAGATTCAACCACTTGGGAAAGAAGATCAGATCGATATCAAGATAACAACTATCAATTACTTGGTGCAACAGGAATAACGCACACTTATTTATTTAAAAATCAGAAATCGTATCTTAAAACAGTTGCAGCACTTTCGGGTGATGACTTGCGCTATCGTTTAGATTCTTTGAACAACGATTATGCTTTACAAACAGCTTATCAAGAACAATTTACCTACAAAACAGCGCGTGTAAACACTTTTCTAAATCATAAATTCAATAGTAGAAATATTTTGCGAATTGGTGGAATTTACAGTCAATACTTCTACTCTATACTATCCAAAGGTCTTGATTTATCGAGTGGAGCTTCTGGCACTTTTGTCGATGAAAATGGAAATACTGGATTGATTCAAGGGTATGCGCAATGGAAATTTAAAATTTCAGACAAAATTGATCTCAACTCTGGATTTCATAGCAGTTATTTCTTACTGAATAAACAAACAACAATCGAACCTCGAGTTGGATTTCAATGGCGCTTTCAACCCAAACAAAGTGTAAGTTTAGGAGCAGGATTACACAGTCGAATTGAACCAATTTCCGTTTATTTGGCTCGAAGTTATAGTGACAGTATTAGCTACACGCAACCCAATTTCAACCTTGGTCTTACGAAATCATTTCACGCAGTTGCGGGTTACGATTGGAATTTTGGCGAAAATATGCGATTAAAATCTGAAATTTACTATCAATATCTTTTCAATGTTCCTGTTGACACAAGTAGTGGAAGCGTTGAAAGCATTCTTAATTTTAGTGCAGGAATCACTCGCACCACTTTTGCAAACAATGGTTTTGGCAGAAATTATGGCGTTGAAATTACGGTTGAAAAATTCTTTTCTAAAAACTACTTTTTCCTTTTTACTGGCTCTTTGTTTCAATCGGAATACACTATGGGTGATGGAATTTGGCGCAGTACGCGTTTCAATGGAAACTATATGCTTAATGCACTCGGTGGTTATGAATTTAAGTTTGGGAGAAACAAAAAGAATAGCATTGGTGCTAATACTCGAATTACTTGGCGCGGAGGAAATCGCTACACACCAATAAACGAACAAGCTTCCATTAATGCTGGCTATGAAATTCTCTATAACGACAGAGCTTTCAGTGAACACGTTCCTGGTTATTTCAGAACTGATATTTCAGCGAATATTCGTTTCAACTATGAGAAATGGGCTTTTAGCATTGCCGTTGAAATTCAAAATGTTACGAATCGACTTAACATCAATCGCTATTTCTTCGACCCTTATACGAAAGAAGTTCGAAGTGCTTTAATGTTTGGAATAATGCCTGTTTTCAATTTTAAGTTTGAGTTTTGATTTACTCCGCCTTCTCTGATTCTTTCAAAGCAACTAATTCTTCAGGTGTGTAACGACGGATTTTAATATTGAAATAACCGTAAATGATCGTTGTGATTGGACTTAAAATATTAAAAAAACAATACATCCAATATGTTCCAGTCGCAACGTGAAGTACTGATGCTTGTGCAGCTCCACATGTATTCCAAGGGAATAAAACAGAAGTTACTGTTCCAGAGTCTTCCAATGTTCTACTCAAGTTTTCTGGCTTCAAACCTCTATCTCTAAATTCTTTTGCAAACATTCGTCCAGGCACTACGATTGCTAAATATTGGTCGGAGGCTGTTGCATTGAAAAACACACAAGATGCTGCTGTTGTAGCGATTAAACTTCCCGTTGTTTCAACTTTTCGGATAACGGTTGAAGTAATTTTTTTTAATAAACCAGAAACTTCCATTGCTCCACCAAAACACATTGCACAGACTATCAACCAAATTGTATTGAGCATTCCATTCATTCCGCGAGTGGTTAATAATTTATCGACAGCTTCATTTTTGGTTACAATAACCGTTTCTCCTGACATCGCGTTGATGATTGCTGAATAAGAAGCTTTTAAATAATCGTTTGAAATCCCGGTAAGTTCTTTAATTATTTGAGGTTGAGCAATAATTGCAGCAATTCCTCCAACGACCGTTCCAACAAACAAAGCAGGCAAAGCATCCACTTTGAAATAGATTAAAACAAAAACGGAAACTGGAACTAAAAACAAGAATGGAGAAATATTGAATTTACTTTCCATTGCTTTTAATAATTCGTTTACTCCTGCTGTGTTGTTATCCGTTGTTAAGGTCAAACCAATCACACCAAAAATGATTAAAGTAACCAATAAAGTTGGAGCAGTTGTTAAAATCATATACCGAATATGGGTAAACAAATCCGTTCCTGCCATTGCAGGGGCTAAGTTGGTGGTGTCTGAAAGCGGTGACATTTTATCTCCGAAATAAGCTCCAGAAATTATTGCTCCAGCAATCATTCCTTCATTTATTCCCATTACTGAACCAATACCTAAAAGCGCTACACCAACCGTTGCAACTGTGCTCCAAGAACTTCCCGTTGCGAGTGAAACAATCGAACTTATAATAACTGCTGCTACTAAAAAATAACTTGGATGCATTATTTTTAATCCGTAATAAATCATTGTTGGAACCACACCTGATATCATCCAAGTGCCACTCAAAGCGCCAATTACCAATAAAATCAAAACAGCTGACATAGCAGAATTGATACTTTTTATCATCCCATTTTGAATGTGTTCCCATTTATATCCCAAACGTACCCCAACAATAGCTGCACAAACAGCAGCTATAATTAATGCAATTTGATTCGGACCATAAGTGGCGTTGTCTTTATAAAGAACTACATTCAAAGCTAGTAAGCCAATCAGAACTAAAATTGGAAACATAGCTTCCAAAAAATGAGGTGCGCGCGTGTCTTTTAACATAAATAGATTTTACCAAAAATAAGGATAAATTCTTTTGCAAATAATTTGAACTCCATTCCCGTTCATCTGTTAATTTTGTTACGATGAATAATTTTATAGAAATCAAGCGGGCTCGTGTCCACAATTTAAAAAATCTAAGTGTTAATATTCCACACGGAAAATTAGTGGTGATTACAGGAGTTTCCGGTTCTGGGAAATCAAGCTTGGCTTTTGATACCGTTTATGCTGAAGGACAACGTCGCTTTATTGAAAGTATGTCTTCGTATGCGCGACAGTTTTTAGGAAAACTAAATAAACCCGAAGCAGATTACATCAAAGGAATTGCTCCATCCATTGCTATTCAACAAAAAGTAATTACCAACAATCCGCGTTCAACGGTCGGCACAACCACAGAAATTTACGATTACTTAAAATTATTATTCGCTCGAATCGGTAAAACCTACTCACCCAAAAGCGGTGGAGAAGTTAAAAAACATACAACTACCGACGTTATCAATTATTTGAAAGCTTTACCTGAAAATAGTAAAATCGCTGTGCTTTGTCCAATTGATTGTGACTTAAAAAAACTCGATGTCATTTACAAACAAGGTTTCACTCGCGTTTATTACGACGAGCAATTCTATTTAATTGAAGATCTGAAGAAATTGAACCACTCTAAGGAATTGTATTTAGTGGTGGATAGAATTAGTACCAATTTCTCAGACGAGGACAATGTTTCACGCACAACGGATTCTGTTTCCATCGCTTTCACAGAAGGGAAAGGAAATTGTGGAATTCTACACGAAAACAACATCGAATGGTTCAACAATCGCTTCGAGTTAGATGGCATTGAATTTCAAGAACCTAATGTCCATTTCTTTGCTTTCAACAATCCTTTTGGCGCTTGTAAAACGTGTGAAGGTTACGGAATGGTACTCGGAATTGACGAAGAGCTTGTTTTTCCAAATCGAAATTTGAGCGTTTACGAAGGAGCAATTGCACCTTGGAAGGGCGATTCGATGGGTGAATATTTGAAAGCTTTAACTTTTAATGCAAAGAAA
>JBILHL010000089.1:0-2601 GCA_044350515.1 Crocinitomicaceae bacterium | reverse complement strand
TGATTTTCCAATTCATCGTCCAATTAAAGAATTAACGAAAGAACAACTACAGCTTCTTTGGACAGGAAATCAACACTTTGAAGGTTTGACTAGTTTCTTTAAATTTTTAGAAACACAAACTTATAAAATTCAATATCGTGTGATGTTGTCGCGTTATCGTGGTAAAACGTTTTGTCCGGAATGTCATGGAACACGTTTGCGAGGAGATGCTGCCAATGTAAAAATCAACGGATTATCAATTCAAGATGTAGTTTTACTTTCCATTGAAGACGCTCATTCGTTTTTCTCCGGTTTAGAATTGAATGAATTTGACCGAACTGTATCGAAACGTATTTTACCTGAGATTCAACAGCGACTTGGCTTTTTAAAAGATGTTGGCTTGGGGTATTTGACCTTGAATCGCGCAGCAAATTCCCTTTCCGGTGGTGAATCGCAACGTATTAACTTGGCGACATCTTTAGGAAGTAGCTTGGTGGGTTCGGTGTATGTCTTAGATGAACCTTCCATTGGTTTGCATCCGAAAGACACCGAGCGATTGATTACTGTTTTACAACGATTAAAAGCGCTTGGAAACACGGTAATTATCGTCGAACACGAAGAAGAAGTGATGAAAGCAGCTGACGAAATTATCGACATTGGCCCGAAAGCTGGAATTTTTGGTGGTGAAGTTGTTTTTCAAGGAGACTTTTCACAATTAACAAGTGCAACGAATAGTTTAACTGCTGAATATTTAACTGGGAAAAGATTTATTGCTGTACCAACAAAACGCAGAAAATCAAACAATAAAATCACGATTGAAGGAGCTCGTCAACACAATTTAAAAAATATAACTGTTTCTATTCCTTTGAATAGTTTAGTTTGTGTGACAGGCGTTTCAGGCTCAGGAAAATCGACTTTAATTCGTTCTATTTTATACCCAGCGGTTCGAAAAGAATTGGGTTTGAGTAGCGATTTAATTGGGAAAATGAATGGAATTAGCGGAGATTTAAAACAAATCAAAAACGTAGAATTCATCGATCAAAACCCAATTGGAAAATCTTCACGAAGTAATCCGATTACTTATGTAAAAGCTTTTGACGATGTGCGAGAACTTTATTCACGTCAACCAATTGCGAAAGCGAGAGGCTACAAACCAGGATTCTTTAGTTTTAATGTGGAAGGTGGACGCTGTGAAATGTGCGAAGGAGAAGGAACAATCACTGTTGGAATGCAATTCATGGCTGATGTTCATTTGAATTGTGATACTTGTAAAGGAAAACGCTACAAATCAGAAACTTTGGAAGTTGAATACCGTGGAAAAACCATTTTTGATTTACTAGAAACGAGTTTGGAAGATGCACTTCTATTTTTCAAAGAAGGAAAAGACAAATTAGATCAAAAAATTGTCGATAAAATCCAACCACTTGTGGATGTTGGTTTAGGTTATTTGAAAGTTGGTCAATCTTCAAGTACAATGTCTGGTGGAGAAGCACAACGCATCAAGTTAGCCTCATTTTTGTCAAAAGGAATTAATGCTCCTTCTACCCTATTTATTTTCGACGAGCCCACAACAGGCTTACATTTTTATGACATTGAGAAATTATTGATTGCGTTTAACGCATTGATAGACCAAGGTCATTCAATAGTTGTAATTGAACACAATACCGAAGTGATTAAATGCGCAGATCACTTGATAGACATTGGGCCAGTCGGTGGTGAAAATGGTGGACACATCCTTTTTGAAGGAACCCCTGAGAAATTAATTGAAGTTAAAGAAAATGCAACAGGAGTGTATTTGGGAGGAAAGTTAAAAACACTAATTCACTAAGGTACAGTCAAAAGCAGTAAATTAACGAAGGAAATTAATAAAGAAATAATAGCTACTGTAAGAGCTATTGTACTTCTTTTACTGTGTTCTCTGCTCATGGTATTAAATATTTGTAGTAGTGGATTTAGGCAAACTTAAAACTAATTCTCAAGTTATTAGCGACAAAAATACACAAAGGTTTAATACAAGAATCTTATTAAATACTATTTTTTTTATCTGAACGATTACAACAAACTCCAATCAAAAAAGCCTACACTTTTGATGTAGTCTTTTTTATCTAACTACATGACAAAAATTATAAACAATTGATTATTAGTAAATTATTTTAAATAATATCATTTAAAATATTGTTTATCAACAACTTACTCAATGTTTTCATACAATCATTTAAGCCCGGTTTCCAAGGTTAGTCACGAAGATACTAGGTTGTTTTTAGTTTAAAAAAAACATTTTAATAGACATTTCAATTTAGCTCCAATAAAATTGATTTCTATGTTTATTTTGTGCTTCATTAAAGTCCAAATAGTAAATTTTAATCGTCTTGTAAATTCGTTTGATACAAGCTAAAATACAAACACTTTGTTAAAAAAGAGTGCTAAAACAAAATAGTTGATGTTTTTAAAATCTAGTTGCAAAAAGACTTTGATTAAATATGAATCTATTAATGTCTAAAAGGTAGCCTCCCATAAAGTGTGTAAAGCTGAAAGTTATTCTGAAATTTTTGAGCCCTTAAAAGCTCAAAAAAATTTCGGAAATAACTTTTTAGTAATTTAAACACCAAATATGAAGAAAGA
>JBILHL010000062.1:0-11858 GCA_044350515.1 Crocinitomicaceae bacterium | reverse complement strand
CCAATGGCAATTAAATGGTGTAAACATCGCAGGTGCAACTAATCTAACGTATGATGTAACTCAAGGAGGAAGTTATACTGTAATTGTAAATGATGGCGCTTGTACCTCAACTTCAGTAGCTTTTGTTGTCACAGAGATAGTTCCAACGATTACGAGTGCGGGAGGAACAAATCAACTTTGTCCTGGTTCAACCCTGACTTTAACTTCATCAGTTGGTATTTCGTATCAATGGCAATTAGACGGTGTAAATATCGCTGGTGCAACCAACCAAACATACGATGTAACGCAAGGAGGATCATACACTGTTATTGTTACAGACGCTGTAAATACAACTTGTACCTCAACTTCAGTGGCATTCATTATTACGGAAATAGTTCCAACAATCACAACTGCAACTGGAGCAGGAATTCTTTGTCCAGGATCGTTCTTAACATTAACTGCAAGTGCTGCTACGAGTTATCAATGGCTATTAAATGGAAATCCAATTGCTGGAGCAACCAATCAAACGTATGATGCAACAGTTGCTGGTGATTATTCAGTAACTACCGTAATTACTGGTTGTACATCTACCTCTACTTTATTCACGGTGACGGAATTAATACCAACTATTTCAAGCACAGGAGGAGTAACAACACTTTGTCCTGGCTCAACTCTAACATTAACAGCATCAGCAGGAACAAGCTATCAATGGCAATTAAATGGAACCAACATCGCTGGAGCAACCAATCAAACGTATGGCGTAACGCAAGCAGGTTCTTATACTGTTACAGTTACCGATGGAGGATGTACATCAACTTCTATCGCTTTTGTGGTAACCGAAATTATACCAACAATTTCTAGTGCCGGAGGAACAGCTACACTTTGTCCAGGTTCAACATTAACACTAACATCATCTGTCGGAGTAAGCTACCAATGGCAATTAAATGGTGTAAACATCGCAGGTGCAACTAATCTAACGTATGATGTAACTCAAGGAGGAAGTTATACTGTAATTGTAAATGATGGCGCTTGTACCTCAACTTCAGTAGCTTTTGTTATTACAGAAATAGTTCCAACGATTACAAGTGTTGGTGGAACAAATCAACTTTGTCCAGGTTCAACCTTGACTTTAACTTCATCAGTTGGTACTTCTTATCAATGGCAATTTAATGGAACTAATATCGCAGGTGCAACTAACCAAACTTATGACGTAACACAAGCTGGATCATACACTGTTATTGTTACGGACGCTGTAAATACGTCTTGTACATCAACTTCAGTGGAATTTGTAATTACGGAAATCGTTCCAACAATCACAAGTACCGGAGGAGCAACAACTTTGTGTCCAGGCTTAACTTTAGTTTTAACAGCTTCAACGGCCAATAGTTATCAATGGCTTTTCAATGGTGCACCAATTGCAGGAGCTACTAACCAAACTTATACGGTTACACAGCCCGGAGATTATTCAGTAACAACATCAATAACAGGTTGTACTTCGACTTCTACATTATTTACAATCACTGAATTGATTCCAGCAATCACAAGTACAGGAGGTGCAACAACACTATGTCCAGGCTCAACCTTGACTTTAACCGCTTCCGCTGGAACTAGTTATCAATGGCTCTTGAATGGAACAAACATACCAGGGGCAACCAATCAAATCTATGACATAACTCAAGGAGGAAGTTATTCTGTAACTGTAACTAGTGGAACTTGTACTTCTACTTCAACAGTATTTGTGGTTACAGATATTATTCCAACAATAACAAGTGCAGGTTCAGCATCAACGCTTTGTCCGGGTTCTTCTTTAGTTTTAACTTCTTCTCTTGGTACAAGTTATCAATGGCAGTTAAACGGAACGAATATCGCTGGAGCAACGAATCAAACTTATTCAGCTACACAAGGTGGTTCTTATACCGTAATAGTTACGGATGCTATAAATACAACTTGTACATCAACATCAGATGCATTTGTAATTACTGAAATTGTACCAACAATCACAAGCGCTGGTGGTGTAACAACTATATGTCCAGGAACAAACTTAGTCTTGACTTCTTCACCAGGAACTGCTTATCAATGGCTTTTAAATGGAACGAATATTCCTGGAGCAACGAATCAAACTTATGCGACAACTCAAGGTGGTTCTTATTCTGTCTCAGTAACGAACGGAACTTGCACTTCGACTTCTGTAGTTTTCGTATTAACGCCATTAACACCAACTATTACAAGCGCTGGAAGTGACACCGTTTTATGTAGTAATACTTCACTAGTATTAACTGCATCAACTGGAACAAGCTATCAATGGCAAGTGAATGGTTCAAATATTTTTGGTGCAACAAATCAAACCTACACAGCAACTGCAGCTGGTACATATTCAGTAACCGTAACAAATGGCACTTGTACTTCAACTTCTGCGAATTTTGTAATCACATTGTTTACTCCAGTTATTTCGACAACGAATAACGTAACAACAATTTGTCCTGGAACTTCTCTACCATTAACGGTTACAAATGGAACCTCTTATCAATGGTTATTTAATGGAGTAGCAATTGCAGGAGCAACAACAAACACTTATTCAGCAACCCAAGCAGGACTTTACACTGTTCAAGTTGGAAATGGCACCTGTGTTTCAACGACAGCAGCTTTCATAATTACTGTATTTACACCAACATTTACTGCTGCAAATAATATTAATACGATTTGTCCAGGAGCATCTATTGTTTTAACCGCTTCAACTGGTGCAAGTTATCAATGGCAATTAAATGGAATCGCAATCGCTGGTGCAACCAATCAAACTTATTCAGCAACGCAAGCAGGTACTTATTCCGTTTCTGTTTCAAATGGTAACTGTTCTGTTACTACTGCCAATTTTGTTATTACCAATTTCACACCTACAATTAGTTCAACAGGTGGAGTAACTACCATTTGCCAAGGGCAATCAACCGTTCTTACGGCTACTGCGGGAGCAACTTATCAGTGGTTATTGAATGGAACTACGATCCCAGGTGAAACAGCGGCAACTATTACTGCATCGCAAGCTGGAGTCTATACAGTGGCTGTGTCTAATGGCTTGTGCTCACTAACTTCTGCAGCATTTACACTTTCATTATTTACTCCAACTATTTCAAGCGCTGGTGGTGTAACTGCTATTTGTCAAGGTGGAAGTTTAACACTTACTGCATCCAATGGAACGGCTTATCAATGGCAATTTAATGGTGTTGATATTCCAGGTGCAACGAATGCAACATTAGCAGCAACGCAAGCTGGAAGTTATACGGTTTCAGTTTCAAATGGTACTTGTTCATCTACCTCAATTGCAACTGTTTTAACAATAGCAGCTGCAGAAACACCAGTAATTTCTATTAGTTCAACAACAGGTTGTGCACCATTAAATTTCAACTTAATTGCTCCAAATAGCTTGTCTCAAGTTTCGTGGTCAATTGATAATACGCCAATTGGTAATAGCTCAACGTTAAATTATAGCTTAAGTCAAACAGGTTGTTATGAAGTTACTTTATCAGGAATTGGTTCGAATGGATGTCCTGCAACAGCAACGCAAACAAGTGCAATTTGTGTTTCGCCAGCGCCAAATGCATTTTTCTCGATGAATCCGAATAGATTCTCTCAAGTTGTTGAAACAGTAACTTTCTCCAATGGATCAACAGGAGGTAATTCGTATTTCTGGGATTTTGGAGATGGAAGTACGAGTGTTGAAGAGAATCCGTCACATACTTTTGGAAATAACAACAATGGACACACTGTGACTTTAACTGTAACTTCTACTTTGGGTTGTACGGACGTTTATTCTGTATTTATACCTTTCAAAGAAGATGGAGTAGTGCTTTATGTACCAAACACGTTTACTCCAGACGGTGATGAAAATAATCAGGTATTTGCACCTGTTTTCACGTCAGGATTTGACCCTTATAGTTTTGAAATTACTGTTTACAACCGTTGGGGGGAAACAGTTTGGGTATCAAATGATGCATCAGTTGGATGGGATGGAACGTATGGTTTAGGAGGTAGAGATGCGCAACAAGGTGTTTATACTTGGAAAATTACCTACAAAGAAATCGAAACAGATAAACGAGGAATCGTTACGGGTCACGTTTTATTGATTAGGTAAGTTGGTTTTAGTGACTTAATGTTGATTATCGTATTAAGCTAAAAAGAAAGCAAAACCAAGCAAAAGAGAGAACTGAAGGGCGAAAATAAATAGTCCAAAAATAATCCCTTTTCTGCCTGAAGAAATGAGTTTCTTGAAACTTACTTTTAAACCAATTGCAGCCATTGCTATTGTTAAAACTACCTTTCCGATGTATTCCATTGAAGAAATAAATTCTGTTGAAAGTGGTATGAAGGAAGTTAGAATTGAAATAATGAAAAAACCAATCAAATACCAAGGTAGTTTAATATAATCTTTCCAAGAATTAACTGCATTTCGATTAACCAAATAGTTGAAGAAAATAAGGGCTGGGGATAATAATGCAACTCGTGCTAATTTGATAGTCATTGAAACTTCGCCAATTTCATCAGACATGCCATATCCAGCGCCAACAACGTTTCCAACAGAATGTAAAGAGCCTCCGATTAATAATCCAATTTGATTTGTCGATAGTTGTAAATAGGGTAGTAACAAGGGTAATAAAATCATTCCGATAGAACCATAAAGATTGACAACAGCCATCGAAACAGCAACATCTTCTTTGTCTTTTGAAACAGATGGCGCTAATGCTGCAATCGCCGAAGAACCACAAATTGCAGTGCCAAAACCGATTAACCAACCTGTTGAAGTTGGACATTTAAATACGCGAGAAAAGTAAATAAAAGCAATTAAAACAAGCGTTACAGTTATCAAAATTGACGAAAAACTACCAACTCCTAATTTTGAAATACTAACGTAATTGATACTGAAAGCAAGAAAAATTATCGAAAGTTCCAGCATTTTACTACTCGTAAAAGTCAATCCAGACTCAACATCTTTCGGAATTGCAATAAGATTATTCAAAACAATCCCAATAATCAAAGCTATGAGAATACTATTTAAATAGCTTGGTGTATAGGCAGATAAAAATAATGCTGCCACTCCGATAATGACAGCACTACTAATTCCTTTTAAATCTTCAATTTTTGGAAGCATCTTACTTTTTTATCGTGCCTGTCCAGTTAGAAATTCCACCTTCTAAATTGTAAAGTTTTTTGAATCCTTTTGATGCCATTAATTCAGAAGCTCTTGCACTTCTTCCACCACTGCGGCAATAAATTACATAGCTTTTAGATTTGTCTAATTTGCTGATTTTTGATTCGAAATTGCTTCCGTTATAATCGATAAATAAAGTTGCCCCATCGATATAACCTTCACTGACTTCTCCAGGTGTGCGCACATCGATTATCACTGTATTTGGGTCTTTTGCTAATTTTTGGAATTCTGCTTGCTTGATGTTTTTAACACCCTGAATTTGTGAATTTCCTGTGCAAGAATTAATCAGAGTTAGAAATAAAATTCCAAAACTCAATAGAAAGGTATTTTTCATAGTTATAATTTTTGACGAAAGTACTATTACTTATGTAGTTGAAAAGTGACAAAGGTTACAAATTCTGACTTAAGCGATTATTCCTAATCAATACTTCTCAAACCAAACTTTTTCAAAGAATTTCTTTGGACGGTCGGAATGCATAAATTTGTTGCCACCATAAGTTTTTAAAACTGCAAAATAACCTTCATTAATTTGAATTTGAACCCAGCTTAATCCTTCAGGATAGGCATCAGATAAACCTATAAATAACTCTGTTCCGTCATCAAGTGTCTTGCGACTATAAGGTGAATTTGGCGGACTTGCAATATAAATTGCGGCCATTTCTTCAAAACTTAAACTTTCATCGTAAGGTATAACCTCTACTTCGTAAGTATTTCCTTGACCAAAATCACAGTATTTTAAAAGCAAACTTCCATCTTCTCTTCTCTTCGAAAAAGGTTGACCTGGAAAATTGGCAATAATTCCAGATGTTTCGTCATTAAAAACATAGTTTCGCTTGGATTTAACTGATTTTTTCACTGGAATCGCAATTTCTGAGATTGTCCACAAAACGGGACGCAAACGATAACCTTTAGAACGCAATAAGTTTATAATTCCCTCTGATCCAGCTAAATGTCCTGCTCCGACAGCGCAAAATAAACTTGTTTTTGATTTTAAAACAGAGTCCACTTTATTCGCCATTGCGATGTTGCGTTTGATGATTAATTTGCTGTACAAATCCTTTTGAGTGGACATATTTACTCGCATAAAACGATCAATCGCGTTGATATCACCTTGCAAATACAAGTCGATAAGCTTTTCTTGTGTGAAGTTTGAAAATTGAGTATTGACTAAATTTCGTTGAGAAATTGGAATATCAAGACTGAGTTCCATTTGATTTTTAATCGTTTCTAAAGCTAAAAATCGTTTACCAGCATTGAAGCAATATTCCTGAAAATAAGCATCTAAAAACTGAGGCATACCATCTTCCGAACCGAAATAAGTGGTCGATGCTTCATTGCTTGCTGTATAAGGCAAACCGTTTTTGTCATATAAAGTATTTGAAGTTGATTTGCGCGTATCTAATTCTTCAAAAAGTGAAAAAATATCTGTCTCAAGAACAACCATATTCACTTTTTCAAGCGCTACATATAAGCTATCCGCTAGATTGAATAAGGCTTTGTTGTTAGAATGAAGCGTTCCAAAGAGATATGATTTTTCCTTTAATCCATTCCCGGAAATTTCCCACAACAATTCTTTTTCGCGATTAACAATTTGAGCATGCGACCAATTCGTAAAAAAGATTAGTAGGAAAAATAAAACACCTTGCTTCATAAGTTGCCCAAAGTTACTTGATATTATTTTAAAAAGCGTGAGAATAGGAGTCTTAAATCGATTTAAATTTTTTTTATAATCCTTTAATCCAACTTACCATTTCATTCAATACTTTCGGAGAAACAGTTTCTTCTAAATCACCATATTCTAAAATGCTACATTTTTTACATGTTTGGAATAAATGATTCAAACCTGGAAATAGTACCACTTTAGATTTAGCTTTGCTTTTTTCGCTGAAGTTGTTTCTGAATGCTTCTTGATTTTTTAGTGGTGGAACTTGAATATCTTCTGAACCATTAATAACTAAAATCGGACAAGTGATTTTTTGTAAATAAGTGCTCGATTCAAATTGCATAAAACCTCGTGCCCACGTATTATCCAAAAAGGAAATATAGCCATTGATAAATTCTTGTTTCGTTGCTTTTTCCTTTAATTCACTTGGGATTGATTCAAAATTTCGTTCTACAAACGCAATTACTTGGTTAGCGAAATCAGCTTTTGGGCTTGCAATTAAAAGCTTTGTCAAAGTATCGTAGGTTGCGCTGTTCCATTTCGCCAATTCTTCTGCTTGACCATTTTTTATTGGAATCAAATACTGTTGCTCCACTAAGACCTCTCTACCATTTGTTCCAACTGCTGCCAATTGAATTAAAAAATCTACTTTTTTGAGTTTGGTAGTTGCAATTAAGGTATGCATTCCGCCTTCTGAATGTCCAGCAAGGCCAATTTTGTTTTTCTTGTACTTTTTGCGAAGAAATTTATAACAAGCCTCCACATCACTCGAAAAATCTTCGAGATTTGCTTTCGAATAATCGGCAGTACTTTTTCCAGTTCCACGATCATCAAAGCGAAGTACGGCAATTCCATTCTTAGTTAAATAATCAGCAATTACCCAAAAAGGTTTGTGACCCATAATTTCACAATCGCGATTTTGTGGACCTGAACCAGAAGCAAGTACAACGATAGGAAAGTTTTTTACATTTTTCGGTGTCGTCAAAGTTGCACCAATGTTGAACTTTCCTTTACTAATAATCAATTCTTCAACCGTGTAATCAAAAGGTGGTTTCGGTTCTTGTGGGCGAAGGGACTTTTTTAATTCTTGTTCTTCTCGTTTAAAAGTTACATTCCATTCTAAGCCCGATTGCGACATAATACCATAAATGGAATCTCCTTTTGAGGAATATTTTCCTTTGTATTTTAAGGCTAATGTTGGCCACGAAAACTCCAAAGTTTCTTTTGTAATTGAAGCATCTTCCATCAATTTTGGTTCAAACTCAGCAATGTCAGGCAAGCCAATTTTTAACGTTCCATCTCTTCCGATGCCATCTATGTATAAATCCATGCGATTGTTAGTGCCAGCGACAGTAAACGACGTATGCCAAACTCCTGTAATTTGTCCAAAGAGTTGACTTGAAATACAGAGAATGAATGCAAAAAGAGCGATTTTCATACTATTTATATTCAGGGAAAAGTGAAACAATTCCAGCTTCGTTAGCCTCACAAACACCTCTTTCTGTAATCAATGCAGTGACTAGACGAGCTGGGGTAACATCAAAACCATAATTACTCGCTTTAGTAGTTTCTGGGCAAATCAAAACACTATCAATTTGACCATCAGAACGTTTACCTTGAATGTATTTCACTTCGTTTTGGTCGCGTTCTTCAATTGGAATTTCTTTCAAACCATTGCGAATGGTCATATCTAACGTCGTACTTGGCAAGGCCACATAAAATGGAATTTCATTGTCTTTTGCTGCCAAAGCTTTCAAGTAAGTTCCAATTTTATTTGCGACGTCTCCATTTCTAGTTGTGCGATCGGTTCCAACGATTACCATATCAACCAAACCATGTTGCATCAAATGTCCGCCAGTGTTGTCAACAACTAACGTATGGTCGATTCCGTGACGTGTTAATTCATAAGCAGTCAAATTTGAACCTTGATTTCGTGGACGTGTTTCGTCAACCCAAACGTGCACTTTAATTCCTTTTTCTTGCGCTTGGTAAATAGGGGAGGTGATAGTTCCCCATTCGATGCAGCCTAACATTCCAGCGTTGCAGTGCGTTAGAATATTTACCACTTCACCGTTTTTACGTCTTGCGATTTCTTCAATAATTGGTAAACCATGAACACCAATCATTCGGCACGTTTCAATATCTTCATCAACAATTTTACCAGCTTCTTCCCAAGCAGTTCTCACAAAGTCAGGAGTTGATTCAAGTGCTTTTTTCATTTTATCCAATGCCCAAAACAAGTTGACAGCAGTTGGTCGAGAATTGCGTAAATCTTCAAAAGCTTGATCTAAAAAGTCAGCTTCAAGTTGTTTTTCAGCCATTTCGCGAGCAGCTAAGTAAATACCATAAGCAGCAGTAGCTCCAATTAGCGGTGCACCACGAACGGTCATATTTTTTATGGCAATTTCAGCATCTTTATAATTCAATAATTTAACAGTTACTAAGCTATGTGGTAGCTGACGTTGGTCGATTACTTCAACGAATCCGTCGCTTGTGGTCCAAATGGTGCGGAATTTATCTGACATTTTATTTTTTTTGCGAAGTTAATGGAAATGAGGGAATGAGAAATGAGGGAATGAGGGAAAGATTTTAGGAGTGAATGAGAAATGAGGGAATGATTTTGGGACAGAGCGCCTGCATATAAGAAGATTAATTTCCAGGTTGGTTGAGAAATGAATATGTTTCATTATATGACCAATTCAAGGTGTTTATTGAGGATTTGGTATTACTTTCGTAGTCTTAAAAAATAGATTTTATGTTCACTGGTATTATTGAAGAAATTGGAACTGTAACAAATATTGTTCGTGAAGCTGGAAATATTCATTTTACGATTCAAGCGCAAATGACACCTGAATTGAAAATTGATCAAAGTGTGGCACACAATGGCTGCTGTTTGACAGTTGTCGATATTCAAGGAGATAATTATACAGTGACAGCTATTCAAGAAACATTAGACAAAACAAATCTTAATTATTGGGAAAAAGGCACAAAAGTAAATTTGGAGCGTTGTTTGGCTTTTAACGGTCGTTTAGATGGACACATAGTTCAAGGTCACGTTGATACAATTGCAACTTGTACTTCAGTTGAAGATCAAAATGGAAGTTGGAAATACACCTTTAAATACAACGATGATCAATTGACGGTTGAAAAAGGTTCTGTAACCGTAAATGGAACGAGCTTAACAGTTGTTGATTCGAAAGAAAATTCTTTTGCCGTTTGTATTATCCCATTCACTTATGAACACACAAATTTCCATGAATTAAAGTCAGGTTCAATTGTAAATCTTGAATTTGATATTATCGGAAAGTACGTTGCTAAATGGATGAGTAGAGGATAAAAACACTACGTCCAGCCTTTTTCTACAAAAATCTAAGCGAAATATTCTGTGTTACGATGCTATTTTTTGGCACTTCGAATTTAGCTTGATTGTAACTTGGTGGTCCAAATGACCCCATTGAATTATTAGAAAATGCAAATCCCTCTTTAGGGATATTCAAAAAGTTTTGATCCAAGATTTGATTGTCATTTTCATCGTGAAAAAGCGCAAATGCATAAGTTCCCGCTGGAATACTATCCAAGGTAACACTCATCGTTTCTCCTGGTAGTACTAAAAACAATTCACGGTAAACTAACTCAGGATTGTTAAAGTTGTCAGCATTATTGTAAAGTGCAATATTCATTTTTCCATTTGTGTTCTCCATTCCAGATATGTTAATTACAATTTTTGAAATCGAATCAGGCTTTACAGTTGTACTGTCTTCATTTTCAATTGGGTCTGGTTGGGGCTCAAACGTTTTCTTTTTACAACTTATAATTGTGATACTTAAAATAGAAAACAAAAGGAGAGCGGAAATTTTTTTCATTTGCAAACGTGTTAATGAACTTAAAACAAATATCATTTATTAAAGTTCGTTATTTACAATTAAAAAAATTCCTTTTAACCACAAAAAAGTTGATAAACCAATAATCATGTAAGTTTTTAGTATTGAAATACAACAAATTAACGAAGCAATAGTTTCAATTTTGTCAAGTGAAAATTCTTTCACATTAATATAAAAACCATGAAAAAACCAGTAATTGTTTTGGCTTTCGCAAGTCTATTTTTAAGTTTAAATTTAACGAGTTGTAGTAGTCCTGCTGATGATGTTTCGGATGCACAAGAGGAAGTGGACGATGCACAAAATGAATTAGATGTTGCGAATATGGAATTAGATAAAGACATGAAAGCTTTTCGTAAAAAGACATTTGACAAAATCGCTGACAACAAAGTTCAGATTGCTGAATTAAAATTGGCTATTGAAAAAGACAAATCTGCGATGAAAACCATTCATCAAAAACAAATCGTTGAATTACAAGCAAGAAACAATGATTTGAAAATGAGGTTGGATAACTACAATGGTGAAGGTGAAGATAAATGGGAAGATTTCAAAAAAGAACTAGATCACGACATGAATGAAATTGGTAATTCTTTGAAAGATTTAACCGTTTCAAACACTAAATAATCTTACCCTATTCTGTTGAAAGGTTAGTTCGAAAGAGCTGACCTTTTTTTGTGTAACAATTTCAAATTTGTTTGCAACATGCGAGCAAAGCAGAATTCAGACCTTTGTCGTGTGGAAATTTATCCACTAATAAATTTAGAAAAAATGAAAAAATCAATAGTAGTCTTGGGACTTTTAGTTTCAACTTTTGGATCAGTTGCAAGTGCACAATTATTAAATAGTGAAGACACACGAGAAAACTTTTCTTTCGGTGCAAAGATTGGTGCTAACTATTCAAATGTTTGGGATGAAGACGGACAAGATTTTCAAGCAGATGGAAAAATTGGTTTGGCAGGTGGTTTATTTATTGGAATTCCAATTTCAAAAATAATTGGCATCCAACCTGAAGTTATGATTTCTCAAAAAGGATTTACAGGTTCGGGAAGACACCATCCCACTAAGTGTGTAAACTGAAAGTTTCATAAAATCAGTCTATCTTCAAAAATAATCATAAATTGGTTAAGTATTGTTCCCC
>JBILHL010000061.1:0-11952 GCA_044350515.1 Crocinitomicaceae bacterium | reverse complement strand
TTGGATTTAGTAATAGGACGAGCAATCACATCTGTTAGCTGTTTAAGCGGAAGCGATGGCGCAATTGATATGACCCCAGCAGGGGGAATTACTCCTTATACTTACCAATGGAGTAATGGCTCTACGACCCAAGATATTAGCGGACTTTCTGCAGGAACTTACCGCGTTGTTTTGCGCGACTTCAATAATTGCATCGATAGCTTAGACATCACAGTAGTTGAACCAACAGTCATTGGCTTGTTTGAAATCCACAGTGATGTGAGTTGTTTTGGAGGTAGTAACGGCAGTATTTTCGTTGCAGCCAACGGTGGGAACTTGAATTTTAACTACGCGTGGAGTAATGGTTCGACGAGTAACATACTTAGTAATTTAGCTATTGGCACTTACACCGTAACTGTTACTGATAGTAAAAATTGCACGAATACTTTCTCCATTCCAATTACCCAACCAGCAACACCATTAACACTTACGGCTTCGATGACAGCCGTTTTATGTCACGGTGATAGTACAGGAACGGCCACCGTAACAGCAAGTGGAGGCACACCAAACTACACTTATTTGTGGAACAATACCACCACTCAAGCAACAGCAACGAACCTTGCACAAGGACTGTATACCGTTGTTGTGAAAGACGCGAACAATTGTGAAAAATCAATATCCATTCAGGTAACTCAACCAATACCACTCACTACCCAAACAGATTCTTTAGATGTGTTGTGTTACGGGAATTCAACAGGTCGTGTACGAACGATACCTCAAGGAGGAGTTGGAAATTATACCTACAGTTGGACTTCGAGCAGCCATCCTGTAATTACAACGATTATGCCTTCCAACTTGGCGACTGTTAATAATTTACCAGCAGGAATTTATACAGTTGAAGTGAGAGATGGTAACCAATGTTTAGTTATTGATTCAACGGTAATTAACCAACCAGATACTGCACTCGTTGTGACCTTAACCAAAATCGATAACGTTTGTTTTGGAGCGGCATTAGGAAGTATTGATGTGACTACAACAGGCGGAACCTCACCTTACGTCTTTAATTGGTCGAATAATGAAACAACAGAGGACATCGATTCTTTAGTAGTTGGTACTTACTTTTTGACTGCAAAAGACGATAACAATTGTTTGGCGACGATAAGCACTACGATCATTTCACCAACACAACTAGCAGAAACAAATGTAATCACCAATGTCAACTGTTTTGGAGAAAACAACGGAGCGATTGACCTTACAATAAACGGTGGAGTTTCACCTTATACTTACCTTTGGAATACAGGCGACACAACCCAAGATGTTGATTCATTAATTGCAGGAACATACAGTGTTGAAGTGTTGGATTCCAATAATTGCCAAGCTATTTTTAGTTTCACAGTAACTGAACCACCACTTTTAACACTCGCGCTTACGCAAGTAAATGTGGCTTGTTTTGGAGCGAGTACAGCTTCTATTAACTTGACAGTTTCAGGCGGAACAACACCTTACAACTACGCTTGGAGCAACAATCAAATCACAGAAGATATCAGCGGTTTACCAATCGGAACGTATGAAGTGATAGTCGTTGACCAACACAATTGTACGGATAGCATTTCCACGACGATTACTCAACCGCAAGCACCAATTGCATTGACTGAAACACACTTGGATATCTTGTGTCACGCTGCTTCAACAGGAGCAATTGATGTAGAAGTAACAGGCGGAACACCAAGCTTAACATCAGGTTACACTTACAATTGGAACACTGGATTTGCATTCACCCAAGATTTAACGAGCATTCCATCGGGAACGTATGAAGTCATCGTAAGAGACAGCTTAAACTGTGTGGATTCGATTGAAGTAACACTCACACAACCACAAGCACCGATTGACATTCAGTATGTTGTACAAAACGTATTGTGCTTCGGCGATTCAACAGGACACATCACAGCAACGATTTCAGGCGGAACTTCTCCTTACACGTTTATTTGGAACACCAATGATTCCGTAAGTCTATACATCGATTCGTTACCAATTGGAACTTATACTTTAACTGTTACAGACACGAATAATTGTGTGTACGCTGAAAATGTAAGTGTCACCCAACCAGTCGCACCCTTATTTGCAACGTATACGGCCATTCAACCACAATGTTTTGGTTACAGCAACGGACAATTGATAGCAAATCCAACGGGAGGCACAGCGCCATACACCTTTGTTTGGAGTAATGGTGATACTAATCAAACCAACGATTCTATTCCAAAAGGAACTTACAATCTTACTGTTACAGATGCAAACGGCTGTAGCTTTGACACGTTGTGCATCCTCACAGAGCCGCCACTTTTGGGAGTTTCTTTTGACGCTGACATTATCGTGGGTTGTAGTCCTTTGCAGGTCACATTTACCAATACTTCGGAGACGAATAACGCGTGTCAATGGCAGTTTGGAGATGGAAACAGTTACACATCGTGCGACAGTGTAGTGAATATTTACCAAGACGGCGGAATTTATGATGTAACCTTGACTGTGACAGACATCAATGGTTGTTCGAACTTTGCAACTTATGATGATTTTATTACTGTTTATCAATCGCCGACAGCAGGAATTTTAGCGGATCCAACGTATTTATTTGCAGGAAACGACCAAACAACTATTACCAATCAAAGTGTGGGTGCAGAGTTTTACATTTGGAATATGGGAGATACACCTGTCAATCACTTCTACTTTGAGCCAGGTAATTACACCTATACAGCGAATCTTTCAGATACGTTTATGATTACATTAATTGCGATTTCAAGTGATAATTGTCCGGATACGGCGTACCAACAAATTATTTTTGACAACGATCCATTTTATTATGTACCAAACACGTTTATTCCTGATGGAGATGGCGTAAATGACGTTTGGAATGTTGTTTTTTCGAGTCCTGAAGACGTTAAAAAGTATAGTATGCAGATTTTTGACCGTTGGGGTGAATTGATTTTTGAAACGACAAATATCTACCAAGGTTGGGACGGAACGTACAAAAATAGCCAATGTCAGGATGGTACTTACGTGTGGAAATTAACCTTCTCTTGGGATGACTACCGCACTTTCCAGAAGTTGGGACACGTGAATTTGTTGAGATAACTATTGGATTGCGGATTTAATTGCGGATTACAGTTTATGTATTGAATCTTTAAATGGTTTAAAAGTTTGCTATTTCACGGTTTATATTTTTCATCGATAAAAGAAACAATATCTTACTTTTGCAAACTTTACAAATAGAAATTAAACATGACCATTAACGAGTTATTTGCTGCTTTTACGGATATTGAATATCAAGCAAATCGTTTGATGAAAATAAAAAACTTCGAGGACTCGCATTTAGAACAGTTTGATTTAAGGTCTGAAGAGGTAAGAATTGAAGTTCTTCGATTAGATTTAAGTGAAGAAATGAATGAGGAATTCAATAATTTGGGGAGAATTAATTGTCAATTTATGCCTAAAATTAATTTTGGACACAAATTATTAAATGTGCTAACGTTTGGATTTTACAAAAAACACTTTATTTCCAAGGAAAGAGAAACCTATTTTTTAGGTGAAATCAATCAGCGTAAAAAACTATTTTTACATACAAAACATCAACTAAAGGATACCTAATGAGTGCTAATTTAGATGAAGATTATTGGCAAAATCGTTATTTGAGCAATCAAGCAGGTTGGGATTTAGGAAGTGCTTCAGATCCGATTATTCAATATGTTAATCAATTGATAAATAAAGATATAAGTATTCTAATTCCGGGTTGTGGTAATGCTTATGAAGCTGAATATTTAATTAAAAATGGTTTTCATGATGTAACAGTTATTGACTTAGCAGAAGCACCATTAGCAAACTTAAAAAATCGTGTTCCAGAATTTCCAGCTTCAAAACTCTTAAAAGGAGATTTTTTCGAATTAAATAAGCAATTTGATTTGATAATAGAACAAACTTTATTTTGTGCAATTGATCCAAAGTTACGACAAGCTTATATTAAAAAAATGAGTGATCTTTTAACTGTTAATGGAAAGTTTGTTGGTTTGTTGTTTAATCGTGAATTTGAAGGAGGTCCGCCTTTTGGTGGGAATAAAGAGGAGTATTTAAATTATTTTTCTTCTCACTTTCAATCGTTAATTATGGAACCGTGTTACAATTCTATTCCTCCAAGGAAAGGAGCTGAGTTGTTTTTTATTGCTAGAAAATAGTTATATGAAAAAATGGTTACTTTTTTTAGCTTTTGCTTGTGTAGGCATAACGACAGAAATGTTTTTTACTGCAATTAGTTCAGTTGTTGAAAGTATAATCAATAAGGAATCAATTAGTTGGAGACTTCTTGGATTTTCTTATGTTTGGATGTTCCCAATTTATGGTTCAATTTCATTTTTAGCACCACTCGTGCTTGGTTTTTTAGCTAAATATCCATTGATGTTAAGATTGTTTTTGGCTGCTTTAGTCATTTTTACAGTTGAGTTTATTTCCGGATTTATTCTAGATCAACTTACAGGAAGTTGTCCATGGGAATATAAACATGGATATCACATAATGGGGTATATTCAGTTGGAATATTTACCAGCTTGGATGCTTTTTGCTTTTATGATTGAAAAGATTTACAATTACCTAAACAAAGCTTTCGACACCAAATTTTAGGTAATGAAATCAAGAAATTACAAAAATATTTTTGGTGTAACTTTTCTTAAAATCAGTGTAAGAAAAAAACCAATTGAAACACCTGTTGTATTAGCTAAAGCATCTAACCATGATTGGGCTCTTCCAGGGACAAAGCCTTGACAAAATTCCATTAATAAACCATAAGCAATTAATAAAGGTAGAACTAGTAAATGCTTTTTGAAACTAGAAGCAAGTAAACCTGCATTTAAGCTAAAAACAGTATAAGCAATAAAATGATTTATTTTATCGTGCTCTCCAAGCTCAATTCCTGATTTTGGTGGCATTAAACTAAGAACTGTAATTCCAATTACGACACAAATAAGAGATGCTTTAATAAGTTCTTTATTTCTAATTTTCATAAAGCAAAATTAACTGAAAAATTCTCTTTTTTATTTTAAAAACCCAGCAGCTCTTAAGTTCTTTTGGATAGCTGCAATATCATCAGGAATGTCAAAGTTAAGCAACCAACCATTTTCTAAACTATTTTGAACACCTAATTCATTTAGGTTAGGATTTGAAACAATTAATTCTCCTAGTTTTTCTAAATCTTCATGAAAATCGTATCTTAAGTCTTCGTGTAAAGCTTTGATTAATGTTAAGATTTTAAAAACTCTGGCGATAACATAGATATTGAAGAGATATGATCTACTTGAAGATTCAAGTTTTTGTTTTCTAGCTATAGCTGTGAGATTTAAAATCAACATTTTAAGATTTAAATACGGTTCCCCATATTTGTCTTTTGTAGTTTTAACATGCTCACTAATCATTTTACTCATATCTTTCATTACCATCAAATTGTATTCACTTGATATTAAATTTGGATTGAGAATTTGTATAGATTTTTCAAATTTTTCAACAATAATTTCTCTAAGTTCTTCAATAGTTAATGTTTCTAATAATTGAAAATAGAGCTGTTTAACCAATACTTTATCTTTTTTGACTAAACGAATCAACAGTTTATCTTTCTCTGTTTCAGGTAATGAAAGTATCGCTTCCTTGAACTCTTTTTCAATTTTCATTTTTAGAATTTAGAGCTCAAAATAAAGAAGAAAATTCATATAAATCGTTTGTGAATTGTTTTGAGTTTTTTGTTTAAAATGAACTTCTCTGAAATTTCGTCCTTCTTTCCGACATTCTGTCAGCTAAATTTGAATGGCATACAGATTGACAATTGCTACTCAAATTAAATAATTCAATATGAGAACAGGTCAAATAAATGTGCAAACGGAAAATATCTTTCCAATTATTAAGAAGTTTTTATATTCCGACCACGAGATTTTTTTACGTGAGTTGGTGTCAAATGCAGTTGATGCATCACAAAAAATTAAAGTTCTTGCAGCTAATGGCGAGTACAAAGGTGAAGTTGGCGATTTAAAAGTCGAAGTAATTTTAGATCCAGTTGAAAAAACATTAACAATTCGCGATAACGGTATCGGAATGACAGCTGACGAAATTGATAAATACATCAATCAAATTGCGTTTTCTGGTGCTGAAGAATTCGTTCAACAATATAAAGGAAATGAAGGTGCAGAACAAATTATTGGTCATTTCGGATTAGGTTTCTATTCTGGGTTTATGGTGGCTGAAAAAGTACAAATCCGCACACTTTCTCGTCATGATGGTTCACAAGCTGTTCAGTGGGAAAGTAACGGTTCACCAGATTATACGATTACTGACATCGAAAAAACAACACGTGGAACTGACATCGTTCTTTACATTTCTGAAGAATCAAAAGAGTTTTTAGAAAAAGAACGTATTTCTGGAATTTTGAATAAGTATTGTAAATTCTTACCGATTCCAGTTCTATTTGGCAACAAAACAGAATACATCGATTCTCCAGAAGGGGAGAAAGATGAAAATGATAAAATCAAACGAGTTGCAATCGAAGTTCCAAACCAAATCAATAATGTTTCTCCAGCTTGGACAAAAGCACCAGTTGACTTAACGGATGAAGATTACAAAAATTTCTACCGTGAATTGTATCCAATGACATTCGATGATCCATTGTTTCACATTCACTTAAATGTCGATTATCCGTTCAATTTAACCGGGATTTTATATTTCCCTCGCATCAAAGAAAATGTAGAAGTTCAACGCAATAAAATCAATTTATACTCCAATCAAGTTTTCATTACAGATAGCGTTGCGGAAATCGTTCCTGAATTTTTGACATTGCTTCACGGAGTTATTGATTCGCCAGATATTCCTTTAAATGTTTCACGTTCATATTTACAAAGTGATGGAAATGTAAAGAAAATCGCAGCACATATCACTAAAAAAGTGGCGGATAAATTGGCAGAAATGTTCAAAAAAGACCGTAAAGATTTTGAAGAAAAATGGAATGATTTACAAGTTTTTGTTCAATATGGTTCTTTGTCAGAAGACAAATTCGCTGAGAAAGCAAAATCTTTTTCTTTGTTGAAAAACACAGATAATGCGTATTTCACGTTAGAAGAATACAAAGAGAAAATCAGTGCATTACAAACCGATAAAGACAACAAAATTGTTTGTTTGTACACCAACAATCCTGAGGAGCAATTCTCATTCGTTAAAAAAGCGAAAGAAAGAGGTTACGATGTATTGCACATTGACGGACCGCTTGCACCGCATTGGATTGCGAAATTGGAACAAACAATGGAAAACATCAGTTTTGCACGTGTTGATGCCGATACTTTGGACAAATTAATCAAAAAAACAGATGAGATTCCTTCAAAATTATCGAAAGAAGACGAAGAAACTTTGAAACCTGTGTTTACAAATTCGGTGAACAATGATAAATATACTGTTCAATTTGAAAGTATGAGTGAAACAGATGCTCCAATAATCATCACACAACCTGAGTTTATTCGTCGAATGATGGAACAACAAAAATTAGGCGGTGGCGGTGGATTCTACGGCGCTTTCCCCGAAATGTACACGATGGTTGTAAACGGAAATCATCCAAAGGTTTCAAATTTGTTAGCGAAGTCAGAAGAAGAACGTGCTGAAGTTGCAAAACAATTGACAGACTTGGCTTTATTGGCTCAAGGAATGTTAAAAGGAGAAGCATTAAATAGTTTCATCGAACGAAATATAGAACATATTTCATAAATTATGTAAGTTTGTGGGGGCTTATGCCCCCTTTTTTAGTTTAAAATCGTTGCGTTTTGTATAAATGGATATTTGGTGTTGGTGCTTATTTAATAACTCGTAAAATAGGTGCTGGAATTTTAGGTTTTATCATCGGTTCGTTAATTGATGGTTATCAGTCAAGTACGACTTCTTCTAGCAGGTCAAGAAGTAGTGCTGGCGGTCAAGACCCTTTTGAGTATTATCGTCAACAAAGTTCTCGCTACGATATTCAAACAATGTTGATGGCACTTTCAGCTGCTGTTATGAGTGCGGATGGTAAAGTTTTGAAAGCAGAATTAGATTATGTCAAAAGCTTTTTCTCTCAACAATTTGGACCTCGATTTACAAGCGAACACTTAAAAATCTTAAAACATTTTCTAGACACCAAGCAAGTTCCTTTACAAGAAATTTGTAACGATATTAAATCGCGTATGCCTTACGAAGTACGCGTGCAGTTAATTCATTACTTATTTGGGATTGCAAAAGCTGATGGTGATGTTTCACAAATCGAAATGAGTGAAATACAACGCATTGCAACTATGTTAGGCGTTTCAGGTGTTGAGTTTGAAAGTGTTAAAAATATGTTCTACAGAAATGTAGATTCTGATTACAAAATTCTTGGAATTGAGTCTTCAGCATCTGACGAAGAAGTGAAAAAAGCTTATCGAAAAATGGCAATTTCTTTCCATCCTGATAAAGTTGCGGCTATGGGCGAAGAATATCAAAAAGGAGCAAAAGAAAAATTTCAGCAAATTCAAGATGCTTACGAAGCTATTAAAAAGCGAAGAGGTTTTAAATAGATTTCTAACTATCTTATAAAGTATTATTTTAATAGTTAACCAAAATTGAAGCTATTTCGAAGAAATATTCAGGTTCTTTGCTAAAAAACTGTGTATTCTTGTTCAGCCCAATTTTTCAAACAGTTCTCCGCAATAGAGCCAATCATTGAAGTGCCATAAGGTAGTATTTTTAAGAATTCCTCAGGTGAATTGGCGACCACAGCGACTGGACTTTGCTCGGAATCTATCATCGCAATGGGTGCGTTTTCAATCGTTTTTCCATCAACCAACCAACTCAAAATTAGGTTGTCAGCCACTTTTTCTCCTCAACAAACAAATTCGGGTTTTACATTTTCAGGGTCAGGAAAAAAGTGATTTACAGGTACATGCTCCTCTTCATCGTGCAATGTGAAATTGAGTTGATCACAGCTTAGCTCTCGTTCACTGAAGCTGTCTAATAACGTTTTTAGTTCGTTCAACTGATTTGGAAATTGAGTTTTCATAATTCGATTTTACTTTATAAGACCATTGCAAAACCCGCTTCTTGTCGTTACTCTAAAAATTTAAAATCCTCATTTACAATGGTAAACTCCGGGTTTAAATTTTTAGAAAGCCTAAATTATCGAATTTTGCAACGGGTCTTATTATTCTTTTTTTATAATGGATTACAGGACTAAAATAACGTGAGTTCGATATAAAAAGTTGAAGATTAATACTAATCAAGCGAATTATTTTGTATATTTAATGTGTTGAATATCAAATAATTAACAAAACAATTCGCCATGATTAATAAGGATAAAATTATAGAAATTTTTGTATCTATTGACGATTTCTGTCAGATTTTTGAACCTGAATTGAATAAAAAGTTGATTGGTAAGTCTAAAATCCGTAATAAACCTTCCAAATTATCAATGTCAGAAGTGATGACTATTGAGGTTGCATTTCACCACTCAGGATTTAAAAATTTTAAGGAATTTTATCTTGGTTACGTTCAAATTCATTTGCGAGATTTGTTCCCAAATACAGTTAGTTATAATAGAATGACTGAGCTTTGTTCTGCTAGTATGCTTCACCTTTTTGCCTATCTAAAGAGTTTTGGTTTGGGCGATTGTACTGGAATTAGTTTTATTGATTCAACTCCACTAAGAGTATGCTCCAATAGAAGAATTCACCAACACAAAACATTTAAAAATATTGCGCAGAGAGGTCAATGTTCCATAGGCTGGTTCTATGGATTTAAACTTCACATTATCTGCAATGACAAAGGAGAATTGGTGGATATGGCAGTTACACCAGGTAATGTTAATGACCGAAAACCTCTATCTCAAAAATCATTTATTCACAAACTTTGGGGTAAATTATTTGGTGATAAAGGATACATTTCAAAGCAGTTATTTAACGAGTTATTTGGTCAAGGAATACAACTAATAACTAAGCTGAAAAGAAATATGAAATCAACTATATTGACTCCTTTGGTGGACGCTGTTTTAATACGAAAAAGAGCTATCGTTGAAACAATAATTGATCAACTCAAAAATATTTGTCAAGTCGAACATTCTAGACACAGAAGTCCAAAAAACTTCTTCAATAATCTATTCGCTGCTTTGATCGCTTATAATTTTAATGATAAAAAACCATCATTAAAATGGCAATTTGTTGACACAAATCAACTTTATTTGCCTTTGTAGTTATATCGAACTCACGTTAAAATAAAAACAAATCCGATAATAGGAGGGAAGCGGGGGAGAAATTACGATTATCCTTAAATTTGAATTTTGAAAGAAAAAGAAGAGAAATTAATTTTTTGATGGTATCAATTCATATTTCCCATCCACTCAACAATTCAGTTGGTTTAGAAAATTTGATTTTTAATTACAAAACCCAATGATGATATGGATTACATCCATTTTAAAACAAAAAAGTCGCCATTGATTTTGACGACTTAATTTGTGAATTTTTGAATTATGATTACTCAATTTTTGAATTGGCTTTTATGAACCAACTGGCAATTTAGTTTTTTCTTGTGTTGTTTGCTATTGAAGATAGTGCTCTAAACTGTTCAGCAAGAAACCTAGTGAAAACCACAATAAGGAAACCAAAAATTGGAAATAGAACTATAAATTCAATTCCTGATTCCATGAATGGTAAACCTATTTGATATGATAAAATATTTGCTTCATCACCTAAAATGATGGTTGTAAAAAGAGAGATAAAAAACCCTACAATTCCAATCCAAGTACCGATCCATTCGCCAAAAGTTTGAATCAAATGAGAAAAAACAGGAGTTGCAACAAAATCATCACCTTCAGCGGATGTTGCTTTTACTTTAGTTCTACGATCTAACCATAGCTGAAAACTAACCCAACCTGCGAAAGCTACAACAATCCATACAAGTAGGAACGAAATGATGAATTTTGCTGGTGATTCAAAAATATTATTGTCAACCGCCATATAAAAAACATAAAGTGGTGCTACTAAATTGATAATAGCCAATAATACATACAACCAACTAAACGGTTTTCGATAAAGATGTCCATTATCTATGTAGTTTAGATAAGGCTTAATAAAGGTAAAAAACTTATTCTCCATTTTTAAAAATTTAAATTTCCCTACTCATTTGGCTTTTCAGATACGCCCCGTTTTGTGTTGTTTCTGGACTCAACTTTAAAATCAAGAATTAATTATCAAAAGAATTTTATCTACATTCTACCATTCTTATTTAATAAAAGGAACCAATTCAGCCTTGATTTTATCATATTCCTCTTGCGTTATCAATCCTAAGTCTAACTTATCTTTTGCTTTTTTCAGTTCTGCCAGTGCTTCATCACTTGTCATTCCTGAACCTACTATTTCCCCTGTTGAAAGTGCTGTTTCAAAATTGGTTACCATATATCCGTCTCCAAAACCTATCATTCCTTTCATCTTTAGAGAAATATAAAAACCTGTTCTTTTAGTTCCGCTTATTGTTATCTTTTTGATTTCTGCATCATGTCCTGCTGACATAGAATTTGCTGCAACTATAGGGGTAATAATCCCATCACCTGTAAATAGGTATGAGTAATATCTTCCTGCTGAAGGTGTTCCTATTTTTACTTTATCTCCTACTTTGTAAATGTATCCATCTTTTGATTCGTAAGCGTCTAAATCTCTCTCAGACAAGGGTCGAGATTGCAATTCACTTACTTCTTTATGTGTCAATTGATTTTGTGAAAAGCAAATTGTGTTTAGAAAAAGTAGAGATATAAATATTTGATTTTTCATTTTGTTTTTAATTAACGTGAGTTCGATATAAAAAGTTGAAGATTAATACTAATCAAGCGAATTATTTTGTATATTTAATGTGTTGAATATCAAATAATTAACAAAACAATTCGCCATGATTAATAAGGATAAAATTATA
>JBILHL010000060.1:0-12552 GCA_044350515.1 Crocinitomicaceae bacterium | reverse complement strand
TTATAACAAACCGGGCTGGGATTATTTCAGCGAACTCTATGTGAAAGATAAAAAGGCAGTGGATTTGATGTTAAAGTGTTTCTTAGAAGTAGCTGAACGTCATCATAAAAAAATTATTTTTCGCTCGTGGTCAGTTGGTGTTGGAAAAATTGGCGATATGCACACCAATCCTGAAACGTACCAAGAAGTTTTAGGTAAACAAAACTCGCCGAACCTCATCATTTCCACGAAATATTGCAACGGTGATTATTACAGTTGGCTTCCTTTTAATCGCACTTTGTACCAAGGAAAACAGAATCGAATTGTTGAATTTCAAGCGCGTCGAGAATTTGAAGGTTTGGGCGCTTTACCGAATTACGTCGCTCCTATACATCAACAAGCATTGGTGCAATTGCATCGAAAAAATCCGCGTATTCAGGGAATGTGGTTGTGGTCGCAAGAAGGCGGTCCATTGCGCGCAGGTCCACTTTCGACGTACCCATTTTACGGTTTCAATACCATTACTGACGCCAATGTATTTGCTTTGGCACAACTTGCCCAAAACCCAAATCAATCAATGGATTCCATAACCCGAAATTGGGTGGCGGAAAAGTTTGGCGCAAATCCAGAAGTTCAAAAAAAAGTTAGCGGAGTTTTGTTGGCATCCCACGAGGCAATTGAAAAAGGATTGTACATCGGAAATTATTCTAAACTGTATGTCAAAGCTTTGGGACTGGAGCCTCCGCCGATGCTTTGGATTTTTGAATGGGATATTGTTGGTGGTTCAAGTGCGGCTTTAGGCGCGATTTACCACGTGAGTAGAGGAAAAATCAAGTCAGCAATTGAAGAAGGTGAAGACGCCATTTCAAGCACCATTCGAATGCGAAAAGAGTTGGAAAAAGTGGCTGGTAAAGTCACAAAAAACAAAGCTGAATTTCGAAAATTGATTGCTGCATTTAAATATCAGGAACAACTTTTTAAAACCTTGGGAGCTTACCGCACTTCCTTTTTGTCCTATTACGATTGGATAGCAACAGGAAATAAGGCTTCAAAAATCACAGGTCAAAAAGCATTGGCAACTTTTAAAATTCGAGCGAAAGAACACCAACTTAAATATGGTAAAAACCTCGATTTTCCTGCCTATTCTTTTACGGAAGCGGCGCACGGAATTAAGATTTTGGAACGTTCAACGTTGGTTTCTTGGTTAGCGCTTTCTTGGTTGTTAATTTTTGGATTACAGTTACTTAGATTATCAAGAAATCCAGACGGACGACTTTTAATTAGCAGTATTTTCGCTCTTCAAAGTAGAAAAATAAAAATTGCTCCTACTCGAAATTTTAGATTTTTGGTGCTTTGGATGTTGCTTGCCTTTTTGCTTTTCACCGCGTTTTTAGCGCCGATATTCACAACTTGGCTCTTCAGTTTGTTTTTAATTTACCTGCTAACAATTCGCCTACTTTTAGGTCAACATATTTTGTCTATAGCGCAGCGGATGTGGCCACTAGCTTTGTTGAGCTTGAGTTTATTACTTTTTCCAATGCTTGCAATTTCGATTCGTGGACCGATTTCTTTTTGGTTACCATTTTGGACTTCTGAGAATTTCAGAACCGCATTTTTCACAACTTGGATTCTCATTTCTGGATGGATTTACTTGCGATTATGGCTCGAATTCAAACGAAAAAACAACGGATTCCAAGCTTTTGGAAAAGTCCTGCTCGTGCAAGGTATACTCTATTTAGTTGGTGGTGCAAGTGTGTATTTTATTGGACTAGAAAAAATGTTGACCTACCTAAACGACGAATTACTCATTTTACCCGGCGGACTTTCGCGCATTATGGGAATCACAACGCACCTTGATATACCTTTAGAATTGCCGCTATGGGTGCTTCAAAGTGGTTTAATTTGTTTCGGAATCGGTTTGTTTTTTATCTTTATTACTCGAGTAAAAACGAAAAAAAATAAGCTGATAAAAACTCAAATTTTAAATTGAACATAAAATGCTATAATTCAATTATTTATAATTAAAAATTCCGAAATTGCATAGATAAAATTCCGAAATTACATAAAGATTATTCCGAAATTACATAGACAAAATTCCGAAATTGCATAAAGATTATTCCGAAATTACATAGATAAAATTCCAAGATTGCATAAAGTTTATTCCGAGATTACATAGACAAAATTCCGAAATTGCCTAAAGTTTATTCTGAGATTACATACACTTTTTTCCAAGTTTGCATAAAACCAAAATCGTTTCTAAACCCTGTTGTTTCTGAATTCAATAGTTGACTTTTTTGAAATATCCATAACGTTTTCAAAGTGATTTTATAAAGCTCTAACTTTGGTATAAGTCGCACAATCTCAACTTCTATCCGTAATTTTGCACTATGAATAACGAACGACCATTATCCGATTGGCTTCCTATGTCCTTGAAAGAGGCAGAAAAGCGTGGCTGGGAAGAATTTGATGTGATTTTAATTTCCGGTGATGCCTACGTAGATCATCCTGCTTTTGGAACGGCGGTGGTTGGTCGTATCATTGAAGATGAAGGTTTACGAATCGGAATTGTGGCGCAACCCAACTGGAAAGACGATTTGCGCGATTTCAAAAAATTAGGAAAACCACGTTTGTTTTTTGGCGTAACTGCTGGTTGTATGGATTCAATGGTCAATCATTATACTGCTAACAAACGTTTGCGCTCCACAGATGCCTACACGCCAGGAGGAGAAGCAGGTTTTCGTCCCGATTATGCAACGATTGTTTATAGTAACATTTTAAAAGATTTATTTCCAGATGTGCCTGTACTTTTAGGTGGAATTGAAGCTTCATTGCGACGTGTTACGCATTACGATTACTGGAAAGATCAATTGATGCCATCTATTTTAGTGGATTCAAAAGCTGATTTATTGGTGTATGGAATGGGCGAACAACCTTTGCGTGAATTATTGCGCTTACTGAAAAAAGGCGTTCCTTTCAATCAAGCTAAAACTTTAAAACAGGTTGCTTTTTTGCAAGAAAAAGAATTGGACTTACCCAAAAACAAAAACTGGGAAACGGTTGAATTAGCAAGTCACGAAGATTGTTTACAAGACAAAATTAAATACGCTGCCAACTTCAAAATCGTAGAAGTGGAATCCAACAAATGGGAAGCGAACCGTATTATTCAACACGTTGGAAAGGAAACTTTGGTTATCAATCCACCTTACAAAACGATGACGGAAAACGAGGTAGATAAATCCTTTGATTTACCTTATACGCGCATGCCACACCCGAAGTACAAAAAGCGTGGTGCTATTCCAGCGTATGATATGATTAAGTTTTCTATCAATATGCACCGCGGTTGTTTTGGAGGTTGTAGTTTCTGTACAATTTCAGCGCATCAAGGAAAATTCATAGCATCACGTAGCGAAAAATCGATTTTAGCTGAGGTGGAACAAGTGGTAAATCACCCTGAATTTAGAGGTTATATTTCTGATTTAGGTGGTCCTTCAGCGAATATGTACAAAATGAAAGGAAAGGACGAAGCGATTTGTGCACGTTGTACCTCTCCAAGTTGTATTCACCCTGTGATTTGCAGCAATTTGGATACTTCTCACAAACCGTTAACAGAGTTATATCGAAAAGTAGATGCTAATCCGAAAGTGAAAAAAGCGTTTGTTGGTTCTGGAATTCGCTACGATTTATTGGTGGACGATTTCAACAAAAATAACGAAGACGGCAACCACGACGAATACATTGAGCAAGTGATTTTACGTCACGTCAGTGGAAGATTGAAAGTAGCACCTGAACACACTTCGGACGCAACTTTACGTGTAATGCGTAAGCCGTCGTTTAAATATTTCCATAAATTCAAAGAGAAATACGACAAAATCTCTGAAAAGCATGGGTTGAAACAGCAATTGATTCCTTATTTCATTTCATCGCATCCAGGTTGTGAAGAAGAAGATATGGCGAATTTGGCTGCGGAAACGAAAGACATGGGTTTCCAATTGGAACAAGTGCAAGATTTCACGCCCACACCAATGACCGTTGCAGAAGTGATTTATTACACTGGAGTTCATCCTTACACTTTGAAACCTGTTAAAACAGTAAAAACAAAAGAAGAAAAATTGAATCAAAATCGTTTCTTTTTCTGGTATAAACGCGAAAATCAAGCATGGATCAAACAGCGATTAGAAAAAGCAAAACGTCCAGATTTGATAGAAAAATTGTTGGGAGAGGAAAAACCAAAAGCTGGAAAATCAATACCTAGTTGGTTGGAGAATAGACGGAAGAATTAACTAATCTTAGGAAATCATCATAAAACAAAAAAACGGCTACCTCAACTTGAAGTAGCCGTTTTTGCTTGGTGTTTGGTTGGTTATACCAATTATGAACTAAATGTCAAAAATAAAATTCTTAGGTATAATACCGACAAGATTTTTAATAGCATTTAATTTGACATTTCCAGTCTTCGTCGGTATTATAATCCAATAATTTGTCTTACTTCAACTTCTGTCAAATTGCGTTTTTGACCTTCTTGATTTAAGTAAGTTCTGTTCACTAATCGGCCGTGGATGGCTACTTTTTTACCTTTCTCAGCATACTGCTCGATGAACTCTGCCAAATTCCCCCATGCGAAAACGCGGTGCCATTCAACTGTATCTTTGTATTTGCCATCATTTTTACGCTCTGGTTTGGTGGTAGCAAGACTGAATCTTGCAACTGATTTTCCATTGTCAAATTTTGTAATTTGTGTGTTCGTGCCGATGTTCCCGATTAATGTTACGTAATTGCGCATTGTTGTCATAGTGTGTAGTTTTAGAAAATTATTGAAATGTGTTATTAAAAAATTGTTTGTGTTGTTTGTTTGTGTTTGATTACATGAGGATAATGTCATTCACTTCAACTTCTGAAACGAATTTGCGTTCGCCTTTTGAGTTGTAGAAGCGACTAACTAATTTCCCTTCGATAGCCATTTCTGAACCAACGTGTCCTAATTCTTCGAGCACTTTAATCCAACGACCCCAAGCGGTAACTAAATGCCAATTGCTTCTAGTTTTTGTTTTTCCCTCTCCATCGAGGTAGATTTCTTTTGTAGACATTGAAAATTTCGCAACTTTTCGTCCGTCTTGTAATTTTGTAAACTTAGGTTCTGAGCTTACTTTTCCGATTAAATTAACGTGATTCATGGTATATAGATTTTAAGGATTATTAATTTTCTGCTTTTGTTGGAGCCAACATCAAAAAGTCGGTCAATTCAACGATCGTGCTGTATCTTTTTTCACCTGTTTTGGATTCATACGATTGATTCACTAACCTACCTTCCAACATAATTTCTTGACCTTTTGAAAGTGATTTTTGAATACGCTCAGCTGTTTTACCCCATGCATTGATATTGTGCCATTGTGTCAAATCTTTCCATTGACCACTTTTGTCTTTGTAACGCTCGTTTGTTGCAAGTGTGAATCGAGCTAATGATCTTCCAGACTCAAAGTTTACGATTTCTGGTTGTGCACCTAATCTTCCGATTAATTTTACATTGTTTCTTAATGCATTCATGTTGTAAAAAATTAAATTGTTTGATAAAAAAATTGTTTCGTGTCTCGTTCAAGAATCGTTGTTTGAATTCGACTCTGCAAAGTTTTGTGAGAAGTGAAATCGAAAACGGTTATTTTTCGTTTGTTGTCGATTATTATTCGTTTATAAATGAATTTAATCGTTTTTATTATTGTAAATCAGTTGTTTAAAGAGAAAATACAGATTAAAAATAAAGTGAAAAAAAGTGAATAGAAATTGAAAAAAGTTGATTTTTCATTGATTTTTGGTTTTGTAGATTGTCACCAAAGTTGCATTTTTCAAACTTTCAACTTGCATAAATGGAAATACAATTAACTTTGCTCATCAATTCAAAACAATGACAGAAACAACAACAACAGAAATTCAAGAAATCCTAAGTCAATTAGGTATTGAAGAAATGAATAATGGTGCTTCCACTGGAGGTAAATGGTTCAAAACAAGAGGCGAGCAAATTGATTCAATCTCTCCAGTTGATGGAAAATTGATTGCATCTGTAAACGCTGCAACCGAGGCTGATTATGAAGCTGTAATATTAAAAGCGCAAGAAGCATTTTTAGAGTGGAGAATGATGCCAGCTCCAAAACGTGGTGAAATCGTTCGTCAATTAGCGGAAAGAATTCGCTTTTACAAAGAACCGCTTGGGAAATTAGTTTCTTACGAAATGGGGAAATCACTTCAAGAAGGTTTAGGTGAGGTTCAAGAAATGATTGACATTTGTGATTTCGCAGTTGGACTTTCAAGACAATTATATGGTTTAACAATGCATTCAGAACGTCCCGGACACAGAATGTACGAACAATATCACCCACTTGGAATCGTTGGAATTATTTCTGCTTTTAATTTTCCAGTTGCGGTTTGGAATTGGAACACAGCACTTGCTTGGGTTTGTGGTGACGTTTGTGTTTGGAAGCCATCTGAAAAAACGCCAATTACGGCAATTGCTTGTCAACAAATTACAAAAGAAGTTTTTGATGCAAATGGTGTTCCTGAAGGTGTTTCTGGTTTGATTATTGGCGGTGCTGAAATCGGAAAATTGATGGCAGAAGATATTCGTGTTCCTTTGATTTCCGCTACTGGATCAACAAGAATGGGTAAATCAGTTGGTGCAACAGTTGGCGCTCGTTTAGGTCGCGCCTTATTGGAGTTAGGCGGAAACAATGCAATCATTATTGCGCCTTCTGCTGATTTGAAAATGGTTGTTCCTGGTGCTGTTTTCGGCGCTGTAGGTACTGCTGGTCAAAGATGTACTTCTACAAGAAGATTAATCATTCATGAAAGCATTTACGATAAAGTAAGGGATGCAATCACAAATGCATACAAACAATTAAGTATTGGAAACCCACTAGACTTAGCGAATCACGTTGGACCTTTAATCGATAAAGATGCGGTTGCAAATTATTTGAATGCAATCGAAGCGGCGAAAAAAGAAGGAGGAAATGTATTAGTTGAAGGTGGTGTTTTGGAAGGTGCTGGTTATGAATCAGGATGTTATGTGAAACCATGTATCATCGAGGCAGAAAATCATTACGCAATTGTACAACACGAAACATTCGCTCCAATTTTGTATTTGATTAAATACGCTGGAAATGTTCACAATGCGATTGCTTTACAAAATGGTGTTCCTCAAGGATTGTCTTCAGCGATTATGACCAACGATTTGAAAGAATCAGAAGCATTCTTATCGCAACAAGGTTCAGATTGTGGTATTGCTAACGTAAATATCGGAACTTCAGGTGCAGAAATTGGTGGTGCATTTGGTGGTGAGAAAGAAACTGGTGGTGGACGTGAGTCTGGATCAGATGCTTGGAAAGTATATATGCGTCGTCAAACAAACACAATCAATTATTCTGATAGCTTGCCTTTAGCGCAAGGAATTAAGTTTGATTTATAGAAAATAGATTAAAAAAACTAAAGCCTTCTCAAAATTAACTGGGAAGGCTTTTTACGTTTAAATTATTTCTAAAAAAATAAAAGAACCAAAAAGAAATCAGAAGTAATTTGAAGCTAATTTCTAAATAATACAATATCAATATTTATCCTTTTTCGCTCCTAAACTTTTATTTTTCTTTCACAAAATCCAACAAAACCTAAAAACTCCCAACTTAAGTGAAATTCACCGACTAAAAGCAGTCTTTATATAATCATTTTAATAACTTTGCTTTCCTAAAAATTGCTCTGAAAATGGATAAAGTTTCTTACGTTGGAAATGCAGATGTTAATGCGATTGATTATTTGTACAAACAATACCGACAAGACCCTGAAAGTGTGGATGCTGGCTGGAAAAAATTCTTCGAAGGATTTGAATTTGCGCAAACAAATTACGAAGATGGAGGTGAAATCCCTGAAAACTTCAAAAAAGAATTTAAGGTTATTAATTTAATAAACGGCTATCGTCAAAGAGGTCATTTATTTACTAAAACTAATCCAGTTCGAGAAAGAAGGCAATACACTCCTGATTTATCAATAGAAAATTTCGGACTTGAGCAAAAAGATTTAGATGAAACTTTTCAAGCAGGAGAGCAAATTGGATTGGGTGCAACAACACTTAAATTAATTATTAGTCATTTAGAAGAAAGTTATTGTCAATCAATTGGAACTGAATACCTTTATATTCGAGACCCAGAAAGAATTCAATGGTTGAGAACCAAAATTGAAACAAAAAACCCTATTCCTTTTTCAACGGAAAGAAAAATTCAAATTTTCAAAAAATTAAATCAAGCAAGTAGTTTTGAAGCATTTTTGGGAAAAAAATTCGTTGGTCAAAAACGCTTTTCAATTGAAGGGGGTGAAGCTTTAATTCCTGCTTTGGATACACTCGTTAACCGAGGGTCTGAATTAGGTGTTGAATATTTCGTGATGGGAATGGCACACCGAGGAAGATTGAATTCGTTGGCAAATATTTTTGAAAAACGTCCTAGAGATATTTTCTCCGAATTTGAAGGAAAAGAATTTGATTTCGAATCTTCTTTTGACGGAGATGTTAAATATCACCAAGGATATACATCACAAATCACCTTGGCAAATGGCAATCCAATGGGGATTACGCTTGCCCCAAATCCTTCTCATTTAGAGGCTGTTAATACAGTTGTAGAAGGAATTGCACGTGCAAAAATAGACCATATATACAAAGCGGAAAGTAAAGTTTGTCCTGTGTTGATTCACGGTGATGCAGCAGTTGCTGGACAAGGAATTGTGTATGAAACGATTCAAATGGCACAATTGGATGGATACCGCGCTGGTGGAACTGTTCATATTGTAATAAATAACCAAGTTGGATTTACTACAAATTACTTGGATGGACGGTCTTCAACTTACTGTACAGATGTTGCAAAAACAACACTTTGTCCTGTGTTTCACGTAAATGGTGACGATATTGAATCGGTTATCAAAGTGGTAGAAGCGGCAATGGAATATCGTCAAGTTTTCAATAGAGATGTTTTTATTGATTTATTGTGCTACCGTAAATATGGACACAATGAAGGAGACGAACCTAAATTCACGCAACCAAAATTATACGATATTATTGCAAAACATCCAAATCCGAAGGTAATTTACCAACAAGAATTGGAAGCGCAAGGTGTCATTTCAAAAGAAGAAGCAAAACAAATCGAAGATGCTTATAATCAGTTTTTAGAAGAAGAATTTGATGCTTCTCGTAAAAATGAAAAAGCGTTAGTTTACGATTTCCTAAAAGTAACGTGGGAAGGATTTAGACACGGAACAGCTAAAGATTTTGAAAAATCCCCAGAAACAGGAGTTGATAAAGAAAAATTATTTGAACTCGGAATTAAATTGGCTTCTTTACCAGAAGGAAAAAAATATTTCCGCAAAATTGCAAAAATCTTTGAAGATCGTTTAAATGCCTTCAAAAACGATAGTTTAGACTGGGGTTCAGCAGAAATGTTGGCTTACGCTTCCTTATTGGTTGAAGGTAATTCAGTGCGAATCTCAGGACAAGATGTGGAAAGAGGAACGTTCTCTCACCGTCATGCTGTTGTGAAAACAGAAGATACGGAAGAAGAGGTTGAGACATTAAAATTATTGAGCGATAACCAAGCTCGCTTTGATGTTTACAATTCTTTATTATCAGAATACGGAGTGCTTGGATTTGAATATGGTTATTCTTTAGCGACTCCAAAAACCTTAACGATTTGGGAGGCACAGTTTGGAGATTTCTTCAATGGTGCACAAATTATGATTGACCAATTTATTTCTGCTGGAGAGGACAAATGGGCAACGCAATCTGGTTTGGTGATGTTGTTACCTCATGGTTACGAAGGACAAGGTGCTGAGCACAGTTCAGGACGTATGGAACGTTTTTTACAACAATGTGCTGATTTAAATATGCAAATTGTAAACACTTCAACTCCAGCGAATCATTTCCATTTATTGCGCCGTCAAATGAAACGCGATTTCAGAAAACCATTAGTTGTTTTCTCTCCAAAAATGTTGTTGCGTTATCCTGATGCAATGTCTAGTTTAGAAGAAATGGCAACTGGTTCATTCCAAGAGGTATTAGACGACCCAACTGCGAAAGTAAAAGAAGTGGATACAGTGGTACTTTGTAGTGGTAAATTCTACTACGAAATGAAAGTGAAAGCGAAAGAATTAGGAGTTAGCAATATGGCTTTTGTCCGCGTTGAGCAATTGTATCCTTTACCTCAAAAGCAAATCGATAATATTTTAGCGAAATACAAAGCAAAAAACATCATTTGGGCACAGGAAGAACCAGCAAACATGGGAGCTTGGACGTATATGGCAATGAATTTAAGAAAATTAGATTTGATTGGAATTACTCGTCCTGCAAGTGCTGCCTCTGCTGAAGGTTCTAAAAAATTACACGAAAAACGTTTGGCTAAATTGTTCAACGAATTGTTTTCGTACGCAAAAGTAACAGTGAAAAATTAACGAAATAAGATAGAAGATGTCAGTATTAGAAATGAAAGTCCCAAGTCCGGGCGAATCGATATCAGAAGTTGAAATCGCAGCATGGTTAGTTGCTGATGGTGATTACGTTGAAAAAGACCAAGCAATTGCTGAGGTTGATTCCGACAAAGCAACATTAGAATTACCAGCAGAAGAAAGTGGTATTATCACGTTGAAAGCTGCTGAAGGCGACGTTGTAAAAGTTGGGCAAGTAGTTTGTTTAATAGACACTTCTGCTGCAAAGCCTGCTGGTAGTGCTCCCGCAAAAACAGTTGAAGTAGTAGCTGAAAAAACGGCTCCTACTACTGTTGCAGCACCTGCCCCTGCAAAAACTCCAAATCCTGATCCAGTTAAGGAAACTTCTTACGCAAGTGGAACTCCTTCTCCTGCTGCTGCTAAGATTATGGCAGAAAACAATATTGCAGCTAATCAAGTAAAAGGAACTGGAAAAGATGGTCGTATCACAAAACAAGATGTGATTAGTGCGATGTCTGCTGGATTCTCTACTGCTGATGCACAAGGTTGGGGTGGTTCACGCAATCAAAGTCGTGAAAAAATGTCGATGTTGCGTCGTAAAATTGCAGAACGTTTAGTGGCTGTAAAAAGCGAAACGGCAATGTTGACAACTTTCAACGAAGTGGATATGAAACCAATTATGGACTTGCGTGCGAAATACAAAGACGCTTTCTCAAAACACCACGAAGTGAATTTAGGATTTATGTCTTTCTTCACAAAAGCAGTTACAGAAGCTTTGAATTTATATCCAGCTGTGAACGCACAAATTGACGGAAATGAAATGATTTTCCATGATTATGCAGATATCGGTATAGCAGTTTCTTCTCCTAAAGGATTAATGGTTCCCGTTGTTAGAAATGCGGAGCAAATGTCATTGGCAGAAATTGAAAGAGAAATCAAGCGTTTAGCTATCAAAGCACGCGATGGAAAAATTACGCCAGAAGATATGACTGGTGGAACATTTACGATTACAAATGGTGGTGTTTTTGGTTCGATGTTGTCAACGCCAATTATCAACCCACCGCAATCTGCGATTTTAGGAATGCACAATGTAGTTGAACGACCAGTTGCTATTAACGGAAAAGTGGAAATTCGTCCAATAATGTACGTTGCGCTTTCGTATGACCACAGAATCATCGACGGAAAAGAGTCGGTTAGTTTCTTGGTGAAAGTGAAAGAAATGTTAGAAAACCCAGAAAGAATGTTGTTTGGCTCGAAAGATCCAATTCAAGTGTTGTTGGGACTTTAATAATTTGAAAATGTGAATATGAGCTAATTTGAAAATTAGGTTATTATTGAAATTACAGAACCACTGAGTGAAAGCTTGGTGGTTTTTTTTGAAACATAAATTCTAAAATTGACATCTACAAAAAATGAACCATTAAGGGGATCAGAAAATTAAGTTAACTCGAATCTTAATGTCCCTTAACTTCATAATGGTTAATGTTCAAAAAAGCAAAATTCATTTTAATAACCTCTTAGTGAAAGCTTGGTGGTTTTTATAACATTAGAAGAATCCATTTGAAATCAAAAAAGCCTTCCCAAAATGAATTGTGAAGGCTTTAATATTGTGGTTGTTGAATTTATAATTTGAATCCCACTGTTAATTGAACCAATTGGTTTTTATAACGAGGGGTTGTATTTGTTCCGTCTCCATTGTTAGTTAGAAAGTCGAATGAAGCTCTTCCTGAGATGACGAAATTGGTGACGTTGATATCAAAACCTGCAACTGCACCTAAAATGTTTTTGCGGATGTTTTCGTTTTCAAACTCCTCTTCTTGTTGTGTTGAATTTGCTCCCCAAGTATAGTCATTCTTTGTGTTTAGTAAATAGGAAAACTGAGGGCCAGCAACTAACGTTAAAAAAGGCGAAGGTTTGATTTGAATCTGAACTGGAATATCTAAATAAGTTGTTGTTCTTGTAAAAGAATAAGGTGTTAACAACAAAGTTCCCGAAGGTAGCCTCCCATAAAGTGTGTAAAGCTGAAAGTTATTCTGAAATTTTTGAGCCCTTAAAAGCTCAAAAAAATTTCGGAAATAACTTTTTAGTAATTTAAACACCAAATATGAAGAA